>NZ_JANUEH010000003.1:0-441717 GCF_024810195.1 Chryseobacterium sp. BIGb0232
AAATTATTTATTTTCTGAGGACGTAGGCCCTTGATATTTTCAAAATCTTTCACAGTACAAATTTAATCTTATTTCAAAACCACTACAAGATGAGCCTCTGAAGGGGTGGCAAAAATTCCTCTAATTTTTGACGGGGTGGTTTTAAACCCTACAAGTCAATAAATGGCTTGTAAGTCCGGCCAATAGGAAGCTTTTTGCCTTTAATCTGTACAATGGTTGCAGATTTTACTTCGATTTTTGGTTTGGAAATAATATAGGACTTATGAATACGGGTAAAGATATTCGGGTTTAGACTTGCCTCTATTTTACTGATTGGCATTTTAAAGATAAATATCTCTGTTTTAGTATGAATATGAATGTATTCCCTTAAACTTTCGATATAAAAAATGTCCTGTAGAATGATCTTAATCTGTTTCTTGCCACTGCTGATAAAAATATGATCGCGTTCAGCCATTTCCAGTAAGGCATCTTCAGCTTCCATTAAGTATTTAAATTTACCAACGGCTGTTACAAACCGTTCATAAGGAATAGGTTTCAGTAAATAATCTGCAATATCCAGTTCATATCCCTCTACTGCATATTGATGATAGGCTGTTGTTACAATCACAAATGGCGGATTCTTCAATTGTTTCAAAAATTCAAAGCCTTTAACCACCGGGAGATGAAGATCTAAGAACATCAGATCTACTTTATGAATACTCAAAAGATTGCTTGCGTGTACAGCATCAGAACATGTGCCTGTCAGATTCAGTTCCGGATCCCGGGAAATAAAAGTTTCGAGAATTTCTGCGGCAATGGGCTCGTCTTCTACAATAATACAGTTGTATTTTTTAGAGGTTGGATGTATCATTGAAATCAATTTTGAGTTGCACAATATATCGGTCAGTTTTATTCTCAACAGTTAGTCTGTGTTTAGGATAAAGCAGTTCAAGCTGGCGACGGATATTTTTCAGTCCTATTTTAGTAGAATGCTGATGAGATCTCTCTTCTTTGGAATTTTCAATAGAATAGGTAAGGATTCCGTCTGCCAGTTTAATATCAATGGTAATAAAAGACTCTCCCAGACTTTCGGAAACACCATGCTTAAAAGCATTTTCAACAAACTGAATCAGGATAAGCGGTGAAATTTCCTGAGAAGGATTATCAATGCTTTCCTGTAATTGCACACTAAGATGGTGATGTCTTATTTTCTGAATCTGTAAAAAATCCTTAATATTTTCAATATCTTTTTCTATGGAAATACTTTTTTCAGCCGCTTCATAGATATTGTACCGCATGATTTTGGAGAGCTGGAGAATTACATCAGGGGTTTCATCTGCCTTTTTAAGAGCCATTCCATAGATATTATTCAGAGTGTTAAACAGAAAGTGAGGATTGATCTGGGCTTTTAACATGGTAAGTTCCTGATCCAGTTTTTCCGATCTCAATTGAGAAATCTGTTCTTTCAGCATGTTTTTCTGTCTTGTAATTTCTACTCCGAAAACCAATCCAACCATAAAAATAAGATCCATAAAGGAATTGAAAGCCACCAGACCGTTGATAAATCCGGAAGGCTGCTTGTCACCTAAAGTCTCAGTGACTCCATAGATATAAGGATAAATAATATAATGGGTGAAAAACCGATGTCCTAAAACGGCGAGTATAATAATCAGAATATAGAGAATACATTTAATAACCTTATTAAAATGAATCTTTTCATACACATACAGCAAGGAATAGGCAAGAGGAATTTTAATCAGAAGATACCCCAGTTCCAGAAGAAGGGTATTCTGAAGCCGTATCTGCCAAGTGAAATCCGGAAACTGGTATCTGGACCAGTAAAAGTCAAGATATGCCTCCAGAATATAATACAATATCCAAAAAAGCAAATGAATCTGTACCTTGGATTTTATGATTGATTTCAAGCTTATTATGATTTAAAAGTACAAAGTAATATTGTTCAGTCAAATATAAAAATATAAAAGCTATAAAAACAGTTCATTCATCTACAAACAACCTATAGGATTAATACAGTAATATCAAAAATATTTTATTAATCCTTCTTAACAGTTCAAAATAAAGATCAAATTACAATATTTTTGTTGATCCTTTTTTTAAACGAACTTCAGGATACATGAGGTTGATAAAAGAAAATATCAAAAGAATATTAAATTCAATTCCATTGCTTCCGCCTCCTACCACAAACCAGCCATTCCCCCAATGAATATAATAAATTCCAAAAATCAAAATGATGATATTACTGATGGAAACCGGTTGTATACAACGATCCAGCCAAAGTAATGGAACTGAAACAAGATGTGTCAGTTTTATTACCCACGCAAGGTATAATCCTATAGGTGCATACCCTATGGTATTAAGATAATTGATTCCAAAATTATTAACATCGCCACTAAAAATAGAAATCACACTATGCATAAGTAAGATAACAGACAATGCAAATCTGAGGTAGAAGTTCTTTTTCATGAATCTAAGGTAGATATCACGAAGAAATATTTGTTTTTATTGTATATGAATTGCTTCTAACAGCATATGAAATTCTTTTCCACTTTTTGAAAATGAATATTCAAAGTATTCTAACCTGTTTTGTCTCTGATGGTTAACAAATATTTTCCTTTATTCATCTTCTATTATTAACTAATTGTTACTTATTTAAAAGCAAAGATTAACATATTAATTATTCCCTTAATTGTGATTTTTGTAAATTTATTCCTTACTTTTACCGCATTAATTCAAGAAATTAATAAAACTTGACTGAAAAAAACGTATCAATCGGGAACGTCTTCCCTCTATAACTTTCTGATTGATAACAACAGCTAAATCAGCTCCGATTCTAATGCACAAACAACTGTCAAAAAACAAAAAGAGTGGCCACCCTGACCACTCTTTTGTATCGTTATTCTTCCGATCTTAATTCTGACCTAAACTTTTCTTTAAAAATTCTTCAAGCTCCTTTTCATGAAGATTTATAGCGATGATGGTTCCTTCCCCATCAATAATAACATTGAAAGGCAGTTCATCTATTTCATAGGCTTTTGCTACAGGGCTTTTCCAAAATTTTAAATCACTGACCTGTATCCAGTTGATACTAAATCGATCGATCGCTTTCTGCCAGCTCTCTTTATTTTTATCCAGAGAAACACCCAGGATTTCAAATTTATTAGCTTTTACCTGATCAGAATAGGTGTCATATAGCTTTTTCAATTCCGGTTGCTCTCCTACACACGGAGCACACCAGGTGGCCCAGAAATCAACAAGAACCAATTTTCCCTTTAAGCTTGAAAGCGAAAATGGAGATCCATCTGCTTGAGACATTGCTATTTCAGGAGCCCTCTTCCCTACTTCTATCTTATTTTGTGCGAAGGTATATCCTGAAAACAGGATTAAAAATAATAGTATACAACTCGTTTTCATATTAATCATTTGTTGGATAATCTTTATCCAGCCAATCCGTTTTTATGTTTTTAGGAAGATTTAAAAGTTTTGCATTTTTAAAACCCATTTCCATCAATAAATTAAATGCAGGACGAATATTCGGGCATTTTACGAAAGGACAGCATCCACAATAGATTACAATTTCCTTATTTTTAGGAATATCTTTAAGATAAGTTCTTAATTTTTCCAGATTCTCAGGCTCATGAGTAGGGCCAATATCTACAGAACCTTTAATAATAGCCTCAGGCCCTACAGAAATGATTAATAAATCCTTGGTTTTGTGTTTTACAATTCTGGAGGCCAATAATGCCGGATCCATTAGCTGACTATCTTTCCACGGATTCTGTGTTTGCTGTGCCTGGCTGAAAACGGAACAGACAAAGCACACCATCATAAACAAATACTTCATACTTCTATTTTTCACAAATATATAAATGATTTGTTGAATTTTAAAAGGTTTCAGGACTGTATTTTCCAGCAATTACCAGGGTTTTAGAGGGTTTTATTCTTTTTAGGAGTGATGTGAATGACATTGGCAGCTCCCGGTTCAATGATCAATCGGGTTCCGGAACCTCTCTCCTGTTCCCTACCCTGAATAGCAGAACCGGTTGCTAAGGTCAGTTTTCCTTGAAAAACAGGATGTGGCGGGATCAGTGATATTTCAATATCCTCTTCTTCGAGCTGTATAATAATGGATGCAGCATCAATGCTGTGGCGGGTTCCGTCTTTATCTACTGCAAATATTGGATAAGGTTTAGTTTCTTCCATTGTAATATGATTTTTAACAAAGATAAAACTTCAGATGAATTTCTCTTTTTTGTATTTTAGTAGAGAAAAACAAATCATAGTAAGGCTTAGCTATGATTTAAGGTAACTTAAAAGTATTTTTATTCTATGAAAATGAATCCTCCTGAGCACTGGGCAAATTTTATTAAGGCTTTTACTAAAAAATACAAAGACGAGATTATTTTTGATGTAGTCCGTGTGTTTCGTACAGTAGAAGAGATACAGGAACGTTATGATACTTATGAATTTGGGGAATATATTTCCGAATATCTTCCGGTGGCAGACGATTCCGGTGGGCAGGTTGCTGTTATTTCCAAAGATGAAGGAAATACAAAAGTGTACCTGAGTTCGTATGGAGTATTGCAGGAAAAAGATTTTGAAGTACTGGATCGCGATCTGATGCACTGGATGCAGCGGAAATTTCCTTTTGAAAGAAAACAGAATGCCGTTTCGGAGGCTAACCTTGAGAGAAAGCAAAATGAAAATACTATTTTAGCTCAAAAAATAGCTTCTTTCCCCTCTATTCTACAGTTTTTGAAAGAACCAGCCATTATTGAAGGACTTGCATTGCCGGAAAATTATACTTCTGTAGAACATATTTATTATTTTCAGGATGGATATCATTATAACTCAGTAGAAAATAAAGACTTGACGAGTGATGCTCCGGGAAAATTTAAATCAGATTGGATTGTTGTGGCTTCCAATTATTTTGCAGATCCTTTTTTTATTGATCTAAATGAGGCTAAAGATGATTTTCCGGTCTATTTCGCCTATCACGGTCAGGGAGTTTGGGAACCTGTAAAAATAGCTGAAAGTTTAAGTACATTTCAGGAAATACTGCAGGAAATTCAGAATCTAAGATTTGGTAAAGAAGCATTAATTCAATATTTTGATGAAAATATAGATCTGGAAAATCCTTTATGGAAAGAAGTCTATACAAGTATTGAAGAGGAAGAAGAGGAAGAATCAATAGAAACTTATGAATCAATAGGTTCAGAAGTCAATTTGTATATTACGGATATAGGACCCAATAAAATGAAGGTTATTGCATTACTGAAGAAACAATTCGGGCTCTCAGGATCAGAAGCACTTGAACTCAGTAAAAAACCTAAAATATTGTTCAGAACCGGATACAGAAAATGGCTGGAATATGATGCTAAACAATTGGAAGATCTCGGTGCTATAGTTGAATTTGAAACTTTGGATTAAAAGATCTTCAATATTGTAAGTCTCTGGTATCTTAATAATTTCTTATTGTTTTTGAAAGGGTTGTATGTATTTAAATACAAATATTTTATACATTTATATAAAGTATTGTGAATAAAAAACACCTTATCATGGAAGAAACATTCCAGCCTGATGCCATAATCATAGGATCCGGATTGGCAGGACTTACAGCAGCAATGGAAATTACAAATGTTGGGAAAAAAGTACTGCTTCTGGATCAGGAAACTGAACAGAATATTGGCGGGCAGGCTTTCTGGTCATTCGGGGGACTTTTCCTGATTAATTCACCCCAGCAACGGCGAGTGGGAATTAAAGATTCTTATGAATTGGCTTTACAGGACTGGAAAGGGACTGCAGGTTTTGATCGTGATGAAGATTATTGGCCCCGAAAATGGGCAGAAGCCTATCTTAAATTTGCTGCAGGGGAAAAGTATGAGTACATTTCCAAAATGGGCATCAGACTGATGTTTATGGTAGGTTGGGCAGAACGTGGTGACGGATCTGCCAGCGGGCACGGAAACTCTGTCCCCCGTTTTCATGTGAGCTGGGGAACCGGTACAGGAGTAATAAAACCCTTTGTGGAAAAAGCATATGAAGCCAGAGAAAAAGGGCTTCTGCAAATGAAATTCCGGCACAGAGTGACGGAACTGACTGTAGAAAACGGAAAAGTAACCGGTCTGAAAGGTGATATTCTCGAAAATGATACTCAGGAAAGAGGGGTTGCTACCAATAGAAACATCATCTCCCAATTTGAATATTCTGCACCTCACATTATCATTGCCTCAGGAGGTATCGGTGCCAATCATGAATTGGTAAGGAAAAACTGGCCCGAAAGACTGGGAACTCCTCCCGAGAATATGGTTTGTGGTGTTCCGGCCTATGTAGATGGTAAAATGATTGGTATTGCTGAAAATGCAGATGCCAGTATCATCAATCGTGACAGGATGTGGCATTACACAGAAGGGTTGCAAAATTGGGCACCCATCTGGCCCAATCATGGGATCCGGATATTGCCGGGACCTTCCTCATTGTGGTTTGATGCTAAGGGAAATCGTCTCCCCGCTCCTTTTCTTCCAGGATTTGATACGCTGGGAACATTGAAATACATTCAGGATACAGGATATTCCTATTCCTGGTTTATTCTGACCCAAAAAATCATCAAAAAAGAATTTGCTCTATCCGGTTCAGAACAGAATCCGGATATTACCAATAGAGACTATGCTCTTTTTCTGAAGAGAATTTTTGGAAAGAAAGCTCCCGGCCCTGTTGAAGCTTTTAAAAAGCATGGAAAAGATTTCATCGTTTCAGACAATCTGAAAGATCTGGTAGAAAGAATGAATCAGCTGGCGGGCAACCACCTCCTGAATTATGAAAAAATAAAATCCCAGATCGAAGCCAGAGACAGGGAACTTGATAATAAGTTTTCAAAAGATACGCAGATTAACTACATCAGAAGCACCAGAAGTTACCTGGGAGATAAGCTTGGAAGAGTTGCTGCTCCCCATAAGATCCTCTCTTCTGAAAACGGACCTTTGATTGCGGTAAGGCTGAATATTTTAACAAGAAAAACATTGGGCGGAATAAAAACCAATCTGAACGGACAGGTTTTAAGAGAAGACGACAGCATCATTAAAGGACTTTATGCAGCAGGGGAAGTGGCAGGATTTGGAGGTGGCGGAATGCATGGCTACCGGGCTTTGGAAGGAACATTTCTCGGTGGGTGTATTTTCTCAGGAATGAAAGCTGGAAAGTATATTGCCGGATTAAAAGAATAATTCAAATGGATAAAAGCACAAAATGAGCAATTATTATAACGATAAAGTAATCTGGATTACAGGAGCATCATCGGGAATTGGTGAAGCCCTGGTAAAAGAATTGGTACAAACAAGCAATGCTAAAATTATTCTTTCCTCAAGAAATGAAGAACAGCTTTATGAAGTGGCAGAGAGTGCCGGGCTTACTGTTAACAGGTATACTGTAATTCCTTTAGATCTGAAGAACTATAAAGAAATGCCTGAAATAGCAGCCAAAGCCAAGGCTGCATTTGGAAAAATAGATATTCTGATTAATAATGCAGGATTATCACAACGTTCTCTGGCTATGGAAACCGATATAGAAGTAGATAAACGCTTAATGGATGTTGATTTTATAGGGACAGTGGCATTAACCAAAGCTGTGGTTCCTTATATGATTCAAAATAAAGGCGGACAGATTGCTGTAGTTTCAAGCCTTATGGGAATATTTGGAGCTCCGATGCGCAGTGGTTATGCTGCTGCCAAACATGCACTTCATGGTTTTTTTGATGCTCTCCGCGCAGAATTATATGCTCAAAACATTTCAATAACGATAATCTGCCCTGGGTTTATACAAACCAATATATCCATTCATGCAGTAACCGGTGACGGATCAAAACAAGGAACAATGGACGATGCTACCAATAACGGAATACCTGTGGATATTTTCGCAAAAAAAATGCTGTATGCCATTGAAAAAAAGAAAAATCAAAAAGCCATTGGTGGCAAAGAAATATTAGGAGTTTATCTGAAAAGGTTCTTCCCTGCCCTGTTGGCAAAAATCATCCGAAAAGCAAAAGTAGTCTGAAAGAAAATTTTAGAATGAATGAGATAAGGATGCAGTTTATAATATAAAAACCCACACTTCAAGTATGGGTTTTAGTGGGGTCAATATTTAATGTAAAATTATTCTATAATGAATTTTTTAGTTATTTTTTGTGTACCGCCCTGTACGGTTAAAAAATAAGCTCCTTTTTCAAGATGACTTGTATTTATTTTTGTTCTTAGTCCTTCTAATTTCTGCTGATGAACTGTTTTTCCTAACATATCTGTAATCACAGCCTGCATAGAAGGGGTAAAATAATCAAGCTTTAAGGTAATATAATCTTTTGCCGGATTAGGGAAAACATTCGCTGTAACTACAATATCTTTCGAAACCTCGTTTGTTGCCAGATTCTCCGGAGCAAGTTTTACTACCCAGACATCATCATTTCCTTGATTAACGGTTAGATCGCCATTGTTTGAATTAGAACCTCCGGCAATTATATATCCCCCATCTGCTGTTTGAATAACAGAGTTTGCATCATCAACTCCTGATCCTCCCAAGCATTTTTGCCATTGAATATTTCCTGTAGCACCCAGTTTTACAGCCCAATAATCATAAGAAGAGGGCACTTCTCCTGAACCTGAACCTGTAGATGGATGATATCCTGTCACCTGGCCGTCATTTGAAGCTGTACTTCCTACAACCAAATACCCGCCATCATTTGTCTGAATGACAGAAGAGGCAAAGTCAGCTTTGCTTCCCCCCAAAGCTTTTTGCCATTGAATATTTCCTGTGGCATCTATTTTTACAACCCAGTAATCAGTTCCATCATGATTTCCGGTTACATCTCCGTCATTAGAAAATGCATGACCTGCTACAATAAACCCTCCATCTGAAGTTTTTGCAAGAGATGTTGCTAAATCCTGGTGTGAGCCACCTAAAGATTTTTTCCAGTAAATTACTCCACCATCTGAATTCAGTTTTATGATCCAATAATCTTTCCCTCCATGGTTTTCTGTTACATCACCATTGTTGTTTTCGGCATATCCGGCAACTACATATCCGCCATCTGTAGTCTGAACAACAGAACTGGCCCGGTCATCTCCTGTTCCCCCTAAAGATTTTTTCCATTGAACATTTCCATCCGAATTTATTTTTACGATCCAATAATCTATATAACCATTATTTCCGGGTACATCACCTGTATTATTTGAAGAAGAACTTCCCACAAATATATATCCACCATCTGTTGTTGGGACTATTTCACTGATTGTATCATAATTTGTTCCTCCAAAAGCTTTTTTCCAATAAGTAACGCCGGCATCAGAATTTAATTTTAAAACCCATCCATCTGTAAACCCATGATTGCCTGTTACATCACCATTGTTTGAATCAGAATTTCCGGCAACCACATATCCACCATCTGTAGTCTGAATAACTGAAGTGGCTCTGTCATCTCCAGTTCCTCCAAAAGTTTTTTGCCATTGAAGAACTCCTGTAGAATTTAATTTTAAGAGCCAGTAATCTGAATTTCCGTGATTTCCGGTAACATGACCGTTAGTTGAGTTAGACGATGCAGCAATCATATATCCACCATCTGCTGTCTGTATGATAGAACTTGCATAGTCACTTCCAGTGCCTCCAAAAGATTTTTGCCACTGTATGGACGGAGCTTGTGCCATAGCAAAGCCCGAAAAAAAAATACCGGCCAATACAGGTAGTGTTTTTTTGTAATTGAATTTCATGGTTTTTAGTTTATTTGAATTAGAAAGAGTAAAAATATAATTTGTAAAGGAATAAACATTCATATTTTAAAATTTTTTAACGTCATTGTTGGATTAATAATCCTGAATGTAAATTAATCTTGTTTTAAAATAAACACTAGGTCTTTCGAAACCTGAAGGTTTTCCTATCAGTAAAATGTATCCGTTTTCAGGTAATATGTTTACCTGCTTTGAAAATGAATGCCTGTACATTTGTATCATAAAATAATCACAGTGTTAATCACTAAAAAACAAGTATTATGATTCAATCAGTAACATTCAAAAACCTTAACTGGGACGTTGCAGCAGATCTCTATTTCCCTCCTAATTTTGACGAAAATAAAAAATATGCAGCCATCATTAGTGCACATCCAATAGGAAGCTGTAAAGAACAAACTTCCGGAAATGTGTATGGACAGGCATTGGCAGATGCAGGATTTGTAGTGCTGGCATTTGATGCATCATTTCAGGGAGCGAGTGGCGGAGATATCCGTTTCATTGAAGATCCCACATTAAGAGTGGAAGATTTCCGTTGTGCCTGCGATTATCTTGTAACCCTTCCCTATGTAGATGAAAAACGTATCGGGGTATTGGGAATTTGTGGTGGCGGTGGTTATGCAATCAACGCAGCTATGACAGAACGTCGTATCAAGGCTGTAGGAAGCATTACAGGAGCTAATTATGGAAGACTTTGGAGAGAAGCATTCGGAAACTGGAACCCTATTGATGCGTTGGAGAAGATTGCGGAACAACGTACAGCAGAAGCAAGAGGAGCAGAAAGACGTATTGACCAATTTTTACCACCATCTGTAGAAGCTGGGGAAGCAGCTGGAATCAAGGATATTGATGTATTGGAAGCTACAGAATATTACAAAACCTCAAGAGGGGAAAAACCACACGGAGCAACCAGCTATCTATATTCCCGAAGCAGTGCCGCAGTAAGCTGGGATGCTTTTTATCTTGCAGAGGTATTACTCACACAACCATTAATGGTAGTAATTGGGGATAAGCCCGGAGGTTTTGGAGCGTACAGAGATGGCCTGGAGATTATGAGAAGAGCCAGATCAGAGAAAAAGGAACTTGTGATTGCGGAAGGATGGTCACATTACGAACTGTATGATCAGCCGGAGCCTGTAAAAATAGCATTGGATAAATTGATCCCTTTTTACAGGGAAAATTTGTAATATATTATCCATCAATAGACAATGTTTTTAGTTTGAAAGAATATGAATCGGCGGCCACAGGCCGCCGATTCACTTTATCAATAAATTAAATGCTTCATTCAAATTTATTTGAATCTTAACTTTAAGATCAATATCCTTAATGGTTAAAAATTAACAAACGTTCAGCTACAAAAGGTTGATTCTGAAAATAGATTCAGAAATTTTTAACCAATCCTATTCCTACTATTTTATTTTGATAGAAAGGCATAATCATGGTAGAACTTGAGAGGGGTTTAGCTTTATTCTTTCCACGAAGGATAGTATCGATCCTTGGGAAAAGCCAGTAAGCCAGTTCTGTAGAAAGAATTCCAAAGCCGGCGCCTGCAACTACGTCTCCAAGCCAGTGTTTGTCATTCAGCATCCGGTATACTCCTGTAAAAATGGCAAACGGATATCCGGAAAGGCTAAGCCAGAAATTGGTATCCTTATATTCCCTGAACATAAACTGTGCAGAAGAAAATGCTGTGGCAGAGTGCCCGGAAGGAAAAGAAAGGGTGTTTGACTGATCGGGTCTCTCTTCTTTGACAAGGTATTTTAAAGGCATGGTAAATGCCGCAGAAATCAGTTGTGAAGAAGCATAAATAATAGTACGGTCTCTTAGATTATGTTTTCCTTTTATTCCTATGGCATTCAATCCGTATACCATTACTGCAGGAACATATTGGGTATAATTATCCAGGTTCATTGGTGCCGGTTGGTGTTCATTAATCTCTGTACGGGTAGAAAAATTAAGTTGTTTGAGCTTATCTGTTGTTAGGCCTGCTACTCCATACGTAATGAATGCTGCAGGAATAATCAGACTTTTATAATTCAGCTTACTTGTATGGATACCAGACAAACTATCTTTTTTAGACTCATCAGCCATAATAGTATCATTATTCTGAGCATTGATTCTACTGATAACAGAGGTGAAAATCAGTAGATAAATGAGTGATTTTTGACAGGACCTTTTCATTTTACGCAGATTGTTTTATATTAAAACTTATAGCTGTATCCCAGTCTTACAACCTGGGTTTCATAATAATCATTGCTGGTATATGCAAATCCCATCCCTTGAATATTTTTCTTAATAACCATTGTGTTGAGGAGATCAGAGGCATTTAAGAAAAGTTCCCCTTTTCCTTTCTGAATTGCTTTTTTCAACCCAATATCCATGGTAAACCTTTCTTTTATTTTTCCCTGAGGAATAACATCCGGGGCCAGATAAACAGCTGTAAGCTGAATATTCAGTCCTTTTGAAAAACGAAAGATGTTATTCAGCTTTATATTTCCGGAAACAGCGTTCTGCCTGTCTGCTGAAAATATATTAGGCTGAGGATATAGATTTTGAACTGTAAATGCATTGATCTGGTTACGATAGATATTTCCATTGATATTGAATGAGTAGACATCCGAAACCTTTTGATTCCAGATTGCTTCTAATCCTGTATTATAGCTTTTACCGGCATTTTGAAAAATCGCATAGATCAGATTACTGCCTGGTACAATACTCGAGATCCGGGTAATTGTTCCATTGGCAAAGCGATGATATATGGCAGAATATAAATATCCATTATCCCAATTATATTTATATCCCAATTCAATAGAGTTGGTAAATTGTGGCCTTAATGCCGGATTTCCAACCTTAATGATTTCGGCATCATCATATTTTGGAAATATTCTGATATCCACTTCATTCGGACGGTCTACTCTCCTGTTATAGAACACTGAAAACTTGTTATGGTCATTCAGTTTATAGGCTAGTCTAAAATTGGGAAATGGCTGAGTATAATGGTATCCATCACTTTTATACGTTGGATGATTAGGATTCACATCATATTCAATTCTTACATATTCCAGCCTTAGCCCAAGCTCAGCCTCCCATTTTTCATTCTCAAAAATATAGTTTCCATAAACAGCAGGAATAAATTCTTTATAGTCAGCTTTACCACCGGCAGATGCATCCAGTACTGAATTTGTTCCGGGAATAAAGTTCATATTGGTAGGAATACTTCTGCTTCTCAGTTTAATACCTGTTTCAATTCTGCCATATTTTAAAGGCTTTATATAATCTACATTGAAATCATAAACCTGTTCATCTGATAAGAGTTTGAAAGCATCAGTTCCGGTAGATGCCGGTAAATAATTATCATAGAAATATTTTTCATCCTCCCTGTGAAAAGTATAATTGAATCCAACATTTAATAAATGACCTGCTTCTTTAAATTTATGCTGATAAGAAGCACTCCCCATTATGGTCGTTTTCAGCTCATCCTCCAGAAATTGCCACAAACGAAGGCGCTGAGACTTATCTCCATTGAAAAATGGCTGATCTCCACGATCTATAATTTTTTCACTTCCGTACATTCCTGAAATGGTTAAAGTATTCTGGGCGTCAATATTCCAGTCCAATCCTGCTTTTGTGTTAAAGAAGTTGGTATTTCTGTTTCTTTTCAATTGAGAGTTAATAACCGTTCCGTTATCATAAGTACGGGTTACAAATTCATTTTTATTGAGAGTTTCTGTGTATAAATTATCAGCCTGTAGAAATAGATTGACCTTATTTTTTCTGTAATTAAGAGAAAGAGACGGATTAATCTTTGGAGTCAGCGTATATTGAGGCCTGATGGTTGGCAAGTTGTCTTTTCTTACCCACAATGAGCCCAGACCTGCTGTAAATCCTATTTTTCCGTTCCAGCCATTCTGTTTGTTTTTCTTCATGATAATATTGATGATTCCGGCATTTCCGTTGGCATCATACTTTGAAGAAGGATTGTTGATAATCTCAATCTTCTCAATAGCTGAAGACGGAATATTATCAAGTCCGGTCTGGCTTCCAAATCCCGTAAGGGCGGTCTGTTTACCATCAATAAGAACGGTTACCTTATCATTTCCTCTTAATTGTACTTTTCCGTCCTGTACAGTAATCCCGGGAAGATTCTGCATACTCTGCAATACTGATCCTCCACTTTGGCTGATATTATCCGCTACAGAATAGGTTTTTTTATCAAGTTTGTTATCCAGGTCATTTTTTTTAGAAGCAGATACAACGACTTCTTCAATTGTTGTTTCTTTTTCTTGTTTTTGATTGAGTTCTATCGGCGGAATTTCTAAAAACTCAGAAAGACCTCCAATAAAAACAGATTGTTTATGCATATTATATCCTGCGATGGAAGCCTCCAGTAAGTAATGATCTGGTTTAACTCCGCTAATAGAAAATCTTCCCTCTTCATTGGTAATTGTTCCGGCAACAAATGCTGTATCTTTTTCCTTTTTTAAAATTATATTGGAATAAGGAATGGCTTTCTTATCTTTAGTGGTTACTTTTCCGGAAAAAGTGACTGAACTTACTTGTGCGGTCACCATAGAAGAAATAGCAATGGTTGGGAAAAGTAAAAATTTTGATCTGTTCATTATAATTGGGGGCTTTAATTACTTATTGTATAAAATTTCAGTTTTGAAGATTAGGTTCGTTAATTTGTTTTCTTTGCGAAATAAAAATCATTACGATCATTAAGGCTAGAGATACCAAGGAAGCATTGATTGTTCCCAGATCAAGACCTCCTTTTGTAAGAGGTTTAGTCAAAAGGTCTCCAAAAGTAGCTCCAAATGGTCTGGTCAATACAAAGGCAATCCAAAACAAAACCACATGATTGATCTTTGTAAAATAATGGAGCAGTATAACAATCAGAATGATCAGTCCGGTAATCAAAGCTCCGGTCATATATCCAAGTCCTAAATTATCACTCAAAAAATCCCCAAATGCAGTTCCAAGGCTATTGGAGAATAATATAGCAGTCCAGTAATAGAATTCTTTATTTCTTTCAAATAGGGGGAATACCTCAAGATTACGATACTTTTTATACCATAAAAAAAGCGAAAGTAAAAGCCCGGAAAGAAGTATCAGACTTCCTGTTAAATATCCGGCTTTCAATGTTCTGTCAATAAAATCTGAAATTTCCGTTCCCAGTGTGGTTGTTGCGATGATAACCAACCAGTACACAGCCGGGATATATTTTTTGACGCTGAGTTGTATTGATAATATAAAGATGAAAAAGAATAAGGTAATGAAGATTCCTTTCGTGTAACCCAAATTCAGGGTCATGGAAATAAAATCACCAAGGGTCTCCCCTAAAGTGGTCGCTACAATTTTCATAAGCCAGAAAAGGATAGTGACTGCTGCTACTTTATTTGCCGTTCTCATTGTATTTATTTTCTTATTGGGTTAAAATATTCGGAAGGATAAATTGTGTCAATCTGCGAAAAACTCCATGGTAAAACACTGTGTATTTATATTTTATAATTCAGAATTATACTATTAAGCTTTGAATTTTGTAAGCACATTGCCTTTATAACAATAAAACTCATGAGAGGTCTTTTTTCCTAATACATATACTTTTTCAATATGAACCTCATCGTAGTGTTCTATGAGGGTATGATACTTTTCTTTCAGATATCCGGACAGTTCCTCAGGCTGTACATTTTTCTCTATTTCTATTCCTTCTTGACCTTTATATTCAAGAACCATCCGGGTGTTTCTCCAGGACATTGTATAAACATTTTTATGCACGGTGGATGAAGAATTAATCACAATCTGATCCTGCTGGATAATCTTTCCTGAAGTACTTGTCATTAAAGTGATCCCGGAAATAACCATAGCCCCATACCCTATCTTTTTAAACAGGTTTTCACTCAGATGCGGCAGAATATATTTCACGGTATAAGAAGAAAGAATAGCGGCTACTGCAATCGCAATTCCTAACCAAAGAGCAGTATTGGAATATAGTCCTAATGAAATATAAATGATAAGTTTAATAAGATGAAGAAAAATTTCATTAGCCGCACGGGTTGCTACAATTTCCTCTTTTTTAAGTCCGAATTTTAAGTAAAAACGGTTAAAAAGCAATCCTACAGCTCCTGTAATCCCCGAAATAAAACCTGCAGAGAAACCAATAAGAGCCAATGCTGATTTTGGATATTCTTTTCCTGTTTCTTCAATTTTATTTTTAGAAGCAAAAAGCTGCGGCAGATTGGCGATCAGGAAGAATGCTACCATCAGTTGCAGATAATTGGGGTTTACATATTTAATCAGATAGGCACCCAACAGAACAGCCGGAATAGAAAACGGAACAAACCATAAAAATATCTTCCAGTTAATATGTTGTTTAAATACAGCAATTCGGGAAGCTGAACTTGTAAAGGTTCCAATCGTTAGAGAAAAAGGAACCAGTGAGGTAGGAAGCAAAAGATTCAGGATCGGAATCAGAATAAGGCTTGCACCACCTCCACAGATAGCGCTGATCCAGAATGCAAGAATAGTTCCTGCGAATAAAAAAGCAATTTTTAAAATCATTTCTAAATAAAATTTACACTTCAGTACCTAATATTTTCAGTACAAAGATGCCCTCCGATTTAGAATTAATTTTGAATTTTTAAAATTTAAATGTTAAGAAAATAATAAACTAACAGAAAAAATATGACGTCCATTTTCGAATCTGTAATTGATTGTCCAGTGATGAAATTTGCAGATTTCCTGGATAATAGATAAACCAAGTCCGCTTCCATTAGTATCCGCAGATAATTTTGAAAACCTTTTAAATAATAATTCTCCATTCAGCTGTTGAGCTCCTGAATTAGAAACTTCGAACACAGAATTCATTAATTGAATAGAAATTGTGCCCCCAAAAGCAGTGTGACGGATCGCATTGATGATAAGATTATTTATCATAATCTCTGTAAGGCTGCTGTTTCCATTTACCTTAATAGGGATTATATTTTTCTCTACAGATATGTTTTTCTGTTCAAAATGTTCCTCAAGAATATCAATACTTTGAAGAAGCATCTGGTCAAATGAAATAGTTTCAGAATTATCAAACTGATGATTATCTATTTTAGCAAGTAATAACAGATTTTTATTAATACGGGAACTTCTTGTAAGTGCTTTGTTCATATCCTCAACAATCTCATACTGTTTTTCAGTAAGATCCTGATCCTGTAGCAAAAGATCCAGTTTATTTTTAATGATAGCTAATGGAGTCTGCAGTTCATGGGATGCATTTTCAGTAAACTCTTTCTGGCTTTTATAGACAGAGATATTACGTTCTATCAGCTTTTGAACAGATTGATTCAGCTCTTGAAATTCCATAGTGTCAGAAGTTGGAAATTCAATTTTACTTTGATTGTTAAGATTAAAAGTTTTGAGCTGATTAAGCGTATCCCTGAAAGGTTTCCAGATGGATGCAGAAAACTTCCTATTCAGGTAAAGAAGCCCTACCAAAATGACCACAAAGAAGAATATCGTGATCATCGCAATGATACCAATTGTTTCATGAGACTCTTCAATATTGGTCTCTACTGTAAACAGATAAGGTTTTCCATGGATATACACTACCTTTTTCAGGCATCGGTAGCGTTCTTTTTTTTGTTCGGAAATAAATGGTAGATGTTTTTCCGAAATATAAACGCTGTCTTTCCTTATTTGGTTTTGGGTGATTCTTTCAATATCTGTTTCGGGCTGAATATGGTTCCAAAGATCAATACTCCGTTCCAGATTTTCATCAGAAAGCTTTAAATGATTGAATTTATAAGCCGTTTTCTCTACAATAATCTGATTATGCTCATCCAGTTCATTCTGCCAAATGGAATCCACTACGAAATAATACACGGGAATACTTATCATCAGAACAATAAGTACATAGATAATAAAAGGTTTGGTGGTTTTGCTTAGTAGAGGTTTCAAATTGTATGGTTCAAGGTTTAAAGCTGATCGTTTGAATCGTTTTTACTCTTTGCAATTTAGCATTTTATTTAAGGGTTAAAAATTTGAAAATAGACTGTCATCTGTATCCTTCCAATCATAGCAAGGAATATACTTTCTAACCTAGGCTTCCCATTTATACCCCGTTCCATATACAGTCTTCAAATAATGTTCACAACCTGCATCATATAGTTTTTTCTTAAGGTTTTTCACATGGGCATATACAAAGTCATGATTATCAAGCATATCAGCAAAATCACCGGAAAGATGTTCTGCCAGTGTACTTTTAGAGATTACTTTGTTTTTATTTCCTATAAAATAGATTAAAAGGTCAAATTCTTTTTTGGTTAAAGAAACAGTTTCATCATTCACGGCTACTGTTTTCGCCAGAAGGTCGATCTGAAGTTCATTTTGTCTGACCACATTAGAACTGCTGAACTGCTTTCTACGGATAATGGAATACACCCTTGCCATAAGCTCAGAAAGGTGAAAAGGCTTGGTAAGATAATCATCAGCTCCCAGCTTCAGACCTTCAATCTTGTCATCCAGAGCATTTTTGGCAGAAATAATAATAACACCATCCTCCTTATTTTGCTTTTTTAATTCCTCCAGAATCTTAAGGCCATTCCCATCAGGAAGCATAATATCCAGTAAGATACAGTCATAGTCGAACATTTCTATTTTATTTATGGCTTCACTGAAGGTAACTGCATTTTCACAGAGGTAATTTTCCAAAGATAAATATTCGGAAATACTTTTGGCGAGTTCTGCTTCGTCTTCAACAATTAGAATTTTCATGCGATAAATCTAAGATTAAATTTTGAAGAAATTTTGAACGTCAAATAAATAATCTTGAGAATAAAATGTACTAAAAAGGGACTTGGGCCTTTTCATAGATCAGGCCTTCTGCTTTCAATTCCTGCCAAAAACCAGGAGGAATCTGGGCATGCAGTGCTTTCACATTATCCTGTACCTGGTTCGGTTTACTGGCACCTGGAATAATAGAAACAAATTCCTCAGATGCAAGGACAAAATGAAGTGCCGCATCCACAATATTGATTTTGTATTTCTCTGCGATGGCCATTATTCTTGCCCGTTTTTGTTCCATACCCTTTGGAATCAGATTCTTATAATTATATCGTTCCCTTCCGGTAATATATCCTGAATTATATCCTGCGCCTGAAACCAGCTTTACTCCTGACTTTTTTACTGCAGGAAGAAGCCTGTCTACAGCATCTTCATGCTCTAATATAGAATATTGTGTGGCAGAAAGACAGATGTCGGGATCTGCAGATTCAATACAGTCAAGAATGGGTTCAATCTTGTTAACCCCCATTCCCCAGGCTTTGATAATACCTTGATTCCGAAGTTCAGAAAGAACTTTAAATGCTCCTTCTCTAGCCTGTTTCAGAAAATAAGGATAACGATCCCCTACCTGATCTTCAGACAGATCGTGAATGTAAACGATATCAATGTGGTTCAATCCTATTCTTTGCAGACTTTCTTCAATAGACCTTTTTACAGCATCTGCCGTATAATTGTGTTCAAAATCATAGTTCAGAGGATTTTTCCACATCGTAGGCGGAACCTCAGATTCAGGAACCTGATGGAAAAGCCTCCCTACTTTTGTAGAAAATATAAATTCCTTATGATCTTTATCTTTAAGAAAATCCCCAAACCTTCTTTCGCTTTTGGTGAGGCCATACCAGGGAGATGTATCATAATATCTTATTCCTGAATTCCAGGCAGTCTGAAGAATATCATAAGCCTCTTCGTCCGTTATATTTTCAAAAGCAGTTCCAATGGCAACCCCTCCTATTCCTAATCTGTGTTTTTCTGTTAAAACCTGCGTTTTCATATCGATAATTTTTATGGTGTTGAATATATGCTGCAAACATCATGCAGACTTAAACAGAAAAACGGGTAATAGAATTCCAGTCTTTTTTGCCTGTTTATTAAACATTGATAAGAGAATATTACGGTTTTCTTATTTTATGTTAAATGTTTGTATTTCGGAATCTTTGGTCTTGTTATTGGTGGAATTAAGACCATTTCAAGATCCATTTAATATGAAAAAGCATATTCTAGTCGTAGGAGGAGGATTTGCCGGCATTAATCTTATCAAATCCCTCAGAAACGACAGCCGCTTCAGAATTACACTGGTAGATAAAAATAATTATCACTTTTTTCCGCCATTAATTTATCAGGTAGCAACATCTTTTATAGAAGCCTCCAATATCAGCTACCCTTTTCGTAAACTGTTTTCAAATAATAGAAACGTAAAATTTCACATGGGCAGTCTGGTAAGAATTAATAGTAAGGAGAAAACCATAGAAACGGATACAGGAATGCTGGCTTATGATTATTTGATACTTGCATTGGGTACAGAATCCAATTTCTTCGGGATGGAAAATGTAAGGAAACATGCCCTACCCATGAAAAACATAGAAGAAGCACTCTATCTTAGAAATCATATCCTGTTAACTCTTGAAGAAGCTGCCCGAAATAAAGACATAAAACAAGCGGAGAAACTTCAGAATATTGTCATCGCAGGAGGTGGTCCTACAGGAGTAGAATTGGCAGGAATGCTTGCAGAAATGGGAAAATATATAGCCCAAAAAGAATACCCGGAAATTAAGTTAGGTCTTTCCCATCTGTATCTGGTAGATGCTCTTCCTTCTCTGCTTTCGCCGATGAGCGACATGGCCAAGGAAACTGCTTATGAAAAACTCAAAGAACTGGGCGTGAAAATTATCCTGAATGTGGCTGTAAAAGATTATCTGGACTGTAAAGTTATTTTAAGTGATGGTAAAACAATTGAAACAGAAACCCTGATCTGGACCTCCGGAGTTATCGGTCGTGAGGTTTGGGGATTACCTGACAAAAGCATCGGAAAAGGAAGAAGAATTTTGGTAGATGCTTACAATAAAGTAGAAGAAACTGAAAATATATATGCATTGGGTGATCTCTGTTTGATGCTTTCTGAAGAGAAATACTCTAATGGTCATCCTCAGCTTGCCCAGGTGGCTATTCAGCAGGGAAAAAACCTTGCAGCCAATTTTAAACGGATAGAAGATGAAAAGGTATTGGAGCCTTTTCAGTATAATGACAAAGGAAGTATGGCCATTATTTCGAAATATAATGTAGTAGTTGATCTTCCGAAGCATTCCTTTAAAGGATTTATGGCTTGGCTTACCTGGCTTTTTATCCATATTATTCCTCTGGTTGGGTTTAAAAATAAGCTTCAGCTTGCCTTTGACTGGTTTCGTTTGTTTATCACCAATAACCCTTCCATCAGGCTGATCCTTTATCCGAAAAAGAATACAGAAAACGGATCTGTCTGAATCCGATAAAAATCAATTCACTATTCAATATATTGCAAAAGCCTTTGACGGGCAGGAAGAAGATCTTGTTTTAACGAAGCCACAGCAAATATACATCAGCCTGTAATAGTAGCTGCAAAAGAGTGTTTTGCAGCTGATTTACTTCATTAAAAAGGTGTTTTCAGGGAAATTAACTAGAAAATCAAAGTCTTTTATCCAATTCCGGGGAAATTTTTAAAGAGTATTTTAGGAGTATTTTTACCATATATTTCATAAATTTACACAGCTGTTTCAAATTGAAGCCCGCATTAAAATTCTTCCCAGGTGAAAATTCACAACAAAAAAAAGTACCTAAGCTTTCTAAAATTTAAAAGAGATTTCCAGAAATATGGACTGGAAAAAGCCCGCAGTTATGAGCTTATTCTGCATTGGCTGAACAACAGACTGAGCCGGAACCAGTTTCTTGTGCTTTCCGGAATTCTTGTAGGATGTACAGCAGGATTGGCTGGAGTTATTTTGAAGACATTGGTACATAATATTCATTATTTCATTACCAATAAAGTTCATTTTGAATATCAGATCCTATTCTATATCGTTTTTCCTTTTTTAGGAATTGTTTTAACCACGATGATAGTTCTTACCTTATTCAAAGGACAGGATCGGAAAGGTATTGGAGCTATTCTTTATGAAATTGCCCAAAACTCAAGTATTGTAGCCTCTGTAAAAATGTATTCACAGGTGATTCAAAGTGCAGTCACCGTTGGATTAGGGGGGTCTGCAGGATTGGAAAGTCCCATTGCTGTTACCGGAGCGGCGATAGGATCCAATTACGCACAGACTTACAGACTTAATTATAAAGAACGTACATTATTGCTGGCTGCCGGAGCCACTGCCGGAATTGCATCTGCCTTCAATGCTCCTATTGCCGGAATCATGTTTGCCTTTGAAATTCTGTTGACCGGAGTTGTTTTTACAGACTTTATTCCATTGGTGGTTGCTGCGGTTTGCGGAAGTCTTTTATCAAGGATATTACTTCAGGAAGATGTTCTTTTCAGATTTTATACCAGAGAAGCTTTTAACTATAAAAATCTACCATATTATCTTATTTTAGGTCTTGTAACGGGGCTTTATGCCAGGTATTTTGTGATTATCTCTCAAAAAGTGGAACATTTTATAAAAGGACTTCAGCTTTCAAAAATGCGTAAAGCAATGTTTGGAGGTGCTGTACTATCGCTGCTTTGTGTATTGTTTCCGCCTTTATTCGGAGAAGGCTATGATACGGTGAAAGCTTTTACCAACGGAAATACCCATTCTATTATTGAAAACAGTCTCTTCAGATACTTTGAAATTGGTGACTGGACGATTATTATATTCTTAGTCCTGGTATTATTATTAAAAGCATTTGCTACATCATTTACAATATTCAGTGGCGGAAACGGAGGAAATTTTGCTCCTTCTCTTTTTGCAGGCGGAACAGTGGGATATTTATTTGCATTGGTATGTCAGCATATTGGATTTACGGATGTTCCGGTTACCAATCTTGTACTGGTAGGAATGGCAGGGGCCATGAGTGGTGTGATGTATGCTCCGCTTACAGCCATATTTCTGATTGCAGAATCCAGCTTCGGATATGATCTTTTTATCCCGCTGATGATTGTTTCCATCATTTCTTACCTTATCGCCAAATGGTTCTCTCCTATTTCTCCGGAGCTGAAATCTCTTGCCGATGAAGGCAAAATTTTCACCAATAAACATGATAAAAACCTGCTTTTTGCCTTAAGAACAGAAGATTTTATTGATAAATATTCTCAGACTATTCAGGAAAATGCTTCTATCACAGAACTTTTTGAACTGGTAAAGAATGGCAATAAAAATATTTTTGCCATAGTGGATGATACCAAAGCATTAAAAGGTGTTTTAACACTGGATGATGTGAGGCCTTATCTTTTTAACAAAGAAATGGATACTTCACAAACGGTTGCTCAAATCATGAAGACTCCGCCGGCAATAGTTTATCCTGAAAATAAACCGCTGGAAATTCTTCAGACTTTTGATGACACCGGTGTGTGGAATCTTCCTGTTGTGAACAAGAATAATGATTTTATCGGATTTATTTCCAAATCTTCTATTCTGATGAGTTATAGACAGCTGTTAAAGGAGTATTCGGATTAAGATATAATTACCTCTCCAAATGACTCTAATATTTAGATAAAAAATAAATCCGTTCACAAATACTGAACGGATTTATTAATCTAATAATGAAAGTTTGAAATTAAAGACTCACTTGATTAAGCAAATCAATATCTTCCTGATCCAAAACAAGCTTCGGTACATTGAATAATGTTTGAAGCTGTGAAGAACTTGTTGCACTTACAATTGGAGCGGTAACTAGTGGATTGGATAACAGCCATGACAGAGCAACAGTTCCCTGGTTACTGTGATGCTTTTCACTCACCTGATCCAATGCTTTTAATACACCAAGCCCTTTTGGATTTAAATATTTTCTTACGCCTTCCCCCCTTGCACTTTTGGCAAGATCTGCTTCATCACGGTATTTTCCGGTTAGGAAGCCTGCAGCAAGAGACCAGTACGAAAACACACTAAGATCAAATTCTTCTACCAAAGGAGCGTAGTTCTTCTCAAATCCTTCTCTTTCCAATAGGTTGTAATGAGGCTGCAGTGCTACATATTTAGGCAGATTGTTTTTTTCAGAAGCTTCAAAGGATGCCTTTAAACGTTCCGGAGAAAGATTGGATGCTGCAATATAGCGCACTTTTCCGGCTTTAATAATTTCATCATAGGCAGCAAGAGTTTCTTCTACGGGAGTGGTATGATCGTCAAAATGCGTATAATAAAGATCGATATGATCTGTCTGAAGTCTTTGCAGAGATTCATCCACTGATTTCAGAATATGCTTTTTACTGATGTCATAGCCATGTTCTTTGGTTTCAGAACCTACTTTGGTGGCCAGAACAATATCCTTGCGGTTATTACGGCTTTTCATCCATTTTCCAATGATCTCTTCAGATTGTCCGCCTCTTCCATTTACCCACCATGAATACGTATCTGCCGTATCTATAAAATTGAATCCTGCCTCTGTAAACTGATCCAGTGTATCAAAGGATTGTTTTTCATCCAGTGTCCATCCGAAAACATTTCCTCCAAAATTAATAGGAGCCACTTCTAAATCAGTATTTTTAATCTTTCTTTTTTCCATAAAAATAATTTTACTAACTGAGATCTAAGGTAGCGAATATTATCCTTCCTCGCTATTCAAAATAGCCATATAATCTATAGTTAATATAAATGAAAAAGCCGATGCTTACTCGTTTATTTTGTAGAACGCTATAATATAAAAAACAGCCTAATATAAGACTGTTCTGCTGTAATTGTTGGATTGACGCAAAGGTGCAAGTTTTATCTGTATACGTGTATTTTAAGGCAATAGAAAATCAAAGATTTTCAGCAAGAGTAACATAGATATTTTTTACCATATTATTGATTAAAAAACTTGCGTCTTTGCGTTTACCAGCATGCTGTAACTACTTTTCAGTCTGAGGAATTTCAAGTACTGTAAGCATTTGTGTATATTCTTGAAGCTGGTGATTAATTGTCTCTAATCCCTGTTTGAAGAAAGATGATGTATTAAAAAGATGATGATAATATTCTACTCCCTCCAACATGTTCTTTTTGAATGCATTCCATTGTTTGGTTTGGGATTGGGTAATTTGTACAGAAGTGTCTGCTATTTCCTTTTTCAGATAGTCTACATACATTTTTAGTTCATTAATAAACATATTGGGACGGTTGTTATCAGACAGAATGTTGGTGTTTCCATAAATATGCTTGACCATTTCCAAAAGAGAAACTTCTTTGTCAAAAAATGCGATATTCGGGCCCGGACAGATGACAACCCCTTGTTTTTCTCCTTTGATCTCGATTCCCTGTTCCATATAAGCCGCGTTCACAAGTCCTACACAAAGACAGGCTTTATCTGTAATTTCAGTTTTTTTCTTCTCAAATTCTTCTGTGGAGAGAGACTCTTTCTGAGTGTAAAGTTCACTTAGTTTAATATCCTGGTATTTTCGGGAGGCTGTACAGGTTCCTTCGGGAGAATATTCTTTGCTTAATGCCAATAGTTTCTTCGGGCATGAGCTTCCGTATTTTCCCTTAGCCTCTTTCTGCTCTTTTAGTAATTCGTTGGAAGTTCCCTTTATCGTATTGAAAGGAACTCCCAAAGGTGAAATCTGGCTCAGGTAAAAATCTTTTTCTTTAGCCTTTAAAAGAAGATTTCTGGTTTCGGTATCTACAGAAGTGGCTTCAGGAACCAATAAAAAGGGAGATCCCCATCCTACACTGTCTACATTATAATGGGCCAGTAAAAATTCATGTTCTTCAGAAGTTCCTACCCCGCCCTGTACGGTAATTTTCATTTCTAAAGGTTTGGAGACAGCGGGTTTACCTTTTTGTGCTAGAGCATTGCTCATTAATGTATGGGCAGACTGGATCAGATCATTCTTTTTCTGTCTGAATTCTTCCATAATAGGACCCAAAAGCATTCCTTCTGTGGCAAATGCGTGGCCACCACAGTTTAATCCGGATTCTATCCTGTATTCTGAAACCCATAATCCTTTTTTAGCCAGGAAGTTTCCCTGAATCATAGCAGAACGGAAATCGCTCACTTTAAGAATAATTTTCTTTTTCAGAATTCCGTTTTCATCAGGAAAAAAATCATTGAATTCTTCCATATAGCTGTACAGGCGCGGATTCATCCCGGCAGAAAGAACCATAGAGGAAGATAATTTACTCTTTGCAAATCCCCGGAGTGAAGCATGGGCATCGTTGTACATCACAGGAAGCTGCTCATTCTTTTTATAATTGTCTTTATCAACTTTCGTCATGATATTGACATCAATACTTCCCGGTATAAGGTTTGTTTCAATAAAGTTTTTGATAGTCTCGCCCCAGTTATCTTTTTGAACAATAAGGTTTTGAAGGCTGTTCTTCAGATCTGAAGTATTAGGTAACATTGCCACAAAGTCTTTCAGGGCTTCTTTATTCTTACTGATATCCTGTTTGAAAGATTCGAATTTTTCATTCACGATATCATCTACCATGTCCAGATAAGCAGTAATCCTTTTGGCTCTGTAATCCTCTGTTTTTGTTGAGATTCCTGAATAATCAAGATTAAACTTTTTGTTGTAAAAGTTTTTCATTTTTTCCAGAATCTCATCATCAATGATGGAAATCACAGAAGAAATTCCATATTGTGCAACGCGGATCGGGCTGTCTATAGTATAAGCCAGTCCCATCACAGGAATATGGAAATTGTGTAACGGTTTAGTTGTCATTATGTTTCAATAAAAGTTCTTTATTTAATGCAACTAAAAATTCTTTCAACTAATTCACTGCTTAAAAGTATTGCTTTTTTAATTAATTATGCATTAAATAACACCTGCAATATTGAAAATATGCTAAAAGTCATTTTATAAAGTTCCTTAATTATTATTTTGAAGTTGTTGGGAATAGACAAAGACGCAACTTCATCTTCGCTGTATCTTTTTTTAAGATTTACTGACTTTATTACAAAACAGAACATGAGCAATCAAAGCTAAAATACCAAACGCAGTTCCTACCGCACAAACACCCGTCCATTGTGCTTTCTGCCAGGCTACGGAAGCCAGCCATGTTCCCAGCGATCCTCCAATGAAATAAGAAACCATATAGACTGTATTCAGTCTGTTAACCGCATTTGATTTAATTAAAAAGTAATTGGTCTGATTCATAATATGGCTGGATTGTACTCCTAGGTCTACAAGGATTACTCCTACAACCAATCCCCAATAGGTTTCCCCTCCAAAATAAGTGAATCCCCAGCTTCCTATGAGAATTAATAATGAATACAGTATAATACGGTTGATATCCATGTATTTCTGAAGCTTCCCTACTTTAGCTGCAGCCAATGCTCCTACTGCTCCTGCAAGACCAAAACTTCCTACCACAGATGAACCTGCATTAAAAGGCGGTTTCTCCATATGGAAAACCAATGTCGTAAATAAAGCACACATAGATCCGAAAGCCATAGCTCCACGGAAAGATGCCAGCTGAAGAATAGGCTGTGTTTTGGCAAGATGAGCAACGGAACGCATTAATTCTTTATAGGTACCTTTGAAGTTTGGCTGCAGCTCCGGAAGCATTTTGTAAACGGCTAACCAGACTAAGATCATCAATCCCGCAGCAATTCCGAACATGGCTCTCCATCCCCAGACTTCTCCTACAATTCCTCCAATGAAACGGGAAAGAAGGATTCCCAATAAAAGTCCGGACATCACCAGTCCGATATTGGCCGATTTTTCTTTATCTGAGGAAAGTTCTGCTGCAATAGGAACAAAGAGTTGCGGAATTACAGAAGTAGCTCCAATCAATAAACTGGCAGCATACAGCATCCACAGCTGGTTAGCAAAGGTCATCCACAGCAGAGATCCAAAAACAAGAAAAAGATCAATCAGAATTAATTTCTTACGGAAAAACTTATCTCCAAGCGGCACGATCAGTAACAATCCCAGTGCATAGCCTATTTGAGTAAGTACAGAAATTTTACTGGCTGCAGCTTCTGAGACATTAAGGTCCTCCGAGATCAGGGCCAGTAAAGGCTGATTATAATAATTGTTGGCTACTACAAGTCCTGAAATAATAGCCATTAACCACACCACTGTTCTGGAAATACCGTTGGTAGAATTCACCTGCATCTTAAAATTTTTATTGAATAGAAATATATCCTGATGATTTAAATAGTTGGATATACTTTTTAATGGCTTCAAAGGTAGGGATTTTCATAAAAAAGGGAGAGTATTATAATTGATTTAAGCTGTTAGTATTATAGAATGTTTTGCTTGCAGTCTGCTTCAGTAAAGAGTTTTTTAAAATATTATCCAATTTTATCTTTACATTTGTAGTAACACATTTTATTTTTATGGATTATATGGATTCCAGGGAACAGATCTTACAGAAATCTGCTGAAGCAAAAGAACTTTATCTTCCTCATATTTCAGTAGACCCGGTTGTTTTTGGTTTTGATCAGAATGAGCTTAAAGTATTGCTGGTGAAAATGAATTACAGAAAACAGTGGCTGCTGCCCGGTGGCTATGTAAGGAGAGATGACGATCTGGATGAAGCAGTAGTAAGAGTACTGGAAGACCGTGCAGGTGTTACTGATGTATTCCTGGAAGAATTTGGCGTTTTTGGAAGAAAAAACAGGAGTCAGCTGTATTTTGAGGAATTTGATGAAACCCTTTTTCAAAAGCAGCGTTTTGTTTCTGTGGGATATTATGCGCTTTATAATTCCTCTGAAATCAATCCCATAGCTGATGATGTGAGTGAAGCCTGTGAATGGGTTTATCTTCGCCAGTTACCTGAAATTGAATTTGGGATGGATCACCGTGAAATTATTGAAAAGGCATTGCTTACCCTACGGGAAAAGATTTCTTCCAAACCAATCGGATACAATCTGATGCCTGAAAAATTCACCCTTCCTGAGCTACAGAAACTATATGAAGCGATATTAGGCAAGCCGCTTAACCGAGGCAACTTCTACAGAAAGATCAAAAACTTAAATGTTTTAAAAAAACTTGATGAACAAAGACGCGTAGGAGCTCACAGATCTCCTGATCTCTATTCTTTTGATATGGAAAATTATGAGAAAGCACTGGAAAATGGTCTAAATAATTGGTAGCAGTTTCCATTGTTTCTGCCGATGTTAGGTATTGATGAAAAACCTTTCGGATATTGGAAATATTCAGGAAATTTGCAGAATGAAAATCATACCACTTAAAGAAGGCAATTTTTCAGCCAGCAAAACCAAAGATTTTACACTTTTAACAAACGAAAATTTTAATACTGTTTCCGGCATTAAAATGTCTGTTCAACCCTTTCTTATCATTACTGAAAATGATTATATCCTTTTAGATGCAGGTATTGGATGGAAAAATGAAGAAGGACAATCTGTGGTGATGAAAATTCTGGAAAGAGAGAATATACAACCTGAACAGGTTACCAAACTCTTACTCTCCCACCTCCATAAAGATCACATTGATGGTGCAGTAAAACTTACCGATAATGGCTATGAGGCAACCTTTCCCAATGCACAGATCTATATCCAGAAACGTGAACTGGATTTTGCAATGGAAAATAAAGGAAATCCTTCTTTTGATTTCAATATTTTGGAACAACTGATTCAGTTACCGAATATCATCTGGATGAATGAAGATAAAGGACAGATTACCAGTGAAATATCGTATGAAGTCGTGGGTGGCCATACTCCATTTATGCAGGTTTTCTGGATCAGAGAGAATGAAGAAACCGTATTCTATGGTGCAGATGATCTCCCTCAGGCATCTTATTTAAAATATCATTTGGCTTACAAGAGTGATTTTGATGGCAGAAAAGCAATGCAATTAAGAATTTTATGGGAAAGTGAAGCCAGAGCAGACAGTTGGAAAATACTACTTTATCATGATTTGGAGAAAGCTGTCATTGAAGTTTAAAAACAAAAAATGGTTTAATTTTCATTAAACCATTTGTAAATATCGAATTCAGATGGAATATTGAGTTTCTTTCTGATTCTGTTTTTCCGGTTTTGTATCGCTTTGGGTGTGACAAAAATACAGGTAGCTATTTCTTTTGTCGTCATATTGAGCTTAAGATAAATACAAAAAATCAGTTCGGAATTTTTAAGACCAGGCTGTATAGCAGATAACTTGTCGAAAAAATCCGGATAGACCAATCTGAATTTGTTAAGCAGACGGGGAGAATTTGCTTTAGCTAAAGCCATAATTTCATCTTGTACAAGAATCTTCTGATTCAAATCCTCTAAGTTCGGTTCAGTTTTTTTATTTTTCATAATACGTTCTCATCTCTACTCATTTCTGATATACATCCTTTGTATACCATTATGAAATCTTTTTTATTTTTACAAACCCTTGTTTTATAAATAATTACATGGGAATAAAATAATTTTCACACATTCAAAATCTCTTTATTTTTTATAAATAATATTCAACAATATGTACACTCCAAGCAGTATTTACTAAGTGATCAGGTTAAAAATTCATACATATGAATTTCCATTCATTTTTATATAGGGCAAAGAAATAAAAAATGATTAAAATTCTATTAAAATAGAGTACCACATACATACCACGTTATGCTTTTCGGTAAAATATCACAACCCCTTTTAGCAGCCCGTTTATCATCTTTTTTTGCCTGAGATAAATATAGGAGGTTACCCGGTTCTCTTTTTATGATCCAAATCAATAGTTTTAAAAACATAACATCATCAAAATAAATATTTGTGGTATCTGAATGGTACCTTATTTCATGGTTAATGACTGAAATAAACGTTTCTTTATTCTTTTAAAACTCTGAACTTAATTATAGTATTTAAATGATGAATAAAATGTGTATTTACAAAGGTTCATAAAATTTTAACTAATAAATAAATCACAGATATGATCGTTGAAAATTTATTAATTTCATTTGGGGCAGAAACAAAAAATTTTAAAGCAGGAGAAGTTATTTTCCACGAAAAAGATTTGCCTCTGTACTATTATCAGATAGAAAAGGGAAAGATCAAGCTTAATAATTATACTGAGGATGGAAAGGAATTTATTCAGAATATATTTTCTGATGGTCACAGTTTTGGGGAATCTCTTTTGTTTGTAGAACGCCCATATCCTATGAATGCCATTGCCATAGAGGATTCATTGGTTTTCAGAATGCCCAAATCCAGTTTTTTAAACCTGATACAAAGCAATCCGGAAATATCACTGAATATTTACCAATGCCTGGCAGAAAGAATGTATTATAAGTACATCATGTTCTACAATCTATCCTTTCAGAATCCGCTATCCAAACTGAAACTCATGTTGGATTATCTGAAAAGCTACCATGATGATAAAGCACCCTATTCTTTCCAGATCCCTCTGACAAGGCAGCAACTTGCTTCACTGGTAGGACTTCGTGTAGAAACAGTGATAAGAACCATAAAACAAATGGAAAAAGATAAGATTGTGAAGCTTGAGAAAAGAAAGATCTATTATTAGAAGAATCTTCAAGTCTAAACCCTATAGGTCAAGCTGTCTCTGAAACTCCTCCAGATATTTTGCAATGTGAATACCGTCTGCAAGACCATGGTGAGCTTCAATGGAAACCGGCATGTATTTTCTGCCATCACGGATACTGAATTTACCAAAAGAGATCTTTGGCACAGATTCTCCATTGTTAAAATCTGTAGGATGAAGAATTGCGCTGAACGAATTCCAGGGAATGGTAGTGTGTCTCACGTGATCTTTTCCCAGCCTCTCATTGCTTAATCTAAGCCCGGACGAATTGTGCACCCCTTTTATTTCTTCCTGCAATGCGGCATTGAAAGTTGCAAAATCCTCAGAAAAAGGAGTAAACGAAAAGCCAAAAGTTCCATCAGGTCTGCCAATGGTGCTTCCGGCATGAACAGTATCAAACTGAACTACCTGACCATCAATAATTCTAAGTTTTAATTCCTCAACAGTGTTCACAGCAATCATAGACTTGTGATAGTAATAGGCAAAGAAAGAATATCCGTTTTCTTTAGCTTTGTCATAAGCTGTTGTACAATCTACTTCTGTTGTAAAGCCAAAGTATGGGCTTGCCATTTGAGAGAAAAATTCAAAATGCTCCTTTCTGTTCCATTGCTGGAGGTCTACAATCTTCATTGATTTTAATTTGCTGCAAATTTCCGTAATTTCCCTGATCTTAACTAGTAAAATGACTATTAATTTTCTATTAATAAGATCTTTTTTCTTTTTAAAAAAGCATTAAAATGTAGATTGAAAAGCATGATTCTTGTATTAGCTGTAATTGTTGGGAATATAAAGACACGTTTTATCGCGATAATACACGAATAATTTCTGTGGGCTATAATTTTATGCTTGTCATTCTGTAGAATCTTAATTCCATTATTAAATATCACATACCATTTGTGTATCTGTGACTAAATATAAGCATTACGGTTACTAAGAATCATATATTGGGTTAAGGTGAAATATACTTGCATTTTGAACTTATTACTGTTTACAATGTTCCCAAGTCTTTGCATTTTCCAACATATTCTAATTAATTAAACATCATGGAAATACAAAATTTTAAAGGAAATCACTGGACTGCAAGAAAGGTAGGACAGATTTATATTGTAAGCCTTAAAAATGATTCCAGTGTTGTGGAAGCATTAACGGACTTTGTTCAAAACCAAAATATTCAGGCGGGCGAAGTCACAGGAATTGGGGCTGTAAGTGAAGCAACACTTAGATTTTTTAGTTTTGAAACAAAAAAATATGTTGATAAAACATTCAAGGAACAGATGGAAGTCACCAATATCTCAGGAAATGTTTCTTTGATAGAAGAAAATCCTGTACTTCACTTGCATATTACCTTAGGCAGAGAAGATTATACCGCTTTAGCAGGACATCTTTTAGATGCAAGAATCAATGGTGCCGCTGAATTTATTTTTTATCCTTTATCTACCAGAGTGGTAAAAATCAAAGACAGAGAAATAGGAATAAACCTTTACGATTTTGAAAAATAAACCTTCAATTCCTGGTGAAAGCCTTATTTTTGAGGAAAATTTGTTGGATGTTTGATGTATTGCTTTCCCATATTCAGAATAAGGTTGAGATGAGTGCTGAACAGAAAAACCTGATTCAGACCTTTTTTACTGTAAAAAAGCTTAAGAAAAAACAATATCTGTTACAGGAAGGAGATATCTGTAAATGTCTGTCATTTGTAAACAAAGGATTATTGAAATCTTATTATCCTGATGAGAAAGGAAATGAGCATATCAATATGTTTGCTTTTGAAGGCTGGTGGATCTCAGATTTCAACAGTTTTATTCATCAGGAAAAAGCGGTCTTAAACATTGATGCTGTAGAAGATACGGAAATATTAATGGTTACTTTGGAAAACTATGAGAAGATGATGCTGGAAATTCCTGTCATGGACCGTTATTTCAGAATTCTTTATCAAAACAGTCTTGTTACGAAAGATTACAGGCTTATTGTGTCCAATGGCTATACTGCTGAGGAAAAATACCTGCAATTGATCCGGAAAAATCCGGAAATAATCAAAAGAGTTCCTCATAATCTGATTGCTTCTTATCTTGGGCTGGCTCCGGAAACCATCAGCAGAATCCGTAAAAAGAATTTTCCGAATAATACTTGATCCAGATCAACTCAAACGCATGATCCAGATCAAGTGTAAAAGGAAACGTATGTCCATAATTTTGTCAGAGAATTTTTACAATACTTATGGAAAATACACAGAAAACTGCATTGGTAGTTGGTGCTACCGGAATTACAGGAAGTAATCTTGCAGAAGAACTTATTGCACAGGGCTGGACAACCTATGGGCTGTCAAGAAACCCAAATGAGAATATCCCGGGCCTTCGTTCCATCAAAGCTGATTTACTGGATGAGAACAGCCTGATTGAGGTATTGGCAGACCTCTCTCCTACTCATATTTATTTTACAACCTGGATGCGGAATGATACCGAAGAAGAAAATATCCGGATCAACAGTGCTCTTGTCAGAAACCTTCTTAACGTTTTATCTCTTAAAAAATCGGTTCAGCATGTTGCTTTAGTAACCGGACTGAAGCATTATCTGGGACCTTTCGAAGCTTATGTTCAGAATGGGATATTACCGGAAACTCCTGTTCGTGAAGAACACCCTAGGCTTCCGCTTCCTAATTTCTATTATGCTCAGGAAGATGAAATTTACAAAGCTTCAGAAAGAGATGGCTTTACATGGAGTATTCACCGGCCTCATACCGTTGTAGGATATGCTGTTGGAAACCTAATGAATATTGCTGCAACCCTCGCAGTCTATGCCAGTATCTGTAAAGAAACAGGAAGAAAATTCATCTGGCCCGGATCAGAAGCACAATGGAATGGGGTGTCTGATATAACGGATGCTAAAATACTGGCTAAACAGTTGGTTTGGGCATCTGATACGGGAGCTGCAAAGAATCAGGCGTTCAATATTACGAATGGAGATGTTTTCCGATGGAAATGGCTTTGGAAAAGACTGGCAGACTGGTTTGATATAGAGGCTGAAGGTTTCAGCGGAACCATAAGATCTCTGGAAAAAGAACTGGAAAATGATCAGGAAACCTGGGAAGCTATTGCAGAAAAATACAGTCTGAAAGAGAACAGATTAAGCCGTTTATCATCAGCATGGCACACCGATCTGGATCTTGGAAGACCTCTTGAAGTAATGTGTGATATGTCAAAAAGCAGAAACTTAGGATTTACCGCATATAAAAGTACAGAAGATTCTTTTACAGAAGTATTTGAAAGGCTGCGAGCTGAAAATATAATCCCATAAAAAATAATCGCCACGAATGCACGAATAAAAATCATTCGTGCATTCGTGGCTAAAAATAAGGTGTAAGTTTGCTGAAAATCACATCTTGAGCGGAATATTCTAGTATTCACAAGGTAAGTAAAACCTCTGTGTCTTTTCAGCCTATTATAAAATTTGATATTTTTATTTTCAGCAGCTGGTGTAGCCTATATTTATTGTGTTTCTATCTTATACTTCAGTGGTTGTAACTCCAAATTTCTGTTTGAATGAAAAATAAAAATGAGACAGATTTTCAAACCCCAGGTCCAGATAAATATCTGACGGCCGTTTTTCCTTATTTTTAATTAAATAATAGGCTTCCTTTAATCTTCTTTCTTTCAGCCATTGTTTTGGACTCATGTTAAAGAGCTTATTAAAATCACGCTTAAATCCGGAAAGACTACGTCCTGTAAGCTTGGCAAAAGATTCTAGAGATACGTTAAACATAAAATTCTTATTCATAAATTCCTTCAGATCAATTTTATGAGGTTCCGAGAAATCAAATAAGAGGTTTTTTAAATCAGGATTAATCTGCAGAAGAAGTTCTATAGCTTCTTTTACTTTTAAAGCGGCCAATCTTGGCGGGATGCCTTTTGTTTTATCAACATAAGGGATAAGTGACATAAAATAGGTCTTAAAAAAAGCATCCGGTTCAAAAAACAGTTTTTGCTGATCAGAAAATGGAAGATCTGCCATTATTTTATTTTCTGCAGAATACTGTCTGAGGGTATCTGTATCCAGGGTAATGGAAAGAAACTGATACTTTTCATTCTTTGAAGGATATTTCATCGTCCTGATAAGTTGATTTTTCCTTACCAGAACTACTGTATTTTCCTTAATTACAGTTTTGCCCTGTTCATGGAAGGCATGCGTTTCTCCCGACAGTTGAAATCCTAAAAAATGATCAGGAATAAATTCTTCATGTCCTTTATAAGACTCAAAAGCACATGAATACACAAGTTTATCAAATATGATCTCAGAAGTCTTTTCCATCTAACAAATATCTGAAATTTAACCCATTGCACCTGCAATTTCTTTATCCTTTTCTGGAGTTCCGCCCGAAGACGCAACGGCGCCTAATATCTTTCCTTCAGAGTTCTTGATACTCCCTCATTTGAATTAAGCATCCCATATCAAAAGCTCATTGTTTTATTGTTCAAAAGCTAACTTTTAGAAGTGAAATAAGATAATAGAACAATTGGATTATTGTTTAGATTCGTATCTTTCAAAAATAAAAACTAATTTATGATTAAAATTAAAACACTCGTTTTAATTCTTGTCACATCTTCTGCCTGGACCTTTGCCCAGAATTGTACATGTGAAAGTAATTATCAGTGGGTGAAAAAAACATTCGAGGAAAATGATGCCGGTTTTCAGTATGTTATTGATAAAAAAGGAGTTCCGGCTTATCAGGCTCACAATAATGAATTTCTTAACAAAATACGAAATATAAAATCAGATACAGAATGTAACCAGACAATTTATGATTGGCTCAAGTTTTTCAGATCCGGCCATTTTTCAATTTCAAAAATAGAAAGTAATAAAGAGCAGGCACAGCCTCAACCTCAGGCTAAGGAAACAATAAAATCTGATCTTGTAAAGGTAGATCTTGAAAAGTTTAAAAAAGAAATTCAATCTAAAAAAGAGTCTGACCTGGAAGGAATTTGGGAGACTGTTCCTTATACTATAGGAATTAAAAAGTTTGGAGATACTTACAAAGGCTTTATTATTAAGTCAGGTGCTGAAAATTGGAAACCTAATGAAGTAAAGCTGATCATCAATTCTGATAAAACAACAGGTGTTTTTTATGTAAGAGATAAAACCAAACAGGAGGTGAATAATATTCATTTTGTGGGCAAAAATTATCTGGAAATCGGAGATTTTACCTTAAAAAGAATTTCTCCGAAGTTTGAACGTGAAGAAGGAGTTGAAACCTATTATGAAGCAGCTATGGCCCAGAAACCTTTTTTAAAAGAGCTGAATAAGACGACCCTTCTTTTGAGAATTCCCTCTTTTAACGGAGCCTTGAAAAAAAATATTGACAGTGTAATTGCAGCTAATAAAACAAAAATTGAAAGCACTGAAAATCTGATTATTGATATCCGGAACAACGGTGGCGGAAATGATTCCAGTTATAAGAATATCACCCCCTATCTTTATACCAACCCTATCAGAACTGTCAGAACACAATTTTATTCTACCAAACTGAATAATCAAAGAATGATGTTTCTTTATGAGAACTATGAAAAATATGGAATATCAAAAGAAGACAGAGAGTTTCTGAAAAAATCTTACGATAAATTAAATGCAAAATTAGGACAGTTTGTTTCTTTACAGGAGGATGACAACACAGTAGGCATTGATAAACTTGATACCATTTATCCTTATCCGAAAAACGTAGGAATCATTATCAATAAAGGAAACGGAAGTACTGCTGAAGAATTTTTACTGGCCTCAAAACAAAGTAAAAAGGTTAAACTTTTTGGAACAACAACTGCTGGAGTGCTGGATATTTCAAATATGTATTACGTTACTTCTCCATGCAACGATATCAAATTCGGGTACAGCCTCTCAAAAAGCTTCCGTATTCCGGACATGGCCATAGACGGAAAAGGAATTCAACCGGATTATTTTATAGATACGACCATTCCGGAACATCAATGGATTGAGTATGTAAATGAAGTGTTAAATGCAAAATAACAAAACAAGCTGTTTCAAGATGAAACAGCTTGTTTTTTTCTCTATATGATTCAGAGTTCTCTAAATGTGAATTCAATAGAAACAGACTTTAGCTAATTTATTTAAATAACCCAAATTCCATTGGCTTTAGCCAAAACTTAATAAATAGTATGATTCATAAAATTTTTGCTTTTTACATTGGGAATTTAACACATAGTTTAGATTCCTACGGAATGACATATTGCGTTATTAACAAACAAAAATATTCGTGAATTAGTGGCAATCATCAGCCGTCTACAATTTTATCGCAGATAAAATCCTTATGCGTTTAGAAACAGAATCTACTGAAAAACCCGCACGACTTCGTTTTCCAATTACATATTTTCAATCAAAACATCGATTATATTTAACTTTGAACTATAAAAAAATAAACAGTTTATTGTAAATTGGTTAAGTTTTTGAAGCATTTTATACAAACCAATCACACCATTGAAGCTAATCACATTTACCAAAAAAGGAATTTACTGTCCTCAGGGAAAATTCTATATAGACCCATGGAGGCCTGTAGATATGGCAATTATTACTCACGGACATGCCGATCATGCCCGCTGGGGAATGAAGAAATATCTTTGTCACCATTTTACCAAACCTATTTTATATCAAAGAATTGGAAAGGATATTGAATGCCAGAGCGTGGAATATGGTGAGAAGACCAATATTAATGGTGTAAATGTTTCGCTTCATCCTGCCGGACATATTATTGGTTCTGCACAGATAAGATTAGAATACAAAGGATTTGTGACTGTCATTTCCGGAGACTATAAAGTTCAGGAAGATGGACTGAGCACTCCTTTTGAACTGGTGAAGTGTAATGAATTTGTTACAGAAAGTACTTTCGGACTGCCTATTTATAACTGGCTGGAAGTAGATGATCTTAATAATAAGCTTCAGAACTGGGTATTGAAAAACCAGGAAAACAGCAAAACCTCAGTGTTCATTGGATATTCTCTAGGAAAAGCCCAGCGTATTATGAAAGCTGTAGAAGGACTGGGTAAACTCTATGTTCACTACTCTATTGGAAAACTTAATGAAGCCTTTGAAGCGGTAGGAATCAATCTTCCTGAATATACTATTGGCGATTTCAGAGAACGTCCGAAAGAGATGGAGCATGAAATTGTTATTGTTCCCCCGGCTTTGCTAGACAGTAATGTGATCAAAAAAATTCCTGATCCTGCTACGGCAATATGTTCAGGGTGGATGCAGGTTCGCGGGGCCAGAAGATGGCGCAGTGCAGATGCCGGATTTGCCATGAGCGATCATGCCGATTGGAAAGGCCTACTGCAGATAGTAAAAGCTACAGAAGCAGAGCTTGTACATGTGACCCACGGGCAGACAGAGGTATTTTCAAAATACCTGAATGAAACCGGGATTAAAGCAGATGTTGTAGAAACGCTGTTTGGTGAAGATGAAGAAGTATCAGAAAAAGAAACCATTGAAAATTCTGAATCATGAGACATTTTGCAGATCTTATCAACGCCTTGGAAACCACCAATAAAACCAATGCTAAAATAGATGCTATCATTGATTATCTGGAGCGTGCTCCGGATGAAGATAAAGTATGGTTTATTGCACTGTTCACAGGAAAAAGGCCCAAAAGAAATGTTAATACCAATCTTATGAAAGAATGGGCATTGGAAATCACAGGACTTCCTTTGTGGCTTTTTCAGGAAAGCTATTCCTCTGTTGGGGACCTTGGAGAAACTCTTTCGCTGATCCTTCCGCCGCCACAGAAAAAAATTGAACGTGGTCTTTCTCAGTGGATGAAGGATATTATTGATTTAAAAGATAAAAAAGAAACAGATAAAAAAGAATTCGTACTCCATTCATGGAACGGATTGGATTATACAGAACGCTTAATTTTCAATAAACTAATTGGTGGGAGTTTTAGAATTGGAGTGTCAGACAAAACATTGATCAATTCGTTGACAAAATTCTCCGGGCAGGAATCCAGTACACTGATGCACAGTTTAATGGGAAAATGGCTACCTGATGAAACATCTTTTAAAGAATTAATTTCAGCTGAAAATATCAATCCTGATAATTCCAAACCCTATCCTTTCTGTCTGGCCTATCCTCTTGAAAAGAATCTTGAAGAATTGGGACAGCCCGATGAATGGCAGGTAGAATATAAATGGGATGGCATTCGCGGACAGATCATCCGCAGAAATGATGAAGTTTTTATCTGGTCCAGAGGCGAAGAACTTGTCACAGACCAGTTTCCTGAGATTACAGAAGCTGTAAAGATGATGAAAGGAAACTTTGTTTTAGATGGAGAAATACTTGCAGTAAAGGATGGTAAAATTTTAAATTTCAATGAATTACAGAAAAGATTAAACAGAAAAACTTTAACCAGAAAAATGCTTACTGAAATCCCGATAGAAGTATTTACCTACGATCTGTTGGAACTGGAGAACAATGATTTGAGAGACAAACCCATTGTAGCAAGAAGGGCCCTGTTGGAAGAATTATTATTGAATGAAAATACAGAAAATATAAAGCTTTCGCAGCGTATTGATTTTGAAGAATGGGAAGAGCTGAACGAGATCCGGGAGAACTCAAGAGCAATAAACAGTGAAGGCTTAATGCTAAAACAAAAAAGCTCACCTTACCATGCCGGAAGAAAAAAGGGCGACTGGTGGAAATGGAAAATCAATCCTTTTACCATTGATGCGGTACTGATCTATGCCCAAAAAGGAAGTGGCAGGCGAAGTGCCTATTACACTGATTATACTTTTGCTGTGAAAAACGAAGATAAATTGGTGACCATTGCGAAAGCTTATTCAGGATTGACTGATAAAGAGATAATGGAGGTCAGTAAATTTGTGACTAAAAATGCGGTTGAGAAATTCGGACCCGTACGAACCGTAAAAGCAGAGCTTGTCTTTGAAATTGCTTTTGAAGGAATCGGATTCAGTAACCGTCATAAAAGCGGTGTAGCACTTCGGTTTCCAAGAATTGTAAGATGGCGGAAAGATAAAACTGTGGATGAAATTGATACCCTCGAAGAAATCAAAAAATTAATACAATAAAGTGGCAGCTTTTGAAAATACCGATGGATTTACTATCATTCAGCAGTGGATGAAAGATAAGGATATGTCCCCATTTAAATTTCAGACCGATACATGGCGGAAATTCGGAAGCGGATACAGCGGTATGGTTGTTGCGCCTACAGGATTTGGGAAGACCTTTTCTGTTTTTTTAGCATTGGTCACCGATTTTCTCAACCATCCTGAAAGTTATAAAAAAGGGCTTAAAATGGTATGGATTACACCACTTCGGTCTTTATCCAAGGATATAGCCAAAGCCATGCAGGAAGCCATGGACGAAATCGGGTTAGATTGGGTGGTAGGTGTAAGAAATGGCGATACGGATCCTAAAGTCCGGCAGCAGCAGGTAAAAAAGATGCCTGAAATCCTTGTGGTAACCCCTGAAAGTCTCCACCTTCTGCTCGCTCAGAAAAACCATGAGAACTTTTTCAGGGATATGAAATCTGTTGTAGTGGATGAATGGCATGAATTACTAGGTTCAAAACGAGGTGTCATGATAGAACTGGGAATATCACAGCTTAGGAAATATGTCCCCAAAATAAAAATCTGGGGAATTACGGCTACCATTGGAAACCTGGATGAAGCAATGGATATTCTGATTCCATATGATATTAAGAAAACGAAAATCACAGCCAAAGAACATAAAAAAATAGATATTATCCCTGTCTTTCCGGATGAAGTTGAAATATTACCATGGGCCGGGCACCTTGGGCATAAACTCGCAGATAAAGTAGTTCCTATTATTTTAGACTCAAAATCTACCATTGTTTTTACCAATACAAGAAGTCAGAGTGAAATGTGGTATCAGCTATTATTGGACGCCTATCCTGATTTTGCAGGACAGATTGCAATCCATCACAGTTCCATTGATGCCCATTTAAGAATCTGGATCGAAGAAAACCTGAGCTCAGGAAAATTAAAAGCTGTTGTTTCCACTTCATCATTAGACCTTGGAATAGATTTTAAACCTGTTGATACAGTGATTCAGATCGGATCAGCAAAAGGAGTAGCCAGATTTCTTCAGCGGGCCGGACGCAGCGGGCACTCCCCTTTTGAAACCTCTAAGATCTATTGTGTTCCTACCCATTCTTTAGAATTGATTGAAGTATCCGCCTTAAAAGAAGCTGTAAAACAGAAAGTAGTGGAACCCAGAGAACCTGTGGTTCTGTGTTTTGATGTTTTGGTTCAGTTCCTGATGACTTTAGCTGTTGGAAACGGTTTTTATCCTGATGAAACCTACGAAAGAATTAAAAAAGTATATGCTTTTCAGGAAATCATGGAAGAAGAATGGAAAAGCATCCTTGAATTTCTCACCATTGGCGGCAGTGTTTTAAAAAACTATGAAGAGTTCCATAAAGTGGTGATTATGGAAGATGGTTTGTACAAGGTAACTTCCCGAAAAATAGCCATGCTTCACCGTATGAATATGGGAGTCATTGTTAGCGATGCCATGTTGAAGGTCAAGTTTATTTCCGGCGGTTATGTAGGAATGATTGAAGAATATTTTATTTCCAAGCTGAAAAAAGAAGAAAGGTTTATTCTGGCAGGCCGAACTCTGGAGGTAGCGATGATTAAAGATATGACCGTTTATGTAAGATCGGCAAAAGGAAAAGCTCTGGTTCCAAGTTATCTTGGCGGAAGGCTGCCTTTAAGTTCTGATCTTGGACATTTTTTAAGAGAAAAGCTTTCCCATGCTTTAAACCCGAAGGCTTCAGAAAAAGAATTGAAGTTCCTGCATCCGCTCTTAATCAATCAGGAAGAAAACTCTCATATTCCCCAGGAAAATGAATTTCTGGTGGAAATGATCAAAAACCGTGAAGGATATCATTTGTTTATGTACCCTTTCGAAGGTCGTCTGGTACATGAAGTGATGGCTGCATTAATTGCTTACCGTATCTCAAAATTAGCGCCTATTTCCTTTTCAATGGCAATGAACGATTACGGATTTGAATTGTTCAGTGATAAAGAAATTCCTTTGAATGATGATAATCTGCAACAGATCCTAACCAGGGATAACCTGATGAACGATGTGATTGCCAGCATCAATTCTGCTGAAATGGCAAGAAGAAAATTCAGAGATATTGCAGTGATTTCCGGGATGGTGATTCAAAATTATGCAGGGAAACAACGATCCAATAAATCATTACAGAGTTCAGCCGGATTGATTTTTAAAGTACTGGAGGACTATGATTCTGGGCATTTTTTAATCAGACAAGCCTACACCGAAGTTTTTAACATGCAGCTCCAGGAACAACGGCTTGTGGAAGCTTTTAAAAGAATTGAAAAATCTACGGTTATTTTAAAACATTCCCGTTCTTTTACTCCTTTAAGTTTCCCAATCAAGGTAGACAGCCTTAGACAGACCCTTTCCAGTGAAGGGCTGGATGCAAGAATTAAAAGAATGCTTAAACTTTGAAACCCCTTTACTGATGATCATTATCAGCTTTAAAGGGGTTAAAAAATGTTTCTTTTTATAGCGATAAAATTTCAATAATTTCGTAACTTAGAGTATCTTCTTAGAAGAGTAAAAAATTCAAATAATGGCAAAATTGTTTTTAGTCCGTCACGGACAGTCGCTCTGGAATCTTGAAAACAGATTCACGGGATGGCAGGATATCGATATTACAGAAACAGGAATTGAAGAAGCAAAAAATGTAGGAATTGCCTTAAAAAAAGAAAAAATAGACATTGCCTTTACTTCGGTATTACTCAGAGCAAAACATACCCTTTCCATCATTCTTGATGAAATAGGAAAACCCAATATTCCTATTGTGATGGATAAAGCTTTGAATGAACGCTCTTACGGAAATCTTGAAGGTCTTAATAAAGCCGAAACAGCATTGAAATACGGAGATGAACAGGTTTATACCTGGCGCCGCTCTTATGATGTGGCTCCACCGGGTGGAGAGAGCCTTAAAGATACTTATAACAGGGTGATTCCTTATTTCGAAAAGGAAATTGCTCCTCTCCTGAAAAAAGATGAAAATGTACTGATTGTTGCTCATGGAAATAGCCTTCGTGCACTCATCATGTATCTGGAGCACCTGTCTCCTGACGAAATTCTGGAAAGAGAAATTGCAACCGGAATTCCGATCACTTATATTTTTGATGAAAATTTTCATGTAAGCAGAAGAGAAGAATAATAATTATTATTAAAAGAACCTTGAGTACGAAACGTTACATTTTAATCCCAAAACCCTGAACTGATCCACCGTGTTTATAACCCTTAAAGAAATTACCATTCAGAATGAGGGCTTTACCCTTACCAATCAGCGTGCTGTATTTTGGAAAAAAGAAAAAGCTCTGATTCTTTCTGATCTCCATATAGGTAAAACGGCTCATTTCCGTAAAAACGGTATTGCAGTAGCCAATCATATTATGAAAAGTGATCTGCAGAGATTATCCGCATTGATTGAATATTTTCAGCCTGAAAAATTTATCGTTGTTGGCGATTTACTTCATGCCGGTGACAATTCTGATGTGGATGAATTTTGTCAATGGAGAAATCAGTATCCTGATTTACAGTTTTATCTTATTGAGGGAAATCATGACCGTATTTCAGAAGCCTTGGAGAAAAAGCTCTGTCTGGATTTTAAAGCCTCATTATTAGAATTGGGGATGTTTACTTTCATTCATGATTTTGATAAGGAAAGATCCGGGTTTCAGATCACCGGTCATATTCACCCTGGAGTTGTTTTAAATTCTGCTGTAAAAAGAATCAGACTTCCCTGTTTTGCAATTAGTGAAAACCAGCTGTTACTTCCCGCATTCAGTGAATTTACAGGTTTGGACACGAAAAATCTTCCTAAAAACAGCAGGTTTTTTGTGTTTACTGATGCTGAGATTTATGAAGTTTGATTTTTTAAATGAAAGAGTTTAATTTCTAAATACCTACTATAATTTGATAAGTTACAATTCTGATCAGTGATTATAAAAAAATTATAAGGAGATTTAAGATCTCCTTTTTATATTACCAGTCGTTACTTGTTTCGTGCTTTTTGTTCATTGCTTCCTTTAGATCTTTTATATTCAGCTGCACATTCATGTCAATTACATCCTTTAAATCGTTCCATGCTTTTTCATTTGGCTCTCCCCAAGTGGGCTTTGGCGCTTTTTCAGCAGTAGTTATAATACCATAGTCCGTTTTCCTGCATCCATAGCCTCCAGAGCCTTGATGATCAAATGTGTGAAACGAATATTTATACTTCCCATCTTTCAGGTAAATACTTAATGTTAGCCTAATAGGTCCTTCAACACATCCAGATCCAAAATAACTTTTCTTATTCCTATATTCTATTATTCCACTGGCACTAATTTCTCCAAGAACTTTATCCTCAACTTCAACTGAACTTGTTTTTTTATTAAAATTACTACCAATCCAATTTCGTGCGCGGTTGTATAATTCATCTTTCGTTGCTGTAGAATCTACAGTAACTACTTCTTCATATTTTAACTCCTGCCCACTTAGTAAGGTTCCAAAAAGTAGCACTCCAATCATTAATATATTTTTCATCTTACCAATCGTTATTAGTTTCATTTGATTTCTTCATTACATCTATTAATTGAGCTATTAATAATTTAATTTTCGCTCCAGTCTTTTCTTCAGTTGTTATTGAATTTTTGCCTGATTTGAAATTCTGCCCTGCCCAAGTTCTTGCTCTGCTAAAAAGTTCTTCTTTTGTTAAACTTGAATCCGTTTGAATGACTTCCTCAAATTTTAATTCCTGAGAAAACACAATAATGCTGAAAAACAAAATTGGAAACGCATAAAGTCTTTTCATGTATTAATTTTTCCACAAATATAGAAATATAAGTTATTTACAATTTCACGGTTTATCGTAAATCTTTATTTATGATAGGTTTAAAAGAAATTTCATTTAAGAGTTATCTGTTATATTGTGAATTAATAAATGCATAAAATACATAGTGAAATATTATAGATTAATAGTATTTTCACAACCTATTGTAAAACAATTACTATGAAAAAATTAGTTACTTTAAGTACTGTTATTGTATTTTCGTTTCATTTCTACTCTTCTGAGCGGACAGGAAATATTATTTCGCAGGAGACAGTCACAAAAATTGATACAAAACAAAAATTCAAAAGCAAGGCTTCAAATACAAATGAGGTCGTTGATCCAACAAAATCAGATAAACCTTGGTAGTATTTTTAATATCATCTATTAATTAGTATTTTTACACCTTAATATAAAACAATTACCATGAAAAAACTAGTTATTTTAGTAGCAAGTATTGCTATCGTATTTGCACTTCACTCCTGCTCTTCTGAACGAGATGAAAATGTTACTCCGAAAGATGCGGCCATGAAAATTGATGCGAATTTAAGTAAACAAGGGGTAAAAATAGATTCCACTAAAATAAAATTATCTACTTCTAAGGGGACAGAACCCATCAAACCTGATAATCCAGACGAGACCATTGATCCAACAAAACCAGACAGACCAAGATTGTAAGATTATATCATTAGCTTAGTCAAAATCAACTTATTGATTCCTATAACTTTACTGCCCTTAAAATAAAGCAGCATAATAATATAAACTTTGCGTCAAGTTAAAATAAATCAGGGCAGATCGAAGATCTGCCCTGATTTATTTATTATATCTTTATTTTTCTATCATAAAATGATTGTTTAACTTTCTTCCTCATTCAGCCATACTACTTTCTGTACAGATGAATGTTCCTGCCCTATAATTTCTCTGTAAAGTTCCGGTCTTCTTGCATTCAGATATCTGTATCCTCCTGCCTGAGTAAGTTTTTCAGGAATAATAACAGCCGATTCAAAACTATCCTCAAACGAACAACATTCTGCAATAACATCACCAAAAGGATCAATAATCATAGAACATCCATTTTTAAGCTGGTCATCATCCATCCCAATAGGATTTGAAAAAACAATATAAGCTCCATTGTCATAAGCCCTGGCGGGAAGCCATTTCATCAGCCAGTCTCTCCCTTTCATTCCATTAAATTCCAGACGTAAAGACGTAGGATCTTCTACCCTGTTCTCCCAAAGCTGGGGATCTACAAAACCCGCTCCCGGTCTTGTGGAAGGCGTACACATGGTAACATGAGGCATAAAAATAATATCAGCACCCAGAAGTCTGGTCGCTCTTACATTTTCAATAATATTATTATCATAGCAGATCAGAATACCGCATTTCCATCCCAGAATTTCAAATACACAATATTCATTACCCGGACTAAGATGAGGATTGATAAAAGGATGTAATTTTCTGTATTTTGCCTTCAATCCTGTTTTATCTACGCATACATACGCTTTGAAAAGATTGTTATTTTCATCCTTTTCAAAAAGTCCTGCCAGAATTGTGATATTATATTGATTCGCGATCTGCTGTAGCCTTTGAATACTTTCACCATCAGGAATAAACTCAGCAATATCCAGAAGCTGATCTTTGGAAAGTTTTCGGGCAAAAGTATATCCTGTGATGGAACATTCGTGAAAAACAATTACATCAGAGCCCTCGTAAGAAGCTTTTTGAGCTAGTTTTTCAATAACAGATAAGTTATATTCCTTATCTCCACTTTTGTTTTCAAACTGTGCCGTTGAAATTTTAATATTCATTGTTTTTTTTCAGCAAATCTATTTCAGTCTGCCAAAGAAAAATTGTATAAAACCGACATGAGGATTATAATTCAATAAAGTTGACCGCCATTTTATTTTTCGTTTTAGCATATTGTCCCGGAGTTAATCCCACATTTTTTTTAAATTCTCGGATCAGATGGGATTGGTCGGAATACCCTGCATAATAAGAAAGCAAAGTCATATTTTCATTAGTCATTCCTTGATTTATAAGACTTAGGAAATAATGAAGCCGGATAATATTACTGTATTTTTTAGGAGATAGTCCTATAGAATCTTCAAATTTCCGTTCCAGATGACGTTCAGAGTATCCGGTGAATTTTTCCAGATCTTTTGAAGGGACAACACCTTTATGCTGAAGGATATATTGCTGAACAGCAGCTATTAAATGGTAATCGGGGCCAACTTCCTCAAATAAAAATTTCATAAAGAAGGCATTCAGATCAGCAATAAGGGTCAAAGGATCTGTTTTATAAAAAAGTTTTTCCTGAAAAGGCTGGAACTTATCTTTCAATACATCTTCAACAGAAATAATTTGGTTTCTGACCTCTTTTGCAGAAATTTTCAGGAGAATATTTAAAAAGTAAGGTTGAAAAACGACGGCTATGAATGAAAATGTACCTTTTGAATAAAAATCTTTATAGCTGTTCAAACTTCCGTAAAAAAATGAAAGGGGCATTTGGTCTCCGGAAAGATGAGAATACAGATGCATATTAGCAGATAAAATCAATCCGGTACTGCCATCAGTAAATAACCTGACGTTCTTGATATCCTTTTCATTGCTTTCCAAAAAGAGATAATGCCGGATGAAGGGGGCCAGATATTTTGGAGGTGAAATCTGCATATTCAAATGTACGTAAAATTTTTACCACAGAATGCTGATAATATGGAAGAAAATGCAACAAATTAGAATGTATTATTGTCAAGGATTCATAATATTTTTTTAGCCACGGATACACGAATAAAATCATAATGTACTCTAAGATGTATGTAAATTATATCTTGTTAAATTTACAAAAGATTCATCTCTTTTTATAACAGCAAATATTCTGTATATAAGTTTACAGGATACAGCATTAATAAAAGTCTGCGGAACTCTTGCTGAGAATCTTTGATTTTCTTGCGCCTTAAAATAGGCATATTGTTTAAAATCTTTGCGACCTTGCGTTTTCCAACAATTACAAAAAATTTGTAAAGTATATGTTAAACTTAAGCACAGGTACCACATTTTTATCCCATTTGGTCAGGTATTTGAATGTTTTAACAGATATGATTCTATTTTCTATAGAACTCTTTACTATTCAACCAATCACTTAAAATATAATACGATGTCAACACACAATTTAACCCATCTCGAAGCGATTAGAAAGATCAAAGAACTGTCAGAAAATGCTAAAATATGTATGTTTTGTACGGAACTGGAAACGGTACCTGTCAATTCCCGACCTATGACCTTACAGGAGACAGATGACAGCGGAAACCTCTGGTTTATCAGTAGTGGAACCAGCAATAAGAATTTTGAAATAAAAGAAGACCGGAGAGTACAACTGTTTTTCATGAACAATAAAGACGCTCAGTATCTTTCAGTATATGGAAAAGCTTCTGTTTATAAAGATAAACAAACAATAGAAGAAAAATGGTCACCTCTTGCAAAAGCCTGGTTTGACGGAAAAGATGACCCCAATGTTACCATCATCCGTGTAGAACCTAAAGAAACCTATTATTGGGATACCAAAGCTGGGAAACTGGTAAGCCTCTTTAGTTTTGTGGCTTCAGCAATAACAGGCCATAAAACTAATAATGCTGATGGTGTAGAAGGAAATGCTATAATTTAATACCATAAAAAACGGCCCAGTAAATTGGGCCGTTTATACAATATTAATAATGCTAATTTTTCACATCTTCTATAGAGGCTCCAAAATTAATATGAAGAACGTTTCCGCCAGGTGTTACCAAAGCAGGTACAGACTTCACCCCTGCTTTTTCGGCCTCTTCAATTTTATTTTTTTCATTACCCAAGTGGATAATTTCAACATTTTCTAACCCTATAAGGCTGATAATATCATGTTCTGCACTGATACATACAGGACATCCTGCATGATAAAAAATGGATTTTTTCATAAGATTGTACTAATTAATAAGGGTTTTCATAATATTTTTTAATTCTTCTGTTTCTTTTTCATGTAAAGGTTTTAAAGGACTTCTCAAATTCCCGCCATCTTCACCCAGAATATTCAGACCAGATTTCACAGCTCGTGGCAATCCTTTGCTGACAATGAATTTTAAAAGATCGAACTGTTGATAGAAAATAGTTTTTGCTTTCTCAAGATTACCCTCTTCAACCGCATTATACAGACTGATAGTAAGCTCAGGAATAAGATTGGGTGCGGCAGTACACCAGCCTCTTGCACCAGCAGAAAATGCAGCCAGAGCCAAAGGGTTTGAACCGTTATAAAAAGCCACGTCCTCTCCCAGTTCTCTTCTCAGATAATGCATTCTCTGAATATCTCCTGTACTTTCTTTAATCATGGTTACATTAGGAATTTCAAGCAGTCTTTTCAAAAGAGATGGAGACATATCTACTCCACTTGTTGCCGGATTATTGTAAGCCATAATCGGGATAGAAATCTTACGGGCAACAGCATCATAATGCGTTACAATTTCATCATCTGTGAGTTTCCAGTAACTCATAGGAATAATCATCACTGCATCAGCCCCTGCATTCTCCGCAAATTGAGCATGATGAACCGTTTTCTCTGTGGTAAGATTGGAAACCCCTACAAGAGTCGGGATTCTTCCTTTTACCTGTTGTAACGTCGCTTCTGTAACCTCTTCCTTTTCTTCATCAGACAGATAGGGCATTACCCCTGTACTTCCCAATGGAGCAATACCGTGGCTTCCTGAAGTAATCAGTCTTTCTACCAAGCGTTTGAAAAGAGGAATATCTACTTTTTCATTTTCATCAAAAGGTGTTATGGGATAAGCTATAATCCCTTTAAATGGCACATTTTTCATGTTTTGTTTGTTTAAAAATTAAAAATAATTAACCATTAAGAGAGGTTTAAGTCTAGGTAAAATTTCACTTTGAAAAAAAATCATATCCGTGGTCAGTAAAATCGGCAAAGATGGTCTCTTAATGGTTTAAATCATTGGGATTAAAGATCCCTGCCTTCTTCTTCTCTCAGCGCAACTCCTAAGTTTTGCAGTTGAGGAGCGTTCTCACAGGCAATATATTTTGCAGGTTCCGTATTGCTCAGGTTTTGGTGCTTATGCCATGCCCATGAGGGAATATAAACGGCATCTCCGGCTTCCCAATGTACTTTTTCATCTTCCACTTCTGTCCAGCCTTTTCCTTCCATAACAAACAATACAGTTTCGTAAGTATGGCGATGTCTGTTGGTTTGCTGTCCCGGAAGTAAGCCACCAATTGTCATACTTACATTTTTGCTTGGAAGATCTACAAAGAAAACCGGATGCTTTCTTTCTGTTGAAAACTGATTATGCTCTCCTGCGTTTTCTACATTTTTATGAATTAAATGGCCAGGCTTTACATACTTTGGTCTTGCATACGTTTCGTGAAAGTCTTTTGAACTGAACTCTTTTTTGTCCATGATTTTAAAATTTTAAAGTTCTGTGCTTTATTGCATGACAAAATTATTCTATATTTGGACTGTTTAAATGATTCAGTTTTTATATAAATAGATAGTCCAGATGTTACGACCTTGGAAATTAGAATTCGAAATTGATAAAAAGCTTGATAAAGCAGTTTATCTACAAATTGCAGATACCCTTATTGCAGATATCCGTTCAGGAAGACTGAAGCCCGGTGATGCCCTTCCAGGCAGCAGAAATCTGGCAATGATGCTGAAAATTAATAGAAATACGGTGGTGGAAGCTTATCAGGTTTTACTCAATGAAGAATGGGTAATTTCTAAAGAAAGAAAAGGCATCTTTGTTTCAGAACAGCTTCCTGCTTTGCATGAAAAAAGGATAAGAAGAGCTTCTGATGCTTTGGATCATCCCACAACTGTTCAAGGTGTTATGATTAATTTCGATGATGGTCACCCAGACAGCAAAATAGCTCCTGTTACCGAACTGGCAAGAGCTTATCGACAGATCTTCGGAATCAAAGCGAAATGGCAGATGATGGGATACGGAGATGAGCATGGAGATATAGAATTCAGAAAAATGATTTCCCAGATGCTGAACCATCAACGGGGCATGCAGATTAATGAACATGAAATATCCATTACAAGAGGAAGCCAGATGGCAATGTTTCTGACAGCTCAGAGTCTTTTAACTGCCGGGGACTGCATTATTGTAGAAGATCCGGGTTATCAGCCGGCATGGCAGGCTTTTGAGTACGCAGGAGCAAAGCTTCTGCCTGTGCCTGTAGATGAAAACGGTATTCATGTAGAGGTTATAGAAAAGCTTTTAACCCAGCATAAGAATATCAAAGCCATTTATATCACTCCTCACAGGCAGTATCCTACAATGGTTACTTTAAGCTTATCAAGACGACTAAAACTGATTGAGCTTGCTAATCAACATAATATTACCATTATCGAAGATGATTATGATAATGAATTTCATTTCGGATATCGCCCTATCCTGCCTATTTCAAGCTTTCCTGAACTCAGTAATTATGTCTATGTAGGAACCTTAAGTAAGGTGGTAGCTCCGGCATTAAGGATTGGCTATCTGGCAACAAAGAACCTGGATTTACTGCGAAAAATAGGAAGCTTAAGAAAGATCATTGATGTACATGGAGATGTTATCATGGAACAGGCCGTTTTGCAGCTCATCAAAGAAGGAGCGGTAAAGAAACACATCAGAAAAGCAACAGCTCACTATAAAAATAAAAGAGATTTTGTATATGGTCTTTTAACTAAATATATGAAAGTGGTTGCCCATTTTACTCTACCTGAAGGCGGATTGGCATTTTGGATTATTCCAAAAGAAACATTAGATTGGGATAAAGTGACGGCATTACTCTTGGAAAAAAACATCAAGATCATTCATCCAAAACAATACAGCAGGAATTATATCAATGGGTTCAGATTAAGCTATGGTTCAGTCTCAGAAGAACAGCTGGAACAAAGCATACCGATTATAGCTGAAATCTTTAAACAGTTTTCTTAATAGAAGTTCTCGCAGATCCCGCAAATAATACGGATCTTATTCTTCTGCTTTATAATTTCATGATTATTATTTTACATAATCATCTGTGCCAATCCGTGAAATCTGTGGTTAAAAATCTACTGAATCAGCAAGATCCGCAAGATATAAAAAAGTCTCGCAGATCCTGCAAATAACGCAGATCTTATTCTTCTGTTTTATAATTTCATGATTATTATTTTACATAATCATCTGTGCCAATCCGTGAAATCCGTGGTTGAAAATCTGCGGAATCAGCAAGATCTGCGAGATACAAAAAAATAGCGCAAATACATAAGATCTGCGCTATCAGCTAGTTATATTTTTATTCACATCATCTGTGAAATCCGCGAGAAAACAACTACTCCACTTCAAAAACAGCCTGAATCTCCACGGAAGAATTCACAGGAATAGAAGAAGCTCCAAATGTTGCTCTCGCGTGCTTTCCTTTATCACCAAAAACCTCAGCTGTAAGGTTAGAAGCTATGTTCATCAGATCCGCATGTTGGGTATAATCATCTTTTGTATTGAAGATGCCGGTAAGCTGTACACATTGTTTTACTCTGCCCAGATCACCGCCTACAGCTTCGTTAAGAACAGACAGAACATTCAGCATAGTAGCTTTGGTAGCCTCTTTTACCTGTTGTTCGGTAACATCTACCCCTAACTTTCCTGGATTTAAGATCTTTCCGTCTTTTAAAGCAACCTGATTGATGAAAACAAGGTTTCCGGAACGTACAAAGGGCTGGTAGCTTCCTGCAGGTTTGGGAACTTGTGGAAGAACAATATTCTTTTGTTTTAAAATTTCATTAAAATTCTGGTGATTTTCAACGATGGAAGTTGTTTTTTTCGGACGGGTATCTTTCAACGCCAATGATACTTTTGCAAAATTTCTCCCCTGAAGTTCGGCCAGAGTTCTCTCTCCTTTGGTAGGGCGTTCAACATCTTTCAGAGAAGCCATTGTGGTAATTCCTAATACCGAATTTCCTTGTGGAATAGCTTTATTAAGCTCTTCAGTTCCGCGGATACCATTAGAAACTAAAATCATTCCATGCACGGCAAGGCTGTTCCAGAAGGCCTGAAGAGCCAATTCTTTTCCTGCCCCGCTTCCTGCAGACATAAAAACGCTTGCAGGAACTCCTTCCAAAGCATGATTGGTCCAAAGCGGAACGGTTTTAGATAAAAACTCACTCATGCCAGTACTGATATTTCCGAAATAAACTGGTGATCCGAAAGCAATTCCATCATAACTAGGAAGTTCATCTATGGTTGCAACAGGAAGGCCCTTTAAGCTTGGATTCTGCGATGGCTTTACCAGTTTGATATAAGAAGTTGCGTTGTTCTCACTCTCAATGCCCTTGGCAATTTCCTTTGCAAGTTCATAAGTTCCACCGTTATCTGAATGGATAAGAACCAATATTTTAGCTTTATTCTGTGCCATAATCTGTGTGGTGTTAAATAGTAAAATTAAAATAAAAAAAGAACATATTTTTTTCATTCTGAAGAGTATATAAATTAATAATACAAAATTAATAATGGCGTTTTTATTAAATTTGCCAAAAAATATATACAAAACGACAGTATGAAATGCGGCCTGATTGAAAAAACAGAGAGCCAGTTTGTAGACACCATTGAAAAAGAAGCGTATGTTTGGTGTGAAAAAGACTGGAAACATGATGATTATGAGCACGTTCACAATCGTGCTCAGTTAACTTTTGTGGAAGATGGCTATCAGTATTTTCATATTGATCAGAAAATCTACCTTGTTCCCCAGCATCATGTAATCTGGATTCCTTCCGGAAGAGCCCATAAAATTACTTCCGAAGCAAAAACGGTTAATCTAATGGCTTTTTTATTTAAATCGGTGTTCGAAGAAGAGTTCTATCAGAATGTCCACGTATTTGCGGTTCCTCCCGTTTTAAAAGAAATGTTGCTTTATGCTTCAAAATGGAACCAATCATTGGTTGAAAATGAAGAGCAGGATATTTTCTTTAAAGCAATTCTAAGAAGTCTTCCTAACTTTTGTAAAGAAAGTAATGGTTTGGAAATTCCTATACCCAAAGACACCAGACTGATTCCTGTGTGTAATGATATCAATTCCAGTTTTAAATATAACCTGGATATTGATGCTCTCGCGGCTAAGGCTCAGATGTCAATTCGAAGTCTGCAGAGAATTTTTAAGAATGAAACAGGAATTACCCTGCAAAAATACCTTCAGCTGACCCGGATTTTAAAAAGTATTGAGTTAATTGATATGCAACAGTTTACTTTAAGTGAAGTGGCATATAAAGTAGGTTATCAAAGTCTTTCTGCCTTTACCTCATCGTATTTTGCTGTGATGAAAGCAAAACCTAAAGTGCCAAAAAGCTAAAGCTTTTATATTGCTGATTCTGCTTCAGTTTTTAAAAGAAAATTTATTTTAAAATTAAAAGCCTGTTGAGCTCACTTTTAAAGCATCCTAAAATAAACTCTGTATAATAAAGCTGGGCATTCAGAGCTTGAGTTTTGGGATGTAGTTCCAGTTTTTTAGTAAGAATGATCTCTCCTTTATAGGAAAATGAGAAATAGGCAAAGATTTTATAGGATGAGTTGCGGATTGGGGTACAATAGCCCGTTGTAGAAATAGACCAACCAGTCAGATTCAAAAAGATTAGCTACCTGTAATGCCATGGTTTTTGCAACATTTTCCGAAACGCATTCGCATTCCTCAGCCTCTTTCTTGTTTACTTTTAATAATCTTACTTTTTCTGGTAAAGTATAGGTAGTCATTCCACCTTTGTATAGTAAAGAAGCATTAGGCATTTGTGAAAAAGCCAGTTGTAAACATCCTGATGTTACACTTTCAGCGACAGAAATGGTTTCATCTGCCGTCATCAGGCAATGGCTTATATAGTCGAGAAGATTTTTTTGAAATTCCATAACATTATTATTTAAAAAATTTGATTAGGGTTTCTGCACATTTATTTTTAAAGGTCATGGAGATAAAAATTACTTTTGGCTAGCTACCACAACAATTTCAGGATCTATAAAGGTAAAAAGTGCTCTTTTATAATAAATATATTGAAGAGGATTGGTGTGAAGGTGTTTTTATAGGTAATTAAAAGAAACACTGTTTATTTCTTACCATGTTCCAGCATATTAAGCAGTTTATTAATAGATTCTTCTTCTTTCAATACTTTATAATAAGCAGTTTTGGCATATAAAGTAAAGGATGGATTGTCAATTCTTATTTCAGTATCCATATCAGAAATAACTATTACATTTCTAATATGAAATTCACGGATATGCAGAATATATTCTTTTATATAGTTATCAATAGTATTTTTTAATATCTCACATTTTGCATTTTTTTTCACCTTTTCTAAAGACTTAATCAGAAAGGCTGTCACTCCATATGAATTGATAATACTCGGAAATAAAGACTCATTTTCAATCACATTATTTTTATCATTCAGTTCAGAATGCTGTAAAGTGTCATTTTCAAATACCATATATAAAAAGTTATTAGTTGTTAGAATTGGTTATTGTTTCTGAGTTTTTGGATGCCTTTGTTCGTAGGAGCTTTAGAAAACTGATCAATCAAATGTACGTCCGAATAACTCACTTTTTTATGACTTGAATCATGTTATGGAATATTAATATAGAATTTTTCTGTCTTTAAAGAGGATATCCCCACCCTGTTCCATTTTTTTTAAGGTACGGATCACTGTTTCTACACGCAATCCTGTAAGATTGGCAAGCTGCTGCCTCGTAAACTCTATAGTAAAACACTGAGTGCAGTCACCGTCATGATAGCTTTTTAGGTAGTTCAAAAGTCCTTTCAGACGCTGTATCGGATTTTGAGCAGACATACTTTGCATCATAATGAGTTTAAAATAAACCTGCTGTGAAAAACAGGCATTCATTTCAAGAGAAAGATTAGGGTGTTTCTTTATCATTTCTATAAAATGATCTTTGGGCAATCTTATAATTTCAGAACCTTCCAGACATACAGCATTCATGGGATAAGGATACGTCTGATCCAAAAAGAGAAGTGGATCTCCGAAACTTTGATTTTTTCCTAAAATATTATGAATGAATTCCTTTCCGTCTTCATTATAATTATTAAGTTTTACTTTCCCTTTAACGATCTGGAAGTAATACTGTGCATGATCTCCTTCTTTAAAAATCATTTCCTTTTTTTTATAGACTCTGTCTTCTCCTCCAAAAGAATAAAGAAGGTCCTCATCAATATTCATGCAGCTTATTGTTTTCATATTGTCATATAAATTTTAGTGAAAAATTGCGAAAAGCTATATCATTAATACAATATTTTACGATTCTCAATTCTGACTATCTTATCCTTTTCCATGTGTTTGATTGTTCTAATGGCAGTTTCTACGCAAAGACCTGTAAGGCTGGCCATCTGCTGCCTCGTTAATGGAATCATAAAAGAATAGGGACTTTCATCATCCTGAAAACTCTTAAGGTAATCCATTAATCCTTTCAGTCTGATGGCTGGATTTTGAGAAGAGATATTGAGCATCATAACAAATTTATAATAAAGCCGTTGTGATAAAAAGCTGCTTACTTCCATACATAGCTTGGGAGACTGATTCAATAGACTAAAAAATGCAGATTTATGAAGCCGCAAAATGCTACAGTCTGTAACTGCTTCCGCATTCATAGGGTAAGGTTTCTCTATAAAAAGAATAGATTCTCCACAACTTTGTCCCTCTGATAAAAAATTCTGTATAAATTCTTTTCCCTCTTCATTATAATTGTTGAGCTTTACTTCTCCACTAATGATCTGATAATAATAATTGGGAGTATCTCCTTCACAGAAAATATTTTCCGTAGACTTATATTCTCTTATTTCAGCTCCCGCTGATTGTAAAATGCTTTCGTCAATAACCATAATTACTTTTTTAAATATTGCTTTCTCCTTCTTTCAGTCTTAGTAAAAATATCATTAGGAATTGATGACAAATAAATGCAAAAATCAAACCTTAATTATTGTTATTAATGTTAAACAAAGTTAAATATATTAATCAATATTTAAATAATACCTTTTATTAATTATCCTATTTATATTAATTGATGTTTTTTTTATTAAATTACAATATGTGTGTTTTTATGAATTTAAAACCCCATTTTCATAAAGGTGAAAATGGGGTTTTAACTCTATATATTGTAATGTTATGGATTAACATAGACTGTTTTGAAACAGCTGTTTATATCGATAATGTATTTTATTTTTAATTATTTCGAAAACTTTTTAGTTCCTACCACACATAAGATTACCCCTACAGTAATTCCCAACATTCCGATACTTACCTGCTCGTGAAGAAGATAAGCTGCCAAAGCAAGCCCGAAAAACGGTTGTAATAACTGAAGTTGTCCTACCGTAGTAATTCCACCCTGAGCTAATCCTTTATACCAGAATATAAACCCAATGAACATGCTGAACAGGGAAATATAGCCCAGTCCAAACCATCCTTTGAAACTTATCGTTTCAATATTAGAGGGAAAATAAATAAAGAATAAAGGAAGCATAACCGGTAAAGATAAAACGAGTGCCCAAGAAATCACCTGCCATCCGCCCAGTGTTTTAGAAAGCTTAGCCCCTTCTGCATATCCCATTCCACAAAGGATGATAGCCAGAAGCATCAGGACATCTCCAATTGGAGAAGCTGAGATTCCCTGAGAAAAAGCATATCCAACCACTAAAAGGCTTCCGATTACAGAAAAAATCCAGAATACCGGATGTGGTTTTTCTCCACCCCGGAACACCCCAAAAATAGCAGTAGCTAAAGGAAGCATTCCTAAAAATACAATAGAATGGGCAGAGGTAAGATATTGCAATGCCAGTGAAGAAAGCAGCGGAAATCCTATTACACAGCCTATAGCTACAAGAGCCAGAGAAAATAACTGATTTTTTGCAGGACGTTTTTCTTTATATATCAGCAATACTGAAAGAGCCAGAACTCCGGCAATTACAGCACGTGCAATAGTAGCAAATATAGGACTCATTTCCATCACTGCGAGCTTGGTCGCCGGCATAGAGCCGCTAAAAAGCAATACTCCTATAAAACCATTAATCCAGCCACTTACAGCCTGGTCTTTTGAAATTGTATCTGTCATCATTTTGAAAAGTTTTAATTATTAGGCAAAATTAAATAGGATAATTAAACAAACACAGTATCAGTTTTGTATATTTGCATGAGTACAGTTGAAAAAGATGAGTAAAGAATTTTTATATACAGAAATTGCAGACGGCATTGCTTCTCAGATCAGAAACGGTGTATTAAAGGCGGGTGACAAACTTCCTTCTGTAAGAATGTTATGCAGTGAGCATCAGGTGAGCATGAATACGGCAAAACGTGTTTTCCTTGAGCTGGAATCTCTGTCTCTGGTAGAATCTAAGCCACAATCCGGCTATTTTGTAAGTCAGCTATTGTCTGCGAAGCTTCCATTACCTGAAGTGAGTCGTCCTTCTTTAATTGCCAATAATGACGAACCTGATGAACTGATCAGTAAAGTCTATGAAAATATGGGAAAAAAGGATATCACGTTCTTTTCCATTGGAATTCCGTCCGGAGATCTTCTCCCGCAGGCTAAACTGAAAAAAGAAATTGTACATGCCATCAGAGAATTAAAAGAAGGCGGAACGGAGTATGAAGAACTTCAGGGAAATCTGAAACTCAGAAGAATGATTGCTGTCCGTTCTCTGCAATGGGGCGGAAATCTTAATGAAAATGATATAGTGACGACCAATGGCGGGATGAATGCCTTGTCCTTCTGTTTAATGGCATTGGGAAAACCCGGTGACACCATTGCGATTGAAAGTCCGTGTTATCCAGGAATTTTGCAATTGGCTAACGGACTAGGGCTAAAAGTTCTGGAACTTCCCACTCACCCCACTACAGGGATAGAAATTGATGCTTTAAAGAAATCAATTCCGAAAATTGATCTCTGCCTGTTGATTCCTAATTTCAATTCTCCCTTGGGAAGCTGTATGCCTGATGAAAATAAAAAAGAGATTGTAAAAATTCTGTCAGAAAATAACATCCCGTTAATTGAGGATGATGTGTATGGAGATCTTTATTTTGGATCCAGTCGTCCAAAATGCTGTAAATCCTTTGATAAGGATGGAAATGTACTCTACTGCAACTCCATTTCAAAAACATTGGCTCCCGGATACCGTGTAGGCTGGATTGCTCCTGGAAAATACAAGGACAAGATCTTAAAGCTTAAACTTTTACATTCCACCTCCTCTATTTCGATAGTCAATGAAGCGGTGGCTAATTTCATGAAATCCGGCAGGTATGAAAAGCATCTGCAACAGCTGAGAAAAACGCTGCAGAGTAATTATCAGAATTATGTACAAACCATAGCGGAATCTTTTCCGGAAGGAACCAAAACCAGCCGTCCACAGGGAGGTTTATCCTTATGGGTAGAATTCGATAAGAAAATTCGGACTACAGAACTTTATGATCTTGCCATTAAGCAGAATATAAGCATAGCACCTGGCCGAATGTTTACCTTTCAGGAACAGTTTGAAAACTGTATGAGGCTTTGCTTTGGACTTCCATGGTCAGAAGATACGCAAGCTAAACTCAGACAGGTTGGGCAATTAGCAAAAAGGATTTATTTGAAGTAAGGAAGAGAGAGGCTGGAAGATGGAAGTTATTGAAGCGTGAAGGTATTCTTATTGATAATTATAAAATGCTACAACAATAGCTGTTAAAGTCATTTTATGTTCAATATAACTTCCAACCTCCCTCTTCCAGCTTCCAGCCTTTTTTTATTTATTATCCGGAACGAAGTTTTTCCTTGCCAACTCTTTCCTTACACGGCTTAAACTTTCGGGAGTAATACCAAGATAAGAAGCAATCATCCATTGAGGAACTCTGAGAAGTAAATCCGGATACATTTTAATGAATTTCATATATCTTTCTTCTGCAGTCTCCCCTAATAACGAATTGATTCTGTTTTGAAGACTTCTGATATGCTTCTGAAGCAGAAAATCACTGCGTTCAATACTGTTTGGGAATTGTTCTACTAATTTGTTGAAGAAATCAGGATGCAGAAACAAAACTTCTGAATCTTCTACCGCTTCTATATAATAATTGGATTTTTCATTGAAATAAAGGCTGCTTCGGTCAGAGATCAGCCAGCTTTCAGGGGCAAACTGTATAATGTGTTCTTTTCCGTTCTTATCAATGGAATACATTTTCAACAATCCTTTCTCTACAAAGAATATATGTCTGCATATTTCGCCATACTGAAGAAGAAACTGGTTCTTAGGAATCTTCTTCACTTCATAATGCAGGCTGCAGGTGTTCACACTTTGAAGAGGAACATTTAAAACTTTGGCTAAATAATTATTAATATTCTTCATTATACGATCTGGCTTAAAGAAATGTCCTGGTGCGAAGCGCTGTTAACGGGCTTTCCGTTTTCAATAACAATCAGCTGCGGACTCTCATGTCTTATTCCGAAATCCTCAGCTATTTTATTGGAAAGAGGTCGGTGAGCCAATAGATCAAGGTAATAGACTTCTACCTCCTGATCTGCATTTTCAATCTCCTTTTCAAAATTCTTCAATACAGTCTTGCTGATAAAGCAGCTTGTTGAATGTTTGAATATCGCTATTCTGTGTTGATAAGAACTTTCAATGGCTTTTTCCAGGTCTTCTTCAGACTTTATATTTTTCCAGAAAGATTTTTGATCAGAGGCTTGATTATTTCCACCGAATATTTTGTCAAAAAAACTCATACATTAAATTGTTTTAAGTGATGATTAAGATGTTTATACTCTAAAAATTCCCAATCTTTTTCAGTCATTTTCCCGAATAATCTGTGGCTGTCCGGCAGTTTTCTGTTGTCACAGAATTCCCGGAATTCCTCCAGTGTTTTCAGAAGATTGGTTTTTGATTCATCAAAATCACACTCAAAATTAACGATTAGTTTTTGAAAAGTAGGCATGTTTCTGGGAATTCCGTTATTGAAAACATACATTTCCAGTTTTGTAACGGTTCCTATTGTCTCAAACAGAAGATTAATGCGGGGAAGTTCAATTTTCAGCAAGGCAACCTGAAGAACTAGGTCACAGTGCGTTAGCATCTGGCAGACATCCATTTTTCCCCATTTTCTTTGGCTGTCGGCAGATAATCTGGAAATTCTGTCTGTAATTTCCTTAAAGTATATTGGATTGTTCAGGTATTTTTTTACCAACCTTTTTCTTTCTTCAGATTTTCAATATGCGTAAAATGATGGTTACAATGCCAGACGTACAATGCAAGATTATCTCTTAAATTGTAATTCCTGTTATGTTCAGGATGGTGAAAAGTTCTTTCAAACTGTTTATTGGTAAGACTTTTAAGGAGTGTCGTCCATCGTTGGTGTGTTCCTTTTATCATTCTCATTGCCGGTTTTACAGGCATATGAATGCTGTCCTGAAGTTCAGCCCATTTAGCTTCATCATAAGGCTTTATGGTTGGATTATCTTCAGTAAGAGCTAACTTAAAACGGATAAAACTGTTGGCGTGGCTGTCAGCAATATGATTAACCAGCTGTCTTACAGTCCATCCTCCTTCTCTGTAAGGCGTATCAAATTGTTCGTCTGTAAAATGTTCAATGAGGTTCTTCAATTTTCCGGGAAAGTCTTTAATCGCTTTAATATAGGTATCTAAAGTAGTATCACAGATGTTTTCCGGTGCTTCAAACGGTCCTATTGGAAATTTTTTGTCCTCAAGCTCACTCATTGTTCAGGTTTTTAACTTTTAATTATTGTTGAATTGCTCTTAATTTAGTTTTAGGCAAAACTTTATCTGGTTCTGTAAATTTATTAAAATTCAAGAAACCTGAATATGAAAAAAATGTTAATTGTAATGATTATTTATGAAAAATAAAGAAGCTCCAAATTTATATCATTGGAGCTTCTTATTTTAATTTATTGTTTAGTAACCATGAAGATCAATTCCCTCTGTTCTTTCTAAGGTTACTTTTTTACCCATTTTCTTTTGAATGACCCTGAAGTGCTGCAGTTCATCATCTGTCAGAATATTAATAGCAGTTCCTTTTTCGTTGGCACGCCCTGTTCTACCGATACGGTGAATGTAATCCAAAGGCGAACGCGGTAATTCATAATTAATAACACAAGGCAGATAATCGATATGAATTCCACGGCCAATTAAGTCTGTAGCCACCAGGATTTGCGCTCCATTAGATTTAAATTCCTCCAGATTATTTCTTCGGGCACCTTGAGATTTCTGACTGTGAATAGCTACAGCTTTGATTTTATTCTTCTTAAGCTTTTCCACCAAATTATCAGCAGCTCTCGTAGACGAAACAAATATCAATGCTTTCTCAACTTTCTTTTCTTTAATTAAATATCTTAAAAAAGGTCCTTTGTTTTCTGGAGAAACATGATAAGCGAATTGCTCGATATTATCAATTTCAACTTCCTCTTTTTTAATTTCAATAATCGTAGGATTAATAGATAAACGTTCTTTCATTTCAGCCACTTTATCATTTAAAGTCGCCGAAAATAAAGTGGTTTGTTTCACTACAGGCATTAAAGCAAAAAGCTTATTCATTTCTTCACCAAAACCTAGCTGAAACATTTTATCTGCTTCATCAATCACCAAATGCTGAATTCCTGAAATACTCAAAGCATTATGATCTATTAAATCCAATAAACGTCCTGGTGTTGCGATAAGAACTTCCACACCAAACATTCCTTTCATCTGTGGATTGATAGAAACACCACCATAAACGGCCATGGTGCGTATTTCACGCTTCAGATTTTCTGTAAAAGCCCTGAAAACATCATCAATCTGAATCGCTAATTCACGAGTAGGAACCAATACTAAAACCTGAACATTACGATCTTTTTTAGCTTCTGTGTTCTGTAATTTTTCTAAAATAGGCATTACAAAACAAGCTGTTTTCCCGGAGCCTGTCTGTGCAATTCCCATCAGATCTTTCCCTTCAAGAATAACAGGTACCGCCTGTTCCTGAATAGGAAAAGGTTTTAAGTATCCTAACTTTTTGACAGAACGAATAATATTGTGTGATAATCCTAACGATTCAAATGACATAAAAACTATTTATTTGCTGCAAAGATACGCTAAAAGGCTGGATGATGAGTGACAGAAAAAGGAAGTAATAATGATCGTAAAAAAATAAAGTTCCTCTATTAAAAGCTATTTTATAGTGACAGCTAGTAGTTGGAACACTAAAAGTAACTTCCAGCGTCCTTCTTCCAGCTTCCCTCCTTTATTTTTTTGCCGATTTGTCCGATAATTAATTTTTGGACAAGTTTTTGCGGGGTAGTTTTGTAAATTTATCAAAAATTCGAGAAATCAAAATATGAAAAAAGCATTAATAATCGTCGATGTACAGAATGACTTTTGTGAAGGCGGAGCATTGGCCGTACCGGGAGCTAATGAAATTATTCCTTATATCAATCTTCTGATGGAAGAAAATGAATATGACCAGATCATTTTAACTCAGGACTGGCATCCTGCAGGACATAAAAGTTTTGCAAGCAGTAACGGACGTGAAGTAGGAGAAAGTATTATTCTTAATGGTGTTCCTCAGTTTATGTGGCCGGATCACTGTGTACAGGGAACTTTCGGGGCAGAATTCCACAAAGATCTAAACCAAAGTAAAGTTACTCATATTATACAGAAAGGAAAGAATATTGAAATCGACAGTTATAGTGGCTTCCAGGATAATAATCACTTCATGAAAACCGGATTGGATGATTTCCTGAAATACCATGATATTCAGTTAGTGGAAATCGTAGGATTAGCAATGGATTATTGTGTGAAATTCACAGCTCAGGATGCTGTAACAAATGGATATATCACTTGTCTTCACTTTAACGGAACCAAAGCTGTAAATGTAAAGCCGGATAATGGAAGAGACGCTATTTATGAAATGATCGAGAAAGGAGTAACCATACTGGGATAAAATAATAATGATATACCAAAATGTATCAAAAAAATAAAACAGCATCACCATTGATGCTGTTTTATTTTTTTGGATATTAATATTACGCCTGATTCAATAGGGTTAATTCTGACAGAAAATCTTTAGGGTCCATATTTCCAACTGCAAATTCATGTTCCAGCAGTTTAATTTTTTCGGTTCTGGTATAAGGACGATTATAGATTGTTGCCAATATACTATCTTCATCATGATAAGGATCAGGAAGATGTTTTAAATCCCGAAAAGCATTATAATATCTGACACCCAATAACCTTTGTGACAAAGCATTAAAATGGATGCTGTCAACATTGGCTGTAAGTCCTTTTGCAGTAACAAAATAACAGTTTGCATGAGTTGTCGCAAATTCTTCCAGTGCATGATTAATTAAAGGATACGAAGCAAAATACTGCCCAAAGATCCCATTGGATAGAAAGTCTCCTAAACCACCTATAATAAGAGGAACTTCCGGAATATTTAATTCCTGACGTAACCTTTCTATTATCACAGAAAATTTTTCACCATATCTCTCAGCTTTTTCAGGCGAACAGTCGTTTTCGCCCTGGTGCCACAGGATGCCTGCAATCCGGCTTGTTCGTTGGGCAAGTTTGGCTTGTGAAATTGCATTTTCAAACAAAGCACCATCTACGGCCCAATCATCAAGGCTGGTTCCTCCGTCAGCACATGAAATTAATCCTATCTCATCCTGCTGGTTATCCAGCCTCCAGGACGCTGCAAATGAAGCTGCAAGCCCTATACCAGCACTGGGACGGTCGAAATTAATAGGTTCGGACATGATTTGCCATAGTCCGTTTCTCTGCATTTTAATATGTTCATCATAGATAGGCTGGACTTCTTTACTATACCCCCGGCCAGCCATATTCGACTGACCTATCATTAAAAAGGAATGTATCATATTTTATTTAATTGTATACCAATACTTCTACTGAATGAATACCAGGCTAGTCTTTTTACTTCATTTTGAGCAATATCTCCGGACCTTAACGCAGCAATCGTTGCCGTGATCACACTGGTGAAAAGAATTCTTATCCAAGGTAATGGAAACTGGTCATCTATCATCTGCTGTTTTTGTAATTCCTGAAGGGTGTTAAATAATTGATTTCTTTTTTTTAAATAGGCATCAATCTGTTTACTTTCATAAGCTGTTGAAGAGGATTTACCATAGTCATTCAGTTTAATAAGAAAAGCATACTTTGTTCCGCTGTCAATTCCAGCATATAATAAATATTCAAGCTGTACTAAAGGATCTTCTGAGCTGTCACAAGCTTTAATAGCTGCCTGCTCCCATGCCTCCATCATATTCTTATGAGATGCTTCCAACAGTTCATTTCGGCTTTTAAAATATCGGTGAAGTGTCCTTCTGTTAATACCACAACTTACTGCAATATCCTCCAATGTTGCCGAAAAATTCTCATTTAAAACTGATATCGCCGCATCAATAATTTTTTGCTGAGTATTCATACATTTTTTATTGTCCCAAAACTACGACAAATGTCTCATTTTTGAGACATTTATTTTAAAATAATATACATTCCAAATAAATGAGACAGCTTTAGGTTAAATTATTAATACAAAAAAGCGCGGAAACTAGTTTCCGCGCTTTTTTATTCTTTACGCTTAAAATTACTGTTTAGCAATAATGATTTCAATCAAGGCCTGAATCTGAAAATTCAAAGCTCATCATTATTTTAAAGCATTTTAAGATTGTTTACTTCCAGTTCTGAAAGGATTCTCCAGTGCCCTCTCTTAATGTTTTTCTTCGTCAATCCGGCAAACATTACTCGGTCTAAAGATTCTACTTCATATCCTAATCTTTGGAAAATTCTTCTGATAACACGGTTCCATCCGATGTGGATCTCAATTCCGATCTCATTTTTAGGCTTACCTTCAATATAAGAAATCTGATCCACCACTGCTACTCCTTCATCAAGACGAATTCCTTCTGCAATAAGACGTAAATCTTCACCAGTCAGTTTTTTATCCAAGGTTACATGATAAATTTTCTTAGCATCAAAAGATGGATGCGTCAGTTTTTTAGTCATGTGTCCGTCATTGGTCAATAAGATAACTCCTGTAGTAGAACGATCTAATCTTCCCACCGGGAAAAGTCTGTAAGGAGAAGCATTAGCAACAAGATCCATTACGGTTTTTCTTGCCTTATCATCCTTCGTTGTAGAAATATAACCTTTTGGTTTATTAAGAAGTACATAAACAGGTTTTTCCGGTGTAATACTTTGTCCGTCAAAAACAACTCTGTCGGTTTTCTGTACCTGATATCCCATTTCAGTTACTGCTTTTCCGTTTACTTCTACCAATCCTTGAGTGATAAGCTCATCAGCCTCTCTTCTGCTGCAGATTCCGGAGTTTGCAATATACTTATTAAGACGGATGCTGTCTTTATGAACATCTTTTTCAATCTTATTCAGTCTTCTCTTTTGTACAAAAGATCTTGTTTTATCTTCACCTTTATCGTCTCCATTAGATGGCCTTCTACCATATTTCAGGCTACCTCTTTCATACTTGTCTCTTGTATCGAAGCTTTTTCCACCTCTCTTAGGTTTTCCAAAAGATTTTCTTTCATAGCTCTCACTTTTATTCGTGATATAAGCTCTGCTTTCCGATTTTGATTCAGAATCATCACTTGAGCTATTAAAACTCCCGGTATTTTTCTTGAACGGTTTCTTTTCAAATCTTGAGTTGGATCCTGAATGTTCGGGTCCTTTTCTTTCTCCGTCTTTAGAGAACGGTTTTTTAAAAGGTTTTGATCCTGAAGAATTTCCAGATCTGGAAGCACGAGAATCATCAGAACTTTTCTTGGTTGAAATTCTTGGTCTCTTTGGTCTGTCTGAATTATTATTATCTCTGCTCATTCTAAAAATTTCTGCAAAGATAGTAATTTAGTTACGAGTTAAAAATTAAGAATCATAACTTTGCAGAATAGTTTACATTTTAACCTTACATATTTTCGAAGATGATAACAATATTAAACGATAATTTTTCTCAACTCAACGATTTCCTTCACGGGAAAACATTCAGTAAAATCTTTATTTTGGTGGATGAAAATACTCATGAATACTGCCTTCCTGTTCTTCTAGGCAATATGGAAACGGATCTTGGGTTTGAAATTCTTGAGATTGAAGCAGGGGAAGAAATGAAAAATATCCAGACAGCCAACCAGCTTTGGGAAATTCTCACGGAAATGCAGGCAGACAGAAAAGCATTGATTATCAATCTTGGTGGCGGTGTGATTACAGATATGGGCGGTTTTGTAGCTTCTACATATAAAAGAGGAATACAGTTTATCAACATCCCTACTACCCTTTTATCCATGTGTGATGCTTCTATTGGCGGGAAAACAGGAATAGATCTGATGCATTATAAAAATATGGTCGGAACATTTGCATTCCCGGAGCAAATTTTTATTTATCCTAAATTTTTAGGAACATTACCTTTTAAAGAATTAAGAAGCGGATTCGCTGAAATGCTTAAACATGGACTGATTGCTGATAAGGCACATTGGAACCAGCTTACCCAGATTAGTAAAATTGATGTGGAAGCGGTAACTCCACATATTCAGACGTCTATGGATATCAAACAGAACGTTGTCGAAAAAGATTTCCATGAAAGTAATATCAGAAAAACCCTGAACTTCGGACACACTATTGGGCATGCAGTTGAAAGCCTTTGTTTACAGCAGGGGAATCCTATCCTCCACGGAGAAGCTGTTGCTATGGGAATGATCAGTGAAGCTTATTTGGCTTACCTGGAAAACCTTATTTCAGAAGAAGATGCAAAAATGATCATTGAAAACATCCAGAGATACTACCCTTACTTAGATATCAGTGATTTTAAAGATGAAGATATTACCGCTTTATTATTAAACGATAAAAAGAATGTGGACAGTAAGATTAATTTCTCTCTGCTTACAGAAATAGGTGCCTGCAATTATGATCACCAATGCAGTCAAAAAAATATCCTTGAATCATTATCTTTCTACAGAAACCTGAATAATGCATAATCATTTTGTATAGCATTATCTGGACATCATATTAAATTAAAACCCTGCTATTTATTCAGCAGGGTTTACTATTTATTTTATTAATTTTTAGAATGTTTCTATTTTGCAAAAGATGATTCCAGCCGTTTTAAACGTTCTTCCAAAATGATCTGTTTTTGCTGCATGTCCATAGTCGATTTTTTTAATGCTTTATTTTCATTTTCTAACGTTTCTATTTTTTTTGCCAGTTCCTGAGTTGCAGAAATATTCAGCATAGATAGTGCGTCATAATCCACTGTTCTCAGATCAGATACTTCTGTACCATAAACAAATAGCTTTCCTTTAATTTTTTTATCTTTCAAATAAACTGTAATACTGTTAGGGGTACTATCTTTTATTTCCAAAACAATTTCTCCGGTTTCATCATATACTTTAAGAAATTTATCATCTTTAGAAATAACAACAGGTTTATCAAAGGTAAAAACCTCTTTATTTTGTTGGGCCGGCTGATAAATATTAGGAATAAAAGTTTTCACACTATTCTTACTAACTGCCTGCGGGTATACAGTTTCTACTTCCTGAGCAATCACTTTTTTAAATTCTTGTTTCCCATATACAGCCTCATCTTTCATAAGATAATCGGTAATATTCAGCTCTTTTAAGATCGTTAAATCCTTTGCAGAGTCTGACTTTCCTAGGATATTTTTGATTCTTTTATCTGAAAAAAGAGAGGTTTGTGCCACACTCAGTTTTCCTACCGATATAATATTTCCATCTGCATAAATAGACGTGTTACTATTGAAAGTTCCTATATCATTGGTATAATTCGGATAGGTAGTTAATATCCCGTCAGGAGATCCCGAATCCGGGCTTATTCCATAATAGGTAAGACTTGATGCTGCCAAAGGCCATGAGGCTGTCTTTAAGCGAATATCCAACGGGAATTTTGGTGTATCTGTTCCAATACCGATATTTCCGTTCTGATCAATATTAATTCTTCTGTTTCCATCCCCATCGGCAATAATAATGTTATTTGAAAGAGAAGCCGGCAATCCACTTACATTGGCTCCGATAATGGTATTCGATTTTCCCGAAACAAGCCCTGTACCTGCCCGGAAACCGATAAATGTGTTATAATTATTAGCTGTATTTAAATTAGATCCTGCAGATCCGCCAATTGCAGTATTTCCTCTTCCCCCGGGAATCATCCGTAAAGCATCTCCTCCTATTCCAATGTTATAATCGCCGGAGATCAGTTCCCTAAGCGAACTTGCCCCAATACCTACATTAGCTATAGTACTTTTAGCGGAAAAAAGGGAAAAATAACCATTGGCAACATTATTATTTCCATCCAGATTCGAATAGAGAGCCCGGTATCCGTAACCGGTATTCTGTATTCCGGATTTATTGCTGCTCAATACTTCTGCACCTATAGCTGTATTCATACTGCCTATGGTATTTGAAATTAAGTTATTAACACCTACCGCAGTATTATTAAGCCCCGTAGTATTGGCCGTCAGGCTATTTACTCCAAATATAGTATTGGTCGTATTTAATACACCGGATACTATATTATTTCTTTTAAAAATAACATCTACATTATCAGAAGTCCCTATAAAGTTAACTCCGTTTACCATACCTGAGTTGCCGGTAAGGCTCCATCCTGTCATCACAATAGGGGTTAAATCATCCAGTACCTTTGTCCATCGTCCGGCAGGTGTACTCCAGTAATAATATCCTGAAGCCATTCCATTTGCAGAAGATGTATTATAAATCATTAAAGAATGAGCAGGAGACGGTATTGTTATGGTATCCGAACTTCCAGTCAATGCAATTCGGGGAATTAAGATTCCTTTGTCAGAACCTGCAACCTCAAGTACGGAAGAAGGATTGGGCATTATGGTATTAATACCAATTTGGGCCTGGAAAGTATTTTCAAAGAAAAGAAATAACAGCAGCAATGTGCACTTTTTCATATTTTAGAGATTAGTGAATCCTTACAAAATCCAATGATCTGTTTTGTAAGAGTATCAGGTTATCATTTTATAAGATCTACAAAATTAATAAAGCAAAATGAGATAGACTGGATTTAGTTGTGCTGCTTAAATAAATCCGGGCTATATAATAAAGGCCATTCGCAAATCGAAAAGACACTTTTAAAGCGATTCATTTTACAATAAACAGTAAGAATATTACCTGATTTCATAAAATTCACTCCTGTTTTATCTCCTGTTTTTGACAAAATTGTCAATTTAGACAATTTCTAAACAAATGTTTATTTAATAAAATAATACATTGAAAATCAATTAATTGAAATTAATTCCATGTGCTTGATTATGTGTTTTTCACTGATTTTCTCCACAAAAATATTTTTTTGGCAAGCAATTTGAAAGATTTCCAGCGTTCCACAGAAATGTGAACAAGTAGTAAAATTTAAAATTAAGAAAGAGTAAAATTTAAAAATTAAAGTTATGAAAAAGTTAATTTTAGGATTAGCAGTAACTGCAAGCACGTTAGCGTTCGCTCAACAGACAACTTCTTCTAATCCGGTAACATTTGGGGTAAAAGGAGGCATGAACGTTTCTTCACTTTCGAAGGATAGTGGTCTGGATGATCAGAAATCTAAAATAGGATTCAATGCAGGTGTATTTGCCAACATACCGGTGGCCACTTCATTCAGCATCCAGCCAGAGGTATTGTATTCACAATATGGTAATAAGTCAGATTATACTTTAGGAGGAACTAAATATTCAGCTTCTACTAAGTTAGATTATATTACAGTACCCGTAATGTTCCAGTACAACGCCTTACCTAACCTTTATTTAGAAGCGGGACCAGAGTTCGGATTCATGGTAAGTGCTAAGAACAAGTTTAAAAATGAATCTACAGGACAGTCATCTACTACAGATAACTACAAAGACAACCTGAGTACATTTAACTTTGGTATTGGTCTTGGAGCAGGATATTACTTCACACCAAACTTAGGAATCACAGCAAGATATGTTGCAGGTTTAACGGATATTGCAAAAGACAGACCTAGCGGATCGGATGCAGTAAGAAACAATGTATTCCAGGTAGGATTAGCTTATAAATTCAAATAAGCTTACTAACATTCAGTAACAAATTTTATATTCAATAGAAAGATCAGGTTATTTTTAGCCTGGTCTTTTTTGTATAAGGTCTCATATACATATGGATTCAGAGTAAAGTTTAAAGATAAGACAGAAAGAATGATTCTAATCTTTTTAAAGGAATTTTATTAAACCAGTTTCAGGCTTAGGGACAGGACTAATCTGAAAATAAAAAAATGATTGTGCCTCCACTTCTCTGAATTTGTAATCCTTTACTCTTTAGTTTTTTACTGTTAATATTCTTAAATCCAATTTAGGTTAAAATATGTTAATGAATTATTTATATTAAAAATGTAGAAAAAAACCTCTATGCTCTATTATAAAGATCAATGACGTCGTTTTTGCTTTTTTTGGCACACAATTTGATTATAAAGAAAATGTTAAACAAAACTAAAAAAACTATTAAATAAAAACTTATGAAAAAGATTCTTTTTGGTCTTGCATTAGTAGCAGGTACTTTCTCTTTCGCACAAAAAACTTCATCAAATACAGCTTCTTCTTCTCCAGTTAGATTTGGATTAAAAGCAGGTCTTAACGTTTCTACTCTTTCTGGTGACGGAATGAAATCTAAAGCTGGATTCTATGGTGGTGTATTTGCAAATATCCCTGTAGCTCAGGATTTCAGCGTTCAGCCTGAAGTTTTATACAGTGGTATGGGAGCAAAAGACGATTATGATAGCAACACAAAACTGAACTTGGATTATATCGCTATCCCAGTAATGTTCCAATATAATGCACTTCCTAACCTTTACTTCGAAGCAGGTCCTCAATTCAGCTTCCTGATCAATTCAAAATTGAAAGATAGCAACAACTCTTTTGATATGAAAGATTATACTAAAGGTTTTGATTTTGCTCTTGGACTTGGTGCAGGATATTATTTCACTCCAAATATCGGTGTTAACGTAAGATATGTTGCGGGATTAACTGATATTGCTAAAAACAGACCTAGCGGTGCTGATACTTCTAAAAATGGAGCGTTCCAAGTTGGTTTAGCTTATAAATTCTAAGTTATACTTAGGTTTAATAATAAACTTATACTAAAAGAAAAACCGGATTATGAATTTAATCCGGTTTTTTTATGTCTGAATTTAATATTTTTGGCAAGGAATTTGCGTATGATGTATTGATTGTATCCATTTCAAAAGTATCTTTAATGTATAGATCTCACTTTATGATTTTACAGATTATGATAGTGTTGAAAAACCAAAAACATATGGATATACAACTGAGACGTAGATAAAGGGAGAAATATTATTTCCCAGACAGATAAAATACATTTTGATTTCAATAGAAAAAGTCAGGTTTACTTGTTAAATCTGACTTTTTCGCTTTTATATGACTTTTATCAATTTTTGCCTCTTTGGCGGGAATTTTGATACAGTGTGAGAAAATTAAATTTTTATAATCATGAAAAAATTATTCCTAGGATTGGCATTTGCAGGAAGTCTTTTAATTAATGCACAGGAAAAAACCAAATCAACTTCTCCAATTACTTTTGGAGTGAAAGCAGGATTCAATGCTACTACTCTTTCCCGTAGTCATGATAGCTATACTTACGATGAGTATGACAGTAATGAAAAAATGAAACCAGGTTTTAATGCAGGAGTTTTTGTTAATATTCCGGTAGCAGAGAAATTCAGTGTTCAGCCTGAGCTTCTTTTTAGCCAATTAGGTTCAAAAACAGAAGAAAAATACAGGTATATTATTGATGGTAATGCTCATTTCAGGCAGGACACAGAATACACAACAAATTTAAATTATCTTGTTCTTCCCATTATGGTTCAGTATAATATTCTTCCTCAGCTTTATGTAGAGGCAGGTCCTGAATTTGGATTATTACTAGGAGGAAAGAATAAAGGAGATGAGAATACTGTAATAAGACAAGGAAATTCAACTAGCATTGATAGAAGCAGTTTTTCTAACAAAATAAATATGGACCTTTATAACAGATTCAATTTCGGAATAGGTATTGGTGCAGGATATTATTTTACTCAAAACTTTGGGGTAACGGCAAGGTTTACTGCGGGACTTACTAATGTTATGGATATTGATAATGATTACAAGGTAAGAAACAATGCCTTTCAGGTAGGTGTAGCCTATAAATTCAAATAGATATTTATTATTTTTCGATGTATGCCGGGTGTTTTCAGCACCCGGTATTTTTATTTACAAGAAAAAACACCAGCAAAAACCGATTTCCCGATTTCAAAAAAAACATTTTTTTTTCGATTAACAGATATTTGGTATATGATAGAGATTTAACATAAAATTTATCACAAATATTCCATATATGTTGAAATATTTTATACAAAATATAATATTATGAATCTTTTTTAAATCTTAAAACCTTCTGAGAACAGCTCTATGTCTATGTTTTTTGAGTTTGGCAAGCATTTTGCAAAATAAATCGCGAATGATTGAAAGATCATAACAAGTAGTAAATAGTAAAATTAAAAAATAAAATTATGAAGAAGTTATTTTTAGGACTGGCATTAACTGCTGGAACATTAGCTTTCGCTCAGGAATCAACAACTGTAAATACATCACCTCTTAAAAAAGATGTTCAACCTGTAAGGTTTGGTATTAAAGCCGGAGGAAACTCAGCGTATTTCAGTGCTCAGAAATTTGGTATGAACAGCCAGAAATTAGGTTTCCATGCAGGAGCTTTTGTGAACATTCCAATCTCTAAACAATTCAGCTTACAACCGGAAGTTTTATATAACCAAATGGGAGCAAGAGATGTGATCTCTTCTGAAACAGTTTATGATAAAACTACAACAGTTCAGGATAAAGTAACAATGAATTATATTTCAGTTCCTTTAATGGTTCAGATGAGACCAATGGATAAATTTTATGTGGAAGCAGGACCTGAATTCAGTTATTTCATTAACGGAAAAATGAAAGGTGATGTAACTACTAAAAATACTGTAGGAGGTACTACCACTACTGTAACCCAGTCTCACTCTGAGGACATTAACAAAGATGAGATCAATAAATTTAACTTTGGTTTAGCTCTAGGTTTAGGATATGATATTACTAATAATATCGGAATCAACGCAAGATATACCAACAGCTTAACAAAGATTGATAAAATGAGTACAGCTGCATACAATAACAATAGAGTTTTCCAATTAGGTCTAAACTATAAGTTTTAATCAATACTAACCAATTTTTTAACTCCAGATGCATGCAAATGCATCGCATAAAATAGCCGGAAGAATTTCTTCCGGCTATTTATATTTTGGCTCATTAGGATCTGGAAACTGATATATTTGATGCAGTTCAGAAATGAAACTATAAATTTGACACTTTCACCCTTTCTTCATTAAACTATTATTCAAATATCCTGGGATCATCGCTAATCACCCCATCAATTCCCATATTTTTTAATTCCTGTAACCTTTCTTTGGTATTAACAGTCCATGGAATTACCTTCATCCCTAATGAATGGCATTCCTGTATAAGTTCAGGGGTAACCAATCTGTGGTCCGGACTATAGATGGTTGGTGTAAAGCTTAAAAATTTCATATCTCCTGATACTCCATTCAGATGATTTGGATAGAGTTTAAATTTCTCTAAGGGAATATTTTTAAAATAATACTGCTGTTGGGCTAATTTCTTATCATCAACCTTTTCTACAAGTAGAGCTGTCATTATTTTAGGATATTCTTTATGAATAATTTCAAGTGTTCTGGGGTCGAAAGACTGAATAATAGCTCTATCCTGAATTCCTTTTTCAAGAATAATTTTCATCATTAAGTCTACAAATTCTTTAGGTTCCGGATGAAAAATATGATCAGAGAATGGACGTGTTTTTGTTTCTATATTATAATAAGGCAATGGTCTTTTCAACTCACGGGAATAAGATTCACAAGCATCTATAATGTCTGAAAAAAGAGGTTTCTGTACCTTCATTTTCTTCTGATCAGGATAATTTTCCAATTTCTTTAGTCCTACATCAAATGTCTGAATTTTTGCATAAGGCATCTCATAAATTTTGTAATAAAAACCAGAATCTTTTGGAATATAAGTTCCATCAGGTTTTGTGACTAATTCAGGCGAAAGGAAAGAATCATGAGATAAGATCACTTTTTTATCTTTTGTAATGGCAAGATCCATTTCCAAAGTGGTAACATTCATTTTTAAGGCGTTTTTCATGGCTGGAATTGTATTCTCCGGATAAAGGGATTTTCCACCACGATGTGCCTGATTATCGAAAGTTTGTGCTGAATAAAGTTGAGTGGCAATAAGAAATATACCTGATAAAAATGCATTCTTCATATCCTTGATTTTAATCTTATAAAATTAAAACTTACTTGTGTACTGTATGATACCGGAATATTAAGCTTTTGCTATGTTTAATCATTATCCTATATAAAGCTCATGATTCTAAAAACAGGCCATAGAGCTGTGAAGATAATTCAAAGGTTGGAATTGAATAAAAAATGCTAATCAATATTAATTGATTAGCAAAAATATTCTTTAATATACCATCTTAACCTTGTGCTGCAATCGCTACATCATTCCATTCTTCCCATGTTTTCATTCTTTCAGAATATACTTTTTGAATTTCCAGTAAATTTTTGTCTCCTAAGAATAACCTCAATGGCGGATTTTCAGCATCTACCAACTTAAGAATTGCATTGGATGTAGCATCAGGGTTTCCTCTTTCATAATTTTGCATACTTTGGAAAAAATGATTCTTATAGTCACTATAAACATCCATTGAAGGTGCCAGTTTGAAAGAATCCGGGCTACCAAATTCTGTGGCATAAGCACCGGGTTCTATAATGGTTACATTAAGGCCAAATGGTTTTACTTCCATGGCCAAACTTTCATGAATAGCTTCAAATGCCCATTTTGAAGAACAATAATAACCGATCACAGGATATGTCTGATGTCCCAAATTACTTGACGTTCCAATGATATGCCCAAAGCCTTGCTTGCGAAGCAAGGGCAAAGCTGCCTGAATTACTGAAACAGGCCCTAAAACATTAGTCTTATAAAGAGCTTCAATATCTTCTATTGGTGATTCTTCAATAGTTCCTACAAGTGAATAACCTGCATTGTTAAAGACGATATCTAGTCTTCCAAAATGCTCGAAAGCTGTATTTACAGCAGTCTTTATCTGTTCAGGATTCGTAACATCCATTTCAAGTGTTAAAACATTTTCGCCGTATTTTTCATTTAAATCTGCAATAGAAGAAAGTTTACGGGCAGTTGCCGCAACTTTATCACCGCGTTTTAATGCTGCTTCTGTCCAAACACGCCCAAAACCTCTGGATGAACCTGTGATGAACCAAACTTTGTTTTTGTTTTCTGTTGTTGTCATAAAATGTATTTTTATTAAGAAATTGACTCACCATTAAAAACGTATTTATCACCTTTTTTACTTTAAAAGTCTTATAATCAATTAAATTTTGCCCGAAATTCCAAGGGACTTTGTTTTGTTTTTGCTTTAAACAATCTGCTGAAAGATTGGGGATGCTCAAAGCCTAATTCATAGGCAATCTCTGAAACTGAAAGTGTTGTTGATGAAAGTTTTTCTTTTGCTTTATCAATAAGTTTTTGATGGATAAATTGTTGTGCATTTTGCCCAAGCAGAGAACGTAATAAATCACTCAGATAACTTGGCGAAATATTCACTTGTTCTGCAAGTTGTTGAACTGTTGGTATTCCTTGAGTGATCATTTTTTCATCATCGAAATATTCATTCAGAATTCTTTCTAATTTCTGGAAAACGGTACTGTTTACGGCTTTTCTTGTTATGAATTGTCGGTTGTAAAATCGGTTTGTATAGGTCAATAATAAATCGATTTGTGCAATAACTACATCCTGGCTGAAATCGTCAATCCTACTATTCAATTCTTCTTCAATGATTTTAAAAACGGAAATTATCGTTTCTTTTTCTTTCTCTGAAAGGTGTAATGCCTCATTCAATTCATAAGAAAAAAAGCTGTATTGCTTAATTTTTTTTGCCAATGGATACCCAAGGAAAAAATCAGGATGAATAAACAATCCAAGACCTGTGTGATCGTCAGAGTCATTATCACTTGTCGCTTTAAGTTGATTGGGTGCACTGAAACATAGTCCGCCTTCATCAAAATCGTAATAAGATTGTCCATATTTAAACTTACCGCTGAGATTGGGCTTGTAAGCTATTTTATAAAAATTTAAAATAAACGGTGATGGCAAATTTTCTGGTGGGATAGCATCGCTATCATTTCTGATCAAACTAATCAAAGGATGCAAAGGTTTTGGCAAACCTAGAATTTTATGTAATTCTGATAAAGATTCAAACCTATGTAAATTATTTTCTTCTTTTTTCATTTCTTTAAAATAATATCATGAATAAATATTGGATTATTTACACAAAAGACCCGTCCATTTTAAAGAAGAAATCTATTTACTTTCTATTTTTCCTAAAGCATTTTGAATGGTTTTCATTTTTTTCACTGCTTCTTCCCAACTTCTATTCTCAGGATTAAATATAGAATGAAGATATGCTGTCGTCATTTCCTGAATTATTGCCACACGTTCAGGATCTTCATCTGTTGTTTCCTCGGCATCGTAACCAGTTATGCCACCAAGCATGTGCTCTCCATCAAATAATGTAAGCAAAGTTTTTTCGCCAGGACTTTTGAAGTATGCATCTGTATAATATTCTGCACCACGGGAACTGATAGGCGAAATATCTTTTTCACCTGTAATCACAAATGCAGGAGGATTCATTTTTGTATACCGGAAGGAATTTACAATGTCTACTTTACCCCAAGGAGCTGGCATTCCTTTATCTCCTTCACCACTCACGGCCAATAAAATGGCGGTTTTTACTCTATTGTCAGGCAAATAAATCTCATTGCCGTTGTCATGAGTATAACTTGCTCCTAAAAGCATTGCTGCAGTAAGGCCTCCCCCGGAATGTCCTGCTGCTGCAATATTTTCATGATTCATTCTTCCTTTAAGTGTTGGAACAATATTTTCAATAAAATCCAATTGGTCGAGAATAGATTTCATATCTTCCACTCTGGATTCTGCGTATATTGGATAACCTGGTGTCTCAGCACCAAGGTTCAAAGTCTTTGAACTTAAATGCGTAGGTTTGATCACCACAAAACCCTGCGAAGCCCAATAATCTGAAAGCGGAGCTCCGCCTTTATAGGAAGAGAGGAAATTGGAATATCCACCCCCGTGAGAAAAAAGAATAATCGGTAGATTGTCACCTGAAAGGGGTGCTGTTACACATATTTCCATATCCACAATACGGTTTGGAACCTTTAGAACTATTGGGCTTACTGAAATAATTTGATTTTGAACTGACATCATATTTTATTTTAAATTATTGATACAAAGGTCGAACCAAATAATTTTTCAGATATAACCTAATTGAGGATTGTCATAACTAAAATGAGGAAATTACTTTATTTCATTAAGACTGGCTCAAGATTCACTTAGTTTATTCCCAAACTCTTTTTAAAATGAATGAAAATGAATCAAGATTTTAAATTTCTAAAGGTTAGCCACTTTTTTACCCAATAAAACAGACTTCTTATAAAGTTTCTGAAGCAGCCAGCAATTTGGGTCAGAATTACAAATACATCAATGCGATAAAAAAAGCCAGACATTTATTGTCTGGCTCTCCGTTTTATATAAGAAGTATTAATTAAACAATTCTACCTCCTCTCCTTTTCCTACCGGATATTCTTCTGTGAAGCATCCAAAACAGTGGTTAGAAGATCCTAAAATTTCTTTTAAATTATCTATGCTTAAAAACTCTAAAGAATCTACTCCTAAATACTTTCTAAGTTCTTCTGTAGACATATTCGCTGAGATCAGATCATCTTTTGACGGGGTATCAATACCCAGATAACATGGAGCAATAATGGGTGGAGAAACACTCCTGAAGTGGATCTCTTTTACGCCTGCATCTTTCAGAATCTTAACCAGTCTTTTAGAGGTCGTTCCACGAACAATAGAGTCATCAATGATTACTACCCTTTTATCTTTCATCTCTGAAATAATCGGGTTCAGCTTAAGGTTCACTACCCTTTCTCTCATCTCCTGTGTAGGAACAATGAAACTTCTTCCGATGTATCTGTTTTTAATCAAAACAGGACGGAAAGGTATTCCTGAAGCTTTTGAGAATCCAATAGCAGCAGGAACTCCGGAATCAGGAACCCCGATTACCAAATCAGCATCTACAGGAGCCTGTTCCCAGATCTTTTCACCGGATTTTTCTCTGATTTCATAAACATTAATGTTTTCTAAAGTAGAGTCAGGTCTTGCAAAGTAGATGTATTCAAAAGAACAGATTCTCTGTTTTCCTTTGGCTTCATCCATCATATAAGAATGAAGTTTTCCAGGCTCATTTTCATTGGTATAAATGATCTCTCCGGGAAGAATATCACGTACATACTGAGCTCCTACAGCATCTAATGCTACAGATTCGGAAGCCACTACATAAGAGTGTTCATTAATAGCTCCTAAAACTAATGGGCGAATACCATTGAAGTCTCTGAAAGCAAAGAATTTATTTCTTGTCATTCCTACTACTGAATAAGCACCTTTAATTTTCTCCATAGTAGCTTTAATGGCTCCACGAAGTCCAAGATCAAGGTTTTTCTGAATTAACCTTAAGATCACCTCAGAATCGGAAGTCGCCCTGAAAACTACGCCTTCAGCTTCTAATTCTGTTTTTAATTCTTTCGCATTGGTAAGATTACCGTTGTGTGCTATAGAAAGTATAATCTGGTCATATTCGTTTTTCGCGAAGAATGGCTGGAAGTTATATTTCTTTTTATCTCCTGCAGTCGTATAACGAGTGTGTCCGATTGCAGAATTTCCCATAAAAGTTTCAGGTTCCTGAATGTCTTTATAAACATCTAAAACCAGTCCTTCATCTTTCATATTGGTAATTCTACCGTCCTTTAAAACGGAAATACCACATGCTTCCTGACCTCTGTGCTGTAATGCAAAAAGCCCGAACTGTGAAAGAGAAAAAGTATCCAGGTCTTCATCTGAATAGAGTCCGAAGATCCCACATTCTTCATTAGGAGCATCTAATCTTTCCTCTTCTTGAGTTCTGAAAAGATTCCTTCCGTAAACCTGGTTTTCAAACTGTTTTAAATATTCACTTTTATGAATGTCTAAACTTTTCATTTCTATTTTTTCTAATTGTAGATCTTAGAAGTCAGATTTCAGATCTCAGACTAAAAGCTAACTTCAAATTTTAATTTTGTTTTAACTAACAAAGTATTTTCAGCACCAATGTCTGATATGTGAAATCTGATGTCTGAAATCTTATTTCTGTAAAAGATTTTTAAGACGGTTGTAAATTTCTACATAAGCCTCAGTAACTTCTCCTAAATCTCTTCTGAATCTATCTTTATCTAATTTCTTCATCGTATCCTTATCCCAAAGTCTGCATGTATCAGGAGAAATCTCGTCTGCAAGGATGATCTCGCCATCTGAAGTTTTTCCTAATTCGATTTTGAAGTCTACAAGGATGATGTTCATCTTATCGAACAGATCGATAAGGATCTCATTAATGTCTGATGTTAATTCATACATTTCATCAAGTTCCTCATAAGTAGCAGCTCCTAAAAATACGGCATGGTGATCGTTGATAAGCGGATCTCCCAATTCGTCTTTTTTATAGCAGATATCAAAGATTGTTACCGGAGACTTGATTCCTTCCTCTACTCCTAATCTTTGTGCCATACTTCCTGCAGAGTAGTTTCTTACCACCATTTCCAAAGGAATAATGGATACTTTTTTTACCAACTGCTCTCTTTCGTCCAATTGTTTGATGAAATGAGTTTTGATTCCTTTTTCATTTAAATATTCAAAAATAAGGGTTGTGATCGCGTTGTTCATCTCTCCTTTCAGGTCAACCTGGCCTTTCTTTTGAGCGTTAAATGCTGTAGCATCGTCTTTGAAACGTACTACTACTTCATCAGGATTATCGGTAGCAAATACCTGTTTTGCTTTCCCCTCGTACAACATTTCTTTCTTTTGACTCATAATTTTACTTTCTAAATTGTAGTTAGATTTATTGATTTATTTTATTATAATTCCTGTTAAGACCGCCAGTCCAAAACTTAACAATGTACCAATTAATACATATTCCGTAAGCTTTCTCTGTTTTGCCTGGGCAAGGTCGCTGAATCTGAATACAGATTTGGCAGCCACCATGAAACCTACTCCTTCCCAGTGATTCACCATAATAAAAGTGAATACCAGCAGACGTTCTAAAATTCCGATATATTTTCCGGCACTTGTTAAAGATTCGGTTTGAATAGTGTTGGGTCCATCCGGAGCGGGTGTCCAGGATGACAATAGTATTTTGATAAAGATGGAAGCCGGTGTTGTAAGAAACAAGGCTGCCATAAGTATTTTTAAAAACTCCTGATTCTGTAAAAAACTGAAGTTAAATTCACCAAAATAAAAGGATACCCCTGCAATCACTAAAACATGAAGCAGCTGGTCTATGAAAAACCATCTTTTTTTCGTTTTTGCCTTCTGGAAACTAAGTTTAGCAGCATCAATAATGAAGTGCGTAATGCCAATTAATACAGCAACCCACCAAAGTTGGAGATCCCAAAGAAAAATAAGACTTAAAGCGATATGAATCAGAACATGAAAGTATAAAAACTTACTTTTCAGTTTATTGTTCTCCTTATCAGCAACCCATGAATTTGGCTGAAGTATAAAATCTCCGAGTAGATGTGCCAATATGAGTTTGATAAAGATCATGCTTATAGTTCTGATATTTTCTTTCTGAAATACTGATTGGTTTCCACGATGAGCTCATAGTTGGCTCGTTTCAGTCTCTGGCTTATAGAAGACTGTGAAATAGCAAATCTTTTGGCAAGATCCTCCTGGGTAATATCCTGATTCATGATCATTTCATGAATAATCTCTGAAGTAGCCATAGTCCAGTTGTCAAAATCCTTAGATGACCATTTCAATAAAATATTAAGATCCCTGTCTACAGAATCGTTTGAAGTTTTAATTGCTACGGTGTGCCCATCACTCTTCAAATCGTCCAGAAGTCTCCCGGAATTCACATAAGCAGTACCATTAGATTCAGTGATCTTTTCAGAAGAAAAACTTTCTTCACCAATACCTATGGCCATTCTTACATCCAGGTTTTCCTGACTTTTAATAAGGGATTTTATGGCTAGAAAACGCCAGAAAACAGAGTCAATACTGCATTTAAACTGAAATTCATCTCCCCTGTAGATTTCCCATGTATAAGGAGCACTTCCCCAGGTTTCGAGAAGATTTTTAAGCTTGGTGATCCAAACTTCAGTGTCTGCATGCTGTGAATTTATAATATCACCAGTAATGACCGCTATCATACTGCAAATATAAGCATAATTACTTATAAATAAAAAATATAAGCAGAAACACTTATAGATATTGATTATTAGTGAATATGCTTATATCGATTATACAGTAACTGTAAGGTTTTTAAGACCTTAGGTAAATTTTAAAATTACAAAAAAGTAAAATAAAATGAAAAATTTTCATGATGGGCGGAATATTAACTCACCTTTTTTTATATTTTTTTTATTAGAGAAGCTGTTTCCTGCTATCCGCTCATACTCCTCGCGCCCAGCTTTTCCTGCCGTATGCTGTGGGGTAACCGCTACTATCAGGGCTAAATAACCCTGCCAGGGGTTTCAAACCCCGGCAAGGTTAAATTATCTCTAAAAAAATAAAACCTAACAAGTTTCAAAAACCTGTTAGGTTGGTATGAAGTATATACTCTTGCTCTATTTCTTAATAAACTGCTGGGTGTGATCATCCAGTCTTAAAATATAGGTTCCTGTAGGAATTCCTTGTACAGAAATATCTTTCTTGTTTCTGAACGGATCTTTCTCTGTGAGAATCACTTTTCCTGAAAAATCAATGATCTGAGCTGTTTTTATTTTTTCAATTTCTCCGTTTACAAAAAGGCGATCATATACCGGATTTGGATATATTCCCAATTTTTTATCTTTGGATGCAATAAGTTCTGTCGTAGATAGAGTTCCAAGGTTTTGACAGTAATTGGATGGATAAGAGTCCCATTCTCCGATACTAAATGTACTATTAGGCTGATTGACTGAGTTCTTTCTATATAATGAAACATTACCGTTGTTATTGGATACGTATTTTGTACCAATTGCATCTACAGTAATTGTTTTATTATAAGCGAGTTCTACATAACTTTCGCCTTTGAAAGTCATAGGATCAGAAGCCGTGACAAATTTAGCCTGATCATTAGAATAACATGATAAAGTAGCTTTGGGATTCAGGATTACAAAAATTTCATTATTGCCTATTTTACCTTCCAATTCATAAGTATCTGCATTATAAATAGCTCCTGAAACATTATTCTTAAGCTGAATATTAATCCTATAATTATTTAAATTAACTTCATGCCCCGTCTTATTTACAATTTCCAATGCATTATTCTTAATAGTATTGGTTATATTATTGGTTCCTGAGATATACTTTGTGATCATAAGATCAGCAGCATATGAGTCTGAAGCAATAGTGGCAGCTATAACGGCATTACTGAACGGAGATTCCAGATATCCTTTATCAAAAGCCTTTACTGTAAATGTATAGGTCGTAGACGGGTTCAGGTGATCTATAGTTATAGAAGTTCCTTTGGTAACGGCAACAGGTGTTACTGAGTCATTCATATACACCCTGTATCCTAAAATATCTGTATCAGGAGATGCAGCCCAATTCAGGTTGACAAAATAAGCATTTTGTTGCGTTGAAACCAGAGATCCGGGAGCTGCAGGAGCAATATTATCCGGGGTTTCAGACCAGATTATGTCAATCCATTCGGGATGGTCAATGAACGGATTTCTATTTTTCTGTATGGTATATACTGCATTATTTCTATCGATTTCTCTCTGTGAAACAGGATCCATTGCACTCCATTGCTTAAGCATAGCAACATAAGGAATATCAATTGCTCTTTCTTCTGTCCCGTCAAGCGGGCATTGATCTGTAGCGGGTGTTATTGTTGCAGATGTGCTGTATGCCGTATTAAACGAGCCTAATTTACCTTCATATCTCACAGCGAAATACAGTAAAGTTCTCGCAACATCTCCTTTGAATTCATCAATAGGCTCGTACACCCTTCCTGCATAAGGATAATTAGGAATTGCAGCCTTGGATATCTTCGAAGTGTTGGTGAAAGTATAATAATTAGTAGTACCTGCTATTCCATAAGGATAGTTATTTCTTAGCTGATTGATTCTGGCGTCTGCCGGAACAATAAAATTCAGATCTGAATACATGGGATAATCACTAATCTTAGAGCTTGTACTGAATGTACTTTGAGGCATCATGTGCTCTCTGTTATACCCCATTCCTTCAGCACTTGCACCTGAAACCAATTGATCTATTTTGTATTCATAAGCATCTTGTCCTGATGGGATTTCGGAATACATATCCAGAAGGTATTCCGTATTAGAAGCATTATGATCATAATATTTATCTAGATCCGTCTGGCTGTAAAGTCCAGGAAGATCATCATAATGCCAATTGACAGTTTTTTCTGAAATAATATCATGAAGTTTAGATTTCAGGGCATAACCAGTTAATCCGGCTGTACCATTATAATATCCGGCAGGAGCCTGCGCAGAAATATAAGAAGAAATCAAAATAATAGGAAGTAGAATTTTTTTCATGCCTTAAAAATTGGGAGGCTAAATTAGTAAAATAAAATACGCAAAAGTTTGAATATTTTATTAAGAAAACATTAAATATTGAAATATAAAAAATTGGAAATTAAAATATTGGGTACGCTCCTATTATGGATGTAATAATTTTTTTTAGCATTCCGTCAATTTGGTTATCTTTGGGAACTAACTATTATCAATATGAATACAGAGACAATTGACAACATCAAAATGATAGCGGAGACAGCTAGAGAATTTGCAGAGAAGAATATCCGACCGAATATTATGGAGTGGGATGAAAGCCAGACTTTTCCAAAAGATTTATTTCACCAACTGGGAGAAATGGGTTTTATGGGAATCGTAATTCCTGAGCAGTACGGAGGTTCCGGTTTAGGTTATCACGAATATGTTACTATCCTGGATGAAATTTCTCAGGTAGACCCGTCTATTGGACTTTCTGTAGCAGCGCACAACTCTCTTTGTACAAATCATATTTATGAGTTTGGAAATGAAGAACAGAGACATAAATGGCTTCCTCAGTTGGCTTCCGGAAAAGTAATCGGAGCTTGGGGATTAACGGAGCACAACACCGGTTCAGATTCAGGAGGTATGTCTACCACTGCCGTGAAAGATGGTGATGAATGGATCATCAGCGGAGCTAAAAACTTTATCACTCACGCTATTTCAGGAGATATTGCGGTAGTAATGACCAGAACAGGTGAAATAGGAGCTAAAAATAACTCTACGGCTTTTGTTTTAGAAAAAGGAATGCCCGGATTTACTTCAGGAAAAAAAGAAAATAAATTAGGAATGCGTGCTTCTGAAACGGCAGAATTAATTTTTGATAATGTACGCGTACCGGATTCTCACCGTTTAGGTGAAGTAGGTGAAGGTTTCAAGCAAGCTATGAAAATCCTTGACGGAGGTAGAATTTCTATCGCTGCGTTAAGTTTAGGTACTGCAAGAGGAGCTTACAAAGCAGCTTTAAAATATGCTAAAGAAAGACACCAGTTCGGAAAATCAATCTCTGAATTCCAGGCAATCAACTTTATGCTGGCTGATATGGCTACAGAAATTGATGCTTCAGAACTTTTGATCCAAAGAGCAGCAACATTGAAAAATGCGAAACAAAAAATGACAAAAGAAGGAGCAATGGCAAAATTATATGCTTCTGAAGCTTGTGTAAGAATTTCCAACAATGCTGTTCAGATCTTCGGAGGTTACGGATATACAAAAGACTTCCCAGCTGAGAAATTCTACAGAGATTCTAAGCTTTGCACTATTGGTGAAGGAACTTCTGAGATCCAGAGACTGGTGATCGGAAGAGATATTACAAAATAATTTTAATCTTCATACAAATGATCAAACAGGCGCTTTTAGGTGAATTTCTGCATGAAGCGGAAAACACCAGAAAAATTTTAAAAGCAATCCCTGACAGCGCTTTAGACTGGAAACCGTCTGAAAAAAACTGGACTACCGGTCAGCTAGCCTCTCATATTGCAGAAGTTTACAACTGGTACGACCCTACCTTTAACCAGGATGTTTTTGACATGGGTAACTATCAGTACGATAAAGGTGATATTTCCAAAGCTGAAAATATTGTAGCGAAATTTGAAGAAAATGTAGCTAGAGCACAGAAAGTCCTGGAAGATTCCGATGAAAGCACTTATTTCAACGAATGGAAGATGGAAATGAATGGGAATGCTATATCCCCTGCTTCTCCAAGAATCCAGGTTGTAAGAGGTTTTCTTTACAATCATTTGTACCATCACAGAGGTGAGCTGGTTGTTTATTTAAGATCAACCGGAAATAAAGTCCCCGGACTTTACGGCCCTACTGCTGATGATAAAATGTAACTAAAAATTATTTTAATTGATAATGAATGACATGCGTAAATTACGCATGTCATTTTTTCATTTTGGGACATTGTCATTTTAAGGATATTCAATGTATTACATAATATGTTAAATGAACAATCAAAAAAATTCTTAAAAATTTTTGTTTTTCGTAATATAATTTTTATTAATTTCGATTTACCATAATAAAAACAAATATTTAATATGAAAAGACAATTAACCCTGCTTGGGATGCTTCTTATTACCGGAGTTGCCTTCGCACAGACTGACCGCCTTTGGTCTCAGGAAGTTTCAAGAACAGATTCACAGCCTTTTGAAAACAAAGCCAGCATTCGAAATCCCAAATTATTCAACCTGAATATCGATGGATTGAAGAATGCCCTTGCTAAAGCACCAAAGAGACTGGCAGTCGGCGAAAAATCAGAAGTTATCATTTCCTTTCCGAACTCTGATGGTAAAATGGAAAATTTCAAAGTAAAAGAAAATTCCAACTTCACTCCCGAATTGGCAGCCAAATATCCAGACATTAAATCTTATGTTGGCCAAGGGCTTGAAGATTCTAATTCAACAGTGTATTTCAGTATTTCTCCACTAGGACTGTCGTCTATGGAAATCTATGGTGATAAATCAGCTGTTTTTATTGAGCCTTATTCAAAAGATCTTTCTACGTATGTTGTTTACAAAAAATCTGATAAAAATGATGATCTTAGTAAATTTGAATGTACTGTAATAGATGTAGCTAAAAAAGGAGTATCTAATACCAGTATTGCAGCAAGACCTAACGCCGATGACGCTAAATTAAGAACATTCAGACTGGCATTATCCTGTACAGGTGAATATACTACTTATTTTGGAGGAACAAAAGCTCAGGCACTGGCAGCAATGAACAACACAATGACCCGCGTGAACGGTGTTTTTGAAAAAGATTTCGCGGCAAGAATGGTTCTTATTGCTAATAACGATGCTGTAATTTATACGAATGCTTCTACGGATCCTTACTCTGCTTCATCCGGAATGAGCAGCTGGAATTCTCAGTTACAAAGTACACTTACGTCTGTTATTGGAGAAGCGAATTACGATATCGGCCACTTATTCGGTGCTTCCGGAGGTGGAGGAAACGCAGGTTGTATTGGCTGTATCTGTACCAATGGCTCAAAAGGAAGTGGCTATACTTCCCCTGCAGATTCAATTCCTTCAGGAGATAATTTTGATATCGATTATGTAGCTCATGAAATGGGCCATCAATTCGGTGGAAATCATACCTTTTCTCATGGAAATGAAGGCACAGGTGTGAATATGGAACCGGGTTCAGGATCAACCATTATGGGATATGCAGGAATTACCAGCCAGGATGTTCAACCTCACTCCGATGCATTTTTCCATGCTGTAAGTATCCAACAAATCACCAATAATATTAAAGCTAAAACCTGTTCAGTCAATACGAATACAGGAAATTCTATTCCAACAGCAAATGCAGGTTCGGACTATACAATTCCAAAAGGAACACCATTCGTATTAACCGGAACCGGAACAGATGCAGACGGAGATTCATTAACCTATATCTGGGAACAGATGGATAATGCTTCTTCTTCTCAAACCGGAGCAAGCTCTGCTGCAAGCGCAACAAAAGCTTCAGGTCCTAACTTCAGATCATGGGCACCAACAACTGTTCCTACAAGATATTTCCCAAGAATGGCTTCTATCTTAGCTGGAGCAACCACAACAGCCGGTTCGGAAATTACTGTAGAAGCCCTTTCTTCAGTAGCAAGAACATTAAACTTCAGATTTACCACCCGTGACAACAAGGCTGGAGGTTCAGGAAACAATTCAGATGATGCTGTAATTACAGTAAACAGCACTGCAGGGCCTTTTGCTGTTACGTCTCAGAACTCAGCAACAACTTATACCGGTGGAAGTTCACAAACCGTAACATGGGATGTGGCAGGAACTACAGCCAATGGTGTAAATACAGCTAACGTAGATATTCTTTGGTCTACAGACAGCGGAAATACATGGACTACTCTATTATCAGCAACTCCTAACGATGGTTCACAAGCTGTAACAATTCCTAATGCTTCTACCACTACAGGAAGACTTATGGTAAAAGGATCTAATCATATTTTCTTTGATGTAAATAATGCCAATATTTCTGTAAATGCAGGATCAGGAACCCCTGATACGGTTGCTCCTACAGCACCTACCCTTGCAGCTTCAGGAACTACCTCTACAAGTACAAACCTTTCCTGGTCAGGTGCTACAGATAATGTAGGTGTTACAGGATATGATGTGTACATGGGAGCTTCATTAATCGGTTCTACAGCATCTACTACCTATACCGTAACAAGCTTAACTCCGTCCACTCCCTATAGCTTCTCTGTAAAAGCAAAAGATGCAGCAGGTAATGCTTCCTCTTCAAGTAATACAGTGAATGTTACAACACTTGCCGGTGGCGGAACTGTTACTTACTGTTCAGCTTCAGCATCCAATACTGCTGATGAAAGAATAGGAAATGTGAAATTCGGGACTATCAATAATACTTCAACAGGAACAGCAGGATATGAAAACTTTACAACCGTTTCTACTAACGTAACGAAAGGAACTGCTTATACACTTTCTATCACTCCGGTTTGGACTTCTACGAAGTACAATGAGGCTTATGCTGTTTATATTGATTATAACGGAGATGGAGACTTTACAGACAGTGGTGAACTTGTATGGTCAAAAGCAGGTTCTACAACAACGCCTGTTACAGGATCAGTTACTATTCCATCAACAGCAGCTCTTGGTTCAACAAGAATGAGAGTGATGATGAAATACAGCTCTATTCCTACTTCATCTTGTGAAGCTTATACCTACGGACAAGTTGAAGATTACACTGTTAACATTGTTTCTTCAGGAAGAGGAGAACTTTCGAATACAAATAATCTGATTACAGATATCAAACTATACCCTAACCCGGTAAAAGATATTATGTATATCTCCAATACAACATCTGAAGAATATAAAATCTTTGATATGGGAGGAAAAGTAGTTAACTCAGGAAAACTTCAGAGAGGATCTGTGAATGTAAGCAACCTGATTAAAGGAGCTTATACCATTCAGATCGGTGAAGTATCAAAACGATTTATTATAAATTAATAACTATTAAAATTAAAATAACACAAAAGACTGTTCTATATGGAACAGTCTTTCTTTTTATCGCTATTTTAATTGTTATTTTTCATTTAATCACAGGATCTATTGCTAATAATTGAAATATCCTATGGTAATTTTAAATTTTAAACAATCCTTTTTTCATAGTTTTAAACAAGATAAATAAAATTACACTTTTATATGAAAAAACAATTATTGATGATGGGAATGCTTGTATTATCAGGTTTTTCCTTCGCACAGACAGATCATCTATGGACTCAAGGGGTGGAAAGAAATTCTTCACCCGTTTTTGAAAACATGCTTAATATAAGAAGTCCGAAAATTCTCCAATTAAATATCAATGGGTTGAAAAATGCATTGGCAAGTGCTCCTAAAAGATTGACTGCTGGTGAAAAATCTCAAATTATCATTTCTTTCCCCAATGCGGAAGGTAAGATGGAAAAGTTTAAGGTGACAGAAAATTCAAATTTCCAGCCCGAACTGGCATCAAAGTACCCGGACATTAAGTCTTACATTGGAGAAGGTATAGAAAATCCTGATGCAACAGTTTACTTTAGTATTTCCCCTTTAGGGCTTTCTTTTATGGAAATTTATGGGGATAAATCGGCCACTTTTATTGAACCTTATACTAAAGATTTATCTTCTTATGTGATTTATAAGAAATCTGATAGAAAAGATAATTTAAGTAAGTTTGAATGTACCGTACTAGAGTCAGCCCAAAAAGGAACTTCTTCAAAAATTGCGGCCAGAAATGCCAATGATTCAACACTGAGGACATTTAAATTAGCTCTTTCCTGTACAGGAGAATACACAACGTATTTCGGTGGAACGAAAGCACTGGCGTTAGCAGCGATGAACAATACTATGACCCGTGTAAACGGTATTTTTGAAAAAGATTTTTCAGCAAGAATGGTCATTATTGCTAATAATGATCAATTAATTTATACTAACGCCTCTACAGACCCTTATTCAGACGCAAGCATAGGACCCGCTAAAATCAATAGTAATAATACTAAAGGCTGGAGTTTGCAATTACAAAATACGCTGACTGATGTCATAGGAAATGATGCCTATGATATTGGACATTTGTTCGGTGCTTCAGGAGGCGGGGGCAATGCCGGATGTATTGGTTGTATTTGTGTAAATGATACATCAGATACTTTAGATAAAAATAAAGGAAGCGGTTATACTTCCCCAAATGGTACCCCACCATCCGGTGATGCTTTTGATATTGATTTTGTAGCTCATGAAATGGGGCATCAGTTCGGCGGCAATCACACCTTTTCTTTTGACAATGAAGGCTCTGGAGTCAATATGGAGCCCGGATCAGGTTCTACCATCATGGGGTATGCAGGAATTACAGATCAGGATATTCAGCCTAATTCTGATGCATTTTTCCATGCTATAAGCATTCAGCAGATTACCAATAATATTAAAACGAAAACATGTTCTGTAGATACATCTACAGGAAATTCAATTCCTACAGCCAATGCAGGATTAGATTATACCATTCCTAAAAGTACACCTTTTATGCTGACCGGATCAGGCACCGATGCAAATGGGGATTCCCTTACCTATATTTGGGAACAAATAGATAATGCTTCATCTACTCAAAAAGGGACTAGCTCTGCAGCCAGTGCTACAAAAAAATCAGGCCCTAATTTCAGATCATGGACGCCTACTACCTCACCTATAAGATACTTTCCAAGAATGGCTTCCATATTAACTGGAGCAACCACTACAGCAGGTTCAGAAATTACTGTTGAAGCACTTTCTTCAGTAGCAAGAACATTAAACTTCAGAGTTACTGTTCGTGATAACAGAGCTGGAGGATCTGGAAATAATTCTGATGATGCAAAGATTACGGTAAATGCTACTGCAGGCCCTTTCAATATTACTTCACAGAATAGTGCGGTTTCTTATGCTGGAGGGAGTACACAAACCATTACCTGGAATGTGGCAGGAACTACTTCGAATGGTGTAAACACGGCCAATGTAGACATCCTTTGGTCAACTGATAACGGAAACAGCTGGACTACTCTACTGGCGGCAACCCCAAATGATGGTTCGCAGGCTGTAACAATCCCCAATGCTGCTACTACATCTGGAAGAATTATGGTAAAAGGAACCAATCATATTTTCTTTGATGTGAATAATGCCAATATCTCAGTAACTCCTAAGGTTACAAAAGTTGTAAGTAAAGAAGTATTGAGAGAAACATCAGCAGAGATGAAACTATATCCAAATCCTGTAAAAGATGTTCTAACGATTTCAAATACAAATACTGAAGAATATAAAATCTTTGATATGTCCGGAAAACTGGTACACTCAGGAAAACTTCAAAGAGGCACAGCTAATGTAAGCAGCCTTATAAAAGGAGCCTATATGATTCAGATAGGAGAAACAACAAAACGATTCATTAAGGATTAATTGCCTTAATATAAATAATTAAAAGAAGTGAAACTGCTCTATTACAGGGCAGTTTTTTATTTGTTTATTTTCAGTCAGTTATCTATTTTATCAAATTCTTATTTTAAATTATTCTAAAGAAAAATAATATTTTAATAAAAATTTCCTTAGTTTTGAATGATCTAAAAAAATCACGGCAACATGAAAAAACAATTATTAATGATGGGGATGCTAGTGTTATCAGGCATTTCTTTTGCGCAAACAGACCGTTTATGGTCTAAAAGGTCCCAGGAAAATTCTTCACCTATTTTTGAGAATATGAAAAATATTGACAATCCGAGAATTTTCCATTTGGATATTAATGGATTAAAAAGCGCACTCACAAGAACACCAAAAAGAGCAACAGAAAAATCTTCAGTTATTATTTCTCTTCCTAATTCAACAGGAAAGATGGAGCGTTTCAGGGTAACGGAAAATTCAAATTTCGATCCTGAATTAGCAGCCAAATATCCGGATATTAAATCTTATATTGGCCAGGGAATAGAAGATAAAACTTCTACGGTTTATTTCAGTATTTCTTCTTTAGGATTGTCTTCTATGGAAATTTATGGTGATAAATCAGCTGTTTTTATTGAACCTTATGCCAAAGATCTTTCCACTTATGCTGTTTACAAAAGATCAGACAGAAAAAATGACCTGAATAATTTTGAATGCAAAGTTCTGGAATCTGCACAAAAGGGAACATCCAACGTAATCACAGCCAAAAATGCTGATGATGCAGTATTAAGAACATTCCGACTGGCATTATCCTGTACCGGGGAATATGCAAATTATTTTGGAGGAACCAAAGCCGATGCTTTAGCAGCCATGAATAATACCATGACCCGTGTCAATGGTATTTTTGAAAATGATTTTGCTGCAAGAATGGTTCTGATCCCTAATAATGACACAATTATTTATACTAATGCAAACAATGATCCTTACTCTCTATCCATAGAAATGTACAAATGGAACTTCGAGCTTATGAATGATCTGAATTCAAAAATAGGTAATGAAAATTTTGACATCGGACATTTATTTGGAGCTACAGGAGGTGGTGGTGATGCAGGGTGTATAGGATGTATTTGCAGTAATGACATGTCTGTTGTTGTAAGTCAGGGCGTTAATACTCCTATCAATTATAAAGGAAGTGGCTATACCTCTCCTTCCAGTGGAGGTCCTAAAGGTGATACTTTCGACATTGATTTTGTAGCTCATGAAATGGGACATCAATTCGGAGGAAACCATACATGGTCCTACTCTACACAAAGCGATTTACAATCTGTTGAACCGGGCTCCGGATCTACAATTATGGGATATGCCGGAATTACAAGTTATGATGTTCAGCCTCACTCTGATACATTTTTCCATGCCATAAGCATTCAACAGATCACCAATACTATTAAATCTAAAACCTGTTCTGTAAATACACCTACAGGTAATTCAGTTCCTACAGCCAATGCAGGAGCAGATTACACTATTCCTAAAAGTACACCATTTGTACTTACAGGCTCAGGAACTGATACAGATGGAGATTCACTTACCTATATCTGGGAACAGATGGATAAGGGAACTTCTTCTCAAACAGGAAGTAACTCTGCGGCCACATCAACAAAAACAAATGGGCCAACATTCAGATCATGGGTGCCCTCTGCTTCACCTGTAAGATATTTCCCTAAAATGACTACTATTTTAACAGGAGCAACAGAAACAATGGGATCAGAAATAAGAGTGGAGGCTTTATCTTCCGTTTCAAGAGATCTGAATTTCAGATTAACCGTAAGAGACAATAGATTAGGAGGGGCAGGAAACAATTCTGATGATGCAAAAATCAGAGTGAACGCTGTTGCGGGTCCTTTTATTATCACATCACAGAATGCTGCAGTATCTTATGTAGGAGGAACCTCACAAACAATAACCTGGAATGTGGCAGGCACAACCTCTAATAATATCAATGCTGCCAATGTAGATATCCTTTGGTCTACTGATAATGGAGAAACCTGGACTACTTTATTGACAGGAACACCGAATGACGGTTCTGAACCAGTAGTAATCCCTAATGTTGCAACCAATTCGGGGAGAATCATGGTAAAAGGAAGCAATCATATCTTTTTTGATATCAATAACGCTGATATTTCTGTAACTGCCGGCGAGTTGTCTACTGCAGAGACTCAACTGAAAGATTCTGTAGAAATTAAGCTGTATCCAAACCCGGTGAAGGATATCCTAACCCTTTCCAATACAAGGTCAGAAAGATACAAAATCTATGATATGTCCGGAAAACTGATCATGGAAGGTGCTCTTCAGAACGGAACAATCAATGTAAGCAGCCTGATCAAAGGAAATTATGTTATTCAAATTGAGAAATTCTCCAAGATGTTCATTAAAAAATAACATATTAAGAACACATTATTACAAAATAAGCTACCTCATTTTTTGAAGTAGCTTATTTTTATATCAGGTTATTAAAAATTACAATTTTGTGGCAACAAAAATTTTCATTGGCCAGTTAAGATTAAATGTCCCATCTTCTTGTTTTTGAATTCCCAATAATTCATGTGCTGCATTCAGGCAATCTTCAGGAGTTGTTGAAATCATTGCGTGGAACTTGTATATAAAATCACCAATCTCTTCCTCTTTTTTAAACTTCCATTGTAACGGCAGATCATATATTTCAGGATTTGAGAATCCACTTATTGCACAAAGTGTTTCTGTAAAGCCATCACTCCAAAATGCGACTTCATGACCTGTCACACAATGTTTAGCAACATGTCTGTCAAAATAATCAGCTAATTTAGTAGATGACCATACATCACCAATTACCAACCTGCCATTTTTTTTCAGAATACGGGAAAAATTACCAAAGGCTTTTGTTTTATCAAAACAATGATGTAGTGCACCAAAGCTCCAAACAGCATCAACTTTTTCTTCTGGAAGCGAAATATGATCTGCTCCCTCTTGTAAAACCTCAATATTTTCTTTCTTTAATCCTTTAACTCCATTAAGCTGATCGTCTGACGGGTCAGAAACAATAAGCTTCCCTGCAGGCAACATATCCGCCAATATTCCTGAAAAGAATCCACTTCCTGCACCTGCTTCCAGAATAACTTCATGAGATTGGGGAGCAAGATATTTTTTCATTACATATATATCACTTTCTCTTGCGTCGGGATAATCGTTAAGAGCCTGTTTGTACATTTGTGATCTTAATCCATTAAATAAGATTTGATTTTCTTTCATAATATTTTTGTTGGTGTGTATGAGTAATTTTTAAATAAAAAAACTGTTCATAATTATTTATGTTTAACAAAAATAGTTCTATAATTCCAAAAAACATCACATAATTCATAATATAAATCTTATATGTTGAAAATATACTATAAATTCATTTTTTTAACTTAAATTTATCACTCAAAACCAGTACCGTTACCAGTTTGTATTTAAAGGAGGCTTTCCATAGCTTTTCTTATGATGGATCATTCTATTATTTTGATTCCTTTTTCCTTCATTTTAGAAGATAAGGTTCATTATATTAAATCAAATATTCTTTGATAAAGAAAATACCTGTACACTTGTAAAAGATAATCTATTCTATATAAGCACTGCTGTTGGCCTGCATCCCTGATAATACCTATTTAAATTTTTACATAATTTAATTTATATATATGAAACATTTATTTAAGTACATTTTATTTCTGGCCATGGCATCTTTTTCTATGGCCTGTAGCTCTGATGACAGAGAAGAAGAAATTATTATCCAGCCAAGCCCGGTAAAAATCGTATTTTTCAAAAATGCTGATGATTTTGCGACCACTTATGATCCGGACAATAAAGTAAACCAAACAATCAGGATGCAGGCATTTGACCTGTATAAACAGGGAAACTGGAAAGAGCTTGAAAAACTATTCCAGACTAATAACCTGAATAGCGGCTGGCCACCGGCAAACGGCGGTTACAATATTGTAGATGATGTTGCAATACAGGCCGGACAAAAATATGACAGATATAGTGGTGCCGTTGGAAGCTATAACGGAACCGGAAATCCAACGTTAGGCGGGAATTTTACCAGCCCAATCATCAATGGGTATGTATATACTTTCACAGAAAGGGCTTTAAACCAGCCTGAAAACAAATATGATTTCTATTATCAGATAGATGTCCTTAATGCATTACCTTTTAGATCTCAAACGGCAGATATTATTCCCTGGTTTAATCAAACCGGAAACGGAAAACAGACCATGTGGAAAATTCCCATTGACATTAATACCGGATTTCCGAAAACTTGGAATAAATTAGCAGAAGAAGGATATATTAAAATTACCATTAAAAAAAGCCCAAGTGGAAAATACCCTAACCTGGAAGGGACTGTGATCCAGTAAACAATTAAGCTCAGATGTATTCAATATCAAAAAAAATAAGAATTGGTAAAAAAGCCCTGCTCAAGAAAGACAGGTTCATTAATGACGAAGCAATTCCGGCAGCCATAACCCAGTTTTCCTGCTGTGAATGCAGTCATGAAAATTCAATTGAAATCTCTCCCTATCAGTCGGGTTTTCCGATCATGAAGATCTACCATGAAGATCTCGTAGCATCAAAATCAGAACTGTTAAAAAGGGGAATGGTTACCGAAACCTCACAGAGAATGCAACATTATGGAGAATTAACAGTAAATGATCTGCCTACATTATACTTCGGAACCACCTGCACATCCTGCAGCACAAACTATATTTGTATATTTAGCTATGGAGAAAAACAGCCAGGTTTAGAAATATTAAATATCTCCGGAATTTGGGAATATCAGGAATTGTAATAATTAAAATTGAATACCACCAATAGATTTTAAATAAGAACCACAGCTCTAGAGTTGTGGTTTTTTGTATCATATTAAAAATTACTGACACTTAAAATTATCCAAAACCATTTAAAAACATAAACATCTGTGAAAATCTGCGTCATCTGTGGTCTAGAAACCTATTTCAATCCAACATTTCTTCTATTTTCCCTTCATTCATGATATTTTGTGAAAGTTTACTTTATGAGTTTACAATTCGTTTTTTATCTTTGTGGTAAATAAAAAATTTCATGGATAAAATTGATAGTTTGAACCAAGTAGCAGAATTCCATACTACTTTCAAAGCCCCTATTCTAGACACCCCACAAATTCCTTCTCCGGAAAGATGCAATCTTAGAGTAGAACTTCTACAGGAAGAACTTAATGAACTGAAACAAGCAATTGCCGACAATAATATTGTAGAAATTGCAGATGCTCTTTGTGATTTACAGTATGTTTTAAGTGGTGCTGTACTGGAATTCGGACTTGGCAACAAATTTGTAGAGCTATTCAACGAAGTTCAGCGTTCTAATATGTCTAAAGCATGTGATAATGAGGAACAGGCTAATGAAACCGTTGAATTCTATAAAGAAAAGGACGTAGAATCTTTTTATGAGAAATCTGGTGAAAAGTTCAATGTGTACAGAAAAGCAGATCATAAAGTATTAAAAAACAAATACTACTCTCCTGCTGATCTAAAGTCAATTATTGAAAAATAAAATATGAAAAAATTTATTACAAATATTGTTGCCGCTTCAAGTTTATTTTTAGCTACCCAAGAGCTTAGTGCTCAGAAAGTAGTGGTTAACCGCGAAGTCACCACCGAAAAAGATGGCAAAATGCTTCTGGGACATCAGTTGAAGGGACAGTTTTTGAAAGCTCCTTATGCTGACTGGTATGTAAAAGAGCATGATGAATATGCTTTGGACCAGAAGGCAGTCAGTGAACTGAGAAAGGAAAGGCTGGGATCTTATGATATCATAGTTTTCATGGGAACCTGGTGTGAAGACAGTCACAGAGATTTTCCAAGACTGATGAAAATTCTGGAAGATATAAGCTATCCTGAAAGCAAGCTGACCATTATCGCTGTTAACCGTAAAAAAGAATCTCCTAGTGGAGACGAATCTCTTTATAACATCCAGAAAGTTCCTACCATTATCCTGAAAAGATATGGAAAAGAAGTAGGTAGAATTGTAGAAATGCCTACCAGTGGATATATTGAAAGAGATTTAGCTGAAATTCTGAAAAAGAATGACTCCTCTATAATTAAAGAAATTTTTAAATAGATTTGAGAAATTATAAACCAATTTTATCGTTTGCAGCGGGGGCCGGTGTTATGGTTCTTCTGTTTTTTGGGCTTAAATCCTGTCTTAATCTTGGTAAGAAAACGGAAAAGTCAGATTATTATATCCTGACCAACCAGATCTCCAAAATGAATAAGATGGTGGTGATAGAACAGAACAATTCCAGCATGCAGAAAACCAAAATGGGCTATGAATTCATGGGTAAAGAGGTTTCCAGTAACAGTATTATTACCTTTACAAAAACCAATGCACAGGTTTCTTATGATCTGAATAAAATGAAGATTGAAGTAGACTCCATCAACAAGAAGCTGGTCATCACTGAACTTCCTGATGCAGACATCAGGATTACACCCAGCGTTGAAATTCAATCCCTGGATGATTCCTTTTTTAATAGAATTTCTGAGAAGGATATTAAAAATGTAACGGCAAAAGCTAAGGAAACAGCAACTAAATCTATTGATCAGAACCAGTTGAGAACTGAAGGACGAAAGCAATTGATGGAAAATCTTGATAATATTTTTGTTTTGGCAAAGGCTTTGAATTATACTATAGAAGATAAGACCGGAAAGATCGGTATTCTTGGACTCTAAAAATAATTCAGCAATGGACTCAAAAGGAAATAAAAAGAAAAAGGAATCTGCCAATACCGCAGAAACCCAAAAGCAAAATCAGGATTTCCAGAATATTCCTGCTTCATCGAAAAAGGTTAATCCCCCTGATATCGACAAGGAAGACATTCAAAAAGCTTCCAAAAACAAATCAGGAAAAACGGATAATACAAAAGAGTAAAAAAACTGTTAAGGTTTAAATATTTCAGAAATAAAACGAAAGGATCTGTCTCATAAGAGGCAGATCCTTTCTTCTAACTATCTATCTAAGTGAACCTTCATATATAACTACACAATGGTAGATTTTCCAATTTTTACATTTTCAAAATTATAATAGGACTTCTCGGAATACCTGATATGATCCGCAATAAAGCTTCCCACTTCACTGGTAGAATAATATTGTTTGGTATTAAGATCTATCGTCACATATTTATTTTCGATCGCATACTCTACAGACTGCCTCAGTTTGTTGGCGGCAGACTGTAATCCAAGATGATCCAGCATCATTGCCACACTTAAAATAGAAGCAATAGGGTTAGCAATTCCTTTTCCTTTTGCCTGTGGATAAGAACCGTGAATAGGCTCAAACAATGCATTATTCTCTCCTACTGATGCCGACGGAAGCAATCCGATAGACCCTCCAATCACACTGGCTTCATCAGAAATAATATCCCCAAACATATTTTCCGTTAAAATAACATCAAACTGCTTTGGATTAAGGATCAACTGCATGGCTGCATTATCTACAAACATATAATCTAACTGTACATCCGGATATTCAGAAGCAATTTCCTGGCAGATCTTTCTCCATAATCTGGAAGTATCTAAAACATTAGCTTTATCTATTAAAGTCAGTTTTTTATTTCTTTTCTGTGCTTCCTGAAATGCCATATGGGCAATAGGAAGAATATCTTCTCTGCTGTACTTGCATATATCATAAGCATACGCTCCTTCCGGATCAGTAAATTTTTCTCCGAAATAAATCCCGCTTACAAGTTCTCTGAAAATCTGAATATCCGCACCTTCTATGATCTCTCTTTTAAGTGGACTTTTTTCAATCAGAGAAGCATATGTTTTTAAAGGACGGATGTTGGCAAATAATCCTAATTCCTTACGAAGTCTCAATAGTCCCTGCTCCGGTCTTATCTTGGCATCAGGATTATTGTCAAATACAGGATCTCCTATCGCTCCGAAAAGCACAGCGTCAGATTCCTTACAGATCTTAAGGGTTTCTTCCGGTAAGGGATCTCCTGTTTTAAAAATAGCCTCTGCTCCTATCAACCCGTAATCAAAGTGGAATTTATATTGGAAAGCTTCAGCAATCACATCCAAAATCTTGATGCTTTCACTGATGATTTCAGGCCCAATTCCGTCTCCGGGAAGTACTGCGATTTTAAAATAATTGTTGCTCATTTTTTTTCTGTGTCTTTAGTTCAAATTCTGCGATCGCCTTTTTTTTGCTGATTAAGAAATCAATATCGTCATAGCCATTCATAAGGCATATTTTTTTATAAGAATCAAGTTCAAAAGTTTCTGTGGTATCTTTGAAACTGATGGATTGCAATTCTACATCAATAGCAATTTCATTATCCGGATTTTCATTGATTCCTTCTAAAATTTCCTTTAAGAATTCTTCAGAAACTTTTACCGGAAGAAGGCCGTTATTTAAAGCATTTCCTTTAAAAATGTCAGCAAAATAACTGGAAATAATAACCTTGAATCCATAATCCGTTAATGCCCATGCGGCATGCTCCCGACTGCTTCCACATCCGAAATTATTTCCTGCTACTAAAATCTTGCCACTGAATTTTGGATTGTTCAGTACAAAATCAGGATTAGGTTCATGGGTGTGAATATTGTATCTCCAATCTCTGAACAGATTTTCTCCAAAACCTTTTCTGTCAATACTTTTTAGGAATCTTGCAGGGATAATCTGATCTGTATCTATGTTTTCTGCCGGCAATGGAACTGCACTGGATTTTATAATAACTAATTTTTGCATGTAATTTTAATTTAAACTTTCAAAAGCTGAAATTCTACCTTCTATTGCGGCTTTCGCTGCTGTAAGCGGACTTGCCAGAATTGTTCTGGAGCCTTGCCCCTGTCTTCCTTCAAAATTTCTGTTTGAAGTAGAGACACAATACTCTCCCTCCGGAATTTTATCATCGTTCATGGCCAGGCAAGCAGAGCATCCGGGCTGGCGGATCTGGAATCCCGCATCATTAAAAATTTCATCAAGTCCTTCCTCATAGATCTGTTTTACAACCTGCTGAGAACCCGGAACAATTAATGCTTTTACAGCATCAGATTTACTTTTCCCTTTGATATATTGAGCTGCGGATCTAAAATCTTCAATCCTTGCATTCGTACAGCTTCCTATAAATACATAATTAATTTTTATACTGGATGGAGTCTGTCCGGCTTCCAGTCCCATATACTGTAAAGCTTTTGCTTCAGATTCGTTTTGAGGGACAGGAATAGTTTCATGGATAGAAATCCCCATTCCTGGATTCGTTCCATAGGTAATCATTGGATAAATATCTGATGCATCGAAGGTAAGTTCCTGATCAAAAACAGCTCCTTCGTCAGTCTTTAATGTATTCCAATACGCTATTTTTTCTTCCCATTCTTCTCCTTGTGGAGCAAATGTTCTTCCTTTAACGTATTCAAAAGTGGTTTTATCCGGAGCGATCATTCCGCCTCTGGCTCCCATTTCAATACTCATATTACACACCGTCATCCTTCCTTCCATCGACATCTCTTCGAAAACATTTCCGGCATATTCACAAAAATATCCTGTGCCACCATCAGTTCCTGTTTTTGAAATAATATAAAGGATAACATCTTTAGCCTGAACATTATCATTAAGCTTACCTTTTACAGTAATTCTCATTGATTTAGGCTTGTTAAGTAACAGGCACTGACTTGCAAATACCTGAGCTACCTGACTGGTTCCGATTCCAAAGGCAATACTTCCAAATGCTCCATGCGTTGAAGTATGACTGTCTCCACATACAATACTCATTCCCGGCTGTGTAATCCCTAGTTCAGGAGCGATAATATGGACAATTCCCTGATACTGATGTCCCAATCCGAATAATTCGATATTATTTTTCTGACAATTTTCAGTTAACTGCTGAACCTGATTTCTGGACAATTCATCACGTATTGGTTCTTCCTGATGAAGTGTTGGTACATTGTGATCTGCAGTAGCCACGATCTGCTCCGGTCTGAATATTTCCAGATTTCTGGATTCAAGCTCTGCAAATGCCTGTGGACTGGTTACTTCATGGATCAGATGTTTATCAATATAGATGACCTGTGGCCCGTCAGGAACCGTATCTACTACATGAGCATCCCAAACTTTATCAAAAAGTGTCTTTCTATTTTCGTTCATTTTTACTTTATCTTGAATTAAATCAAACCCTATCCTATTTTTCTGCTGCATGTTTCCATGATCAAAGCCAGATCTTCATTACCGATTTCCTTTTTAAGATCTGCTATTTTTAAGAATTCCTGATACAGGTAATCCAATTCATCTTTGGTGACATCATGACCAATATGTTTAAAACGGTAAGCTAATGCTGAACGTCCACTTCTGGCTGTAAGAATGATGGAAGAAGCATTTACACCCACTTCAGCCGGATCAATAATTTCATAAGTTTCTCTATTTTTGATCACGCCATCCTGATGAATTCCTGAGCTGTGAGCAAATGCATTGGCTCCTACAATGGCCTTATTAGGCTGTACAGACATTCCCATTAGATCTGAAACCATAGTGCTCAGTTCATTCAACATTCTGGAATTGATGTCTGTATGGAGATTCAACTGTTTGTGTTGCTTCAGAATCATGACGACCTCTTCTAAGGCTGTATTTCCTGCTCTTTCCCCCAATCCATTAATCGTACATTCGATCTGGCGGGCTCCGTTGATGGCTCCGGAAATAGAATTTGCAGTAGCTAAGCCTAAATCATTATGACAGTGGCATGACAGAACTGCTTTTTCAATTCCTTTTACATTTTCTCTCAGGTATTTTATTTTCTGGCCATATTCTTCCGGTAAACAGTATCCTGTAGTATCAGGAATGTTCAGAACGGTAGCACCAGCCTTAATTACAGCTTCACAAACCTGTGCCAGGTAAGCATTATCTGTTCTTCCCGCATCTTCAGCGTAAAATTCTACATCTTCTACGTAGTTTTTGGCATATCTTACTGCTTCAGCTGCACGTTCTATAATATTTTCTCTTGTTGAGTTGAATTTATATCTGATATGTGAATCGGAAGTACCGATTCCTGTGTGTATTCTTGGTTTCTTTGCAAACCTTAAAGCTTCAGCAGCAGTATCAATATCTTTTTTATTTGCCCTTGTCAATCCGCATACTTTTGCATTTCGTACGAGTTTTGAAATTTCAGAAACGGATTCAAAATCTCCAGGACTGGAAATAGGAAACCCTGCTTCAATGATATCAACGCCCAATTCATCAAGCCTTTCAGCAATAATCAGTTTCTGTTTTGTATTCAGTTTACAACCAGGAACCTGCTCCCCATCTCGTAGTGTGGTATCAAAAATTTCAATTTTTTCGGAATTCATAAATGAAGTTTTTTACTTAATTTTGATTCAAAACTACAGCTTGCAATATTTTTTCATTTTCAGTTTTCCAGAAAATTACAATATTCAACAGTTGAAGAATTAGTTTTATCTTATTGATAATTAATTATTTAAATTTTAAAAATTTACAATGGCAGAATTGCAGAAAGATTTTTTGTTTGTATTGGTAAAGTCATTGACGACTTCCGAAAAGCGACAGTTTAAGTTATATGTGAACCGTCTCGGAATTAATGTAGATGCTAAATTTCTGCTTTTATTTGCTGAAATGGATAAGATGAAAGAGTATGATGAAAGTATAATTATCGAGAAGAAAATATCTACGAAACAACAGCTTTCTAATCTTAAAGCACATCTTTATAAACAAATTCTTGTAAGCCTCCGCATGAACCCCAGTCATCAGAATTATAGAATTCAGCTCCGGGAACAGTTGGATTTTGCCAATATTCTGTACCAGAAAGGGCTTTACAAACAGGCTTTAAAGATCCTTGACAAAACCAAACAGACGGCTTTGGAATTGGATGAAAAAAGTATCGCCTCCGAAGTTATAGACCTTGAAAAAGTAATTGAATCCCAATTCATTACCAGAAGTATTGAAGGGCGTGCGGAGGAGCTAATAAGACAGTCCCAGGAATTAAGCAAACAAAACCGTTATACTACAAAATTATCCAACCTTTCTCTGAAATTATACAGTGAAATGCTGACTCATGGTTATGTAAAAAATGATACAGATCGTGAAGAAATTCTGGATATTTTCAATTCTCATATTAAAAATATAAGGTTCGACAAGCTGAATTTTACAGAGAAACTATGGTATTTTAAAGCGCATGTCTGGAAAAATCAGTTGTTACAGGATTATAAATACACCTTGAAATATGCTTATCAATGGGTGGATTTGTTTCATAAAAGTCCGGAAATGATCTTCAGCCATCCGGTTTGGTATATTAAAGGAAATACTTATCTGTTGAAAATCCTGTTTCTGTACGGAAATATTGATATTCTGGAGGAGAATTTTAAGGAATTTAATATAAGAGTTAATGCTGAAAATTTTTCTCAGAATGAGAATCTTCAGTCCCTTATTTTCCTTACGCATTACAATACGCTGATGAACATTCATTTTGTTAAAGGTGAGTTTTTTACAGGAACCAAGCTTATTCCTGAAATCGAATTGAAAATGGAAAAACTTAGAGAACGAATTGATGAGCACCATTTTATGATCCTTTATCTTAAAATGGCTGCCATGTTCTTTGGAAGCAAGATGTACAAAAAGTCGATTGAATACTCTATGAGAGTTATAGAATCGAAGGGAAATGTACAGGAAGACCTGTTGTTTCACACTCGAATTCTGATTCTGATGTCCAAGTATGAATCCGGAAATGATGAAGATTATGATGAGTTCATTGCTTCTACTCTGAAATTTGCCCGGAAGATGAAAAAACCTGAGGAATTTCACTTTGAAAGCATTCAGTTTTTTAAAAATGTGAATAATCAGTTACCGGATCAAAGACAGAAGGCTTTTGAGATTTTTGATAAGAAGTTAGAAGATTTTTCTCACAATGAATACTATAGACGATCATTATTTTATATTGATATCCATGGGTGGATAAAATCTAAGGTTCAGAATGTAGATGTAATCGAGATTATTAAGCAGAAAGTGAGATACAAGAGGAAAGGCTAATGAATTTTTCTCTCTGATCTCGGAGATTAAGCAGATTATTGGAGTTATAATATGCGATATTGCTTGATCTGCGTGAGGTTTTTTATTTATACGTAAAGTTTTATGATGGTGGCTGGATATTTTTAAGGAGCTAAGAGTGAGCAGGTAAACTTACCTGATGAAGGGTGTGAAAATGTTTCGGCGGGCTCAAAGAGCCCGCCGAAACATTTTTTATTCATTTTTAAACCTAATTCTATTATTTATAAATGTTTTTTATAAAATTTAAGGCATTTTGATGACTGATCTTTTTTACATGCTCAGCAGAGAATCTCTGTTCAATTTCTTTATTAATAGATGGATAAACCGATGCATTAGAATGTTCTTCAAAGAAAAACGGATGACGTGAGGTGTCCGGATGATCTTTCCAATAGAAATAATCTGCTCCATAGGCGATGTTGTCTTCTCCCCCCAGGTCAAGTCCGTATTGGATGTGTTCATAAAGTCTTTCAGGATCCTCCAGGTCTACATAATCCTTAATGAAGTTCAGGCCAATCAGTCCATTTCTGTTGATCACTTCTTTTGCCAGTTCATCAGGAAGATTCCGGTTGTTCTTATAAATGGTTCTGTAATTGGAATGGCTTGCCAGAATAGGAATTGAATAATTTCTCTGATTGATATAACTGAAAATATCATAAGCCAGCTGATCGCTTGTATGCGCAAGATCTATGGCAATTTTCCGGTCAGCAATATAATCAATCAAGACTTTTCCGTCTTCCTTTAGTCCGACAGTAGCATTATTTCCGCCTCCAAAACGGTTTTCTGAATGATGGGTAATTCCGATATAAAGTACTTTCTGAGTATTTTCGATAATGGCTTCCAGATTCTTAAATCCTGATTCCAGGCTTTCATTTTCGTCACAGAAAGCAGATGCATTTTCAATGGATGCAATCACTCCTACCCGGTTTTCATTCTCCGGGTTTTTATAGTTTTCATTTTCAAACAGGAAAAAGTTTTCATTTTTGATCAGTTCAGAAAACAATTGGCTTTGCTGCAATCCGTAAGCTGTACTTCCTTCACCGGTTCCGGCATACATGGCCATTACCTGAAGTTTTACATTTCCTTCCTGTAGATAAGGCAGTGAACATCCCAGTTCTTTGTCGTCAATAGTTGAATTTGACCTCAGTAAATAATATAACAGGTCACAGTGCAGATCAATGTTTATTGTATTCATAGTAGGATGCAATTTATAGCTTTTATTTCTTGTTTTGAGTTAAAGCATTATTGATAAATTCAATGTTTGTATTTTCAAAAATCTCCAGTAATTGCGGGACAAAATCCCCGAATTTCTTGTATTTTTTTCTGTTGGAATTATAATCTTTCAATTTTTCTTCTAATAAAGGAATAAAAATGAAGTTATTCTTTAAATGATATTCTTTCAGTTTTTCGGCTCTTTCAAAATCTTTCTGGATTTTTGCCGTCTCAATTTCTCCCAATCTCACCAAATGCTCAGCAACACAGGTTTGATAGTCACCATAACCTCCTGTTTTGATCATTGTTTCCTTTAAGTTTGATTTTTCAAACAAATCTTTAAACTTTTCAAGCTCATCTTTATATTGATACACTTCCTTATTTACAAAAGAATGCCCAAACTCATGAACACTGAGAAATCTTGCCTGAAACTGATTGTCATACCCAAATTGTCCCTCTTTCTGTACCTTCACAAAAGGACTTGCTATTTCATAGATATTTTGAGCTCCTGATTTTAAAATAACATCTGTCCCAATACCTCTGCCTTCATTATCTTCAATAGGCCACATCATCATGGGTGAAATAAGAACAGTATAAGAGTTAAATGCTTCACCATACAAGCCTTCCATTGCATTGGTAAAGCCGGACGGTATCTGCTGGCTGTATTCTTTTATTCCCCCATCATAAAACGACTTGTTTTCGGCAAAAAACTGTTCAATATTTTCCTTATTGTAGAATTTTGACAGCTCAGAAAAATAATTTTTAATTAATCGGGTAACTTCTTCATTCTGTTCCTTTGTCAGATTATTGCTGTCATACCGGTATTCATTGATCCATTCCGTGGAAGGAAATTCTTTATGGTACAGTAAAGGTTTCATCAGAATATCATTGCCTGAACCGTATTTTTCCAGCAAAAGATCATTGATCCTTGCCGTTGCAACCGCAATATCAGAGTTCTTCAATTGTTCATATTTCTTTAATGCGTTTTTCACAACAAGCTGATAAGCAGAACATTCTTTTATTTTATAGAGTTCAAAATCCTTATTATGTTTACGATGATCTGCTGAAAGTATTTCTGCGAGGAAGTATGTTTCAATATTCTTGTTGTAGGCAACAGAAAATTTAGGGCTTTTTTTCTGGGAAAAACTTAATGTAGAAGTCAGTGAGACAAAAACGAAGAAGATCTTTTTCATTATTAAATATTAATAGGGCTAATATAGTATTTTATGTAAAAAATGCGTATTTTTGCATCTTAAAATTTTTTAGTAAACAATGATAAAAATTACACTTCCAGACAATAGTGTCAAAGAATTCGAAGGAGCAGTTACTCCTCTAGATGTGGCAAAATCTATAAGCGAGGGATTGGCTAGAAATACCATTTCCGCAATTGTTAATGATAAACAAGTAGAAGTAACCACACCTATAACCACGGATTCTACGATACAACTTTTGACCTGGAATGATGATCTTGGAAAGAAAGCTTTCTGGCATTCTTCTGCTCACCTTTTGGCGCAGGCTATCCTGGAATTTTATCCTAACGCTAAGCTGACTATTGGTCCGGCAATTGAAAACGGATTTTATTATGATGTAGATTTCGGGGATGAAAGTTTATCTGAAAAAGATTTTGAAAAGATTGAAAAAAAGGTCCTTGAAAATGCAAAAAAAGGATCTACATTCTCATTATATCCTGTTTCAAAGGAAGATGCTTTAAAAACATATGCTGACAACCCTTACAAAGTGGAACTGATCTCTAATCTGAACGATGGAGAAATCACTTTTGTAACCCATGATAACTTCACAGATTTATGTCGTGGAGGGCACATTCCGAATACCGGAATTGTAAAGGCTGTAAAGATCTTAAATGCTGCAGGAGCTTATTGGAGAGGAAATGAAAAGAACCCTCAATTAACAAGAGTGTATGGTATTTCTTTCCCTAAACAGAAAGAACTTACGGAATACCTTGAAAGATTAGAGGAAGCTAAAAGAAGAGACCACAGAAAACTGGGTAAAGAACTTGGTATTTTCGCATTTTCTGAAAAAGTAGGTGCCGGTCTACCTCTTTGGTTACCAAAAGGAACAGCTTTAAGAAGAAAATTAGAAAATTTTCTTTCTGATGCACAGAAGAAAGGAGGATATGAATTCGTAATGTCTCCACACATTGGAGCCAAAGAATTGTATGTAACTTCCGGACACTGGGATAAATATGGAGCAGACAGCTTCCAGCCGATTAAAACTCCGAATGAAGGAGAAGAATTCCTGCTGAAGCCTATGAACTGTCCGCACCACTGTGAGATCTACAAGACTTCACAATGGAGCTACAGAGATCTTCCGAAAAGATATGCGGAATTCGGTACTGTATACAGATATGAGCAAAGTGGAGAGCTTCACGGATTAACAAGAGTTCGTGGATTTACTCAGGATGATGCTCACCTTTTCTGTACTCCGGATCAGCTTTCTGAAGAATTTGAAAAAGTAATTGATCTCACACTTTATGTTTTCAAATCTTTAGGTTTTGAAGATTTTGTGACTCAGGTTTCTTTAAGGGATCCTGAAAACAGAGAAAAATATATCGGTTCTGATGAGAACTGGGAAAAGGCAGAGAGCGCGATCATCAATGCTGCTCAGAAGAAAGGCTTAAAAACAGTTGTTGAATACGGTGAAGCTGCATTCTACGGTCCTAAGCTTGACTTCATGGTGAAAGATGCATTGGGAAGAAAATGGCAGCTTGGAACAATCCAGGTAGATTATAACTTACCGGAAAGATTTGATCTTCACTATATCGGAAATGATAATGAGAAGCACAGACCGGTAATGATCCACAGAGCTCCTTTCGGTTCTATGGAGCGTTTTATCGCAATCTTATTGGAGAATACTGCCGGAGATTTCCCATTATGGCTGAGCCCGGATCAGTTTATTATTCTACCAATCAGTGAAAAGTATGTAGATTATGCAAAAAAAGTTTCACAATTTTTGGAAAATCACGATATTAGCGGTCAGATTGATGACAGAAACGAGAAAACAGGTAAAAAAATCCGTGATGCTGAATTGAAGAAGATTCCTTTCATGCTTGTAGTAGGAGAAAATGAAGAAAAGGATGGTACAATTTCTGTAAGAAGACGTGGTGAAGGAGACCTTGGAGTAATGAATATGGAAGATTTCGTAGCTTACTTCAAAAAGGAAGCTGCCATTTAATAAATTAAAATAAGGTATTGAGAGATTATTAATTTCAAAATCTCTCAATCTTTTAATATCAATAAGTAGTTAACCAATAAAATTATAATACAATAGCACAAAGATTTAACAACAGGGGCCCACAAAGACGTCCTGTACAGGAGGACTTACACTTGATCAACGATAAAATTCGTGTGAGAGAGCTTCGTTTGGTGGGCGATAACGTAGAGCCAGGAATTTATCCAATTGACAAAGCAAGACAGATTGCTGCGGAACAGGAATTGGATCTAGTAGTAATTTCTGATAAAGCAGAACCTTTTATTGCAAGAATATTAGAATATAAAAAATTCTTATATGAGCAAAAGAAAAAACAGAAGGAACTTAAAGCTAAGCAAGTAAAAGTGGTGGTGAAAGAGATCCGTTTCGGACCTCAGACGGATGACCATGATTACGAATTCAAGAAGAAGCATGCTGAAAAATTCCTTGAAGAAGGTTCTAAATTGAAGACCTACGTATTTTTTAAAGGACGTTCGATTATCTTTAAAGATCAGGGAGAAATCTTGCTTTTAAAACTTGCTCAGGAACTGGAGCATGTGGGTAAAGTAGATCAACTTCCTAAGCTTGAAGGAAAGAGAATGATTATGATGATGAGTCCTAAAAAACCAGCAAAATAATTAAGTCATTATTTTACATATAAAAAAACCTCAAATTATTTTGAGGTTTTTTTATTTTAAATTTTCATGGTATCGTTTCATCAGAAATAGAAAGAGGGGCTATGTAGTCATCATTTGTATTGCCCCCCATTTCTACAGGTTAGTCTTAGTTTTTATCCTTCAAAATCACCACAGTTATGCTCTTTAAAAAGCGGTAAAGCTTTTCGGGTCGTAAAATATTTTGCTACTCTTTTATTTTTTAATTCGAGTTTCTGTCCTTCTACGGCCAGCTCATAAACGGGTGCCTTATCGATCTGAGTTAAAATATAGATTCTCTCTGGTGTTTTTACAATCATCTTATTTCCTTCGCCGGAAAATGAAAAATCATTAATTTCAAAAGCATCCTTTTCATCACAGACATTGGTCCATTCAATTTTATTCTTTGTTATGGACAGACTTGCCAAATCACACGAATAACAGTTTCCAGAGAACTCTATACCATATTTCTCATATACATCTGTACTTTTTGTATTCAATACATCAATAGGAACCAATGCCGAGAAATCTTCCGGTATCTCTTCTATTGCTGAAACAGTATCCTTTTTAGGGATAGGTTTGGAAACGGTATCTATTTTTGCAACCGCAGCATCTGCTCTGTTCCCTTTTTTCTCTGTAGAAGGTGAACAGGAAGCCAATAAAGCGACCGCAACTGAAAAGCTGGTTATTACGTTTTTCATCTGCAATCAATACTTAGTTTTATCATTTGCAAAAATGCCTAAAATTCATCATTCAATATATCCCTGTTTTCAGCCATTTATTGTCCATATTCAGGGGTTTTGTTGCCCACTCATCTGAATACCGATACATTTGTCAAAAAATAAAAAATGAAACCCTTATACCAATTCTTCATATCATCTACAGTGGTTCTGATGGGATGTAACCCACAAAATAAAACATCAGAAACACATAATGTAAAAACTGAAGTTAGCCAGAAAACAATAACATTTGCTGATTTTAAAAAGATAAAAGGAGTAGATAATGTGCAGGAGGTCCCTTTTGAACTCTCTACCAAGCTGGATTCTGTACAGTTTTTTATATCTCCGAATAAAGACGCTGCCCATCTGAAAATAGCTTATAATAAGTTCGATAATTATTATGGATTTGAAGAGTTTGATGACTTCTACTCTATTCATTACAGCATTAACAACAATATTTCAAACAGTATTGAAGCTTTTGTTTTGAAATCAGAATTCACGGCTTCATTTGACCTTACTTTAAAAGGTGTAGATCTTTATCAGATCAGAAGCAGTACCTTGAAGAAGTCTCAGGACTTAAAAAATAAATCATTCAGTAAATATGGTACAATCAACGAAATTTCGGAACAGGAATTTATAACAGCTTCTAAAAATAGAATTGATGAAATTTTAGTAAAGAATCCTCAGATTAAATTAAAAGGCGAAAATTGGATCTATACGGATACCTCTAAAGAAACCGTGATTACACAACATGAAAATGTATCTACAGAAGACGGAACTTTATCCAATGAATATATTGGACAGTCTCCTTATCTGCACCTGGAGGTTTTCAAAGAAAATTCCGTAGAGACCATAGATACGTACTATTCTTTTTATAATGTAAAATCAACAGCTGATTTTGCTTTGTTTACAGGAGGATATCCTCAGATTCTTCCAGGAAAAAACTGGATTTCTTCAATCTCTTCAAATAGTGATGTAGGAAGCAATTTTGAGATCAATAAATATCTGGAACAAGCCCATAATCAAGAAAACCTTTTGTATGTAAACTTTACCAATTTTAAAATTGCTAACGAAACGAAGGCCTTTTGGAAGGATGATAAAACTTTTTATGCTGAAGTGTATCCTATTAATTCAGCAGCAGCACCTGGTAAAAAGCAAAAAACTGCTTTTATAAAAATTCAGCTGAAGGATAATCTGTTTTAAGAGAAACTGTATTTGAGCCTGGAATCAAATAAAAACCCCTGAAATCAGCCAGTGTTTGTGGGTGTAAAGTCCAATATCTTTGCAGCAGTTATTTAAAGATATACCATGAGAAAAATAAGTTTGACATTCCTTTTCTGTCTATTAAGTTTTATGACTTTCGCACAAGCTTTAAAAGTAGTTATTAAGCAGGATGGAAAAGTAATTGAACCTGTAAATGATGTTTATGATCTGAAAAAATCACCTTTTGTATTTGAGTTTACGGCTACTAATCTTGAAGGCTTTTTAGTAGGAGCTACAACGGATAAGGATATCTATGCAGGGGCTTTAGGTATTTTCAATACGGAGGTTCCATGGTTTCAGAGTACAGGAATGGCAGAGGAACTTTATAACAAGGATAAAGAACTATTATTAATGGATTCTGCACCATCATACTGGTATTATACAGATGTAAAAGATCACAGGTTTGATAAAAACCCTAAAGGCAACTTAAAACAATGGACAGCTACGCGAACCATTACAAGGTTTTATGATGTGATGGTGGATCAAACTATCAATTTAAAAGATTTTGACGGAAGAGTTTATCTATTGATGTATCAGCCTAAATATAATAAAGAATACGATTTGACAGGAAAGAAAAACCTATTCCAGGCTGCGTTGAGATTCAAAGACTAAAGATTACACACCTAATTATTTGATTATATATAGAAAAGGTCTGCTTTTACGATGTAAGCAGGCCTTTTTGTTGTTTGAATATGGCTAAAGTTTTGCAATATATTAAACCATTAAGATCTTTAAGAGGAAAAGGTAAGGTAAGCCAATGGCTAAAGCTAAGAATTGAATCGATTTTATCGATTCTGATGAAGCGGTAGTTTTTGATGCGTTAAAGGTATTTAACCATATAAAGACATAGATTTTGAAGTAATTATCCAGAATGTTTTCAATATCATCTGTGAAATTTGTACAATCTGTGAGAACCTATGTTTAAGCTCCCACAGATTGCGCTTCCTTATCAATAGATTATTCGATAATCAAACCATATTCTATAGCCAGTTTAATGGCTGAGCTCAGATTAGAGGTCTGGAATTTTTCAATAAGATTTTTTCGGTGACTTTCTACGGTATGCGGGCTTATAAAAAGCTTTTCGGCCATTTGATTGGTAGTCAATCCTTTTGCTGCTTCAGCCAGAATTTCCTTTTCTCTTCGCGTCAGTTTAGGTACCTGACTTAAGCCGTCTGATGATTTTTTCTCCAAAACAGAACGGGTTTGCGAACATAAAAACCGGTTACCGGCATATACGGTATTAATCCCTTCCAGGATTTCGGAAACTGAAGCATTTTTCTGAATGTATCCTAATGCTCCTTCTGCTAAAGTACTGTTGATGACAGGCAATTCATTGTGAACGCTAAGCATAATAACCTGAAGGTTCTCATATTTTTTCTTTAATGGTTTTATGAGTTCTATGCTGTTGATATCTGCTAAATTGATGTCTAAGAGTAAAATATCGACTGTCTGTTTTTTCAAACCGGCATTCATCTCTGAAGCATTTTTGAAGCAATCTACAACGTCTATATTTTCGTTATTTCCTAAAATATTTTTCAACCCTTCCAATAGAAGCGGATGATCGTCTGTTATGGCTACTTTTATCATGTTTAATGGGTAGGAATTTGAAGTTCTATACTGGTCCCAATATTTAATTGGGAATTGATATTCATTGTTCCTTTTAAAAATTGTATTCTTGATTCTATATTATGAAAACCTGCTGTTTTTCTAAAGTCTAAGTCGGAGAGGTTAAATCCTTTACCGTCATCTTCTACAGTAAGATGCAATATATTCTCTTCTTCACTGATCTGAATAATAATTTCAGTGGCTTTAGCATGTTTTATGGCGTTGTTAACCAATTCCTGAATGACCCTGTAAATAAGCAGCTGTTTTTCTTCTGATAAAGAATTTTGGTAATTGATAAATTCGGTATGAATATTTAATGCGCTGTTAGACATTCGGGAAGCAAATTCCTGAATAGCAGCTACCAGACCGTATTTCATTAGTAAATCAGGCATTAAATTATGGGCTACCCTTCTCAGTTCTTCTACCGCACCATCAATCTGATTAATTGATTTTGAAATCCCTTCTTCTATGTTTTCAGATTGATCAGGATTCAAAATAGACAACTGAAGTTTCGTTCCTGAAAGTAAACCTCCTAATCCGTCGTGAAGATCCCGCGCCAGGCGGCCACGCTCCTGCTCCTGCCCTTCCAGCAATGCGGTAAGCGTAGAGATCTTGGAGTTTTGTTTTTCTTTTTCCATGGCTAAGGCATGTAATTCGTCTCTTTGCTTAATTGATTTTACCCGTTGTTTATAGGCGTAAAGCAATAGGAAAATCAGGATGATGAAGATGAAAATAAAAACAATATAGTAGGTGTTAATTTTTTCTTTGAAGGCCAACAGCTTTTTATAACTGTTGATATCGTTGTTCTTTTGCTGGGTTTCCAGTTTTGCCAGACGAAGCTGCTGTTCTTTTTTCTCTGATTCAAGTTCTGAAAACTTTAGACGTTCCCTTTGATTTTCCTCTACCAGTTTTAAGTTATTGTATACCTGTTCGCGCTGTGCACGCAGAATGTTGATCAGTTTAATTTGTTGTGCTTTTTTATCACTTTCAAGCTGCAGCTTTATATATTTTTGTTCCTGTCGTTCTTTTTCAAACTGTGACTCTAATCTTTTGGTAATATCCAGTTTTTCCTGATCATAAACACTTTTGTATTGATCTACATATCTTTTATAATAAGTCAATGCATCTTTATAATCGCCCTGTTCTTCGCTGATTCGCGATAAAGATTCAAGAATAGATAATTCTATATTATGATCTCTGACAGGGCTTTTTCCAATTTCCATAGAGGCTTTCAGGAAATAAGATTTTGCCAAATCGTAATTTTTATCCTGAATGGCCAGCTCTGCCAAAATCCCAAATGAAGAAGCAATATGAATAGGATCACCGGTCTCCAGACTCACCTTGTTGGCTAATTGAGCGTATTGCATTGCCTTATCCGGGTTAAATTCGATATATAAATTGGCTAAATTAATGGCTGCATAAGAAAGATTGCTCTTATTGAGCATAGATCCTTTATTTTTGTTGAAAGTAGCAATAGCCTGCAGATAATACTGTTCTGTTTTGTTTCTCAACTGTATATCTGAGGGACTTTGAGCATATTTCTGTTCGTACATATAGCCCATTCGCATATAGGCATCGAAAATAAGATTGGGATCGTTTTGTTTGGAAGCTAGCAATAGAAACTGTTTGCTGTATTTTTCTTCCAGCTGATATTCATTCAGGTTAGAATAAATAGTGGATAATTCTTTGGCTACATTTCCGAATCTTCCGTACAATGTAGAAGTCGTTGGTGAATTTTCATAATAATTAATTGCTTTCAGGTAAGCAGTAACAGCTTCTGTGGTTTTATTATTACGCGTGAGAATCCAGCCTTTAGCATATTCCATATAGCCTTTAGCTTCATTACTATTGGTTTTTAGGCTATAGATCCTGGCCATGTCCAGACTTTTTGAAGATTCTGCTTGTTTATTGTCAAGTCTGTAATTCATTGCCTGAACAGCATACAAAATGGTAGCATATTTCCCATCACTCTGCTTTGTTGCAATGGAAATGTTATGGGCTAAAATCTGATAGGATTCCGGTTTAAATTTATGGAAAAATAAGGCCGTAGCATATTTAGGAGCCAGGCTCAACTGCTCTGTTGGTTTGTCTGAAGCATTATTATATTCCTTCTCTAATTTGCTTAAAACATCTTGTGCATAAGCGAAAAACGGACAAATGCATAAAGTGAACATCAATAATAACCTGTACATCAAAACCTTATCTCTATTAATTTTTATTGTGGTAAAGAACGTAAATATAAGTAAAATACCTGCGAAGCTATTAAGAGTAATTAATGGCTTTTTTCAGCTTTCTTTTATGCCTAATCAATCTAAGAATTCAAACCTGCAAAAGAAAATTACTTATGTAAAAAACCTGATAGTTTAGCTGTTCTGATTTTTATATTCAACAAATTCTTGTAAGGAATCAGAGTATGAATTTATCTCTAATGCCGAACGTAGTGCTACATCAGGATGCTCATCTACCGATAAAATGAATACAATATTCTCAATCTCTAAACCTAAAATATTAACTAATGACTCTTTAGCTTTTTTCATTCCTACTATATAAAACTGTATATTCTTTTCAGTTTCTTCTTTTTCATCAGCTCCATTTTGAAGTTTTGGCAGCATTATTTCTCCAAAATAGTCTCTAATATCTTTATTAAATTGATCTAAAAAATCATCCGCATAAACACCATCATCAACTGTAATTACCCATTCATCAAGTTGCCACTTTAACTCATCATATTCTTCTTTTAATTGACTATGTGATGCAACAGCCAGATATGAGGTTATACAAAATGAATTGCAGTGAATGGTCATTCCATATATTTCATCATTATTTTCTGTGCATTTTTTATACAAGTACAAAAACTGATCAACTATTCTACCTATTAGTTGATCAAGATTTTGCTTATGCCATAATTCCATTCTTTATACTTTTACCTGGTAATTTTCAATTGTCAGTTCTTTCAGATTATGTGTATTCTAAACAAATAACCGCTTTTCTAAGTTCTTTGTCATAGAATAAATACAATAGATCTGCTGATGCATTTTGAAAATCATAGCCTTCTAAACATCCAATATAATCCATTACTGTATTATCATTTTTATATGGCTTCTCAATCAGGTTATCTCCACCGAAGTGAGTTTCTTCTAACGGAAGAGCTGCCGTATTCAGCTCGTCAAAAATTCCAAAAATCTTCTTCTGAAGACGTTCCTCCAGATATTCTGAATAATTATCTTTTTCCAGATCTTCAACTGTAAGTTGGCGTAAACGTTCTAAACGACGAATATCATCTACCATTAAGCCCGGTCGATCGTTGTCTTTATCATAAAGCTTATTCTGTTTTTGGTAATATTCTTTTTTCAATTGATACATGGCCTCATTCATGTTGTATTCAATCTCTAGGTCTGAATATTTATTTCCATAATCTTCCGGAGAAATCTCGGTATCTACTGAGAAATAGTTCCAATCTGCATCAAATTTATATTTACCATCAATCACATCAAAACCAAACATATCCGCTTTGGTATATTCTGTATGATATTCCGGTGTATTCTCCCCAACACAGCCATCGTAAATCTCCTTTACAGAAACAATATGCAGCCAATGATCTTCTAATGGATTCAGAAGTTTTAAATTAATTGAACAAATCGGAAGAAAATATTTTTTATGATTTTCAATATCATCATGAAATACATCTTCATATTCCGGAAAAATTTTTATTAAATCTGTCATTTTATTTTCTTGTTAGCTTTAACTGTTTCCCTTCTTTTGTAAGATCAAAAGTCATATTTTTTGATGGTTTGAAAATCTGTGTTGGTGCATCGCAGAACTCAGACTTACTCATACTGTCGATTTCCATTTGTATTTGATTCTTTTCTGTGAAATAATACCTTCCATGTATTTCTGTAAAGCAATCATTTCCACACTGCCAGGCATCATAGCTTTTGAATTTTTCTTCATCCAAAAAGTTTACCGCGTGAAAGTTGAAGATCAAAGCCGTATCTCTTGGAGACATATAATAGGTTTTCACGCCATCCGGAGTGATAAGTCCGCCTTCATTTACAATCCATTCGGTATTTTTCAGATAATTCGGGAAGTTTGTTTTTTTCCGTTCAGGTTCTTTGCAGCTGAATACTGTAATCAACACCGCAAACAGAAATGGGAAAACAAAAATATTTTTCATTGTCATCATTCTTTATAGTTACTTATTCAAAGTAATCGAATCTTTGGTTCAGTTTTTCAAAAGCAATTTCTTTATTAATAATTTTTTCCAGTTCATCAAAAGTCAACATGCCTTTAGCTTCAAATTCACCACCATTAGAAGTCTTATAGGTGTATTCAAACATATCACGTTTATAAATATCTTCTAAAATTTCAACTTGTTTTGGAGTTAAATATTTCCGGTGTGTATTTAGTTGGTTTTGCAGATGAATCTTGATTTCTTCTTCAGAATCTCCTTCAAACATAGAATATTCATCCATTTCTGTCAAAGATTCTAAAAGTTGTCTAAAGATAAAATCCTGAAGGTTTTTAGCTAAAATTTCAGCATCTGAATCATGACCAAAAAACGTAATGGGAACTTCACCACTGACCTCCATATCGAACTGAAAAACATACAAATCCCCTGCCCCATTTTTAGCGAAGGGAACCATCCTGTATTTAGGATTAATATCATACACTTCATGGTTGATAATTTCTCTGATTCCGTGATGATAAGCAATAGGATCCCAGATCTCAATATCATTTCCAAATAAAAGCAAAGGTGGATTTTCTTTGAGCATTGGAAAAACATTGGTATACCAGCCGTTTCCTTCTGCCCCCCAATCAAGCATTTTATCAGTATACAATTGCTTGTAGAGTTCGGGATAGGTAAAATTATATTCTTTTTCTAAGTCTTGTAAAGTGTTCATAGATATGTTTTAAACAGGTTTTCTAAAAATCTCAGGGAGTTCCCAAGCTATTTTTTTCTTTTTGTAATCAACTTTCTCATCAGTTTGTGGGTTATAGCTCAATATTTCGGGATAATGGTTGTTTTCAATCTTATTAATAATTCCCTGCAGCATTGTGTTTGTATAGGTATAAAGAGAACACTCGGTATACAATCGCCAGAATACCAGCCCTGCAGTTCCTTTGTCACAGAACCGATTCTGTAATATCAATGCTGCATATTCAGGTTCCTCTATAAAATAAGCAATGTTGAATAGTTCAATTGTAGACTTAGCCCATCTGATATTGTTTTCCCACTCCCTGTCAAACCATACTTCTACATCGTTTTCTTCATAATATATATAACTTTCTTCGCCATTTGTTTTTTGAAAAATCCAGTCAGGAATCATAAATTCGCTGTTACAAAATGATGTAGGATCAAACTCAATCGCTGTTTTTTGATAAAAATGATTGGGATAATTTTTCAGAAGTATTTTCAAAAGGGTAAATACCTCATTTTGAGATTCATTCTTGAGTGTGTCATCTAATGCATACTGTTGGAAATCCTGCGGCTGTGCCAACCAAAATAACTCCAAGGCAGTTGCTTCAGAGCAAACAGGGCTTTCTGCAATCCATTGTAAAACTTTCACCCCATCATCCCAGTTATGTTGAGTAGCAAGATAATGCAATTCTTCAGACGTTGTTAATTGTTTGAATTTTGACTCTTTCAACTCATTTTGCAGAATGTCTTCGTAGAAGTTATCGTTGATAAAATTTTGTTGTTCTGAGGTAAGATTTATCATTACATCTTTTTTTAGTGATTGGCTACTGTAGCTATTCTTTTAATCAGAATTCATTTTTCAGGGATTGGAATTACAATTTCGTTATTTCCAAAATCGTCATCAATCCACCCATGAAATCCCATGCACATTCCATCACCATCAAGAGTGTTGAGTTCTTCAATCACTTCTCCATCTTTATATAAAACAATATTGGTTTGTAGTGCTAAGTGGTAGTTTTCATTTTCTAAAGGATTAAAAATTCCGTCCATTTGCATCATCATTCCATAAATAGTATTATCAATAGCTTTCAAATGAGCTTCACGAAGGGTTTTATCTATCTCTGACGGTATGTTACCAATTGCATATTTCCGGATATTTTCAAAAACAATATAACCTACTCCATGCTGCATCCACAGTTCACGATCACGCTTATCTGATGGTGGATTTGCCAACTTTTTTTTCATCATAATAATCTAATGTTTGATTCAATATTCTTCAATAAGAGCTTCCCATTCTGTTAAAAGATAATTTTCAAAATTAGGATACAATGTTGAGCTTCTGTTTTTGGAGTACATCTCATAATTGTAAATTGTTCCGGAATGGCTATCTAAAACCAAAACATCGGACGGAAAATTGGAATTTATAACTAAAAAATGATCTGGTAACTGAAACTCCTGCCGTGCATAAACAGTGGCTCCATAAAATGTGTACTGATTATCACTCAATGGATTTTCAGGTAAAATTCCATTGGTATACAACAGGTCAGGAATTCCGCCACCGCCGTATTCAAGCAGGTAAGCTTTCAGAAAATCATCAAATTTTATTTTTAAAGCATTCTCTACTCTGCTGATATTTTCTTCGGAATTGGATCCATAAAATTTAGGATCTTCATCCAGTATTTTTGCTTTTTTAATCAGTTTTATAAATTCTTCAAGCATAATCTTTCTTTTGAGATTTATATTCGGTGTATTTATCATAAGATCCGGAGATAGACTAAACCTATTAATAGTGTCATTAGATTTTTACAAAGAAATTAAAGGTTTGATGAGCAATAAGCTGTGGATTTGTATCTGATGGAGTATTGATCTTATCTTCGTACAATTCAATTCTTATGCTCTTAACACCATCCGGTATTTTGTAGATTTCATCTTTTGTATAATTATATCCACTCACATCAGCACTTTCTTTACCAGGAATCTTTTTGATCTCTACGTAATATCGTAGTGTAATGGTATTACCATTTCGTTCTCCTTTTTCAAAACGAATTTTTCTCACCTGATGAACAGAATGTCCACCGGAACTGATATTTCCCTGTATTCGCAACTGTAGCGTTTCAGCATTTTTTGAAAGTATGAAAATCATTGGGTTAAGGCGCTCTACAACCGCCTTACGAGTTGTATATGTTTGGATTCTCCCTGTTTCAGGAATCTCTTTGGTAACCCGTTGCGGTTCTGTGTAGATGGAAGTCACCTGCAATTTCTGAGCATTGCTTTTACACCCTAGCAATGCAAAAAATGAAGTTAAAATCACGAAATGTTTCACCCTCTTATCTTTAATAAATCTTCGAATTAAAGGTAATCAAAGATGTGGGATCAAAATATCCCTGATAACAGTGGTTTTTAATGGGTTAGAATGCAATAGTTGGAAGCGGGGAGCTGGAAGAAGGAAGTCATGATGAACATAAAGAATAATAGTTGATCTTTTAAAGTAATTTAATTACAAAATGATCATTGCTAATTATGACAGAAGGTAACTTCCAGCCTCCTTCTTCCAGCTTCCGGCAATATTTATCATTCTTTATATTCTTTTCCTGAATACACATCAATATAATAATACACAGTTTCTCCTAAAGTATTTTTAATACTCACCATCCCTTCTGAATTAATAGACTTATAAGCTTTTGATCCGATACTCTTCTTAGTCTTATTGTCCAAAAGTGTATACAATCCGGCTTGTTCTTTTTGAAGTGCATAGATTTGTTTCTCAGTATCCAAAACTGAAATATCATAGTATTGAGGTTTTATTTCCCAGATCTTTTCACGGCTGTTCCACAATCCAATGGTTCTCCGTTTCTTTTCATCTTCAATTGCGATAAGGTAGCAGTCCTCCATTCCGCTATAGTATTTTATTTTTCCGAATTTCCAGTCTTTGTTAATGAACTCATCGGGCAAAATCATTTTTCTATCTGGCCACACCAAATTTCCGACCCGGTCCAAGACTTTAAAATCATAGCTACCAATGGAATCCGTAATATTCCCTTCAGTATCGATATAAAGCCAGCTATAAGCCCAAATGTCATGATCATAATTAAAAACACCCAATAAAAAATAAGGGGAATTGGTGATCGAATACACTAAAGAAGTTTTTCTAATAAACTCAATATGCGAAGATGTTGCTTTTGTAATTTTCCTGGGAAATACCTTTTCATATTGTGGGAAAATGTAAACATCATTGGTTTTGTTATCTGCTAAAAGCTTAGGTACTTCCGGAGCATACCGTTCTTTATTGACTTCATTCAGTGTTATGGCTTCTTTTTCAAACTTTACTGAAAGGGTTTCAGAGCCTTTTAATCCGCTGTGAATTGCTTTTTTTTGATTTAATCCATACATTGAAAATTCTTCATTTGAGCCTTTGAGCCACCGTTTATTTTCTAACAGCTCTGCAATATTGTTTTCAACTTTATGTAAGCGGTTCTTTTTAACTTCATAAAGAGTTCCGTTCCAAAATACATGGGTCTCGTCCACAGAAATGAAGTTGAGATAATAATTATCTTCTAAATATGGAACATCTTCACTGAGTAGCACTTGCTGACTTTCTACTACTCCAATTTCTATTTTGTGATAGGTCTGTTCTTTTTTAATGCCACTTCCCATAATATTCCAATCCCATTTCCAGACCGGCATTTTCTTCTCATATTCAATATCTTTTTTATAAAATGTAAGCCCGTTGATCACATTCAAATTGATTTCTTCAGCTGAAAAGCCTAATACGATCTTTCCATTTTCATCGATGGCTGCATATTCATTTTTTTCATTTACAACAACAGCAAAACCTGTAGAAGTAAATACGGATGCGCTTTTGAATTTTTGATTGATGACAGGTTTGAGGCTTGTTTTATCTACGTACATAAAAAGTTTCTGCCTGGTTAAAAATGGGACACTATTTATATTCTTCATTTTTGAAGCATCTGGTAAAGATTTGTTTGTTTTTTCCTGTGTACAGGCCATAACCGAGGTTAACATAAAAAAGATACTACATACTATTGTTTTCATACTCCGAAATATTCATCAATATTAAAGAGGTGTAAAACATAATACAATCCCGATTATCAGCTATATTTTATAACAGGTAAAACGGTTTCTGTTTCATACTTCGTTTTTTAATAGTCTTCCTGATCTCAGGGTGTTAAATTAACGTTAATGATAGGTTTGCCCGCTTTTTTTATTCCGATCAATTATTATCTTACATCAATGTATTCTGAAGATTTCCTATCTACATTTGTGAATATAAAAAGTGGAATAAACTAATCTAAAAATAAAAACAATGAGCACACTAAGACTAAAAGACGGAACAGAAATCTATTACAAAGACTGGGGAAAAGGCGAAACCTTATTTTTTCATCATGGCTGGCCATTATCCAGTGATGATTGGGATGCACAGATGTTTTTCTTTCTGGAGCAGGGTTACAGGGTTATTGCCCATGACAGAAGAGGACATGGAAGATCTGAACAAACTCCTTATGGCCATGATATGGACACCTATGCTTCAGATGTGGCAGAAATTGTAGAGGCATTGGAACTGAAAGACGTTATTCACATTGGCCATTCCACTGGTGGTGGTGAAGTGATCCGATATGTTGCCAAATATGGAAAAGGAAGGGCTTCCAAAGCAGTTTTGGTAAGTGCGGTAACGCCCATTATGGTTCAGAATGAGAGTAATCCTAATGGAGTTCCCATTGCTGTTTTTGATGATATCCGAAACAATACAGCCAACCACAGACAGCAGTTCTTTATTGATATAACTTTCCCTTTTTACGGGTATAACAGAGAAGGGGCAAAAGTGTCTGAAGGAATCCAGCGAAACTGGTGGAGACAGGGAATGAGCGGTTCTATTAAGGCGCATTACGATTGTGTAAAAGCTTTTTCTGAAACAGATTTTACAGAAAACCTTAAAAGTGTGGAAATACCTGTACTGGTAATGCATGGCGAAGATGATCAGATCGTCCCTTTTGAAACCACGGGAAAAGTAGCTGCTACCTTACTTAAAAACGGAAAGCTGATTTCTTATCCTGGTTTCCCTCATGGAATGCCTACTACAGAAGCAGAAACCATCAACAGAGATCTTTTGGAGTTTATCAAATCTTAAAAATACACTGTGTGCTATCCTGATGTGATGATAGTTTTTCTGAAGCCTAACTGATTTCTTCAATGAAATAGATCAAGCAACTGGAACTTATCCGCGTTATGAATGTGATGGATTTATTAATGATCATTATTTAATTCATTCACAACTCACCTGTAACGACAAATTTCAGACAGAAAAATTTATAGTACCATGAATGCATGAATTTCTTTTATTCATGCATTCATGGTATCAATACAAGAGACTTCCTCTGAAACTTAAAAATTCCTTTCGGGTATCACTTTTTTTTCGTACTTTTGCACACTATTATTCCTAACGTCTTTAGGAGTAGCCAAAACAGATATTGATAACAAAAACAATAAAAAAGCAAAACAATGCCAAAATTAAAAACGAAATCAGGTGCTAAGAAACGTTTTGCTCTTACTGGAACAGGTAAGATCAAAAGAAAAAACGCTTACAAAAGCCACATCTTAACTAAGAAAGAAACTAAGCAGAAGAGAAATCTTACTACTACTTCTTACGTAGCTAAAGTGGATGAGAAAAGCGTTCAACGTCAATTAGCAATTAAGTAGTTTTTATAAATCTATATTCGGTTTATAAGAATTCAAAAACAAATTCAAAATTTTAACCCTGAAACGGTGCCAATTAAGAGTAACATTTGTTACCGCCCTTTTCAAAAAAAACAATTTAAATTATGCCAAGATCAGTAAATGCAGTAGCTTCAAGAGCTCGCAGAAAGAAAATTTTTAAGCAAGCTAAAGGTTTTTTCGGTAGAAGAAAGAACGTTTGGACTGTAGCTAAAAACGCGGTAGAAAAAGCAATGCAATATGCTTACCGTGGTAGAAAAGAGAAGAAAAGAAACTTCAGAGCACTTTGGATCACTCGTATCAACGCGGGAACTAGAGAGCACGGAATGTCTTACTCTCAATTTATGGGAGCTCTTAAAAAGAACAACATTGAGCTTAACAGAAAAGTTTTAGCAGATTTAGCAATGAATCACCCTGAAGCTTTCAAAGCTGTTGTAGATCAAGTAAAATAATGTAGAATACTATTTTTGTTATCAATATAAGTCCCGGATTTTTCCGGGATTTTTTTGTTTATATAGCTTAATGGCTCCATGGTATAAAAAATAATATGATAATTAGATAATCTGATGAAAATTAAATTAGTTTTAAGATCAATAATACAACAAGATAAATCATTATTGAAAAATCAATTAAATAGCGATTAATAAAGCTAATTAAGCGAAATAAATAATGATTAATTCATATATTAGCAATTGAAAAATAATTCAATTGAATAAATGAAAAAAATAGCTGTTTTTTTATTTACATCCTTAGCATTACACCATATTGGAGCACAAAATCTAATACCGTCTTATAAGACCAGAGCGGATATGGTTTCTCAGGCAAATATTAATAACAACCTTCTTGAGTTTTCTAATCTTGGGGTAAAAACGACCGGATCATCAGAAAATACCAATGCATTTAACTGGCTTAAAAATAAATATATTAGTTATGGATATACAGCAAACCAGATACAGGAAGATCCGTTTACCTTCTGGGGAGGCGATTCCAAAAATTTAGTGATTACTAAAACAGGTACGGTGTATCCTGATAAGTATATTATTATCTGCGGACATTATGATACTATAGTAGGACCAGGAGTAAGTGACAATGGAAGTGGCACTTCTATTCTTTTGGAGGCAGCTAGAATATTAAGAAATATTCCTACAGAATACTCTATTAAATTTATTCATTTTTCCGGAGAAGAACAGGGTCTGATAGGCAGCTATCATTATGCTGATAATATTGCTTATCAGGGAAATGTACGGAAACAGGATATTAAACTTGTCTTTAATATTGATCAGGTAGGTGGTCAATTGGGAAATAACAACAATACCATTACCTGTGAAAAAGATATTAGCGGGCAATCTGCTAACAATGCGGCATCTGCTGCTGCAACGCAGGAACTGGCAGTATGTACCGGCCTCTACTCTCCTCTTCAGACTTATATTTCCAATGCCTATAGCTCAGACTATATCCCTTTTGAGGAAAAAGGATATACAATTACCGGGTTTTATGAGCGTATCAAAAGTAATAATGAGCATTCTGCGGATGATACTTTGGCCAATATCGATCCTGTATATGTGTTTAATGTAGGAAAAGCGGCTGTAGGTGCATTACAACATTTTGCCGTTGCCTCTACATCTAATGACATTCTGGGAACTCACGAAACTGCTGCACAAAAGGATTTGGAGACAGTCAACATTTATCCTAATCCTGCAAAGAATCTGCTAACGGTTGAGCTCCCTCAAAGTAATCTACCTTTCAATATTGAACTTTCTGACATGACAGGGAATGTATTACTCCGTACAGAAAACCAGCGGAACATAGACACTACCTCATTAAATAAAGGAGTTTATATGGTATCTGTAAAAACAGCTCAAAATCATATCATTAAGAAGGTAATCATTGATAAATAACCAGCCTTCAATAATGAATCAGTTGTTCCCTTGAAGTGTAATAATAATTCTAATAAAGATTGTATGATGAAAAAAATTACTGCTTTTTTATTAACTGCCATAGCAACCTATACTATAGAAGCCCAAAGTTTTATCCAGGCCTATAAAAATAGGGCTGATGCTGTTTCCCAAACGGATATTATTACCAATCTTCAGGAGTTTGCGGGTTGGGGAATTAAAACAACAGGTTCTCAAGCCAATGCCAATGCATTAAACTGGCTTAAAAACAAATATCTTTCTTATGGATATACTGCCAACCAAATGGAAGAAGATCCCTTTACTTTTTGGGGTGGCAGTTCCAAAAATTTAATCATTACGAAAACAGGAACGGTGTATCCCGATAAATTCGTTATCATTTGTGGACATTTTGATACCATCAATGGCCCCGGAGTGAATGACAATGGCAGCGGTACTTCCATTATTTTAGAAGCAGCAAGAATTTTAAGAACGATACCTACTGAATATTCTATTAAATTCATTCATTTCTCTGGAGAAGAACAGGGACTTCTGGGAAGTTTCCATTATGTGAATAATGTTGTTTACCAGGGTAATAACCGTGTTCTTGACATTAAACTTGTTTTTAACCTGGATCAGGTAGGTGGTGTAAAAGGAAATAATAATAATACCGTATTCTGTGATGAAGATAAAGGTGGTGTTTCCAGTAATAATGCAGCTTCTGCTGCAGTAACTCAACAGCTCAGAAACTGTACCACACTCTATTCTACACTTCAGACAGATGTAGACCCTGCTGAAAATACAGATTACATCCCTTTTGAAAACAAAGGAGAAACCATTACAGGTTTCTTTGAATGGAACAGAAGTAACTTTCCGCATACAGGCAACGACACTTTTGCCAATACAGATCCCGTATATATTTATAATATAGGAAAAGCGGCTGTTGGTGCTTTACAACATTTTGCTGTTGCTTCAGGAACATTAGGAACGGATGAAGTTCGTCCAAAAAATACATTGGAAAACATAAAGCTTTACCCAAATCCTACTAAAAATTTTATCAGTATTCAATTTCCTGATTCTAACGTTAAAAATTTCAGTTTTGAAGTTACAGATTTTCAGGGACACTCACTCCTTAAAACTTCCAATAAAAAAAGAATTGATGTCTCCAGTCTTGAAAATGGTGCTTATGTTGGTGTTATAAAAGCTGGAGATCAGACTGTGGTAAGAAAAGTTATTATTGCCAAGTAATTTTTCAACCTTAACAATTTTCATTTTAAATACATTAAACCCTTTGAAACCCTTCAAAGGGTTTAGTTTTCAATTAACCGTATTTATAAGCATTCTGCAGAATCACTACTCTATTTTATATATTCCAAATAAAATACTATGGCATTCATAAAATATTACACACTTTATTGTGATTTATTTACTACATTCGTGGTACCAAATAAATAAATTTATATGAAAAGAATTACCACATTTTTATGCACTTCACTGATTATGCAAGCTATGAGTGCTCAAACTTTTATTCAGGCTTATAAAGACCGGGCTGATATGGTTACTCAAACTAATATTACTACAAATCTTCAGGAGTTCGGCAATCTGGGTATAAAAAAGACAGGATCAGTAGCCAATGCAAATACTTTAACATGGATCAAAAACAAATATCTGTCTTACGGATATACTGCCAGTCAGATTGAGGAAAGTCCTTTTACCTATGGTTCAACGAATTCAAAGAATTTAATCATTACTAAAACAGGAACGCTTTATCCAAACAAGTATGTGATTATCTGTGGGCATTTCGATACAATTTATGGACCTGGAGTAAATGATAATGGCAGTGGAACGTCTATCATTCTGGAAGCTGCCAGAATATTGAAAAATGTTCCTACAGAGTATTCTATTAAGTTTATTCATTTTTCCGGAGAAGAACAAGGATTGATAGGCAGCAGTCATTATGTTAATAATGTTGCTTACCAGGGCGGCGTCCGTAAACTGGATATAAAACTTGTTTTCAACCTGGATCAGGTAGGTGGTGTAAAAGGAAATAACAACAATACCGTATACTGTGATGAAGACCAAGGCGGTGTTTCAAGTAATAATGCTGCATCTGCTGCAGTAACCCAACAGCTCAGAAACTGTACAGCACTCTATTCTCCGCTTCAGACTGCTGTAGATCCTGCTGAAGACACCGATTATATTCCTTTTGAACGAAAGGGTGAAGTGATCACCGGTTTTTTTGAAAGAATAAGAAGCAGCTATCCTCATACTACCAAGGATACTTTTGCGAATGTAGATCCTGTTTATGTTTATAATATAGGAAAGGCTACTGTGGGTGCTTTACAGCATTTTGCAACAGCTTCCACAACCTTAGGCGCAAATAAAACAGCTCCACAAAACTCATTGGAAAATATAAAGCTCTACCCTAACCCTGCCAGCAATATTCTTAATATTGAATTGCCTGATAAAACAGCAAATTTCAGCTTTGAAATAACAAATATATCAGGAAGAACTTTATTGAAAGTGAATAATGAAACTAAAATTAATGTTTCTACCTTGGAAAGAGGTGTTTATGTAGGGATTTTAAAAGTTGGGGAACAGACGTTCGTTAAAAATATTATGATTGAGAGATAACCTATTAATAAAAAAACAGAGCAAACTGCTCTGTTTTTTATTTATCTGTATTACATTATTTTTATTCTGCCGCGATTGAAATTATTTTCTGAATTTCAGAATGAAGTCTTTCAGTAATCCATCTCTGATCTTCGAGATCCAGTTCTTTGAGCAGATCACCATTATTTTCATTAAAATCAGTAATAATATCCTGTAAAAATTCAGATTTAATTTCAGAGATACGAAGCATATTATTGATATCCAAGGCCCCTACTTTAGACAGCACACTCTCCAGCCGATTTTGTGACACATACGTTCTTAATTCATCAATAATAAAGGAAAGATTTTCAGCTTTCGAAGAAATATCAGGAATAAATGACCATTTCTCAGCTTTATGGAATTTCTCTTCTTCATCAAATTCCGGATTTTTCAGTTTGATAATCGGCCGATTGGATAATAATTCGATATTTTTCAAATTATAAGGTTTGATCACAACTCCTTCTATCAGGTTTTGTTCCAATTTCGGAAGGTTAAACTGTTGGGTGGGAATAGGAGAATTTATCCTGGTATTAAAGTTCAGAACTTCATTAAACTTCCCTATCAATAAAGGTTTTACATAAGGAACACCAAATTGCTCAAAATAAGAGACTGCAGTTTCATAATCAAGATAATACTTTGTCCCCTGTTCATTGACGATTCCTATATCAAAAGCATAAAAATGGATATCCGGAGCGTAATAGACTCCTGTTTGGATCGCCTGTACATGTTCAACATCCTGAACATCAGGGTGAGGATATTTCCCTCCAAACAATTCTCCGTAGATAATATACCTGCTCCCCGGAATTACAGCACTCAAATGCTCAAATAAGCTGATTATCGTACTTTCTAACTGATTAACAACAAGCTGAAATCCAAAAAAATCATCTCCCCAATTAAGATATTCCCTTCTTTTGGCATATTGAAGCTTATGATCTTGATAAGAAAAACTAAAATTAGCACCATGAACTTTTTCGGTCACTACCCATTTTAATTTATCTAATTTTGATAATTCATTCTCATTAAGCCCAATCTTCTTTAAGGTATCAGGCATTTTCTCATATCCGGAAAATTCATTCGTTTGGTTAAAAGTATTATTAATTGAGGGTAAATATAGCAGTTTTTTGTAATATGGTGATTTCTCCTAGTTAATATAGAAAAGCCCGTAATGTTTTTTTTGCTATTATTGAAAATATGATGCTTTTACTCTTGTGAGTAAATTTTCTTTTTAAATGATCTGACAAGCCATTTAAGTGCTTGTTATAGCTGTTGCCCAGGACTCAGAATAATGCCCAAACTTCAGTTTATTATCTGCATAGTGCTATAGAAAATGATACAACTTTTGACATATCGATTGATCAGATTATTAATTGCTACGGTTCTATTCCTAAAGAAATAATTTTGGCAAATAAAACTGAACCTGAACAGATTCGTTTCATAGAGCAGCCCAAAAAGAAAGATAAGCAAACCATTTTCAGGCTCGGAGAAAAAATGCTTACCAATTTTCGCTAAAAATGCCGGTACTTTATAACATAAAATCCACTGCAATTGTGATGGGTTTATTTTTACTATCAATCGCGGACTTCAAGTCCACGATATCTGTGGGGCTATAACTACTTTTGTTCATCTCTAGAATTTTTAACATTAAAATATTCAGGCCATTTCGTTTTAGTATCAAATACAGCTTTTTCAAATATTGCATTTTCAATTCCTAAAACATATTCAAAATTTGCTCCTTTTAAATTTGCATTTCGAAAATTTGCTCCTTCAATATTTGCTCCCTCAAAATTTGCATTTTCAAATAAAGTGGAAATTGATGTACTATTCTTTAATACTGCATTTGATAAATCCGTATTTCTTAAATCAGCAACAATTAAGTTAGCTGATTCTAAATTACACCCGTTCATTTTTGCATTGAATAAAATTGCCCCTCTAAGATTAGAGTTTTTAAAACTTGAACCTGTCAAATCGGCATCTTCTAGATTTGCTCTATGAAGATTTAAATTTTCTAATGAGATACCATTTAAATGTTCAAATGGTATTACTACATTAATATCCGTAGCGCAATATATTATCATATCTTTATCTTTATACTGGTGAAAATAACAGCTTTCTGTGAAACTGTAAAAGCCTTCTGAAGTGGGTGCAAAATCCAGTTTCCATGCTGGGGGATTTCCTATATTAGGAAAGGTTGTTCCGAGATTTCCGTAAGCCTGTTCTTCAAAAGCAGATTCGGTACGACAGGTCAGACAGATCGTTCTATTCTTAAGTATTATCCTGAAGATTTATTTTTCTTGTTCTGTTTTCATTTACAAAACAGAACAAGAAAACCACCGCCAAATACAGTGGTTTTACTTTTATCCGAGTCTCAGTGGAACGCTTGCTCCAGCAATGAAAAATTTTTCACACTCTTTTTTTTCCAAAAATTAATTTAATAACTTCTATTAATAACAAAATAATGCCAATATATAAGTACTTCATATATAGATTATTTTGTCTTTCAACCATATCATACTTATTATTAATCCATCTTTTTAATTCTGTTTTAGCAAGATCTAAATCTTTTATATTGTTAGCTTCTTTTATAAAATCTTCATGATTAATTTCAGTTAGTTTAGGCATAGTATTAATTCTAAATATAGCTAAATCTATAAATAAGAATAATATCAATATTAAAGAGATACAAGTAAATATTCTATTTATTTTCATTTTTTAAAACTATAATAATTATAAAACATGCAAATCTGACTATTCATTTCCATAAAGTTTTCTACCTAGAGGAGCAGAGCGATTAATGTTAATTAAAGGCCTTTGTCTAATAATACTACCTACAGCATTCGACTCTTTCATTTTTGAATCTAATCTTCCTGGTCTGACAACATCTACAGAACTGATTCCACTTTTTTGTAGTAAAGAACAAACATTTGTTGTACAGTTATTTGATTGAAGACTATAATTTTCAGGATTCTTTTTAAGTTCGGATACTCTATCGTTAACAGCTTCTACTAAACTCTCTTTTTGCTCATTAGTTGTTTTAAAGAAGAATGCATTAGAATTAGAATATTTCTTACTAAATTCTGTAGTAGATTTGGTATCCATAACCAAAGGTGTTCCCCACCATTCATTCATTTCATAACTGCCTGTATTATTTCCGTCAGTAGGATAAAAACCAAATACTTTTCCATCATACCCTAATCCAGAGTGACCAACAGCTCCCTCTATTTCCGTATAAACTGATACAACTGAATAGTTAGGTTTTTTATCTTCTCGTAAATATTCTGTTTTACCATCTATTGTGGTTGTGTGGGAATAAGAATCTTTGGAAACAACATTAAAATACCTATCCTCATTGTTGTTTAAATTAACTCCAATCAATTTACCATTCTTAAATATATAATCATTAACGGGTTCTCTTCCATCAGGATCAATAAATCTCAACGGATTGTTAAATGCATAATTGTATGGACTGTGTCTTGTCATCTTTTCAGCAAGCGGATCCACTACTCCCCATCTACCCAAATCCGGCATATACATCCTCGCTCCATAATCATACATCCCGGTCTCTTGTAGCTCTTTGCCGTTGTACTTATATTGTTAGTAGTATGTCAATCATTTTATAATCCCACAAATTCCTCTGAACAAACTCTATAAATTTTCTTTAGTTTTTTATCAACAATTAATGAAATATATGTCATATCTTTTAACGGGATACATTTAGAATTCTGAAGTACTTTGGTCCTCAATAACTTGCCTTGTTTTAGTTTCAAAATATATGCATAGGAAGAGTTATTTAAAATATAATCCTTATCAAGATTTAAAGAATCTATATTTTGATTTGTCGATCTAAAGAAAAAGACCTTATTATTCTTATAGATACTAGTTGAATTTACAATTGTACCTGCATAATCATCATCTACATTATTTTCCATTACAAAGATGGAGTCTTTAGGAAATGAAAATAAAATATTTTTCCTATTACAACTATTAAAATTAATATAATACTCTAATGGATCAATTTTAATTTCTCCAGCTTTAATTTTACTAACATTTTCTTTTAAAAATTTGTTGTAGTCGGATTTGATACTTTTATTTATTATACTTGAATAAATATTACATTGACTTTTTATTTTACAACCAGTAAAGAAAATTGTAATAATAAATATCATTATGGTACTTTTAATATTCATAATTATCTTTTTTAATTGGTTTGTTTGTTGGGTAATTTTCACTTTTATCTATATATAAACTCTTTTTATTATCAGAAGTTAAAATAGATGTATCTGTTCTATTAGGATTATATTGTGTTCTTAAAGGAAGACCATCAGCTTTTCTGATTTTATTTTCAATATGAGAGGCATTTATTTCATCAACTGTTAGTGATCTGCCACTAGGTGTAGTATACCAAACATCATCCCTCCCTTTTTGTTTAGAAATATCTGATTTAGCATGCCCAAGTTCGTGTCCTAACACTACATATGAATCAGCATTTTGCATTCCTGAAGTTGTCGCCATTGAAACGGTTTGTCCGTTTACTACAACTGTTCCTAAATCATCTAAATATTCATTTACAGCTCCAGGAGCTGTATTCGCTCTAATTTTCACATCATTTCCTTCTTTTGAAAAAAAATCGATCAGTTCTGACTTTCCAACTGAGTTTGTACTTAATTTATTTAAATCAGATACAATACTACTTACTTTTGAAACATCACCATTATATTCAGTATTTGTCCGTTTTCCATTAGAATATTCATACAATTTTCCTCCATCATATCTTACATTTATCTCTGCTCCCCATTTATCATGTCCTAATGATAGAATAATATCTTTACCCTGTCTTCCATCTGGATCTATAAATCTTATAGGATTATTAAAAGCATAATTATAAGAGCTGTGTCTCGTCATCTTTTCTGCTAATGGATCAACAACACCCCATCTTCCCAAGTCCGGCATATAGAACCTCGCTCCATAATCATACATCCCGGTCTCTTGTAGCTCTTTGCCGTTGTACTTATATTTATTAAAGCCACCAAGATTAGTGGCTTTAATAATTAAACTCATTGTTATTTTTCAGGAATATTTTGCCTTTCTACTTTTTGTACTTTGCCATTTTTTATAAATATATTGACAAAATATGGTTCTCCAATATTAGGAAAATAATTTTCCCCTCTAAAATATTTAGTCTCATTACAAATATTCAAGTTTTCACTTTTGAAATATTTTAAATAGATATTTTTTTCAATAAGTAAAGGAGTGTTACTAACTTTTTTTAAATAATATTTATTTTTTTCAAAAGTAGGCATACCATAAGCGATTCCTACTATAGAATCATTATTTCTGACTGTACTATAAAGGCATAATACATCATCTTCACTTTTAATTTTCGAAGAATTTTCTATCATTTTTTCAGCCTCGTCGGTTACAATGTTACTAATATTATTATCTGTCGATTTACAGGAGGATACTATTAGTAAAAAAATTATAATGATCTTATTTTTTAATATCAAATTTGTAGGAATCATAAATTATTGTTTCGTTTGAATTTGGTACAACTATTTTAAAATTATCAGGTGTTCTATTTTCGTAAAAATCGTTTTCAAAAAGTATTTTATTTCCTCTATCTCCTTCTTTTGGTAAACCATAACCATTGAACCCTGATGGAACAAGTGTGCCTCCAGGATGTAAATGAGTAAACTCTGTCATCTTCATATTTTTATTATTTAAAATTTGCCAGGCTAAATAACCTCCAACACCCTCTTGAGATTTTTTATATTCTGTGGAAATTGCAAAAACTTCTTTTCCTCCGTCTTTTACATTTTTATATCCTGCCAAACTAAACTCATTTCTTACATTATCTTTAATGAAATTAAAAAAACTTTTCATTGACTTCTTATCTGTAGAGATATATACAGAAGAATCCGTAATCCTTGATTTATCTCCTTCGCGAATTGTTGACCTTCCATCTAATCTGTTGCCTATAACATCCTTATTGATTGTAATAGATTTACTTTTATTTATGTTACCTTTTTCGTCAGTAGCATATATAGTATCTGTACTATTTTTTTCGCTTCCATCTTCTTTGTCTACTCTTTCAATTTTCCCACCTTGTAGAAGTTTATAATCAGTTAATGGAGCTCTTCCATCTGGATCTATAAATCTTAGAGGATTATTAAAAGCATAATTGTAAGGACTATGTCTTGTCATCTTCTCCGCCAACGGATCAACAACACTCCATCTTCCCAGATCCGGCATATACATCCCGGTCTTTTGTAGCTCTTTACCGTTGTACTTATAATTATTAAAAGTATAAGCGAAGCGAAGCGAAGAATCACTTATTCGGTTTAGGGTAAACAATTATTCCATTTTCAACCATTTGATAAAGTTTTAGATTAGAATACTTCTTAAGGAATATTTTAAAATCTCGAGGGTTAGAAATTTCAGACTCAATTACCTTACCATTAACACTAATAATTTTATAGTTTTTATTCAGAAGTAATTTCCAAAGTTTAATTTCTCCATCCAATTCATATGAAGAAGTTGATATATCCAATAATTCTATATTATCTTCTTTTCTTTTAAAATTTAATGTTTCAAAATAGTTATTACATCTATCATTAGAGCCTAAACCACAAAAAATAATCATTTTCTTACCCCCAACTGTAAACCATCGATAATTAGGCGTATTTTTATAAAGTTTAAAATCTTTTTCTATAGTCTCAATGTACAAGCTATTCTTATTAGATATTGAATCAGAAAAAACACTAACTGCTATAAAATCTCCTGATTTAAAAGAAGTTTTTAATGTATCTTTAACGTAAAGATTTATAATATTTTCTGTTATTTCACCCAACTTATCACATTTTATTTGCGAATGAAAAATGGAGAATAATAATAGTAATAAAATCGTAATTAAGTTTTTCATTTTTTCATATTTTTATGATAGCCATTTTTTATTGAAGTCACTTTTTCTTGATTATAGTATACTGTTTTTGAGCCAGTAAAATATTGTGGATTATACATAAATAATGTAGCTGTCTTTGGAAAAAGAGAACTAGTATTTTTGTCTCCGCTTTTTACTGGCTTTCCAATATCATTATTTACATTTTCAAAAGATGTATAGTCTTTTCCTTTCCATCCAGTCATTCGTACATCATATCCTGAAGGTTCGATTTCAAATGCCCTATCTGGATGATTATGGCCAAATAATGATATTGAATTCGAATCAAAATAACTTAGATAAGGACTTATTGAAACGCTACCTGTACTTGCAGGATCACCTAAAGCTCCATTTTTTCCAACTACAGTTTGCTCAACTCCATTCTTTAAACCAGATCCAATAGCAAATTCAGCATCTGTATTATTTGAAATATATTCATGTAAGCCTAAAGCCGTATCTTGATTACTAAAACTTATTATACTATATTGTTTTACAATATTTCCATTTTCATCAGTAATATTACCTTTGATGGTATTATCTGCAATATATCCCTGTTTACCAACTGTAAAACCTTTGGCATTTTTATTTAGATTTCCTTTTTTATCAAATTGATTAGCTGCATAAACTACATCATCCTTAGAATCAGAAACTCTTTCTATAGAACCATCTTTGCCCAATTTATAAACATCTAATCCAAAAGGATCAATGTAATTTATAGGACTATTCATAGTATAATTATATGGAGACATTGTGTAATATTGCTCTGCCAACGGGTCCACAACTCCCCATCTTCCCAAATCAGGCATGTACATCCTTGCTCCATAGTCATACATTCCCGTCTCCTGCAACTCTTTGCCATTGTACTTGTAGTTCTTATAAGTACCCTGACCAAAAAATGTATTTCCGGTATTGAGGTGATTCATCCCAAATGGATAGTAATCATTGGCATCTGTGATTTCAAGAGCACCTGCGCTGTTTCTTCCGAAACTTATTCTCACATTGCCAAGGTGATCCTTGTATTGGTAAATATACTGATCTTTTTGATAATCATAATACCCTTCTGCTGTTGAAAAAAAAGAAAGATTGGGATTCTTTGTTTGTCCCAAAGAACCTCTTGCTGTAGCTGGGACAATAGTATCATTGAGTGTATAGGCCTGGATCTCCATTGCCTTAGACATTTCCCGACTTTTAGACAATAACTCAGTATCACCACCATTACCTCTGCTTATAGAAGTACTCATATACTGGAAGCCATCCAGATAATCTGAGACAGCATTGACAGTATAGCAATCTACAATACCACATTCATAAGTTGAGTTTACTTTCTGAAGTTTTGTACCATTGGCTCCATATAAATAAGTAAGACCTACTCCGGACTGTAGCATGATCATTTTATCAGGAAGATTGAGAAAATTGTAAGCGATGGATGTAATTCCTTTATCCTTCATACTGGTCATACTCCCATTCAGGTCATACTCAATAATATTACCTCCTCCTTCATAACCTGCATTATTCTGGGTGCCATCTGTTACCGTCTGTAACCTGTTTCCAGTATAGCTATAGGTAAGATCATCAATCTGCATTGCCGCTCCAGTAGTGGAGTTCTTAGCATTACGGTATAACTGACTGATATTTCCGTTCAGGTCATAAATAATATACTCACTGTAAAAGCTGTTTTGAGGTGCTGTTGCCCAGGGTTCGGAATAATGCCCAAACTTCAGTTTATTATCTGCATAGTAATCATAGGTATATCTTTTCAATACATTATTGTTGGAGGTATTCCAGTCTATTTCTGCGATATTACCGTTGTATCTTGCAGTGGCATAGAGTGGATTAACTGGATTAGTGTATTTTATTTCATACCCAAACAGTTTCCCATTCAGGTTAGCAGGATCATTAATTTTAGTCATCCAGCCTCTGATATTGTATTTATAATCAATCTGCTGAAGCGGAGTTCCTACAGAAATTCCACCCACTTTTTTAGATTCAAGCTGGGAAAGTTCATTGTATGTATTCTGGGTAAGGATTTCCACAGGATTGGAATTCACCTGATGTTTGTGGACAAGCAGTCTGTTCTGGTGATCATACTCAAAGTTTTCTATGATCACTGTTTCTGTATCGGTTGCCAGTCTTTTATGTCTGGTAACAACATTTTGAGCTACTCCGACAAAATCCAGCTTGGATTCTGTTTGGCTATAACCCCCTAAATGATTGATAGAATACGCTCCAATAGCTCTTGCTTTGGTGTCATAATAGGTGTAGTTTTTAGTCCAACTGTCATTTTCTATATTCTTTACCAGACTCATCACAGGAAGCCCTTTGGTACTTCTTCCTTCCGATGAAGGTTCTTCCGTTAAAGTAGTGACTCCCTGAATGGTGGAAGGAAATGGCGGATTAAAGGTATATCCAGGATAAGTATCATAATAATTGACACTTAGAATACTTTCTGTATCCACCATGAAATAATTATTGACATAATAAATCGTCATCCCATTTCTGATAAATCCCTGGGCACTGCGAGGTTCGGTAATGACCAGGTCTTTAATAAGATCCTGTAATACTGCTCTTTTGGCTGTTGATACCAGTACTCCTGTATAGATCGCTCTTCCCAAAATATCATACTTAGTGAGAAGCCATTTACCTTTGGATCCCATTACAGCGTCCTGTGTCAAAATCAACCTGTCTGCTTTATCATACACCATCAATTCCCAACCTTTGCCGGGTAATTTCTTTTCAACCAGACGGTTTCTACTATCATAGCGGTATTGGTAGCAGAGATCATTAAGTAATGTTTCATTTATTGGTTTATTAACAGCGTTGGGGGAAATAACAAAAGCCAACTGGTCATATTCATTATACACATAATAAGTGTCTATATATGCATTGGTAATGATCTTTCTTACCATCAGGGTCTGACCTTTTCCATTCTTAAACTCCACGGTTTTATTTCCGTCTTCATCAGTTACTACATTTTTATACAATGTTCCGGGAGCATAGAAGGAAGTAGCTGAAGCCAGAATAAGCTCGCTTTTGGTAGCTCCGTTCTCCCATGTTGTTTTTGTGGTATACTGATATACTTCATTAGCCATATTGGCTTCATATGAAAATCCTACAGGTTTATTGGCCCAGTCGTTACCAGGCTGAATCTGCTGCATGATTCTGTCCAAAGGTGATTTTTCCAGCATCTTTTCCGAATAGATCTTTTCTGACCCATAAATCCCTGGTTGGGTTGCATTGGATAAAGGATTGGTAATAATGGTACCATTCTGAGTTCCTGATTGTGGGACAGGAAGGTAATCTTTTGTCTGTCTTCCAAACTGATCATATTCGATGTGAGTGACTACATCTCTTCCTAATGGGGAAGCTTTTACATTCACAACCTGCTTGGCTCTTCCCAAGCCATCGAAATATCCTACTGTTTCAGAAGATTTTGTAGGAACAGATCCATTATAATCCAGATAGGTTTTGGTCTGTATATAATTCTCCATATTAGGGAGCGGGGTAAGCTGGGCATGCACTGAATGGGTAATCAGCAGCATGCTTATAGGGATTATTATTTTTTTCATCGGTTTTAGTTTTTATAGTTGTATTTCATTTCCTTCAGGATCTTTCCATTGGCATCTATTACCTTGTCAAGGCGGTTAGCAGAATCATAATAATAGAATTCTGTAATCCCCGACGGCGGAGTAATGCTTCTAATTCCTACAAGCGGGTCATAAGTATATGTAGAGATCTGATATTCTGGAAGCCTCTCTCTAAAACTTCTCAATGCTTTTAAGAGTACTGTTTCATCATTATTGATTTCGGCCAGCTCATCTGTATTGGAAGCATTGACAATCAAATTAATCAGTGACTGTAGTATATCTGTTAATTTTGCACCTTTTATCTCCGCAATGGGCTGAGTCTTATTATATCCCCAGATAATAACAGTAGGAATACCATCTTTTGTAGTATACTGCTGGATATTCCCTTTGGAATCATATTGATCATACATAACTTCGGTAGTTGTATTACTCTGAAGTCCGGTAGAAATGACAGATGTAGGAAATAAAGTTGCAGGATCATCATAACGGGTTTCCATTTTGGAGATGATTTTTCCGGAAGGACTATTCCCATTTTGTATTTTAGTTACAGCAGTTTCCAGCGGAACACCGATCATATTAGCATTGATCAACTTCTGGTTTCCTTTTTCATGGGCATACTGGTACGTGGTTTCACGAGCAGAACCATCAGCATAGACCGTTTTTGAAGAGGTTACCTGGTGATGATTAGGATTCCCGTAACTACTGAAGCTGGTGCTGGTCATGGCAGAACCATCAGGCAGAGATTCCGTAGTTTTTACTTCCGTGAGATTATAAAACCCGTAATAATTTTCATAAGACCCGTAGGATATATTGAGTAGTTGGTCTTCATTAGGATTCGGATTATAGGTGAAATTTTCTTTAAAGACATAGCTTTTAAGACTTTTCAGCTGGCTGTACTCATATTTGTACGTCTTAACAAGCTGCTTCTTAAAAGCCACATTTTCATATTGATACCTGTTCTCCTCCAGCAGTAAATAAGATTTTTCTTCTCCGGAATTAGTACCTGGGATATTATAAATAGCTGGCCATCTTCCAATATTGTACTCTGCATTGGGAATATAGCTAAACTTTTTCTCTATGGCACTTTTGTTTTCTATAACTTCTGTAATATCAGTATAGGTAACCTTATTTTTTCTATGGTTGAAATTTGGGAGTAAATTATTCTGACTGCCTGTATAAATATTCACTATTTCTACGGATGGAAAATTATTGGACCCTGATGTACAAGGCATTGAAGTTTCGCCCGCCTTTGCACCTATATAGTTCAGGTTAAAGTCTGCCACTGAAGTTTTGGGACTGCTAATATTAGCCAGGGAATTATAATAAAACTTCCGGGTATAGCTATCTCCCTCTATATCAGATTCTTTAATAGACGAAACCCTGCTTCCTCCAAAATATACCGGTTCATAGGTGGTAACGTTATGGGCATTATAGTAAATTGAAGCAACGCCAGATGAGGCGGCGACTCCTTTAACCGTATATGTCGCTTTATAAGTATGTCCGGCTACAGTAGCTATAGCAGAAGAACCCGGTGCTTTGGAATCTAATTCTTTAGTACCATTGCCGGCAGCAGTACGTACATTCGTTCCTGTTGTTTCATCCGTAATAGTCAAAGTATGTTTGACTAGCTTAGGCTCCGGCTCGTAACATCCTTGTGCCGGATAAGGACCTGCCGCTGCAAAGTAATGAATATCCGTTCCGTTAGAAACAAAAGTAAAGGTCCCGGTAGGAAAATTATGTGATGGATCACAGGGAGTATACAGGGCTTCCACACCTCCTAATTCCATCACTTCTTTTGTGGTGGCTCCAGCGCTTGAATTGGGATCATAAAAAATCTCAGAAATCCCTTTGGTAGGATGGGTAATCTGTTTTAAGTTACCAATGGAAGCCCATGATGGCTCCACCTCTTTATTAGCAGAAAGGATCGTTAAAGGCATATAAGCACCAAAACTTTGAAAAATACCAAAATTGTTGGTAGGACGAGGAGCAGGAAAAGGAGAAGAATTACTCTTATTATTGGGATATCCAAAATAATCCGTATCCAGGCTAAACCTTGCAGGAAGTTTTTCAGGGCTGTAATAGCTGAAATCCGTACTGGTATTCCTGGTCACGTTTTTTAATGATGTTAAAAAATGTCTGTTTCGTGTAGATGTTTCGTTGGAAGGAATCCCGTAATAAGTAGCTGCTGCGGACGATGCAACATCCTGATATTCCAGGTTAAATTTTTCAATAAGCAAATTCCCGTTTTTTACCTCAATGGAAGTCAGAAGATTGTTTTCAGCATTGCTGTTAAACAAATCATTTCTCGCTTTTCCATACATGAAAGAAACATTCTTGTCATCTTCTGAGATGAGGGTAAGTCTCGGCTTGTAGGACTGCTGGATAACTTTGCTTTTAACGATATCATTATATGTATACTGAGAGCCGGATGAGGCACTCGGGCATTTGCCAAGTAAGCTAAAACCCGCATTCAAAGAGGAATAATAAGTAAGGGGTTCTGTAATGTAGGTAAAATTGGTTTCCCGTTTGTCAGGGCTGATGATTTTATATAAATACCAGCCCGTGATGGCCTTACGGTCAGGTCCTGCGCTCTGGGTGGTAGACCTTTCAATATTTTCTACCGCTCCCCCAAAATAATACTCCGTTCCGGTTTTGTCCGTCAGTTTAAAACGGAACAGTTTTCCGTAACCAAAAACAGGTAGATTCAGATCAGTAATCTCAATTTTGACTTTATCCTTGGATTCGGTAAAAACCTGTAAGGTATTGTTAATATAGAAACTTCCGGACAACCCATTAGCAATTGAAAAGTTAAACCAATCGTATTCGGTATCCATTTCGTTGCCTGTTCTTGCGGCTTCTCTTATTTGGGCCAGATTGGCAGTTTCATTTACCGTTTCAGGTTTCCAGTTCGTGTTGTTTTCGTCTGTTTCATCTTTTACAACCCTTGATATAACACCTGGAGCTGTCAGCATCCAGGACATTCCTGTACTGGTTCCAATATCATCTGCCCTCACTCCACTGGAGTAGTTTAAGGATATGGGAGTACGGAGCTGAGTATAAACAGGAACCTGATGGGTAAAATCACCATTGGAAGACTGTTCAAAGCTGATCCTGCTGCTGGCAAATGTCTCCTGTGATGGAGCCACTATTTTAGGGAGTCCGTAATTGTTATTGGGCTCGGGTGATGCCTGCCCACTGTATAATTGAAATACCAGAAGCATGCTTATTGACACATATATTTTCTTCATGATTTTTAGTTTTTTATTTCTTAATCAGCTTTGCATTCGCTGTTTTATTAGTATCAGTTTTTATGGTAACCAGATAAGCTCCCTGTACCAAAGCCTGGGTATTTATCTTAGTCACTCTGTTCTTTGTTTTCAAGCTTTGAAGCTGTCTTCCGCTCATATCATACAGCATAATATCAGCCTCTTTAAAATCAAAACCTATTTCTATATAAGCATAATCAGATACAGGATTGGGATAGATCTTAATATCATATTTTTTAATCAGATCATTGACCTGTTTATCACCAAGCTTTACAATCTTCCAGTTTTCTTTTCCTAATTCTTTGGCACTGGTTCCTACTAAAATAATAGAACCGTCTCTGTTGAGTTTCAAATCTGAAAGTCTCTCTTCTTTCTGTCTGGATTCTCCGCTTACATGTTTTCGCCACTGTTCATTTCCATTACCATCCAAGTAGATCATCCAGAACGTCTCATCATCTTTTTCTATTCTTCCTTCTGCCTGGGTGTAACCACCCAAAAGAATTCCTTTCGAGGATTTTTCGTCTCCTGAATGGATCACACTGGCTCCCATCAGGATATCACGGTTTTTGAAATTGTAGGATTTCTGCCACTGTTCATCACCTTTTTCATTTAAAGAAATCAGCCACAGATCGGTTCCTTCTTCAATTCCTACCGTTTTGTTTCCTGATCTTTCGGATCGGGATTCCCCACCGATGATATAGCCATTTGAGGTTAAAGACAGGGTTCTGATATGGTCATCTCCTTTACCACCATAATTCTTTTCCCATTCTACTTTTCCGTTTTTATCCAGCTTGATGATCCAGTAGTCGCCTTCACCGAAGTTGCTGCTGGCTTTTGGCGTCTGGCTAATGGCTGTTGAACTGACAGATCTTTCATCTGAAGATTTACTCTCAGGATTTCTTAATCCTGAACCTCGAACTTCGGAGCTTCTTGAATAAATTCCTAATAAGGCTCCACCATCTTTTGTGGGGATCATTTTCTCTACTTCATCCAAGCCTTTTCCACCTACTATCAATTGGGAAAGTTCTTTTCCGTCTTTGTCGAGTCTCGTGATCCAGACATCTTTGGAGCCATACCCTTGGGAAGAGTTTTGTACATTCCCGGCAACAAAAAATCCAAGATCTGTGCTCTGAATGACTGCCTTGGCTTCTTCATCAGAAGTGGTTCCTAATGTTTTCTGCCAGATTTCATCGCCAAATTCATTGATCCGGATCAGCCAGATATCTGAACCGCCTTTGGAATCTTCTTTCTTATCCAGTCCTTTTCCGGAGTATGAGGTTCCTGCTAAAAGAAATCCTCCCTCCTGAGTGCTGACTACTGCAGATAAATAATCGTGATTATTTCCTGAGAAATACTTTTCCCAGGCTTCTTCTCCCTGTTGATTGAGTTTAACCAGGTGGAAATCATAGCCATTGTTTTGTTTACTTCCTGAAGTTTGCTGTTTGTCGCTCTGGATAGAGCTTCCTGTGATAAGATACTGCTGATCGATAGTGGTAGTGACCTGGCTTAGGAAATCCTGAGTAGAGGACTTGACATCTTTTTGCCAAAGAACATTCTGGGCAGATACGCCAAGAATTGTGCATACAGTACATGCACTGAGATAAATCTTTTTCATTCCTGTGTTGTTTTTGAGTTTAATGATTAGTTTTCAAATTTTTGCAAATTTAACTTTTTTTAATACAACAATATCACGTTGGCATGATTTAATACAAAGTATTTATAATATCAGGTTAATTATTATACTTTATTCTAATTATACAAATCTACCACAGCACAACGACAGAACTTGTCGTATATTACTTATATTCCACAAAAAAACCTTTGAAAAATTTCAAAGGTTTACTTGTTTCTGTTCAGAAGAGTTTCTTCCATATTTTTTAGTGCAAATCCTTTCGCTTATGCTTATAATCCAGCTATTTCCCAATCGAAAATTTCTTTTCCACAAGGTGCTTTTTCGTCATATTTATATTGATAACAAAGGATATCTGATAGAGTTGTATCTATAGCTAAAGGTGAAATCACAAATGCAAACTGGCCATACTTATTATAAACATAATAAGCAGCTGCATTTTCTGTATAATCTGCTGTCCTCCCTAAAAAAACTTTTCCATTAAGAAAAGTTTTTTTTTATAAGAAGGGATTTAGATTAATAATTAAAATTAAGAGAAAGCGTATAATATCTTCCGTTTCCACGTACATATTCTGCATCACGTGCAGTATACATTGAGGTAGGTGTGAAGTAAGAAGTATTAAAAACATTCTCTATTCCAAGTCCTACTGTCAGGAGCTTATTAATTTTATAACTTCCCTGAACATTGAAAAGGTTAAAACTTTTTACAGGACCTTCTCCTTCAGCATACTTTCCTGAAGCAGCAGGTTCAAACTGATCTCTTTTAAATGAGTACATATGATAGACTCCCAGCTGTAGTTTTTGAGCCTTATCATTCCATTTAACGAAAGAATTCAACCTCGCGGGTGCAATTCTTAAACCGCTTAAATATTTTTCGTAGCTGTTGTCATTTTTCACATCTACTTTTCCTTCCTGATATGTATAATTGGTTCCGACAGTTAATCCCTGTGTCGGATAAATATTCAATGCCAGCTCTACTCCGTTAATATATTGAGGTGCACGAAGCGGAGTCCAGAAGCCATTCATAGAAACCAGATCAGCTCCCATCTTGGAATAATTATAAAAATAACTGGCTGAAAAATCTATGTACTGTCCTATTTTACTGTTGAAACCAATTTCATAGTTGTCAATAACTACAGGATCCGTATTGATTTCATTTAAGACATTGCTTTTGGCGTCTCTAAGTACGCGGCCAAGATCGTAAATGTTAAACCCTCTGGAATAAGAGGTGAAAGGCTGGAAGAAATCAAATGCCACATAACTCACTCCTACATTGTAAGATAGGTTTGAATAATTCAATCTTCCCCCTTCTACATTGAACGGAACATCTTTGTTGGAAGGCAAAGTAGTATAATCCGGAACTTTTATGGACATTTTATCCCATCGAACACCTGCCTTTACCGTTAAATCATCAGTAAGGAATAATTTCCCCTGTAGAAAAGGGGCTACAGCCAGCATATTCATTTCCGGAACCCATATTCTTCCATCTACCAGAGGCTGACTTGTTTTTTCATTCAGGAGATCCAGACCATAAGTCAGTGAACCTTTTAATCCTTTTTCTTTTCCAAATTCAGTATTAAAATCTGCTCTGAATCCATATTTTTTTTCTAAAATAGCAGATTGTCCTCCTGTTTTCCATCTGGGTGCATTTCTGTAATCATAAATGGTATAAAAATCCTGGAAATACAAAGTGGTGCTAAGAGTTGTGTTACGAAAAATATTCTTATTGATATATTTAAGATATCCGTTGTGATTATATCTTGTTCCTTCTTTCACACCTTCTCTATTACCTAATTTCCCGGTAGAAGGCTGTTCACCGTATTTTCCTAGATCCAGTATATATTTGGAATCCTGCAGACTCGAATAGTAATTATACATCACTTCTAGCCTGTTGTTATCATTAAGATCATACCCTATTTTTGCAAAAATATTGTTGACGGCAGTCTCTCCCAATCCATATCTTGGGTTCTGGACTAATCCTTCACCATCTATTTTTACTCCGTTTTGGGTAAGCGTTCCATTCACAAGATAGTCGAACTTTCCTGCTTTTCCAAAGAAACTTTGTGAAATTCTGTACCCCGCACCACCATCAGATTTAAACATTTTGTTATTAAACAGATCATGGCTGGTAAATCCCAATACGGTTCTTCCTGAAAAAGTTTTACCAGAGTTACTTTTTTGGGTAATATAATTGATGATTCCTCCTTCTGCGCCATTCCCATAAATAGATGTTGCTCCTTTTACCACTTCAATTCGTTCTAAAACAGAAGGATCAATACTTCGTATTTCTCTGTCATTATTTCGTAAAGGGCTTGATTGTGGAATTCCGTCTATCATAATCAGTACGTTTCTTCCTCTTAAAGTTTGCCCTCTGTTGCTTACCAGATTATTCCCAAATGCTAATCCGGGTACTTTATAAGCCAGAATATTACTCAGATCGGCAGAAATTAATGCTTGCTCTGTAATTTCTTTTTTGTTGATAATGTTAACTGTAGAAGCTGTTTTCTTTACTATTTCAGGAGATCTTGATGCGGTAACAATAACTTCATCAAGTCTGTTCTGTTCTAATGAATCTTTTTTCTGAGCAGCCGCTTGGGAAAATACCACAAGACTTCCGATTAATAAAATAGTTTTTTTCATACTTAAGTGTTATTTAGAATAATTAAAAACAAAATTACAATTTTGAGCCTATTTCAAAATTTGGATATTTTAACAGCTAACTTTATGATCTAGTTATATATAAATTAATTTAAAATATTTAAATTAAATAATCAATCCAATTTATCTATGCAGTTAATTTTATCAATGATAGCTGATAATCATCATATATAAAACTACCCAACGATATCTTTGCTTTAATAAATTTTTACTGTCTTACCGAAAAAACCTTTGAAATAATTCAAAGGTTTTATTGATCTCTTTTCTTAAGAATCTCTTCAATGTCTTCCAGGGAAAATCCTTTTGCTTTTAATAAAATCAGTAAATGATATAAAAGATCAGCTGCTTCATTTTTAAAGAGCAATTCATTATCATCCTTAGCTTCAATAACTAGCTCTACTGCTTCTTCACCTACTTTTTGAGCCATTTTATTCATTCCTCTCTGATAAAGTGAATAGGTATAAGATCCATCAACTTTACCGTCAATCCTTTGAGATATCGTCTCTTCCAACTCGTATAAAAAACCTTTTGCATCCTTATCACCAAAACAACTGAAACTTCCTGTGTGGCATACCACATTAGTGGGAACGGCTTTAATCAGTATCGTATCCTGATCACAATCTATAGCTATACTCTTCACTGTTAAAAAATTACCGGACTCCTCTCCTTTTGTCCACAGTCTGTTTTTGGAACGGCTGAAGAATGTGACCACTTTTCCTTTTTTTGTTTTCTCAAAAGCCTCCTCATTCATATATCCCAACATCAGCACCTGCAGTGTCCGGTCATCCTGGACTACTACCGGAACAAGGCCATTATCTTTTTTAAAATTAATATTCATCGTACTTTTATTTTTTGAATTTTTAACTGTTGTTTTAACTCCTGAATCCCTATTTCATTAAAGTGGAATATGCTGGCTGCCAATGCTCCCGTAGCCTTAGTTTCATTAAAAGCTTTAACAAAGTCATTGACTGTTCCCGCACCACCGGAAGCTATTACAGGGATTGTTATCTGTTCTGAAACCTGCTTTGTGATGCTAAGATCAAAACCATTTTTAGTTCCGTCACCATCCATAGAGGTTAAAAGAATTTCACCGGCCCCTAATGCTTCTGCTCTCTTGGCCCATTCTACAGTGCCCAGTTCTGTAGCTTCTCTTCCGCCTTTAATGTGAACAAGATCGGTTTGGTTGACTCTTTTAGTATCAATTGCAACTACTACACACTGGCTTCCAAATTCATTAGCCAGCTCAGCAATCAGTTTTGGATCTTTTACCGCAGAGGAATTGATACTGATCTTATCTGCTCCGGCCTCCAAAAGCTTTCTTACATCTTCCACAGAGGCAATTCCACCCCCAACGGTAAAGGGAATACTCAACTCTTTGGCGATCTTCCCTACCAGTTCCACAAATGTTTTTCTGTTTTCAATGGTCGCCGTAATATCAAGAAAAACAAGCTCATCAGCCCCTTCCAGTTCATATTTTTTGGCAAGTTCCACCGGATCACCGGCATTTTTAAGATCCTCAAAATTGATTCCCTTCACTGTACTTCCATCTTTAATATCCAGACATGGAATAATTCTTTTTTTAAGCATTTTCAATAAAATTTTGAAGTTGTTGGAGACTTATTTTTCCTTCATAAATAGCCTTACCGATAATGGTTCCTGCACATCCGATATCTTTCATTTTATAGACATCTTTAATCCCCGAAATACCACCACTGGCAATCAGCTGTAATGAGGTTTTATATAAAATTTCAATATAGAGACCTGTTGAAGGTCCTTCCAGCATTCCATCCTTTGAAATATCGGTGCATATTGTGCTTTGCATTCCCTTTTTCTGATAATCGAGAATAAAATCTATAATATCTTCATCGCTTTCTTCCTGCCAACCGGAGGTCTTGATTTTCCTGTTATCACAATCGGCGCCCAGAATAATTTTTTCAGGACCATATTTTTCAATGATCGTAAGACAAAACTCAGGATCCTGTACGGCAATACTTCCTAATGTGATTTGTTTGGCACCTGAATCAAAGGCTGTTTCAATGTCCTGTAAGCTTTTTAATCCACCTCCAAAATCAATCTGCAACGAAGTACATTTTGCGATCTCTTCCAATACTTTCTGATTTACAATATGTTTAGACTTCGCCCCATCAAGATCCACCAGATGAAGAAACTGAATCCCAAAGTCTTCAAATTCCCTGGCCACTTCTACAGGGTTCTCATTGTATATTTTCTTTGTGCTGTAATCTCCTTTGGACAGACGCACGCATTTTCCATCAATAATATCAATAGCCGGAATAATTTTCATCATAATAAATTTATAAAGTTGTTGAGTATCCGGCTGCCTACGCTTCCTGATTTTTCAGGGTGAAACTGTGTTGCATAAAAATTATCTTTCTGTAAAGAAGCACTGAATGGAAGGATATAATCACACACAGAAGTGGTGAATTCTGATAACTCGCAGTAGTAGCTGTGAACAAAATAAACATCATTTTCCGGGGTAATTCCTGAAAATAATGAGGAATTACCTCCCGAAACAGTATTCCAGCCCATATGAGGAACAAGTTCCAAAGGAGGAAACCTTTTTACTTTGATATCGAAAATCCCCATTCCTTCGGTATTTCCTTCTTCATTTCCTTTACACATCAGCTGCATTCCCAGGCATATTCCCAAAACAGGCTGTTTCAATGTAGGAATAAGCTTATCAAGTCCTTTTTCTTTCAAAAGTTTCATCGTAGATGAAGCCTCGCCTACACCAGGAAAAATCACCTTATCTGCCTTCATAATCTGCTCATGGTCATCTGTAATGACTGAGCTGATATTTAGCCTGTTTAAAGCATTCTGTACGGAGCTTACATTGCCTCCGTTATATTTTATTATTGCGATCATAAGTTTTTACAATAGTTTACTAACATTGACAGTAGATTTTAAATTAAATTCAATCTTTTATGTGCTTATAAACTTCCTTTGGTTGAAGGTAAATTATAGTTACTATCAGATTGGTTGACTGCCATTTTCACAGCTTTAGCAAAAGCTTTGAAAATTGATTCTATCTTGTGGTGCTCATTCTCTCCTTCTGCTTTAATATTTAAATTGGTTCTTGAAGAATCTGTAAAAGATTTAAAAAAGTGAAAGAACATTTCTGTGGGAACATCCCCTATTTTTTCTCTTTTAAATTCAGCATCCCATACCAGCCATGGCCTACCCCCAAAATCAATAGCTACCTGCGAAAGACAATCATCCATAGGGAGTAGAAAACCATATCTTTCGATTCCTTTTTTCTTTCCTAAGGCTTTTAAAATGGCTTCTCCCAGCACTATTCCCGTATCTTCAACCGTGTGATGCTCATCCACCTGAAGATCTCCGTTTACTTGGATGCGAAGATCCATATTACCATGCCTTGCAATCTGGTCCAGCATGTGATCAAAGAAATGAAGCCCTGTTGAAATTTCAGATTTTCCATTTCCGTCGATATTCACTTCAATTTCTATTTCCGTTTCATTGGTCTTTCTATAGACTTTGGCTCTTCTCATTCCAGACTTTAAGAACTGGTAAATCTCATTCCATTCTGTTGTCACCAAATCTGCTTCATTATTAAAGTTTTGGTTTAAGAAAATAGATTTAGAACCCAAATTATTAGCAAGTTGAACGTCCGTTTCCCGATCACCAATTACATAGGAATTTTTCAGATCGTAATCACCATAGATGTATTTTCCAAGCATTCCTGTTCCCGGTTTGCGGGTGGGCATATTTTCGTGTTCAAAACTTTTATCAATAAGAATATCACTGAAAATAATTCCTTCATTCTTAAAAGCCTTCATCATTTTTTCATGAGGCTGAGTAAAGGTATCCAGAGGAAAGCTTTCTGTACCCAGCCCGTCCTGATTGGTCACCATCACCAATTCATAATCCAGTTCATTGGCAATTTTTGCAAGGTTCTGGAAAACACCGGGATAGAATTCCAGTTTTTCCAATGAATCAACCTGAAAATCAATGGGAGGTTCTATAATCAGGGTACCATCCCGATCGATAAACAATACTTTTTTCATCCTTATATGTTTTTTAAAAGGTTAATCAATTTTTCATTTTCCAGACGGTTGCCTATATTAATCCTGATACAGCCGGGAATTGCAGGATCTCTCCTACTGGTCAATATTTCCTGCTCCAGCATTTGTGTATAAACATTTTCTATATCTTTTAATTTGATCAGAAAGAAATTAGCATCTGTTGGAAATACTCTGGTAATACATTCAATATTGTTAAACTGATCCTGCAACCATTCACGTTCTGTGATAATATCGCGGACATTTTCTTTTAACTGATTTTCATTTTCAAGTGCTTTCAGGATCAGTTCCTGGCTCAATGCATTAACATTGTAAGGCGCTTTTACTGTATTGACCAACTGAATGGTCTCTTCCGAAGCATAGGCAACCCCTACTCTTGCTCCTGCAATCCCCCAGGCTTTAGAAAAGGTCTGAAGAACAATAAGATTAGGATACTGACCCAACAGTTCCAAACTTGACTTTTTACCGGAAAACTCAATATAAGCTTCATCTACAACGACAATACCATTAAAATTCTGAAGGTAAAATTCAATATCTTCAGTACTGTTACCGGTTGGATTATTGGGCGAGCATAAAAAGAAAACTTTGATAGCTTCTTGTTCTACTATTTTTAAAAAGTCATCTTTTACAATCTCAAAGTTCTCATCCAGATTCAGTTGTAAAACCCTGTTTTCATTAATAGTGGCATAAAAACCATACATTGCAAACGATGGATTCATCATCAGAATAGCATCTTTTTTAGGCTCACAAAAAATTTTAATAATCAGATCAATCAGTTCATCACTTCCGTTTCCTATAGCGATCTGCGTAGGAGAAAGAGTTTTAATTTCTGCTAAGCTGTTTTTAAGCTTTCTCTGGGTAGAATCCGGATAACGGTTCCATTCCCCAAAAGGGCTTTCATTAGCATCTAAAAATGTTGGGGCATTAAATTCATTATGGTCTCTGAAACTTATATACGGCTTTAGTTTTAAAATATTTTCTCTTACCAGTGTATTGATACTTATTGTGCTCATTTTATTATTTTAATCTTATTGATACTGCATTTTTGTGGGCAAAAAGGCCTTCTGCCTCAGCCATTACTTCTATTGTTTTTCCTAAATTCTGAAGACCTTCTCTGGATAAATACTGAAAGGTAATTTTCTTTACAAAGCTGTCCAGAGATACTCCACTATAGTTCTTTGCATAGGCATTGGTCGGAAGGGTGTGATTGGTTCCGCTGGCATAATCTCCGGCACTTTCGCAGGAATAATTTCCAAGGAATACAGATCCCGCATTCTGAATATCAGGAATATATTTTTCAAATTCCCTGATCGCCAAAATAAGGTGTTCCGGAGCATATAAATTGCTGAACTCAATGGCATCTTCAATACTGTTTAACACTATAAAACTGCTGTTTTCAAGTGCATTTCCTGCCATTTCATTTCTAGGTAAGTCCCTAATTTGCTGTTCAACGGATCCAACCGTCTCATTAAAAACTTTAAGGTCTGTCGTAAGGAAGATAACCTGACTATCACTACCATGTTCTGCCTGTGAAAGCAAATCTGCTGCACAGAATTCCGGGATGGCTTGCTCATCAGCTATCACGAGCACCTCACTTGGCCCTGCCGGCATATCGATGGCTACTCCAAACCGTTGGGCATATTCTTTTGCTGCTACTACAAACTGATTTCCCGGACCAAAAATTTTATATACTTTTGGAATACTTTCTGTACCCAAAGCCATTGCTGCAATTGCCTGAGCACCTCCTGTTTTAAAGATCTTTGAAATTCCGCACACTTTGGCAGCATACAAAATAGCAGGATTAACAGCTCCGTTTTGATCTGGTGGCGTACAAAGAATGATTTCTTTACACCCGGCAATATTAGCAGGTACTGCAAGCATCAAAACGGTTGAGAATAAGGGTGCTGTACCTCCCGGAATATAAATCCCCACCTTTTCTACAGCCCGGTTCTCTCTCCAGCACACCACTCCTTTTGCAGTTTCAATCTTCTGAACCTCAGCATTTTGTGAAACGTGAAATTTATAGATGTTTTCTTTGGCCTCCTGAATAGCCAGTTTCAACTCGTTGCTTAATTCATTTTCTGCATTATCAATCTCATTTTCAGGAACAGAGATACTTTTTGTTTCTGCTTTATCAAATTTCTTATTAAATGCTATAAGAGCTTTATCTCCGTTGTTTTCAACCTCATTAAAAATTTCTGAGATCAATCCGCTAATTTCTTCCCGTTCAAAAACGGGGCGCTGTACCAGATCTGCCCATGTTTCTTTTGTTGGATATCGATATATTTTCATCTGTATTATTTTTCTTAGTATAAATTGATTGTTATTTTTTGACTTAAGATTTTTTAAGGAGCTAAGAATGATTAAAACGATAATTGAAGGTATTTTCAAACTTAACTTATCTTAATTTTTCTTTTCTTAACAGTTCATTATTTTGTGCTTTACATGACCATTTTATCAATAGGAATGATGAGAATATCCTGAGCACCGTTTTCTTTCAGTTCATCAATAACTTCCCAGAATCTTTCCTGATCAATCACAGAATGAATACTGCTCCAGCCTTCTTCAGCCAATGGAATTACAGTAGGGCTTTTCAGTACCGGAAGTACATCTGCTACCTTTTGGATCTTATCATTGGGAACATTCATCAGGATGTATTTTGAATTCTTTGCTTTTAAAACGGCTTGAATTCTGAAAAGAAATTTATTGAGAATAGCAGCTTTTTCGGATGACAGCTGTGGTGTTTGAGCCAAAACAGCTTCTGATTTCAATAAAGTAACAGTTTCCCTCAATCCGTTTTTGAATAAGGTACTTCCGGAGCTTACAATATCACAGATTCCGTCTGCAAGCCCAATGTTTGGAGCAATTTCTACAGAACCGGAAATCACGTGAATATCTGATGTGATTCCTTTTGTTTCTAAAAAATTCTTAAGGGTGTTAGGATAAGAGGTGGCTATTTTTCTACCTTGAAAGTAAGCCGGATCATCAGTTTCAATTTCTTTGGGAACCGCAATGGAAACACGGCATTTTGAAAAACCCAGTTTCTCAACAATCTGAATCTTTTTCTGTTTTTCAATTAAAAGATTTTCTCCCACGATGGCAACATCCACCACTCCGTCTTCCAGGTATTGAGGAATATCTGAATTCCGGAGATACATGATTTCCATCGGGAAGCTGTCTACTGAAACTTTAAGCTGATCTTTTCCGTTGTTGACAAAGATTCCACAGTCCTTGAGAAGCTGCAGGGATTCTTCATATAAACGGCCACTTTTCTGAATCGCAATTTTTAATTTACTCATTTCGTCTTTTTTGAGTCTGAGTAAATAAAAGCTGATCTGTTGAAATTTCTGAAGAGAATTCAGGAAACAAAAAAACCGTCTACTTACTCAGACGGTTTTTTTAATATTTTTGATTTTAGCACAAACATATATCAATCAATTCCGCCTAACAGAGATGATGATAATAATGATGTAATGCTAAAATTATTGGTTTCATTGTATTGAATTATGATGCAAATGTAGGATTTATTTTTAAAATGCAAAGTTTTTTCAGATAATTTTTTGATAAAGATTCATCAGATCTTTTGCAATGGACTCATCATTGAACTTCTGAACAAACTCAAAACCCTTTTCCTCACGGCGTTTTCTTTCGGATTCATTTTCCCACAAAAATTTTATCTTGGCCTTGATATCAAGATCATTTTTAGGATCAATATAGACGGAATCTTTCCCCCCTGCTTCCGGAAGACAGCTTGCATTGCTTGTTACCACTACTGTTTTTGAAAAAAGCGCCTCTATCACAGGAATTCCGAAGCCTTCAAAGAAACTTGGATATACAAAAATATTAGCAAGTTTGTAGATTACAGCCAATTCATCCATAGAAACTCCTTCCAGAAAATGCACTTGCTTTTCCATTTTGTTTTTCTTCAGAAAGCTTTCTATTTTCTGATAATATTTGGTCTTCTTTCCTACGACTACCAACGGAATTCCTGTATCTCTGATCGCTTTTACAACATTCAGAAGGTTCTTGCGGTCTTCAATGGTTCCTACATTCAGAATAAACCTTTCCGGAAGATTAAATTTATCTTTGGCTGCTTGAATCTGTTCGGAAGACTGTTGTTCTTTAAACGCTTTATGACAGCCCTGATAAATGACTTCAATCTTGCTTTCAGGAACTTTTAAAAACTCAATAATATCTCTTTTGGTCTGTTCTGAAATTGCAATGATCTTATCTGCCATTTCAGCAGCCTTTTTAAACTTCCAAAAGTGGATTTTACGGTCAAAAAAGGAGTAATACTGCGGATATCTCACAAAGATCAGATCATGGATGGTAACGATTTTTTTAATAGGTTTCTGATCCCATTTCAAAGGTAATTCACCGGATAGACCATGGTAAATATCTGCTCCTAGTTTCTGGGAATCTTTTCCCATTTTAAGCTGACGTGAAAAGTTTCCTTTTGAGGTTTCCACAAACTTAACATTAGGGCGGTCAAGAATATCCTTTCCCCGTTCAGATTTATTTTTGTTGAGCAACAGATATTCATTATCCGGCTCATATTGTGAAAGAATCCTTACCAGATCTCTTGAATAATTGCCCAGTCCGGAGGTGTTATGGAAAAAACGTTTTGCGTCAAAAGCAATTTTCATGCGTGTATCTGTTTTTGAAATTCCTGAAAAGTACCAAAAGTATGGCCTTTTTCTTTAAGCCATCCTACAAAGGTATCAAATCTTTCCACCATATCCTGTCCGGAATTTTTCACGGTAAAGCCAGGCAGTTTAAATGCTTCATCCTTAATAGATGAAAACTCCCACGGATGGAAGTAAATATTCAGATAGTTATCTTTTTTCAAAACATCAGCAGCTAACTTTTTATAGAAAGCTAAAGGAAAGTTGTGAAAGCTTAGCCAGAATAAAGGAATTCTGAAATTAGGCGATACAGATGCGGGAACCTGCATTACATTTCCTTCTTTGAAGTAAGTTCTTGATACTTTAAGATTATTATACCTTCCGGGTAAAAACGTAGGATTAACGGATGAATTGTATGAATACCCTGCCTTCTCCACTTCTTTTTCATCTACCGGCATCATTCTCGGCATTCTTAATCCGGTCACTTTTGTGGAAAATAATTCTTCCAGCCTTTCTCTTGATTCTTTCAGGTGTTTATTTTCAAATTCTGAATGAAACCAGGTATGAGAAGCCAGTTCGTGCCCTTCATTAAGCAACCTTTCAATAAGATGTTTACTGTTTTCAGCAAAGACTACAGTAGAAAAAAAGGTCGCTTTTGCTCCGTATTTTTTTAGAATATTTAAAATATTTTCAAGTCCGTGCTGAGATATAGAGATTTGTTTATCGAAAGAAATTTCTCCTTTATATTCTAAAGGCATGTCGAACTCCTCGATATCAAAACTTAATAAAACCATTTAAAAATTTTTGTTTTTTATAATATAATTAGGTCTTTCTTTAACCTGTTTAAAGATCTTACCTAAATAGATACCAATGATTCCCAGGATAATCAACTGAAGCCCCCCAAAGAACACAATGGTCATAATTAACGATGCCCAGCCTGAGATCTCAGTATGCACCACAAATGAATGAATAACATAGGCAAGATATCCAATTACTGAAAGTACTGAGAATAAAAAGCCCAGATAAGCTGCTAAATAAAGCGGTTTTACGCTAAAGGCAGTAATTCCTGTAAAAGCAAATTTGAGCATTTTTTTCAGGTTATAACTGCTCTCTCCTGCTATTCTTTCTCCTGCTGTAAAATCGATTCCGATTTGTTTGTAGCCCATCCAGCTGGTTAGACCTCTCAGGAACAGGTCATCTTCTTTAAAGCTTCTCATCGCCTCTACGGCATTGGCATCCATCAGTCTGAAATCAGATCCGCCTCCTTTGGTAAGGTTCACATCTGAAAGACTGGACAAAAGCTTATAGAACACATCAGAAGTCTTCCTTTTAAAATAAGAAATCTGTTTGGGATAGGTTCTTACCGTATACACAATATCATACCCTTCTTCCCACTTCTGAATCATTTCAGGGATCAGCTCAGGAGGATGCTGAAGATCGCCATCCATTGAAATAACGGCGTTTCCATCTGCACAATCCATTCCTGCTTTTACAGCTGGCTGATGTCCGAAGTTTCTGGAGAATTCAATAAATTTTACTTCTTCATATTTGCCGGACAGTTCTTCCAACTTCTCTTGTGTATTGTCTCTGCTTCCATCATTCACAAAGATGATTTCAAAATCATAATTCTCCAGTTCTGAAAAAACTTCTTTTATTTTTTCATGAACTAAAGCAACGTTACCTTCTTCATTATGAGCAGGAATGACAATAGAAATTTTCTTCATACCTTAATTTAAAGTGTAATCCTTTTCGAAATCTTTGGTTGTTAATTCGTAAATAACTCTCAACCAAACGACGATACAAGGTACGGCTTTCAAAGAATATTTAATGATATAATTTTGCTTGATAAATTTCGGGAATAAATCCGATGGTGAAAAACAGGTCAGAATGATAACAAACACCAGTAATCCAATAATGAATGGTGTTTTTTCTTTCTGAAGAGTAAACCATATCATGACTCCTGCTACCGCAATAATATACGTTGGTGATTCTGAACCTGAACTGAACAATACTAAAAAGAGTAATGTAGAAGCCAGAATCATCAACTGAAATGCATAGTTCTTATACTGCTTTATTCTGATATACGGTAATGCAAATAAAGGAACACCAAAAGCTAAAAAGGTAAGATTTGAAATGGACGCATCCCCCAGAATTCTTCTTACAAACCCCATCAGTGATATATCCTGCATATTTCCCAACACCTGATTATCATTGTTTTTTGAAATCAGAGATGTTGCCCAGTCAGAATAACTCTGAATCACGAACTGCGGACTGGAATAGATCATCGGAATACATAAACATACTGCGGCAATGACAATTCCTGAAAGAATAAATTTAACCTTGTTTCTGATAAAGAAAAACTGAGATAACCCTACAATTCCGTAAAGTTTTACAAAAATCCCAATCACAATGGCTGTAGCAGACTGTACTTCTTTTCTTTCATAAATGAATATGGCAGATAACATTAGAAGCCCTACTAAAGCAATATTGAACTGTAAACTTACAGCAGCAGTAATGTATTCCTGCAGACATAACAAGGCAAAAAGTGCCTTCTTAGGATCTGAAAATGGAAGCTTATGAATCGCATACAGGAAAATGGCTGTGTTGGCTACATTCCATAAGGCAATTCCCATCCAGTCAGGCATTACCGCAAAAGGAGCAATCAGTAAACTGAAAAAAATGCCATAATGATTCATATCAGAATAACGCTCAGGATACTGTAAATACAGATTTTTCTCATCAAGAGTATTGAAAAACACCCCTTTGAAAATCAAATAGTTATTAATTGCCTGATATCCTCTGGAAAATTTAGAAAGTGCAGTAGCGATGGCTACAATAATATAAACCCCAAATATATATTTAGGGTTTAAAAGTATGTTAAGAAATTTTTCTTTCAAAATAGGTTGGTATTAGTTTAAAAACTTAATCTTAAACAGCTACATTATTCTCCCTCAAAGCATCATTAAGAGATGTCTTTTTATCTGTAGATTCTTTTCTCTGACCAATGATCAATGCACATGGAACCTGATATTCTCCCGCAGGATACTGTTTTGTATAGCTTCCAGGAATTACTACAGAACGGGCAGGAACTCTTCCTTTAATTTCGATTGGCTCACTTCCTGTTACGTCAATTATTTTTGTAGAAGCCGTTAATACAACATTTGCTCCCAATACCGCTTCTCTTTCTACATGTACTCCTTCTACAACGATACATCTCGAACCGATAAAACAGTCATCTTCAATGATTACCGGAGCAGCCTGTAATGGCTCAAGTACACCACCGATTCCTACACCACCACTCAGGTGAACGTTTTTACCGATCTGTGCACAGCTTCCAACTGTTGCCCAAGTATCTACCATTGTTCCTGAATCTACATAAGCCCCAATGTTTACATAAGATGGCATCATAATTACTCCTGAAGCTACGAAAGAACCTTCTCTCGCAATGGCATGAGGAACTACTCTTACTCCTTTTTCCGCATAATTTTTCTTTAAAGGAATCTTGTCATGGAATTCAAACGGACCTACTTGAATAGTTTCCATTTTCTGGATCGGGAAATACATTACTACTGCTTTCTTCACCCATTCATTTACCTGCCAACCGTTTTCCGTAGGTTCAGCTACACGAAGTTCTCCGGAATCTAATAAAGAAATAACCTCTCTGATCGCTTTCTGGCTGTCTTCATTTTGTAATAGCTCTCTATTATCCCAGATGTTTTCAATAGTTTGTTGTAACGACATGTTTCTTATTTAAATTAGTTTGAAAAATTATACCCGCCAAAGATACAAAAAAGTTCAGCAAAACGATTTTTAAGTTTATGCTTTTAATAAAGACTCAGCATACGTCCAACCCTCTTTTTATAAGTCTCATAGGTTTCTCCGTGTTGTTTTAATAAATGATCCTCTTCAAGGCGTATCTGAACCTGTATCAAAATATTTCCTGTCAAGAAAAATATCAGAGAAATCATTGTAGGAAGAAGGAGGAAGAATCCTATAAGACTTACTGTCATTCCTAAAAAGACAGGGTTTCTGGAAAAGGAAAATACACCATTGGTAATGAGCTTAGTTTTCAACTTATCATCAATCCCGATTCGCCATGAATCCTTCATATAAAGCTGAGCCACAATCACCCATATAAAAGAAAATATCATTAATGCAATGCCGATATACTGAAATACATCAGAATCTAAAACAGATATTTTGAACGCATCCATTATTATATCCGGAAATAATAAAAGCAGTGATGTATACATGAATAACCCCATTAAAACAAGCTTAAAATACAACCCTACCAATGCATAAGCAGAATCATCTTTTGGTAAAACATTAGGGTTCTTCCCTATTTTTTTAGCTACAGCAATGCTGATTCCGAGAAATGAAACTAAAAAAAACAGGATAAAATAAATAGGGATAAAGAATCTGATAAAATCTGTCATGGTTTGTTTTTGTGACAAATTTCAAGGATTTTACCATGCAATACTATTGCAATAATTACTGTACAGAAATAATCATTGCAACCTTTTATCCGGCACAATCCGGTACATTTTGTACAATAGCCGCATGTATTGAATTTCGGCTAAATACAGCTTTTAATAATACAAACTAAAAAATTATATTACAATACATTAAATACATTTATTTAAACCTTAGATTTAGATACAGACTTGCGCTTTTTAAACTCTGTCAAGCTCATGTTATGCTGCTTTTTAAAAAATTTATTCAGATGACTTTCATCGGAAAAACCGAATTCAGTAACAATCTCATTAACTCTCATATCACTGAAAAGAAGACGGTGTTCAATTAGTCTCAATTTATAATTCAGAATATAGTGGGTAATGGTTTCTCCGCTGTGATTTTTAAAGTAGCTGCCGAGATAAGTTTCAGACAATCCAAATTTCTGAGCGATTACAGAGACTTTTAAAAGAGCCGGATCGTGAATATTACCTTGAATATAATCAATGATTTCAACAATTCTTTTATCAGTGTTGGAAGCCACATGTTCAATCCGCATTTTTGATATATTTCTTGCAGCAATCACAATTAAAGCATTCACATAATGCAGCGTCAGTTCTTCCTGATAAATATCCGGATGATGAATCCCATGAAGAAGTGAAGAAGCAATTGATTCCACCAGAACAACATCCGGTTTATTCTGCAAAATACATCCGGAAAGATAAGATGCTCCATACAGCAGGCACCCTATTGAATTAATGTTATTCCATTTATAATCTTTTACATAACGCTCACTGAACTTTACGAGTAAAAGCTCTGTTCTTTCTTTAATTTCCAAGTGATGTTTATCTTCAGGAGTCAGTAATAACAGGCTCCCTTTAGTATAAGAAGCAATATTGTCATTGATTACAAAAGAACCTTTTCCGGAAATGACATATATAATCTGAAAGAACGAGAATTGAATACCTTTTAAGGGGCAATTTTCAGTTTCATAATATTCAACTTTAACCAATTGATCTATATTCTCTCTTTTCATGTGGTAAAAGTACTTATTTATCATTAAAATATACTGATTTTTTACATTTTTTCTGTCCAAATTTGCTACATCAAAATTTTTAAAATCAATGAAAAGATCAATCTATGTCCTGGCGCTTGGAGCTTTTGGCATTATTACTACTGAATTTGGTGTTGTAGGTATTCTTCCTACCATCAGCAGACAATTTGGGGTATCAATTGATACAGCTGGATGGTTATTGAGCGCTTTTGCCATTACTGTCGCTGTGTCTTCTCCTTTTATCACCTCTTTCACCAGCAAAATAAACCGTAAGTTTCTCCTATGCCTTGTAATGAGCATATTTGTACTATCCAATATTATATCTGCTTTTTCTACAAACTTTACGATGCTTATGATTGCCCGAATATTACCGGCAATATTACATCCACTTTTCTGGAATATTTCCATTGCTATTGCATTTAAGGAAAAGGGTGCAAAAGGAGTTTCTACCGTCATGCTGGGACTGAGTCTTGCCACAGTTCTCGGTATTCCGATGACGACCTATGCAGCTGACCTCTTTCACGATTGGAAAGCTTCATTTTTTCTGAGCAGTGGCATCAGTTTAATTGCATTTATCGGATTATTGGTTTTTATTCCCTCTATACCTGCAGAAAAAGAAAAATCCGGACAGAATCAATTAACCATATTGAAAAATCCTTTCTTGTGGATGAATCTTATTTCTACTATTGGTACTTTAGCCGCTATGTTCTCCAGTTACACTTATCTTACTGCTTATCTGGAAGAAATCACCAGAATGAATGGAGCCCAGATCAGCATTATGCTTCTTCTTTTCGGAGGGATGGGAACGCTCGGTAACTGGCTCATGGGAATAGCTTTAAGCAGAAATGTAAAACTCACCTCAAGGTTGTTTTTACTGCTGTTGATTTCAGTACAGGTTCTGGCTTACTTCATGGGTGGAGTTTTTATTCCGATGGTTATCATTGTGTCCTTCTGGGGAATGATTCATACAGGAGGTTTTTTGGTTTCAAATATCCGAACCACGCAAAACATTCCTCATCATGCGTTGGAATTTGTGAACAGCTTACTTACATCCTCTTTTAATATTGGAATTTCACTAGGTGCCTTTCTTGGAGGAATAGTCAGTGCTTATTATGGAGTTCAGTATGTCCTTTCGGTAAGTGTTCTACTTCTTTCAGCTACATTCTTACTAAGTTTCTTTTCTTTCCCAAAAGACATTTTAGAAAAGGAAAAAACCGAACAAAACGAACTTGTAACTTCTGCTTGTGAGCAAACTTAATCTATACAAAGAGCTTATTTTACAAATGAAAGCAACTCCTCTCCGGAAAGAGTTGCTTTTTTTGTTATGTTTTGGCTAAAGCCAATGGAATTGATTTGTTTTATTGATTACATGGACTAAAGTCCGTTCCTATTGAATATGATAAATCATTCTCAAAACGGATTAAACTTCGACCCTACAGAGCTATTATCTATCCTATTGATTTATATGCTATTGTGAAATATTTAGATTCTCTTTATTTTACATCATCAATAATAAACTCCATCGTCCTCTCAATATGTTTTTCTTCAATGATTCCCATTGCATATTTTCGGTTTCTCCCGAAATTATATTTTGTAAGGTAAGCCTGGTTAATCTTGTCGGTTAATTGCTCTATATCTTCAGAAACTATTGCTTTAATGGTATATATTTCATCATCACATTTGATCTGTCCTACTGAGCTTTTCAAAAAAGTATTATACCAGCTTCTTTCAGCAAGTCCCCATGATCTGGCAAAAATTCGGTTTTGAACTACGACCATCCAGATCTCCAAAAAATCAGGTCTTTCTGATCCTGCTTTTATTCCGATAAGATTATTAGTTTTAATATAATCCAGTACTTTGTTTTTATTCATTTTGCTAATAAGTTTCTGTAAAACTATGATTAGTAAGTATTGAATAAAAACTTTTTATACAGAGGGATAGAAATAAGATGTGTATGGTATATTTGTATATGCAGATTGATTTTTAAAGCATCATTTTACTGATGGTATTGAGGAGGCAATCTTTATAGCTTTTGGCAACGGTAATTTTTAAATTCCCACATACAAGCTGATTATCCTCAAAAGAATCAATATTAGTAAGGTTCACAATATATGAGTTATGAACTCGCATGAATTCATCCGGCAGGCTTTCAATAAGATCTTTAAGTGTCCGATAATAAATATATCTTTTCTCGTCTATGGTATGAACTTCGACATAGTTTCCAAGGCCTTTGATGACAACGATATCTTTAAAAAAAAGCTTTACCAGTTTTTTGTCAGTTTTAATAAAAGCAAATGTCCGGTTCTCCATGGAAACTATTATAAAACCCTTTGGGCATGAAGGTAAGCCTTATTCCAATATTTTTCGTTCAGGGATGAAATAACAACTCCTTTTGAAGTGGAAGCATGGATGAATTTCACTTCTCCGTCCGGGCCAATATCATGAACAATTCCTACATGGGAAACCCTGCTTCCGCCTGCTGTTGCAAAAAACAACAAATCTCCGGGCTTCACATCTCTAATATCAATATTTCTTCCTGTTTCAGCCTGATCAGAAGATCTTCTTGGAAGGTTAAATTCGTTTTCTTCAAAAACCTTTACGGTAAATCCTGAACAGTCAAAACCTGAAGAGGTATTCCCCCCAAATCTGTACGGAGTTCCAAGGTATTTTTCAGCATCTTTTAATACATCATTAATGGATCTTGAAATATTTCCATCAAATTTAGAATCCAGCTTCCTTAGATTTTCGGATTTCACCACCGTTTTAGAACCTGATTTCCTGCTGGAAGATACTTTTTTTGAGCTTCCACAAGACACTACAAAAGCAGATGCAATCAGCAATACAGAAAGCTGCTTTATGCTCAATTTTTTTTCAAATAATCCTGATCCCATATTCGTCTGATTTTTACTTGATTAACGATTGATGTACAAATATACATTTTATATTTTAATTATAGTATAACTATACTACAACTATATTATAAATATATGTTAAAATTTGAATTCCCGTTATTTATTGCTATATTTGAGTTCAATTTTGGAATATGGCAACATATGAAAGTTTAATTAAGATCAAAGGAGCTGTGGGTGACCTGGTTTTTTATACTCTGAATGGAAAAAATGTGGTTCGGAAGAAAAGCGGGTTCAATAAAACGGCCTTTAAAAAGGATCCGTCTTATGAAAAGGTAAGACAGAACAGTTCTGAATTCGGACATTGTTCAAAAATGGGAAAGATCATCAGAAAAAGCATAGATCTTTACCTGAAAGAAACAGGTGATACCCTACTCTACCAGAAATTTGCAAAGCTGATGACTGAAATAAAGGATTTGGATGTTATTTCTGAGAAAGGAAAACGGACCGTTGAGAACGGACTTAAAACTGAAGAAGGAAAGAAACTCCTTACAACCTTTCAGTTTGGAGAAATAAAAAATGTAGCCCTAGAAGTTCAACGTCAGGATTACACTCTGCGTATAAAAGAAAATGCTGAGGCAGGAAAAGCGATAATCATTACCATAAAGCTGAATTCAGAGAATTATACTGTTGAGAAAACTGAAGAAGATCTCATTTTGGGCCAGCATCAGATAGCTTTTAAAAAGTATTTTTCACAGGATGGTTTTATACTTTATTTTATAATACTGAAAAATGAAAATGGTGAAATTTCCCGGATGGGATTTGTATAAATAAAAAAGCCTGCAGTTTTGCAGGCTTTTTTCTGTTATTTTTTGTCTCCTTTCCAGGTTCCGTATTGTGCCGGAGTTGGCAGAGTATTTGACCAACTTCCGCTTCCTTTTTTATCCGGATTAAGTTTTCCTTTGAATTCTCCTTTTGACGGAAGACCTACTGTTCCAATCAGATCTCCTGTATTACTCAGATTACCTGAAATATTATAGTTGTCATTACTAACTTCGGAGTGCATCGTTCCTGATACTTTTCCTGATTTATCCACTACAAAATTCCACACTCCTTTATCACCACCTTCGTATGTTCCGGACCATGTTCCTACATAATCATAGATAGTGTCATCATCAGAGCTGCAACCGATAAATAAAAATGCCGTTAGTAAAAGTAAAAAAAGTTTCTTCATAGTTTCAGTAGTTTTATAACCTAAAATCCTGTTATTCTCTATTACATTGCATTAGACACACTTTGTTCCAGAGAATGAGCTTAATATTTATTATTTTTTATTCCGTGCAAATCTACTAATTTTTTCATTCAAATTATCTGAATTCTAATCAGGAGACAATATGTTTATTAAAAAACAACATATTTTGGCTAAAATACAAATATTTTTCAAACAAAACAGAGAAGCTAAATTTTTGAGTTATTGTTTAAAAGTCTTTGTTTAAAATTTTCATCAATAAACATATATTGTAATATAAATTTAGATATAAAAGATTTTTAATTAGTTTTTTATACTCCATTCATACATATTTCTTACCTTAGTGAAAAATTTTAACGTATTTAAATAATACCATGAAAACAAAGACTTTTTTTTTGTCAGCACTTGCTTTGTCTAGTTTCGCAAGTGCCCAAGTAGGAATCAATACAACGTCTCCTACAAACACGTTGGATGTTAACGGGTCGATAAGAGTAAGAGGACTTTCAAATCCTGAAAATAAAATCGTTGCTGCTAATGCACAGGGGGTTCTGATGCTAATTTCTCCTGAAGAGATTTTTTCTCCTAAGGCTTTATTAAATACTTCCATGTCATCCACTGAGCAAAGATTCACCGTATATGAAGGAAAATGCTTTCAACCTGGAGACAATGCTTCTTCCTGTACTGTTTCTTTAAATCATTATACCTCTTGTGCAGGATTTAGCAATCCCGTAGACACGCAAGTTGTAGTGGTACAAGGTATTAATACAAGTAACGGACAATTCTTAGGTTCATGGTCTGCCCGATATGTTGATAATAAAGGGTTTTCAAATGCTACTGCTGTGGCTAACCAAACGGCACCAGACTACCCGAGAATCTCCTATCCGGGTGCTAATTCTGTAAATTATTTAGGAAGCGGAAACTTTAACGGGCAGTGTAATACGGATCTGATAACAACCATTAACCAGACAACCGGAGATATAAAAATAGAATCTGTAAAAAGAAACATGTATGCCCACCTGGTATACCTTCTTTCTATAGCTCGTTCAAAAAGTTTATAGTAAAGGATTTAGTGTGAATTAATATATACCCCAGAGAAAATCATTCTTTCTCTGGGTTTTCTTTTATTAAATAAAATTATGATTTATTAAACCATTATGCATTCAATTTCACCTATAATACAATTAGATTAATTATGCAAATTAATTACATGGAATGCTGATTACGATGAAGACTTAAATTTTATCCTTGTGAATAAGGAAATCGAAAATATTCAGCTTGTGCGATAGGGTTAAGAACTGCTATAATTCTTGACAGTAGATTTTTTTGTTGCCAGCCAGCAAAGTACGGAGCCTGCACAAACCATTAAAGCTCCCTGCCAGAAAGACAATCCTAATGATGTAGATAAAAGAACTGACGACAGTACCGAAGACAAAACCGGAATAAAATAGGATGCCCCCGTTAAAATCGTAACATTTCCACCCAGAATTCCGATATTCCAGGCCGCATATCCAAATCCCATTGCACATGCGGCAAGCAAGAGGTATACAACTGAAGAAAGATTAATTTCTATATTCACTGAATCACCTATTATTAAATATTTTATCCATAAAGCAACAGCTACCATCATAAAAAATAATGTTATTCCGTTTACTCCATTTGCGATACGAACGGTTACCACACAATAAGCAGCCCATAACAGAGCTCCTATAAAAGCCAATCCATAACTCAGCGGATTGGTTTCTATATTGGCAAGCATTTGAGTAATATCCAGTCCCTGCTCTCCACCCAATACCCAGACGATTCCCAACATAGAAAGAACAATTCCGGGGACAATCAGCCAATTGGCTTTTTTATTGGCAAAAAGAATAGTAGCCACCATTGTAAATGTTGGCCAAAGGTAATTGACCATTCCTACTTCAATAGCCTGTTTACTATTAGTAGAATATCCTATGGAAAGGGCCAGACAGAGCTCATATGAAACCATAAGCAGCCCTCCATATATCAAATATTTTTTGGGAAATTTTGATAACGGAATCCATTTCATAGTGAAAAGTAAAAATATAGAAGCCACAGTATAAATTAAGGCTGCACCTACTGTCGCTCCAAAGGAATGACTTACTTCTTTGATAAGCCCCACAATGGAGGCCCACAGTAAAATAGCACAAAATCCGATAGCTGTGGCTTTGGTCTGTTGGGTCATAGAATGTTTTTGTTTTTTATAATTGAATACGTCCTCAGTCGTCCTCAAAATTAACGATTTCCAATTACTTTATTTCTTCAGTATGAACAGAATCACGCTAAATTTCTTTTTTATTATATCCTATAAGCACAGGCAAAAAGGATTACCTTCATAAAACTACAAAAAAGTAAAAATGATCTGTCAGTTTCTGTTTGTTATTTTTAATCCATTTCTACTCCAATGATACCCCTTTAGTTAAGGGAAAAAAGTTATCTTTGAAAGAATTAAATTTTTAATCATGAAAGAAAAAATCGTTCAGATCACCCATGTTACAGGAAAATATATATTAGATATAACTCCCGGCAGGCTTAATGAAATGCAGGAACAGATTGACAGATGTTTAAATAATGAACAGGCAGCTATAGTTGTAAGAAACGATAAGGGAGAACAACTCATTTATCCCTCAGAACTTTTAAAGAATAGTTTTATCACAATAGTTGACAAAACTATAACTGAAGTATTCTAGTAAAAATCCTCTATTAAAGGACTATTTCATTTATAGGTAATAAAAAAAGCTTAGTTTGACGGTTTTTTATTGTCCTGAGTAATTAAAAATTCCATTAAGCCATTAAATTTCAAAAATATTCTTACAAATATTTGTAAATACCATTTAAATACTTACTTTTGTACCGCTTCAAAAAAGGGGGATTGGCGCAGTTGGCTAGCGCGTTTGACTGGCAGTCAAAAGGTCACGGGTTCGAATCCCGTATTCTCCACTTGGTATAATTGGTAAAACCTCTAAATACACTAAAAATTTATTAATCCTGCAATTTTTTTTTGCAGGATTTTTATTTGAAAAAATGCATATTTTTCAAATGAACTCGTAAATTTTGTGGCAAAAGGGTGGCAATTTTTCACCTTCATTAAAAAAAGAAAGGAGTACATAGTTATGTACTCCTTTTCCAATTTAAATTTAATTTCACTATATCCAGCCTGTATTTATAAACAATAAGATTAATTTACAAACCAGTTTGAACCGTACCTTGTATATTCTACCGGTATATCAATTTCTTCTTTCAGATCCACTGCCGCGCTCCTCACCCAAAAAGGATCTCTTAGCATTGCTCTTCCGACAAAAACAAGATCAGCTCTATTATTTCTCAAAATTTCCTCAGCCTGTTTTCCAGTTTCTACAAGGCCAACCGCCCCTGTCAGAATATCAACTTCTTTCTTGATCAGTTCCGCTGCACCAACTTGGTAATTGGGATAAGAATTGACCTTTACAGCAGCAATCCCTCCAGAGCTGCAGTCAATCAGATCTATACCATCAGCTTTCATCCATTTTGCATAATTGATAAAGTCCTCAGGTATATTCCCCCCTTCTTTATAATCATTACTTGATATTCTTACAAAAAGAGTTTGATCCCAATAATTTTTTACTTCTCTAATAATCTCGGAGAGAATACGATATCTGTTTTCCTGTGAACCGCCATATTCATCTGTACGTGTATTGGATAATGGTGAAAGAAATTCATTGAGCATATAGCCATGTGCTGTATGAATTTCTAAAATATCAAAGCCTGCTTCTTTTGCCCGTCTCGCTGCTTGGCCGAACTCCGCCACAAGTTCTTTAATCTCAGGAATGGTTAGAGCTCTTGGTATTGGAAAATCCTCAGACAGAGGGATTGCTGATGGAGCAAGACGTTCATAATCTCCTTCTTTTGGAACATAGCTTAGGCGGCCTCCGTGTGAGATCTGTGCTCCTACTTTAGCACCATATGAATGAATTTTATCGATCAGTTTCTTCAGGCCTGCAACATGTTTGTCTGCCCATATCCCTATATCATTCGGACCTATCATCCCTTTTTTATTGATGGCCAGCGATTCCAAAAAAATCAACCCAACCTGACCAAGAGCGCGTGCCGTATAATGCGTCGTCAACCAGTCTGTAACCTCACCGTCTTCATCAGCGGCATGCATACACATAGGCGACATCACAACTCTATTTTTTAACTTCAGATCTCCAATCTGAAATGGAGACAATAACATGGTATTACTCATAATATTTGTTCTTTAAATTTAACAACACAAAATTATACTGAATAAATAATCATTTATAGGTATATTTTAAATATAATTAAGTAATTTTGTGATGCTAAAAAGCTCAATAATTTAAAAATGAGAAGCAGTAATTTTCACAATGATTTTGAAGTTATTCATAAGCGAATCATAGAATGTCCGATCAATAATGTAAGCCTTGATCTGTTTCAGTTTATTTATATTGTATCAGGAAATGGTTCCTACATGATCAATGAGAGCAGCACCAGTTTCCAAGATGGTGATCTGTTCCTGATTACACCCAATGATTCCCATACCTTTAAAATGAATATGGAATGCGAACTTGTTGTACTGAAATTTAAAAAGAAATATATTGAAGACTATTCATGGAAAAGCATCAATCATATTGAATGTTTGCTCTACTACTCTTCCAATATCATTGGATCTGTTTTGCAAAATAATAAGGATAAATATGTTGTAAGATCACTTGTTGAAGCAATTCTGGAGCTCAATACAGATACCGACTCTTATAATGAGGATATATTGAGAAATCTGATTAATGCAATTATTGTCATTACAGCAAGAAACCTTTCAGCTGTAAAACCTGACACAATAACAAGTACTTCTGAATCAAAGATTGTTAGGATCTTAAATTATATTCAAGCCAACATTTATAGCCCTGCAAACCTTAGAAGTACAGTCATATCCACAGAGTTTGGCGTATCCGATTCATATTTGAGTGCATACTTCAAAAAGCAGTGCGGAGAAACATTACAAGCTTATATCAATAAGACAAGGCTACGGCTAATTGTCCATCGTTTAAAGTTTAGCGATTGCCGTATCAATGAAATTGTTGATGAATTCGGTTTTACAGACGAAAGCCATATCAACAAGTTCTTTAAAAAACAGGTTGGTGTAAGTATGGTTAATTTTAGGAAAAACTTTAACAGCTCAGTGCAGCACCCGGAAAAAACAAACTAAGCCCACATGAATTATGTAGACTTAGTTAAATTTTTCTTTTGTAATTGGTTTATTGTTTCAAAAATGCAATAAACTCTGTGTTGAATTTTTCAAGTTCTTCGATAAAAAGTCCATGGCCACTTTTTTCAAACTTTACAAGCTTAGATCCTTTAATACCTTGATGCATCTGCTCTGCAAGCGCAAATTCTGCAATTTTATCCTGCGTACCATGGAAAATAACAGTTGGGATGGTTATTTTAATCAGTTCAGGCCTTAAATCTGTGTCACGAAGAGCAATCAGGCCTTGCGTCGTAGCATAAGGTGATGCTTCCATATTGATCGAAAACAGCCAGCTGCTCAGTTCTGAAGAAATTGAAGTTTCCGATGCACCGAAGATGGTACTAATGTTTTGCAATAGTAAAGGTCTATTATTTTTACTAAGTGCTATCAGACCGTTGAGATCCTCAATACGAAGACCGTAAGGATAGTCAGATCTCTGAGTCCAAATTGGTGCAGCAGCTCCAAATAAGGCAAGTTTACTGACCTGTTTGTTCCCAAATTTTGCCACGTAATGAATAGCAATTGCTCCGCCCATAGAAAAACCACCTAAAGTAACATTTTCTAATTTGAGTTTTTTAATAACCTCTTCAATGTCGTCTGCAAATACATCATAATTGTATTGACCGAAAGGCTTGCTCGATTTGCCAAATCCACGTAAAGTAATACCGATTACTCTGAACCCTTTCTCAACCAACTCCTGGTATTGATATTCAAACATCGCATCGTTAAGCGGCAGACCATGAATTAGAACAACCGCCGGACCATTTCCCAGATCCGTTACATGTAATTTTACATTTTTCTCAACTTCTATATATTCTTCTCTAGAAGTTGAAGTTGATAATTTAGTTTGTGCATTCATTTTGATTGATAAAGTTATAATAGTGAATACTAGTAATGTTCTGGATAGTATAAAGTTGAAGTATCCAGTTTTTTTAGATAAATATTTATCTGTTGCTCTTTGCATTTTGATAACTGTTTAAATTTCTAATGCAAAATTACATTACCCTATATGTCCCATTATAGACCTTTTATCTCCTATAATTGCACTTTTTCCCCTTAACGTAACGCGATATACTGTTTGCGGAACTGCAAAGGAGACTCGCCACAATGTTTGGTGAAAATACGTACGAAATGAGCATCATCATCGTAACCCAAGCTATAGCCTATTTCTTTAACGGTAAGTACTGAATGCGCTAAAAGTCTTTTAGCTTCCAGCATGATCCGTTCCATCAAGATCTGCTTTGGTGATTGATAACCGAATTGCGTGATTTTTTTATTCAGATGTTTAGGTGTCACAAATAACATGTCGGCATATTCGGCGATAGCATGCACACTTTTAAAATTGCGTTCGATAAGCTGACTGAACTTTCGCACAAAATCAAGCTCCTGGTTGCTTGCATTATCATTGATATGATGCTTTATCTTCCAGATCCTAGTTCCTTTTATAATCAGCTGCTTTAGCAAAAGCTGTAGCATCTCTTCATTTGCTGAATCAACATTTTCAGTCTCAAACTGAATATTATTGAAAATACTTTGTATAGAAAAAGACTCTTCTTCATTCAAGTCGATCGATGGAATTTCATACACATTATTGTACAAGATACCGTGACATGCTACCTCAGAATCATTGATCTCAACACAATAAAAATCCCTGCTGTAATACAGCAATATTCCCTCTACCGGAAGGTCACCTAGCAACTCAAATATTTGCGAATGATTGATAAAAAAAAGGGTATCTGAATGAATATGATAATGGGTAAAGTCGATCAGCACTTCTCCCTCTTTCAAGAAAAGAATTTTCATATATCCCCCAAGCTCCTCCATCAATGTGGAAAAATCATCTACTCCTTTGAAGGTCACAAAACCTAGTCTATTATATTTTATATGTGTATACATTACCTACAATTCTAAAGAAAGCCTTTAATATTTCAAAAAAGAGAAACAAATTTAGGAAATTTTCCAGCATAATAAACCAATACAAAAGACGATACGTGTTTAGTCACAAATAACAAAACATTTTATTTACTTGCTATGTAAATATTTGATTAATGCGATTCATATAGCCCTTTTCTGATAATGCTCTTCTATAGATTATATTTTGAAATACAGTTCTTTTAAAAGCATTTCAGTATTGTTTTTACGTTATCAGCAATGACTAGAATATTAGATATAACTTTAAGTTTAATTGAAAGACTTTCTAAATTCAAGCGGTGATGTTTTGGTAAGGTTTTTAAATAACCTCTGAAACGTTTGTGGATAATCAAATCCAAGTGAATAGGCAATTTCACTCACAGATAAAGCAGTAGTTGACAGCAATGTTTTTTGCTTGTTCTATAATCTTATTTTGAATATGCTGCTGTGTATTTTGCCCTGTAAGTGCACGTAACATATCCGTCAGATAATTGGCAGACATATTCATCTTCGAAGCTAAATATTGAACTGTGGGCACTCCGTTTTTCATTAAATCTTCATTTTTGAAATAATCATCAAGGTAATGTTCAACCTTAATTAGTATATCGCTGCTTGCCATTTTTCTTGTAAGAAACTGCCTATGGTAAAAACGATCACAATACTTGAGCAAAAGTTCCAGATGCGATATAATTAAATCTTGAGTAAATGCATCAATGGATAATGAAATCTCTTTGCTGATATTATTCATAATATCCACAACCATCTCCTTTTCAGTTTCTGACAAATATAATCCTTCATGTACTTCATAGAAAAAATATCCATATGTCCTGATTGTTTTTGCTAAGGAGTAATTCTGACAAAAGTCGGGATGAACAAGCAGTAACAATCCTTCCGGCTGCAAGCTCATATTTTTCTGGGGTACTATTATCTGCTGAGGAGCAACAAATGACATGACTCCTCCATCAAAATCATAATGATTTTGACCATATCCAAAACCATCACAATTCTTCTTAAAAGCGATACTAAAAAAATTATAAGCAATTGTTCTTTCCACGTCATCCATATCAATGCTTACGGTAGAGAGATCTATCACACTGACCAAAGGATTGGTTGGCTTTTTCAGTTTTAGCAGTTGGTGGACAGCTGAGATTGAAAAAATTTTTGGAGGATTTACTTTACTTTTCATTAACTGAAACCATTTATATCGTGTACCAAAAAGGCTTTATCAAATTTAATGAAATAAAACTTTGAACTTCTCTCAACACGTTTTTTTATGAACTATATTATTTTCAATATTTTATAAAGCTATGAAGCGCCTCATAGGCATTGTCCTGAAAGACCTTATTTTTAAATTCAGGGAATATAGCTCCTTGGTCAACCATCTCTCCAGTAACTTTTCTCTCTCTGCTTCCATAAAATTCACCACTTTTAATAGATTCATTATTCAATACCTTTACATAGCGTGCAGCCCCTTTTTTTATACTATGATCATTCCGATCAGCGGCATAACGATTGGTGCGAGTACATATTTAAACATAACTCTGGTTAGAGTTGGTAAATCATCATATCCTGCGGTTCCACGGGTATTACCTGGGCTGACACTGATAAACTTGATTTCTGGATATAAACGCGCATTTGCTGATGTCCATAATGCACCTATGTATTTAATATAACCATATCCATAGGCTTCACTTCCATCCAACTTTGGATCAGAAAACGAACCATTTAAAACGGAGATAAACTCTGCAACAGAATTGGCTTTTAAATTAGGTTTTTTCATTACTCCTTTGATTCCTCTGGCCCCTTCGGAACTCACATAGACAACTTCATTATTCAGTTTTTTTGCTTTAATAATCTCGTCAACTAGCACTACATGACCCAATAAATTTGTAGCTGCAATATTGGTCATACCTGTTTCTGTAATCTCAAGCGGATCTTTACCACCTTGTCCACCTGCATTAAGGATCAATGCATCAATAGACTGCTCGATATTTTTCACTGCCCGCCTCACCGATTCCGCGTCACTCACATCTAGTAACATTATTTCAAAAATTTTTCGTCCTGTTGATTTTTCCAAATCTTTCTTTGCTTTTTCTGCTTTTTGACGATTTCGACATCCCAGATAAATCTTTTCCGTTTCAGGGATTAAAGTGAGTTGCCTTGCAGCTTCTTTTCCCAACCCAATATTTGCTCCTGTAATGAGTATCCTTTTATTTTTCATTTGTTTATATCAAGTATTAAATGATAAAGCAAAGGTCTTAGTTACAGACAAGTTGGGAATAACAGAATCTCTTAAAAATGTATCAAAATCTCAGTTTTAAACAACTCACAAAGTTATAATTATGCAATAATATTATTTTGCAGTCATTATTTATCTTCAAATTGAATATAAATTAGATTACACTACATGAATTAAATACAATAATTCTCTACATATAGACTTAATATTAAAAAAAATCTATCTTTTGTATAAAAATAATGATATTTCTCAATATTTTTTATCAAATAAATGTTTATATTATCATCAAAACAGACTCATTTCGGTTAAAATTATTGATATAACAATCTACAAATTAAACTGTTAAATAAAGTTAACATATCACAAAATAGCGAGCGATCACGCTCATTCTTCGACGTTTACAAAATTGCTTAAAAAACATTTAATACTCAATTCAAAAATAAATAATCATCTTTGCAGCCTTAAAATCAAATACGCTAGTTTATTTCATGAGCATTATTTTGAAAAAGCGCTTACTTATAGCGCTTGTATTACCAACGGCCGCCTTGTATTATGGGCAGAGTACTAAGGATTCTTTAGAAAAATCTAAATCTATTGATGAGGTGATGTTGGTGGGTAGAAACCTTTCCCAAACAGCCAAAGAGAGAAAAACACCTGTTGCAGTTTCCAACATCAAGGCAGCTGAAATTCAGGAGAAACTGGGAAACAGAGAATTCCCTGAAATTATGAAATCTACTCCTTCGGTATACGTTACCAAAGTAGGTGGAGGATTTGGAGACAGCAGAATTAACATGAGAGGATTTGATGGTGCCAATATTGCTGTGATCATCAACGGACAGCCTGTTAATGACATGCAGGGAGGTACTGTGTACTGGTCTAACTGGACTGGATTGGCTGACATTGCCAGCTCTATTCAGATTCAGAGAGGTTTGGGTGCTTCTAAATTTGTAGTTCCTTCTGTAGGAGGAACGATCAATATCGTAACCAAAGCTACCGATTCTGAGCAGAAAGCCATGATCAAGGCAGAAGCAGGTAACGATAACTACTCCAGACTTTCAGCAATGTACTCTTCCGGGTTGAAAAACAAATGGGGAACTACCGTATTACTTTCGCGTTGGCAAGGTGATGGTTACATCAACGGGACTAAAGGGGAAGGATATTCATGGTTTTTCTCAACAGGATTTAAGCCGAATGAAAAACATGCGTTCAATTTAATTGCAACCGGTGCCCCGCAGGTACACGATACAAGAAGATCTTCTGCAACGGGTGCAAATGTAGCTACTTTACAGCAGTTTGAAACTTACGGAAGAAGATACAATCCACAGACAGGAATGCTGAATGGTTCTCAATTCAATTTAGCGCCTAACTTCTATCATAAGCCTATTGCATCATTGAACTGGGACTGGAATATTAATGATAATCTAAAACTATCAACAGTTCTTTACGGATCATGGGGACGCGGTGGCGGTGGTACCGGACTTAACGGTTCCATTAAAAACGCTAAAGATCAGACCATGAATTTCATGAATTATGGTGCAGGTGGAGATGGCACAATCAACTGGGATATGATCTACCGCTATAACAGAGGTGGCGCAGTAACAGACTATAATGGTAATACCTTCCAGAAAGGAACATTTTTAGCTCCTGCGGGTTCTCCTGCTGATTATAACGGTCAATATGTATCTACTTTAAACGGAACCAGTGGTATTGTAAGAAAGCAGAGTATTAATTCTCATGACTGGTATGGTGTAATCGCTGACCTTAATTACAAAAAAAACAACTGGACTTTTAATGGAGGTCTTGATCTTAAAACATATAAAGGAGGTCTTTATGATATTGTGACTGATATGCTGGGATCTGATGCTTTATTTGTGAAGAATACAGTAAACGCTCCAAACGGGTATTATGTAGACCGTGCCGTAAAACCTGAACCTCTAACAAAAACCGGAAATACTCAAAAGGTATCTATCTACAACGAAGGACTTGTAAAATGGGCGGGTCTTTATGGAATGATTGAATATAGCTCTGAAAAGCTAAGTGCATCTGTTCAGGGATCTGTGTCTGAGCAGTATTACAAAAGAAGAGACTATATGCTATATACTCCGGAAAACCAGGAGACCAAATGGTATCACAAAACGGGTTATATTGTAAAAGGAGGTGCTAACTATAATATTGATGATCACCATAATGTATTCTTTAATACAGGGGTTATATCCAGACAGCCACTATTCAATGCTTTATTCCCTTCCAACCAGAACATCTACAACGATGCAAAGAATGAAAGAATTTTCTCTGTGGAATTAGGATATGGTTTCAAATCCCGTTATATAGATGTTAATATCAATGCCTACAGAACGCAATGGGATGACAGATTCATCTCAAGAGGCTTTAATGCAGGTGCTGCTGATGTTGCTAAGTTCTCTCAGTTAAAGCAAGGAAATGCTTATTTCTATAATGCTCTGAATGTTGGACAGCTTCACCAGGGTATTGAATTGGAAGCGAAAGCAAGACCTTTTTCAAATCTTAGGGTAAGAGGGATGGTATCTTTAGGAAACTGGAAATACAAAGGAAACGCTAATTTCAATATTCTTGATGTTCAAAGCAATCAGGAAGTTGCCGGAGCAACAGGGATGATCAATATTAAAGATCTGAAAGTCGGAGATGCAGCACAAACAACAGCAAGTTTAGGAGTTGACTATAATATTACCAAAGCATTCAGTATTGATGCAAACTGGGAATACTATGACAAGCTGTATGCACAGTTCAACCCTATCAACTTCCTTACAGAAGCAGACAGAGAAAGAGGAATTGTAAAATTACCTAGTTACAACCTGTTTGATGTAGGAGCTAGTTACAAATTCGAAATCGGTCAGAAAAAGTCTTTAACATTAAGAGCGAATGTATATAACTTATTCAATAAATATTATATTTCTGAACTAAGTTCTAATATTCATGCTACAGATAAAATTGCCAATGGTCCGGGTGCCGGAAAAACATACCAGGAAGCAGGAAGAGTTTATCAGGGTGTTGCAGATGCTAATACAGGATTCTTAGGATTCGGAAGAACGTGGTCCGTTGCGGCTACTTTCAGATTCTAATCAATCATCTGAATAATACAAAAAAGAACCCGCCAATATTGGTGGGTTCTTTTCTTGTAAAATAGATCTTCCTCTCTCCTATTTAAAATTATGTAAAGAACACTCATATATGGAATTCTGTCACCTATACTTCTTCCCACCCATTATTTTGCGGGTCATACTTGGCAAACTCTCCTGAATCAGTAAATTCTGAAGCAACCATTCCCGTTTCAAAGATTGAATTTCTATTCCAGCCGGTATTAAAATAAACCCCATTGGATGTTAATAATACCATTCCATAATCTTCATCATCATGGTTAAAATGAAGCTCCTTATCCGTTTCCGAAGCTAGGTTGTATCCATATTGCAGAAGCCTTTCCTTCAGGTCTTTAAATTGTTGGTCAGTAAATGGAACCAGATTTTCATCCGTTTCAAAAAAATCATCAAGATCTAGTTTTTGTTCCCGTTCTTTAGTTTCAATTCTGAATATTTGAATATTGTAACTCATTTCAATTTTTTTTAATTAAATAATTTACACACAGGTATTCTTTTTCAAATAAAATAAAAATTCATCAGAGTTGAACTATTTGCTCCCTCCTTTAATTAAAAATTACAATAAATAGCCCTCAATTTTATTATATTTGAATTTAATGCTGGATGTAATATGTTTGAATTTCACCAACGTTTTAAATAAAAATCATGATATACCCAACATATAAATTCACTCCCTTTTTAAGCCTCATTTTAATTTACGGTATCATGGTCTGTAAAGCACAGATCGTCCCATTTTACAAGGTTTTTCCTTTTGAAGATGACGATTATTTTACAAAGACTGTTTTTCCTTTCAACCCTACTTTTATGAAGAGCAATAAAGTAAAAAGCATGCTGCTTAAAAGTGATGAACAAACCGGTACCAGGTATCTCTATAATTTCAACCCAAATGGATTTATAGAGAGTATGACAACCTTACGTTACAATAAAGAAAAAACAGATACCGCCTTTTATGCCAGATATTATTATAATACAAACGGATTGATTGGTAAAAAAGCAAGAATAGATTATCGGAATGGCATCGTCACAATCAACAGCTATCAATACGATAATAAAAACAAAATTAATACTATCAGAATCTTTTCACTAAACTCTCAAATGCCCAACAGATCACAGCATAATGATTGGCAGGGAGAGCCTGTTCCCGGTGTAGATAAAATGATTCTGAAGGGTTCTTTACCTAATGAAAATCTTTGGAAAAAAATGATGGCTGAAAATGCATTTTCTTCCTGGCAATACCGCTATTACACCGAAGATAAATTTGAGGCAGAAGAGCGTACGGAATATTTTAATTTTCAAAAAAATAGTGAAAATTCGGATTTATGTCATCAAAAAAAAACATATTATTATTTGAATGGGCATCCCGCAGGCTTATTTCTTCATAACGGCTGTGAACCCAAGAAAACCCCTTCGGAAATATATCAATTCAAAGATGGTCTTTTGTCCCAGCTGGCTGAGGTTCCATCCAGCTCTGACTCTAAAACAGAAAAATACACTTATACTACTGATAAGAATCTGATTCTTTTGGAAGATCTATGGGGTGGACAAAAAGTAAGTGAGCTGGAGATGATCTACGATGAAAAAGGCTTTCTGACCTCAATAGAACGAAAATCCAAAGATATGAACATGATTCAATACTTTCAGGACCGCAATCTAAAGATCTCCTATAGCTTTTACTAAATCAGACATAAGAATTAAATTGTCTGAAAGATCAGGAAAGTGGTGTTTTCCTTTCCAAATTCTAATTCAACAAACATTTATCCAATAAAAATATTCATTTTACCTTCAGAATATCAGCAACATGAAAAATAGGTTAATGTGTATTTTTTGTAGGCCTTTTATTACATATTCTTTTCATAGCAATTAAATATTCCTTTCCGGAAACAGACTGTTCCAACAAGTTCATATCCCTTTTTTAGATAAACAATATTAGCAGTCTCATTCAAAGAGAAAGCATCAAATCTAATGGATTGATAGTGATTATTTATAGCAAATTCTTCTGCAAAACGAATCATCTTGCTTGATATTCCTTTTCCCTGTGCTGTAGGCTTTACATATAAACGATGGATAATAAGAAAAGGAGTCTGTGTTTTCCAGTTCAGATCATTGTATTCTTCATCACATAATTCATTCAGTGCCATATAAGCCAATACTTCCCCATGATCAATAAAAACAAAACCTTCACCTCTTTCAATATCATCTATGAGTATCTTTGCATTGGGATATTCCTGATCCCATTGATCAATTCCCTGATCCAACATGTACTTTTTCACTTCTTCAAGAGCCTGAGTGGCCTGAAGAGTATCATCATCAATTGCTTTTCTAATCATAGTTAACATTTTTAATATTTCCGAGATATGAGAATATTGTTTTTATTTAGAATTTTTAAGCTGTAAAGCTCTTTGATAAGAAGACTGGTTGGCAATCTTTTCTTCTGCTTCATTAATGGCTGCTAGCAAGTTATTCTGATTATCAGAAATATCTCCTAATACTTGTGCCATCAGTTCCCATACTGGTTTCATTTTTCCAATAAGTTCCTGTCCTTTAAGGGTAAGCTTAAATAATCTTTTACGTTCATCCTGTTTATCTTTTTCCCATTGTATCAGTTCCAATTTTTCAAGTTCTTTAAGTAAAGTAATTGTGGATGGATGGGTATACCCAATTTCATTGGCAATTTCAACTACACTTACCACTTCTTTTTTATAGATCGTAAAGATTACCGGAAACCATTTGAGTTCAAAATCAATTCCAAAGGCTTTATAGATTAGGGCTCCATCTTTTCTCAGTTGTTCACTAAGACGGCGCAACCTTGTAGATAAGGCAAGGATTCCTGCTTCGTTGATAACATTCATGTTCAGTCTATATGTATGTGGTAAAAAATATCATCGGCACTCATTAATGGAAAACGTTCCGGAAGGTTTTCTTTTTTGATCTTCACAAAATCATTTCTTTCATAAAAACGTTGAGCTGCTTTCAATACAGATATAGTTCCTAAATATATATCATCAATTTTGTTTTCACGGCAGAAAGCAATTAAGATCTCCAGTAAGATCTGGGCAATATTCAGTTCCTTTCCTCTGAATTCTTTTTTAACGAACATCTTTCTTATCGCTCCTGCTTTTTCATCGAATTTTACCAACGCAATAGATCCTACCAGCTCACCCTCTATAAAAGCTCCCCAGAAATTTCCACCTGCTTCATGATAAAAACTTTCAATCTGCTTCAGATCCGGCTGGTCATCTACCGTAATCGGAATATTGAACTCTTGTTGCTGAATTGTCAAAATCAGGTCAATGGCCTGCTCTGAATAAGCATTTCCTATGGGTTCTATCTGTAATTTCATAATGTTTGTTTTTTAAGGTATAAAACTACGTAGTTAAATACATATATACAAATGGAAATTTAACGGGAATTAAAAGGAGGCTGGGAGCTGGAGGATGGAAGTTGTATTTGTTCTTTTACCAATGAAGGTTGAAGAAACCAATAAGCCATCACAACTAACAGAATATTTTTGTTATTCCAATTCGAAAAGCATTTTTCTATTATTTTGTAAGCTTATTAAAATAAAAAACGTACGCCATTACTGACATACGTTTCTATTATTTACTGCAAATAACTTTTCTACTTCCAGCCTCCGCCTAGAGCCTGATACAGCTCAACGGCAGCCTTCATTTTGTTATATCTCGCATTGGATATATTAAGTTCAGCATTCAATGAATTTACACTGGCATTTAAAACTTCAAGATAATTGGCCATCCCGTAGTTAACCAATTCCTGAGAATAGTCTACTGATTTTTTGTAGGCATCCAGTTCTTTTTGTTTTAACTCAATAAATGAATCCTGAACAGAGAACACCCTGATCGCGTCAGAAACTTCTTTTCCTGCAGTAAGAACTGTTTTTCTGAAGTTCAGATATGCGGTCTCCTGATTAGCAAGACTCACATCATAGTTGGTCTTGATAGTTCTTTTGTTCAGAATAGGCTGTGCCAATCCTGCCACCACATTTGCAAACAATGAGTTTACGTTGAACAGGTGATCAATATCTACAGACTGAAGTCCGCCTGTTCCTGTAAGCTTCAATGTTGGATAAAACTGAGCTTTTGCAACATTGGTCAACTCAAATGCATTCATTAGGCTGTACTCTGCTCTCATGACATCCGGACGGTTAGCCAGCAATTGAGCAGGATATCCCAGCTTCAGATCAATGGGAAGGTTCTGCCCTTCCAATGTAGACCTTTCGATGGTATGTGATGGTTCTCCCATCAAAAGACTCATGGTATTTTCAAGCAATTGAATCTGAGTATCAATATCAATCAATAACGATTTTGCATTGAAAACAAGTGCTTCACTCTGTTGTACTGCAACTTCTGTAAGGCTTCCGGAAGATTTTAATGCCTTTGTTGTTTCCAGGTTCTTCTCACGAATAGCAATTGTTTCCGTAATGATCTTTTTCTGAGCATCAAATGTCAGCAACTGGTAATATGCAGAAGCAATGGAAGAAACAAGACTGCTTTTTACTGCTTTATGAGCAGCAACCGTTCCAAAATATGCAGCGATCTGTGCTTTTTCCTGCGCTTTCATTTTCCCCCAGATATCTGCTTCCCAACCTAAGGTAGCGGTAATATCAAACTGATTGACATATCTTCTTTCTCCAATGATCTGCCCAAACTGAGTATTGATAGACTGGGTCTGGAAAGTATAATTAGGTCCAACTGAAAGCGTTGGAGCGTACGCCGCCTTACTTTGCTTAAGATAGGCATCTGCAGAATTGATACTCTGTAAAGCAATCCTAATATCCAGATTATTATCTAAAGCTTTTGAAATATGTCCCTGAAGTATCGGATCTGTGAAGATTTCTTTCCATGAAACATTCGCAATGCTGGTACTGTCTGAAGGAAGCATATCTGTACGGAAAAGCTTTTCGTCAACAACGTTCTTCGGCCTTTCGTATTCCTTTCTGGCCATGCAGGACGTGATGGCTCCCAGCATAATCGCTGAGAAAGTTATTCCTTTTATGATGTTTATTAAACTTTTCATTATTTGAAATTTAAAAGTTTAAGGTTTCCGGTTTTCAGTATTAACTTTAACTCCAAAACCTTAAACTAAATTAATTTACTCTGCTAAATTGATATCTTCTTTTTTAATAGGCTTAATTTTCTCCTGTATGCTTTCAAAAATCACATACAATACCGGAATTACAAAAAGTCCTAAAATAGTACCTATCAACAATCCTATGGCTGCTCCAGTTGCAATGGATCTGTTCCCTACAGCTCCAATTCCACTTGCCAGCACTAATGGTAACAGACCGAAGATAAAGGCAAATGAAGTCATCAGAATGGGTCTTACTCTCGCTTTTGCTGCATTGATGGCAGACATTACGATTGTTTCACCATGGTGTCTTCTCTGGACTGCAAATTCAACAATAAGGATCGCATTTTTCGCCAACAATCCGACGAGCATGATCAGGGCAATCTGGAAATAAATATTATTCTCCAAGCCCATAATCTTCTGCCCGAAGTAAGCTCCCATTACTCCAAGAGGAAGAGAGATAACAACGATAAGCGGAAGGATATAACTTTCATACTGTGCAGAAAGGATAAAGTAAACAAAGACTAAACTTAGCCCGAAAATCAGAAGGGTCTGAGATCCTGAATTTAATTCTTCTCTGGTTAACCCGGTAAATTCTACTGAGTAGTTTTGATTCAGGGTTTCATGGGCTACCTGCTGTACTGCAGCAATAGCATCCCCGGAGCTGTATCCGTCAGAGTTGGCTCCTGTCACCTTCACTGAAGTAAATAGGTTATAACGGCTTACAGATTGTGGTCCATAAGCTTTTTTTAAGGTTACAAACTGTGAAATCGGAGACATTATTCCAGAACCGGTTCTTATATAGAGCTGGTTCAGATTTTCGATGTTCTTTCTGTTTTCAGGAAGTGCCTGAACCATTACCCTGAACTGTTTTCCATACTTGGTAAAGTCGGCCGTATAAACACCTCCAATATACCCTTGCATTGTAGCCAAAATGTCATTTACAGAAACTCCAAGCTGCTTGCTCAGAGGAACGTTAATTTCCATCTGGTACTGAGGATATTTTGTATTGAATGAAGTCTGTGCAAACTGAATTTCCGGTCTTTCCATCAATTTTCCGATGAATTCATTGGTTTTATTATCCAGGTCAACATATTCTCCACCTGATTTGTCCAGCAATACCATTTCAAAACCTGCACTGCTACCAAATCCCGGTACACTTGGCGGTTGAAAGAATACTACTTTAGCATCAGGAACAGCTCCTACGATTCCAAATAGTTTTTTGGTGATATCTTCAGACGTCTGGCCGTCTTTTTTTCTTTCTTCGAATGGTTTCAGTTTCACAAAGGCAAGACCATTGTTACTTCCGTTTCCGGATAAGAATCCTCTACCGGTGGAAATCGTTACATTCTGCACTCCCGGAACTTTCATTGCTTTAGCCTGAAGTGTTTTCAATGCGTTATACGTTCTTTCCATAGAAGCACCCGGAGGAAGCTGAACATCGGTAAAGATAATTCCTCTGTCTTCTGTAGGTACAAACCCTTTTTTCATACTGCTGCTTGCCCAGAATAAGATACCTCCTGTAATGGCGAAAATAACAAGAGTCACCCATTTATGTCTTAACAGAAATACAAATCCTCTTCCGTAACGCTCAGTTGTTGTTTTAAAAGCAATATTAAACTTATAGAAAAACTTCTGCAACAGGTTAAGGTTCTTATACTCTGCATGATGCTCTGCATGAGGCTTCAGGAATAATGAACATAAAACAGGACTCAACGTTAATGCATTAATAGCAGAAATGATGATCGCGATGATCAGCGTAATCCCAAACTGTTGGTAGAATACCCCTGTAGGACCTGTAATAAATGTCACTGGGATAAATACGGCTGCCATTACCAAAGTAATAGAAATAATAGCCCCTGTAATCTCATCCATAGCTTCCACCGTTGCTTTTTTAGCATCTGAAATACCATGCTCCATCTTCGCATGAACAGCCTCGACGACGACAATGGCGTCATCCACCACAATACCAATCGCCAGTACCAATGCAAATAAGGTTAACAGGTTTAATGAATATCCAAATAAATTCAGGAAGAAGAATGCCCCTACAATGGATACCGGAACCGCAATGGCCGGAATCAGAGTAGATCTGAAGTCCTGAAGGAAAATATATACAACAATAAATACCAGAATGAAAGCTTCAATCAGCGTATGTACTACCTTTTCAATAGAAGCTTCTAGGAATTCGTTGGTATCAAAGTTGAAAGTATATTTAATCCCTTTAGGGAAAGTACCTTCTGCTGATTTCAGATATGTTTTGATATTTTTAATAATCTCCTGCGCATTGGAACCTGGCGTCTGGAAGATCCCCATACTGATAGAAGGATTGTTTCCATTCTCTCCGACCCCTGTATAAGACTGACCTGCCAATTCTACTTTAGCAACGTCTTTCAGCATCAGGTTTTGCCCGTTTGCCAGAGATTTGATGATGATATTATCATACTGTTCTTTATCGTTGAATTTACCTACATATTTGATGATATATTCAAAAGAACTTCCACTATTCTGACCAATAGAACCTGCTGCTGCCTCTCTACTCTGCTCATTAATAGCATTGGTAACATCCGTAGGAGTTACCCCGTAGGCAGCCATTTTTGCAGGATCCAGCCAAATTCTCATGGAATAATTTTTACCTCCGAAAACGTTGGCATCCCCTACACCATTTACCCTTTTCAGGTTTGGAATAATATTGATATTCAAAAAGTTCTGAAGATACACATCATCAAGATCTTTATTTTCAGAATAGAAAGACATATACATCAGGGCGCTGGTCTGCTGTTTTTGAGTTACAACCCCTGAACGCGTCACTTCGGATGGCAGCAAAGGAGTAGCTCTGGCCACACGGTTTTGTACGTTTACCGCTGCAATATCCGGATCTATTCCTTGTTTAAAGAAAACCTGGATCTGAGCAGAACCGTCATTTCCTGCAGAGGAAGTGATATAATCCATTCCTTCCACCCCGTTGATCTGCTCTTCCAAAGGAACTACCACACTTTTCATTACAGTTTCCGCATTGGCCCCTGTATAGTTTGCAGAAACGCTTACTGTGGGTGGCGCAATATCCGGATACTGTGTAACCGGTAACGAGATCAGCCCTAGCACACCGAGAATCACAATCAAGATTGAGATTACGGTAGATAAAACCGGTCTGTTAATAAAGTTTTTTATCATTAGAATTTCGGTTTTATTGATTGAACAAGACTATCCATTTTGATTGGTTTCGGCTTCACTGCTGTTCCCGGTTTTAATCCTCCGATACCTGCTGCGACAACTCTTTCACCTTTATTAACTCCTGATTTGATAAGCGCTAAATTGTCGATTCTGTCAATAACATTGACAACAACGTTTCTCGCTGTATCTCCTTTTTCAATTTTGTATACATATACAATACCTTGTTGCTCATAAGTAGCACTTTCAGGAACTACAAGAACATTATCATAACTCTGAGGGAATCTGATGGTTCCACTGTTACCATTGCTTAATAATTTTTGAGCATTGGTGAAGGCTACTCTGAACTGAATGGTTCCCGTGGTAGGATCAATCTGACCGGTAATGGCTTCAATTCTTCCTTTTTCAGGATAAAGACTTCCGTTGGCTAACTGAAGTTCAACCATTGGTAAGTTTTTGATTTTCTCAGGCATAGAAGCACCTGGAGATTTTTCAAGGAAATCAAAATACTCTTTTTCATTCATCGCAAAGTAAGCAAAGATTTCAGAAGTATCAGAAATTGTTGTTAGAGGGGTCTGATCAGATGGTCCTACCAAACTTCCCACTTTTAATGGAAGTCTTCCAACAACCCCTGAAATAGGTGCACGAATAATGGAATATTCAATATTTGCTTCTACCCCTTTATAATTGGCTTCAGCCTGTCTTTTGGCAGCATGTGCCTGCTGTAACTGTGCCTGAGCCTGAGCTAACTGTGCCTGGGCAGACTGTAACTGTACATTACTGATAATGTTTTTCTGAACCAGAGGTTTCAGTTTATTTACTTCTACCTGTGCAGCATTTACAGATGCCTGTGCAGCGGCAATACTGGATTCAGCAGCTCCGATTCCGGCCTTGGAAGCGGCAGCATTTTCGGTAAGGATATTGGTCTCCAGACGGAACAAAGGCTGTCCTTTGGTAACATACTGTCCTTCATCTACCAATAACTGGGTAATATATCCCTGTATTTTAGCACGTACATCATTGTTTACTCTACCTTGAATGGTAGCCGGAAACGTCTGATAACCTACTATATTTTTTGACTCCACAGAAACAACAGGGTACGGCTTGGCACCATCCTGTTTTGGAGCTTCTTTTTTGCAGGCTGTGAGAGAAAGCGCTGCAATTGAAAGTATAACTAGCTTATTATTCATTTTATAGTTTATTAAGAGATTCCTGAATATTTTCTATGTTTTTATTTAAGAGTGCTTTGTAAACTTCTATTCTTTCGTTGTATCCATCGTCTTTACTTTTTTTAAAATTGTTTAAATCATCTAATAGTCTTAGTTCGTCCTGCATTTTTTGGACAATTTTCTCAAATCTGATTTTCTTATATTCATCATTGATGAAAAAATACCGTTTCCGTTCATCCATCTTACTATGATCTACAATAAGCTGAGCATTGAGCAGTAGTGAAATACTTGTAGAAACAGAACTTTTGCTCGCAGAGAGCACTTCCACAAACTCGTCAAAAGTAATTCCTACTTTCTCATAATCGAAAAGAAGGTAGGAATAGATTTTTGAAGCTAAAGGGGGTAAGCTGAACACAGTGCCATAAAACTTTACGGCATCCTGAAAAATTTTTTCATCAATTTCTATACTTTGGTGCATAATATAAAAATTTTAACAAAAGTAAAAATTAGTTCAGAACCAAACGAACAAAGCTGATAGAGATTATAAATACACAGCGTTTTAAAAATTCAATGAAACTTGATTTAACTTTTGGCTTAAATTATAATCTTCTCGTAAGCTTTCCTTAATCCATCTGCCAAAACCACTTCACCACAATAAGAATATCCTTTGCTTTCAAGAATTTTCAGCATGGCTATATTATCATAGTTCGTATCTACCTTAATACTCTGAATTCCATTATCTCTAGTAAAATCTTCAATATGATCGAAAAGTTTTTTAGTCATCCCCTGGCCTGCAAATTTTTCATCAATCGCTACACGATGTACAACTACAAACTCTCCATTACTTAACCAGGCTCCTTCAATTTTACTATATGCCGGCTCATCATTAAGGAGCAAAGCAGCATATACTGCAATTTCCCCATCTACGGTAAGCACATATCCGAACCCTTTCGCAATATCACTTTCTACTGTTCCAAGATTAGGATAGCCATTCTGCCACTGTGTACTTCCATCCTGTCTTCTTCTTTCAATGGATTGCTGGATGATTTCCCAAATAATGTCTCTGTCTTCAATTTCCGATTTTCTTAGTTTGATTTCTGGATTCATGTTGTTGATTTTGATTAAAAAATATAGAGTTTAAAAGACTGAAATCAGAATCATTTATCTTTTTTACTGTGAGCTAAAGTCTGATTTTGTTGACGCAAAGGTTTTATTTATGAAGCTTAGGATTTTAAGTGAGCAAAGGTTGCGACTTCGTCGTTGAAGAAGCGGTTGGCTACGCGAACACTTAATCAGAATGAATTTTATTGATCCGTCTTTGCCTCCTTAAAAATATACCATAAGGTTACTAAAACTTTGCATCAAATTCAGACTAATACAAACTTCTGCTTATCGGATAATAATTCTTAAAGTCATCTTTTAAACATTTAATTTTAAAATATTTAATGATTTGTTTAATTAAAAAACCGAAAATTAATACTTAATTAATTTTCGGTTTGAAGTAGTAAAATTTAAAATTATGAAATTGTTTTATTAATTTTCACTTTGTTGAAGATATGCATCAATAATATCAAATGCTTTCTTCTCATCTTCCAGATCCACCATTACCTTTAGCGATGTTGCAGTAGGTGTTGTGGTAAATGTAAGATAGTTGTTTTCAACGGTGTTTGTAATTTGTGCATCATCCAATTTAGATTTAACCAACTGAATTTCTGAAGGGTTATCACTTTCATAAACTGACACTCTCGTACTTCTTTCCATATATTCTAATTGTTTGAGTATCTAAATGTACAATGTTTTTTTGAAAATTACAAATCTTTGTTTTTAAATTTTGTTAATATTATTTTCAATTTTGTCAAGTGCCAGTTGGATTTCTTCTTTGGTAACATTCAGATGTGGTCTGAAACGTAAAGACTGATCTCCACACGGAAGAATGATCAATCCGTCATTGAAAAGTTCGTTCATCATCTTGTTTCTGTCTGCTCCGGATGGAAGATCAATAGCACACATCAGCCCTTTACCTCTTGCGTTGGAAATCTTTGAAGGATAGTTATCTGCCATTGCTTTTAAGCTCTCTAATAGGAAATCTCCTACAACTCTTGCATTTTCAACAAGATTCTCTTTTTCAATAACTTCCATTACCAGTTGGAAACGAAGCATATCGATAAAGTTACCCCCAAATGTAGAATTGATTCTTGAACTTTCTCTGAAAACGTTGTTTGGAACTTCATCAAATTTTTCTTTGTTAGCCAATACTCCACAAACCTGGGCTTTTTTACCGAAAGAAATGATATCAGGCTTAGCTGTAAAATGTTGGAATGCCCACATTTTACCTGTAATGGCAATACCTGTCTGAACTTCGTCAAAAATTAGTAAGATTTCATTGTCATCACAGATTTTTCTTAAGCCTAGTAAGAATTCATCTCTGAAATGGTTGTCACCACCTTCTGCCTGGATAGGCTCAATGATGATACAAGCTACTTTATCAGGGTTCATCAGAATAGCTTCTTCAATCTGAACTAAGGCTAACTGCTCGTTCTTGATTGTATCTGCCAGATTCTCTTCTGTAATCGGGAATGATAATTTTGGATTTAAAATTCTTGGCCACTTAAACATTGGGAAATATTGATATTTCCTAGGATCTGAAGTATTTGTCAAGCTTAAAGTATACCCACTTCTTCCGTGGAAAGCCTGCTTGAAATGAATACAGATTCCTGCTTCAGTCTCAAGTCCTTTTTCGAAGTTTTTGCGTGTTTTCCAGTCGAAACAAGCCTTCAATGCATTTTCAACACCTAAAGTTCCCCCTTCAATAAAAAAAGCATACTGTAATTCTTCTGGAATAACCACTCTTTCAAATACTTCTAAAAAGTGAGCATATTCTTCTGAATAAACGTCTGCCAATGTTGGTTTGTTGACAGCCATTCTACCCAACCATTCTGATCTTTCTACAAGATACGGGTGGTTGTACCCGATGGAAGCGGATGCAAACATAGAGAACATATCCAGGTATTCTCTGTCTGTAAGTTTATCATAAAGCCATGATCCGTGTGATTTTTCAATGTCCATCACGAAATCGAAACCGTCTGCCAACACGTGTTTTCCAACTGTTTCTTTTACTTTATTTGCTTGTATATCTAATGTGTGTTCCATAATAAATTGTTGTGTGATTTAATAAGTGAATGATTAAACGATCAAAGGCTGAGCATTTAATCATTCAGGTTATTAAGTTTTTATTGTTTTTTTTATTGCTTTAAGTAAAGCTTTTATAAATCAAATTTAATTCCCTGTGCTAAAGGAAGTTGTGCAGTATAATTTATAGTATTGGTTTGTCTTCTCATATAATACTTCCATGCATCTGAACCAGACTCTCTTCCACCTCCGGTTTCTTTTTCACCACCGAAAGCTCCTCCGATCTCAGCACCTGAAGTACCAATATTGACGTTCGCAATACCACAATCTGAACCTGCATGAGAAAGGAATAATTCTGCTTCTCTAAGGTTTTGAGTCATGATAGCAGAAGATAGTCCCTGTGGAACATCATTCTGAATAGCAATTGCCTCTTCTAATGTTTTGTATTTGATTAAGTATAAAATCGGTGCAAAAGTTTCGTGCTGAACAATCTCGTAAGAGTTTTTCACTTCAGCAACACAAGGCTTCACATAGCATCCGGATTCATAATCTTTTCCTGAAAGAACACCGCCTTCAACAACAAATTTTCCACCTTCTTTTTTACATTTCTTGATAGATTCTTCGTATTGGTTTACAGCATCCACATCGATTAGCGGTCCTACGTGGTTATTCTCATCCAATGGATTTCCGATTTTCAGCTGACCATAAGCTTTTACCAATCTTGTTTTCACTTCATCATATACATCTTCGTGGATAATCAGTCTTCTTGTAGAAGTACATCTTTGTCCTGCAGTTCCCACAGCTCCGAAGACAGCTCCGATGATGGACATATTAAGATCTGCTTCTTTAGTAATGATAATTGCGTTGTTCCCTCCTAATTCAAGGATAGATTTCCCGAATCTTTCTGCTACTTTAGAAGAAACCATTCTTCCTACTCTTGTAGAACCAGTGAAAGATACCAAAGCAACTCTCTTATCATCTACCAGTTTTTGTCCGATTTCGTGGTCAGCTACCAATACACTTGAAATTCCTTCTGAAAGATTGTTTTCTTTCAAAACTTCGTTCATAATATTCTGACATGCAATGGCACAAAGTGGAGTTTTTTCTGATGGCTTCCAGATCGTAACGTTACCACAAATCCAAGCTAATGCTGTGTTCCAGGACCAAACTGCTACCGGGAAGTTGAATGCAGTGATGATTCCTACTACTCCAAGCGGATGGTATTGTTCATACATTCTGTGACCAGGTCTTTCGGAATGCATTGTATATCCCTGAAGCTGTCTTGAAAGACCTACTGCAAAATCACAGATATCAATCATTTCCTGTACTTCTCCAAGCCCTTCCTGCAAAGATTTACCCATTTCATAGGAAACCAGTTTTCCAAGATCGTCTTTATATTCTCTTAATTTTAATCCAAGCTGTCTTACGATCTCTCCTCTTTTAGGAGCCGGGATCAGCCTGAATTCCTGAAATGCCTTCTGAGCCGTTTCAATTACTTTGTCATAATCACTTTCTCCGGAAGTCTTTACTTTTGCAATTAATTTCCCGTCTGCAGGAGATACGCTTTCTATCGTCTTTCCTGAAGCGAAATATTTCCCGCCCACTGAAGTACCTTTATTTTCTTCTTTAATACCAAGGTTTTTGAGTGTTTTTTCGATTCCGAAATCCTTTACTTTTTTTGACATAAAATCTTACTTTTCGTTCTCTCTAAAGATAAAAATATTATGCGAACCTCAAAACTTTAATTTTTTAATATGTTATTTATTTGGACTAATTATAAACATGCTTATCTTTGTAGGGTAATCTTTTTGACAATCACCAATGGAAAATTCACAAGAAAATAACTCAAAGTTTAAAAAGTGGTTCAAGCGCATGGGATGGGCAGGGTTTGCTTTTTTTACCATTAAAGGCTTGATTTGGCTCGTAATCTTCTACTTTGGAGCAGACACACTTCAGAGTTGTATAAAATAAAAAAGCAGAGAAAAATTTTCTCTGCTTTCTTTTTGTAGTAATGTTAATTAAATGATTTTTTCTTTTACGAACAATGATAAATTCCATAATAGATTTAAGAATTTTATATTTTAACCTTACAAAAAAACTATTTTTAATGAATTAAAATCATTTTTCCGTAGTTTTATTTCCCCATTTTTGCTTCAAAGCTCATCTTTTTTCTTTCTTCCAGAATTGACAAGGCTTTGATGCAGGAGATATTCAATTTGTCCGTTCACACTTCTGAATTCATCATTGGCCCATTTTTCGAGGAGTTTATAGGTTGACTCATCTATCCTTAAGACAAAGGATTTTTTGCCTTTGTTTTCCGAAGTGTTCTGAGCTTTTTCTGATTTCATTTATTCTTGTTTTTAATGCAAGATGCATGGGTTATATTCCAGACTCATCGTTTCTCTATGAATCTGGAATTTATTCATTGTTACTAATTATACAGTGTACCTGCATTCAATATAGGGGTTGCTGCTTTTTCACCACAAAGAACCACCATCAGGTTGCTTACCATCGCTGCTTTTCTTTCATCATCAAGCTCAACGATATTGTCTTCTGAAAGCTTTTTCAACGCAAGATCTACCATTCCGACAGCTCCTTCCACGATCTTCGTTCTGGCTGCTACAATAGCAGTAGCCTGCTGTCTCTGAAGCATAGCTCCGGCAATCTCAGAGGCATATGCCAAGTGTGAAATTCTTGCCTCCTGAATCACAATTCCCGCTTTTGAAAGACGGTCTGTAAGTTCCTGTTCCAAAATAGAATTGATTTTATCACCTCCTTCTCTTAAAGTAATAGGTGCATGGTCATCTTCTAAATTATCATAAGGAAAGCTCATCGCCAAATGACGCACTGCCGCTTCACTCTGCATTCTTACAAAATCAGAATACCGTTCAACATCAAAAGCCGCTTTATAAGTATCTCCTACCTTCCATACCATTACCACAGCAATTTCGATAGGATTCCCCATCTTATCATTTACTTTCAGAGTCTGCCCCTGTAAGTTTTCTGAACGTAATGACATTTTCTGAGAGGAGTACAATGGATTGATAAAAAACAATCCGTTATCTTTTACTGTTCCCACGTACTTTCCAAAGAAGTTTAATACTCTTGAATGGTTAGGCTGAATAATCATTAACCCTTTTAAGAAAAAGCATGAAAGCAGGAAGCAAAGCATTGCTAGGACAACAAATGTAATACTCTGATCTACTCCACTGATAAAGAGATACAGTGCAGCAACAAAGAGTACCAGACAGATCACTAATGTAATATAACCCGACATGGGTTTTAATGTTTTTTCCATGATTGAATTTTTAATTTGATATTATTTTGATATCATAAAGTTAGCAGTAAATTTTGGATTCTGAATGATAAATTTTTGTTTTTTTTGATGAGCGTGAGATCCAATACTCAAGTAAAGTACACGATTATAATTTTTTTACAATTATGAACCGAGAGCAAAAAATATAAACGCTAAGCTCGCGGTTTTTTTCAAAGTCTATAATGAAAAGGTTAGCAAAGGCGTTTCACTCAGTTAAGGACGCATTTTGCTGAACGAAGTGCCGTTTCGATCGAAAAACTAACCACACTATATATTTAACCTTGCAAACATCACATTAAAATAAATCTTTAAAGTATTTCATTATCTACATAAAAGAACAGTTATACTTGCATCTTTTATGCAAAAAAATCCCGGAAAGTGACTTCCGGGATTTTGAATAATATGTTGAAAAAGATTACTTCTTCGTTAAAACTTTAAACTTGAAATAAGATACAGCTGCTAAAGTAATCATTGTTGCGATACCGATGTATACCCAAGCTGGTACTGGTACCGGATCACCTGCTGCATAAGAGTGAAGTCCGCTCAGGTAGTAATTTACTCCAAAATAAGTCATTACCATTGAACAGAAAGCAAACATGGTTGCTACGTGGAATGCCCATCTGCTTCTTAATCCTGGAACTAATCTCATGTGCAATACAAAAGCGTACACCATAATGGAAATGAAAGCCCAGGTTTCTTTCGGGTCCCAGCTCCAGTATCTTCCCCATGATTCGTTGGCCCAGATCCCTCCAAGGAAGTTCCCTACCGTTAAAGCAAAAAGACCTACTGTTAATGACATTTCAGAAACAATTGCAAGCTCTTTCAATGTTGTATCATGGTGAATTTTATATGTTTCTTTGTTTGAAATGATATAGAACACCAAAGATAGCACAGCAATAATCATCGACAGGGCAAAGAATCCATAACTTGATGTGATAATTGCTACGTGAACAATCAACCAGTAGGATTTCAATACCGGAACAAGTGGTGTAATCTGTGGATCAAGAGCTGAACCTCCGTGTGCAAATCCCATCATGATAACAGCTACCATAAATCCGGATGCAGGAATCAATGCATTAGCATTTCTATAAAGAACTAAACCTGCCGTAATCCCTACCCACGAAATAAAGATAATAGCTTCATATCCGTTACTCCAAGGAGCGTGCCCTGAAATATACCATCTTGCTACAAGACCTAAGAAATGGAATAAATACCCAATTAAACCAATTGCAATAATTACTTTAATTACTTTGTTTAATACTTTATTCGGTTTGAATAATTCTACAAATCCAAGTAGTAAAAGAAGTCCACCGATGATGGTATAGAAAATCAATAGTTTAAAATTGATATCCGCAGTATTCATAAATACTTCAAGGTCTACTTTGGATTGATCAGGAATTACTGCTTTCCCCCATTTCTTCTGATAGTCTGAAAGTTTTACCAATTCAGCATCTGCTTTACTCCAATCACCGGATCTTTGAGATCCGATTACTTGTGAAAAATAAGGTCCCATTACCTGCTGAGATTCCATGTCCGGTTCAAATTTCTGATCCAGCCAAGAATGCCAAGTGTGATTTGCATCATTTTTCACAGGAACAATTCTTAAGAACTGACCACTGAAAAATTCATTGAAAATCTGAACCCTTTCATTAAGTTTAATTACCTGCTTATCGTATTCAGACTGGTCTCCCGGTTTCTTGGCAAAAGCTGTATTATAGTCTCCCTCCAGGATATAAGTTAACATTCCTGTTCTCTTATCTACCGGGAATAAGTTCAATAGAGAAGTATATCCTTCTTCATTTGCTTTTGTTTTTTCAAGAAGTGCTTTCCCTCCTTTTTCATCAACTTTGATTAAAGGAACTGATGTCCAGCTTTCTGTATCTGTATTGATAGATAGGAACCATTGGTTAGCATCCAGAGACTTCCCGTCTGTTCCTTTGAAACGATCACGCTTGTAAAGTTTTCTTAAAACCTCTAAAGCCTGTGTGTTCATTGGAATGATCCTTCCTTCGAAGTTCTGAACCAAAAGGTAACCGAATTTCTCTGCGTGTTCTTTGCTAATCTTATTTTTACCAATGATTTCATCAGCTGAAATGGTTCTCATTTTCCCCATTGGAGAAGCTAATGAATTTTGTCTTATCTCGCTATCCTGAGATGTTTGAGTTTGAGGAGCAGGTGCCGCGTGCGTATGCCCATCACCTTCTACGTGTACATGTTCTCTGCTTCCGTCAGTAGTTCCATGCGTTTCGATTTTTTGAGCATTCAACCCAAAGCTTAAGAATAATAAAAGTACTGCTGCTGCTTTCTTCTTATTAACGTCTTTCAGCATTTTATTTAATTTCCAGAAGTGTGTTCCTTTCCAGAAGAAGATCACAAACATTCCTAAGAATAATAATCCATACCCGATATAAGAAACTAAAGTTCCCCAAAAATCGTGGTTTACAGATAATACGGTTCCCATTCTGTCCGGGTCAAAGCTTGACTGGAAGAAACGATATCCTTTATAGTTTAGAACGTGGTTCATATAGATTTTATAAGGCGTTTCTTTTCCTTCGTCTACAATTTTAATGTGGCTTTCATAAGCACTTGGAGAACTACTTCCCGGATATGTTTCCATTACGAAATCATCCAGTTTCAAGGCAAATGGCGTGTTGTACACTTTTGGACCGTATCCAACCATGATGTTCAACCCATCCATCGTGATTTGCTTATAAGCATTTGGATTTCCTCTTTCAACAGAAAGATCAACCAATTGCTTTGTTTTTGGACCTTGAAGCTCGATCTGAAGCATATCAGGAACACTAGCGTCCTTCTTTCTGTCACCTTCAATAGCCATCAGTTTACCCTTTTTAAGACCTTCAGGTACTACAAGTTTTAGTTCATTGATGCTATATAAACTTCTCAATACTAAAGGTTGAAACACATCTTTTGCAGTATTTCCGGTAGCCTGCGTTGCCATAGTCATATAGCTTGCATCCACCGGAGTCTTGATGAATAATTTACCACCTTCATTTTTGAATTCAACAGCTCCGTCAATGGGTCTGTTAAAGGTTACCAAAGTTCCGTTAATGGATTTTGTATCACCGGCTTTGATATAGATGTTCTGTCTTCCGGTTTTTCCTGTTGAAACCAGGTGAAGATATTCAGTTCCGTTAGGTTCAGCCAATAAGCTGTCTTTTTTTCTTTGAATATATTCTTTTGCAAAGATCTTCACTTCTTTTCCGTGGAAATCGTAAGTGGCATTAAGATCTTTGTGAAGTGGAGACATCAAATAAGGAATATCCTGATAGTTAAGGACATCTCCTTTTTCCTCGATCTGGATTTTAAGGAAGTTTTTATCCGTTACAATTTCATTGGATGTTTCCCCTTCTCTGATGTGCATTTGCCCCTCAAAACTAATATATCTTGTGATGGCACCACCAATAAAAATGAAAATAAAGGCAAGGTGAAAAACCAAAACCGGCCATTTATCCTTTTTCCACAGTCTGTATCTTCCGATATTCCCTATGAAGTTAACGATAAGCAGCACCATAATGAGTTCAAACCATTTCGCCTCATAAATTAATGCTTTTGCTGTAGGAGTTCCGTAGTCGTTTTCTAAGAACGTTGCATAGGCCATTGCGAATGCGTACACCAGTAACAATACAGCCATTGTCCTGGTTGAGATAATAATATCCTGGAGCTTCTTCATGATTTATATATACTTGACATGCAAAAATAAGGATGATAAACCATAAAGAGCTGAAAAAAAGCTGTTTTTTGTCATTTTGATCGCTGTTTTCGTTATTTTGAACCATTCTTAATAAGATTGGAGTTATTATGAAAAAATCAATTTTTAAAACCGAAAAAATACAGATTTATAATGCCTATATCAGTGATTGAAGACTTCTATTTATCAGTCTTCATTTTTAAGAAAAATCAGGACAAGCAATAAAGTATATCTTTTTTGACTCACAATGATTCTGAACTGATTTTTTGAGTTAAAAAATCGTTTCATTTAGCTTTTTAGGAAAGGTTAATTTAAAACATGTAACCTTAGAGACAATAAATCGTTGATAGACAATCTCTTTAAATAATTACTTGTCTATTTTTCCAGAGATATTCTTTTCCTGATCTTGCTTAAAAACTCGTGGGTGATCCCAAGGTAAGATGCCACTTGTTGCTGGGTAAGCTTTTGTTCTAAGCCTGGATATTTCTGTAAAAATTCAAGGTAACGCTTATCTGCTGTTTTTCCTGTTAAAGAAAGAATTCTTCTCTGAAGCGCTACAGACGACTGCTGATTCATGATTCTGAAAAGCTTTTCTATTTGCGGCATTGTTTCATAAAGATGTTCCTTATCTTTCTTTGAGATCATCAATACCTTACTGTCCATAAGGGCTTCGATATTCAAAATAGTTGGAACATCATTAATCAGACTATCAATATCAGTAATCCACCATCCTTCTACAGCAAAATAAAGAGTCTGTTCAAATCCGCTTTCGTTCAGATAATAGATTTTAAAACATCCATCCAGAACGAAGCCTTCAAAGAGACAATAATCACCTTCCCTCAAAACCACTTCCTTTTTTTTGAAATTTTTCAACTGGAAAGGAGCAGAAAAATAACTGAATTCTTCCTCTGAAAGAGGAACATACCGGCTGATATTTTTATAAAGCAGATTGAACATGATCATATTTAACAAAAATAAAGATACCAATATTACTGATATCTTTATTCATTCATAAAGCAGACAAGCGTTATTTTCCTTTTACAAAATCCTATGTATTGACAATACGAGCGTAAAGGTTGCCCAATGCAGATATACCTGCCAGAAAAGACCTTTGAATATCTGTGGCTTTTACAACCTGACCATAAAGCTCCCTATCTCTTGTAGCAGTAGCATCACCAATAATGATATTGTTGAAACCCAAATCAAAAGATGCTCTAGTTGTAGATTCTACACAGACGTCTGTCATCATCCCTGCAATAACCAGATTTTCAATTTTTTCAGACTGCAGATATTTCAACAGATCAGTATCTCTGAAACTATTTGGAAAATGTTTTTCAATCACTTTCTCACCAATCGAAGGGGAAACCAATGCATGTATTTCTGCTCCTGAAGTTCCCGGTAAAAAGAAAGTAGCGCCTTCATTTGTTGAAATATGACGAATATGAATGACGGGAAGATTGTTTTTCCTGAAATATTCCAAAACCTGTTGAGCGTTTTTACCAGCTTGTTCAGCTCCTTCCAATTTCATTTTTCCTCCTGGAAAGTAATCGTTTTGTACGTCGATAATTAATAATGCAGTGTTTTCCATTTTTCTTTTTTGTTGTGCGTTCATTGATATCAGTGATAATAAAGCCAGACATAAAGTCAGCGTGCTTTTCAATAGATTTTTCATTGCTTAAATTTTATATGACAAAATTATCAGCCCTAAAGCTTCTAACCTTTGAACTAGTTCAAAAAAAACTCACTGGTTACAAAATAAAAACCGAAGGAAGGCCCTCCGGTTTCAAATTTATTTTATTTCCAATAACTCCATTTTAACCCATCAAATACAGCTATAGTTTTACTCACTGTATCATAGGTTCCTGATAGTTGCCAAGTCACTAAGAGGGGTTGAATATGGAAGTTAATGAAAAGTGAAAAATTGATACCGTTAACTTTTCTTCATCTACAATACCTGTTAAAGCAATGAAATAATAGGTTCTAAAAAGTACTTAATTTTATGCAGATCACGAATATAGGAAATACTTTTTTCAATTTAAGATGACATCATGGCTTAAATAATCAATGTTTTTTTGCAGAATTTAAAGTTATGCTTTATGTTTTTTTGAAAAATTATAAAGAAATACAGATCAATTAATATAATTTAACAGCTCTGTATTTGGATTAACAAAAAAAATAACCCTATTTTTATTTCAGACAATATTTATAACACAAAATATTTTTTAATCAACTTAAAATAATAGTAGTAAAAAGTGGGCATTACAAAATGTTTTTTGAAGAAAAAAGATTCTTTTTAGTATTGAAAAAACATTAAATTTGCCACATTGATATTTATGGATAAAAAGACACAAAAAAAACCGACTGAATCGCCTGAAAAAGGCAGAATTTTATCTAAGCCACGCATATTTTTCGGGCTTACTTTTATACTGTTCTCCGCTGTACTCGCTTTATCATTCATTTCCTATTTAATGAACTGGAAAGCAGACCAAAGCCAGGCAGGAACTATGCTGGACAAGAGTATAAAATCTTCAAACATTTTCGGTAAAGCCGGAGATTGGTTTGGAAATATTTTCATATTTGAAAGCATTGGGATAGCTTCATTCATTATAGCATTTTTATTTCTTGTTGTGGGAACTATGATCCTTAAAAAGAAGATGTTTAAGCCATGGAAAACAATTGGCCATTCCCTGTTTTTCATTTGTTGGGTGCCTATCTTTATGGGTGCACTTACCAAAGGACAAGGAGTTTTGGGAGGCGTTTACGGATACCAGATTATGGATTACCTAAATGCTATTATCGGATCTGTAGGTTTATGGACTGTATTGGCGGCCAGCATCCTGTTATATTTCATTCTTGAATTTAATCTTCGCCCAAGTTCAATCAAGGCAAAACTGACTAAGATTAATGAAAATACCATCGAAAAAGTAAGATCCATGATGCCAGATTCTGATGAGGACTTTAAAGCTGATGAAGAATTAAAAGAAGAAGAAGGAGACGAAACTGAAATTGAGGAAGCAGAAGCTCCTAATGTTACAGTAAGTGATATTACAAATAATAATCCGATCAGTAAAGTTAAAGAGCCTGTAAATGTACCAAAAGGTTTCCCGGAAATTCAGCCGGCAAGTTCTATAGAAACAATTACAACTCCTAATCATACTTCATTTGATAATGAACCTAAGGAAGTTTCTGAGCCTGTCAGCTTAAACCTTTCTACAAAACCGACAATTCCGGTTTCAAGCCCGGAGGATGCTTTTGACATCACACCTTCTATTCCTGTTCCTGCTCCGGTACCAGTAGTTCCTGTAACACCTGTTCCAGCAGAAAACATTAAGTTTAATGTAGAGGTAGCACCAGTAATTGATATTTTGGATGATTCTGACAAAAAATCTCAGGAGCTGGTAGAAAAACATGGTTTATATGACCACAAATTGGATCTTCCTAATTTCCAGATGCCACCTGTTGAACTACTGAAAGATTACGGGAACGAAGAAATTTCTATCAACAAGGAAGAATTAGAAGAAAATAAAAACAAAATCGTTGGACTTCTGAAGAACTTCAACGTAGGAATTGCAGAGATCAAGGCAACTATTGGACCCACTGTTACTTTATACGAAATTGTACCGGAAGCAGGAATCCGTGTAGCGGCTATTAAAAAACTACAGGATGATATTGCATTGAACCTTTCTGCTTTGGGAATCAGAATTATTGCTCCGATGCCAGGAAAAGGAACAATTGGGATTGAAGTACCAAGAAAAAATCCTACTATGGTTTCTATGCGTTCCGTGATTGGGTCTCATAAATTCCAGAATACAGACATGGATCTTCCGGTGGTTTTCGGAAAGACGATTTCCAACGAGATCTTTATGGCTGACCTTTCAAAAATGCCTCACTTACTGATGGCAGGAGCAACAGGGCAGGGTAAATCTGTCGGGATTAATGCGATCCTTACTTCCCTACTCTACAAGAAGCACCCAAGCGAACTGAAATTCGTAATGGTTGACCCTAAAAAAGTGGAACTTTCTTTATATTCAAAAATAGAAAGACATTATCTGGCAAAATTACCAGATGCAGAAGAAGCTATCATCACGGATACCAATAAAGTAATCAATACCCTGAACTCTCTTTGTATTGAAATGGACACCAGATACGACTTGCTTAAAAATGCTTTCTGTAAAAACCTGAAAGAATACAACAAGAAGTTCACAGAAAGAAAATTAAACCCTGAAAACGGACACCGTTTCCTTCCTTATATCGTATTAGTAGTAGATGAGTTTGCAGATTTGATCATGACCGCAGGAAAGGAGGTGGAATTACCAATTGCGAGACTGGCACAGCTTGCCAGAGCCGTAGGAATTCACCTTATTGTTGCTACACAGAGACCATCTGTAAACGTAATTACGGGTATGATCAAGGCCAACTTCCCTGCAAGAGCTGCCTTCAGAGTAATCTCAAGTGTGGATTCAAGAACGATCCTTGATTCTCCGGGAGCAGATCAATTGATTGGTAAAGGAGATATGCTTTACTTCAATGGTAATGAAATCTTAAGGCTTCAGTGTGCTTTTGTAGATACTCCGGAAGTAGAAAGACTTGCAGAATTCATTGGAGAACAGAAAGGATATTCATCTGCCTTACTTCTGCCGGAATATGTTTCAGAAGATGCTAACAGTTCTTCTGTAGGTTCTTTTGATCCTAATGAAAAGGATGCATTATTTGAAGAAGCTGCAAGAATCATTGTTTCTACCCAACAGGGATCTACTTCAATGCTTCAGAGACAATTGAAACTGGGCTACAACAGAGCTGGAAGAATTATGGATCAACTGGAGGCAAGTGGTATCGTAGGAGGCTTTAACGGAGCTAAAGCAAGAGAAGTTCTTATTAGTGATCTTCATTCTTTGGAACAGTTTTTGGAAGATCTGCGTAGTTAAAGGGAAAAAAGCAAAAAGCTTTACCCTTGAAAATTTAAAATTATCTAAAGATTATTAAATAAGAAAAATGAAGAATATTATTTCAAAAGTTATATTGGGAAGTTTTGTGGTAGGTGCAGTAGGTATGGCCAATGCTCAGAAAATAGACGCAAAAGCTAAAAAGATATTGGATGACATTACAGCCAATTACAATTCTAAAAAGAATTCTTACTTCAAATTTTCTTTTGGAACAGGACTTAACGGACAGGTTAACAAAACAGAGCCTGGTATCTACTATACTGCAGGAGATAAATATAAGCTGAAGATCATGGATACAGAACAGATCTTCGATGGAAATAAAATCTACAACATCAATGCTGATGATATGGAAGTAACCATCGCAAAACCTAACGGAAGTACGACCATGTTCTCCCCTATTAATTATCTTACTACCTACAGAAACGAATACAACGTAACTTATAACGGTAAGAAGACAGTAAATGGTGTAAGTACAGATTTCATTAAACTGACTCCTGTAAAGGCAAACGGAATTCAATTTGTATATCTTTTTGTAGACTCTGCAAAAAAACAAATGGTAAAACTGGAACAGTATGGAAACAACAAAGATGTTGCAGTGATTGCTATTAAAGAGTACAAGGAAAACCAGAATCTGGATCCTAATATGTTTGTCTTTGATAAGAATAAGTTTAAAAACTATATAATTACAGAACTTTAAAAGCTGAATATCAAAAGGGTGAATCTACCTTTTCATAATTTCGCTTCAGAAAAAAAATAACAAAATATAAAAGCCGCAAGTTTGCGGCTTTTTGATTAATTTTGGCACATGTTAAAAATACTAGACAGATATATCATAAAAACCTTCTTTGGACCGTTTTTCTTTATATTCAGCGTATTGTTTTTCATTTTCATTGTAAACATTATCTGGGTTCAATTAGGACAGTTTATGGGAAAAGGATTGAGCTACTGGCAAATCCTTAAACTTCTTTTTTACCTTGGGGTAAACGTTATCAGTATGGTTCTTCCACTTACCATCCTTTTGGCGAGTATCATGTCATTCGGAGAATTTGGAGAACGCTATGAGCTGGCTGCCATGAAAGCTGCAGGAATTCCTCTTACCCGGGTAATGGCTCCTTTGCTGGGAATTACAACCATTCTTGCTATCATGCTGTTTTTTTTCTCCAATAACATTATTCCGGATTTTCAGAGAAAGGCCAAAAACATGCTTTTTAATATTGCTCAAACGAAACCGGCCATCAACTTTACTCCCGGTCAGTTCATTGACCAGATCCCGGGATACATGGTAAAATTTGATAAGATCTATGGAGAGAATGGAGAAAATATTGAAGGAGTATTTGTTCACAAAAAGGCCAATACTTACGAAAACCAGCAATCTGTTGTAGCTGAAAAAGGAAAATTTGTTCCGGCTACCAATAAGAATTACCTGAAACTGATCCTTTACAACGGATATGTATTTGAAGATGCCTTTGCCGGAAAAGGTGAATTAGCAAGACTAAAGCAGCCTGATCAGGCCATCAAGTTTGACACATTAGTGAATCACTTTGACATCAGTGAACTCATCAATAAAGCAATCGAAAAGGAGCAGATTACGGACGATTACCGTTTCCAAACCTATAATGAGCTTAACTCAACCATTGCAACCAGTAAGAAAGAAAATGCGCTGTTCTTTAAAAATGTCGGAGGAGATGTATTAAACCAGACCAATACTGTGGTAGGCTATATGGATCAGGATAACAAACCTAAAGTAGCAGCAAAATCGCAAATAAAACTGGATACAGTAAAAAGTGATAAAAAACTAGAACTGATCTATAATTCTTACAACAGGCTTGAAACCCTGAAATCCACACTGGAATCAAAAAAGAATGAATTCAGTACCAATGTGAAATACTTCAGTAAGATTGTTATTTACCAGCAGAGATACATTTCTTATTCGGTAACCTGTCTTATTTTCTTCCTGATTGGAGCAAGTTTAGGATCTATTATCCGAAAAGGAGGTATGGGTCTTCCGGTCATTATAGCTATTGTTATCTTTATCATTTTCTACGTCATCAACGTTGGAGTAGAAAACATGTCCTGGAGTGGTAAAATGAACCCTTATTTAGCAGCATGGCTTCCTAATTTCATTCTTCTTCCGTTTGGGATCTGGATGACCTTCAAAGCGCTTACAGATTCACAATTATTTGATGCAGAAAAATATAAAGCCCTGTTTAAACCAATTACAAAAAGATTCTCTAAAAGTAAAGAACATAAGAGATATCAATAATTTCAAAAAACAAAAAGGCCCGGATTTTCCGGGCCTTTTTGTTTTTTGAAAGATGGAAGAGAGAAGCAGGAGGCTGGAAGTTATTTACACACGTATAATTAAAACAAGCCGTAAAATACAACTATATAAAATTACTACAGTTAAGCTTTTTATTCCATTTCAAAAATATTCTTCTTCTCCCTTTTTTATCTTAAAAACAGGCTCCGGTTATCCGCAAACCAATAACCACATCCAGAGTTCATATCATCAGATTTCTTACCTAAAGTAAACTACAATCCCCTCCATCTTCCTGCTTCCTTACTATACCAAAAAGATTATATTTGCAAAAAATAAAACTATAATTACATGAGAAAAGTACTGGCCTTAGGCCTGTTTGCATTGGTTTCCTTTAACGCTTACGCACAGGAAGACAACAATACGGATTATGAATTAAGAGGAGATGAAAAATATGGTTATATCATAGACAAAAACGGTAAAAAAATCGAAGGAATTGTAAGACTGAACGGAGATGCCATTTACCCCTGGAATAATCAGAAAAAAGTAAAATTCATTTCGGTTTCTGACATCGACAAATCCAAGAAAAAACAAAAATTCAAAACACTGGATACTGATGATATCAAAGAGTATGTTTCTATTGATGAAAGCAATAATGAAAGACACTTTGAAAATATTAAGTATACCAATACCAAAGAAGGCTTCAATACTGCAACAGGAGGCTTAAGCGGCAATATCAAAGCCTTTAATAACCTTACAAAAAGCAATCAATTCGCTGAAATTGTAAAAGACGGGAAGATCAAGGTATATAAACTATACGGCTACCCTACTACTTTCTCAGCCGGAACCAGCCAGATGATTGCAGCCGATGCGGAAACCAAGAGAATGAGGGAAAATCCGTCTTATATCTACAGTAAAAAAGGGGGGAAAATTGAAGAGTTTACTTTTGCCAAAGCTAAAATCATCATCGCAGACTGCAGCTATGCAAAAGGCAAAATGACCAGCGGCGCTTATACTTCTCTGAAGAATGATGAAAAGAAAAGATCCGGTCTGGGTAAACTGATCAAAAGCCAGATTGATGATGTGACATCAAACATTCTGCAAATTGTAGACGAGGTTATTACAGATTATAATGAAAACTGTAAATAAATTACCAGTGATATATAAGAAGAGACTCCGGCTTGGAGTCTCTTTTTTATTTAAAATTGATATACAAAGGCGTTAATATTCATCCCGGCACCTACCGAAGCAAATAAAACAACATCATTCTTTTTAAGCTCATGCTGTTCCAATTCTCCTTTCAAAATCATAGCCAGTAAAGAAGGAATGGTTGCCACACTGCTATTACCCAGTTTATGAATCACCATAGGCATAATATTTTCAGGAACAGGAACATTATACAATTGATAAAATCTGCTCACAATGGCTTCATCCATTTTTTCATTGGCCTGATGAATAATAATTTTATCCAATTCATTGATTGAGTACCCACTATTATCCAGACACTTTTTCATTGCCTCAGGAACATTTACAAGTGCAAATTCATATATTTTCCTCCCATCCATTTTAATATATCGGGTATCCGGACACTTCTCATTGTTATAAGATTTTCCAAAATATAAATAATCCTTTTCATTAAAAGTAAAAGAGGCGGATAAATGAGATTTTATTCCAGATTCATCATCAGTATTAACTTCCAAAACAGCTGCTCCTGCACCGTCAGCATAAATCATACTATCTCTGTCATGAATATCCACAACACGGGAGAGTGTCTCCGCTCCAATTACCAGGCAACGCTTGGCAATACCTGCCTTAATAAATGCATTGGCTTGTATTACTCCCTCAATCCAACCGGGACATCCAAACAAAACATCATATGCAACACAGAAATTGTTTTTTATTCCCAATAAATGCTTCACCCGGGCAGCAAGGCTGGGTACCGTATCAGACTGGATCGTTCCAAAACGGACATCTCCAAAATTGTGGGCAAATATAATATAATCCAGTGTTTCAGGATCTATCCCTGCATTTTCTATAGCTGCCTGAGCTGCAATAAGTCCTAAATCTGAAGTTACTTGTGTACTATGTGCATATCTTCTTTCTTCAATGCCTGTGATTTTCTTTAATTTCTCTGTTATTGAAGCATTGTTTTCTTTTAATAAAGCTCCTTCTTCATTGAGAAAAATATGCTTGTCAAAAAATAAATTGGTTATCATTTCAGATGGGATATAGTTCCCCACGCCAATAATTCTGGTCATCATCTTTATGTTATTTATCCTGCTCTACAACTCCTCAGGAATAATTCGATAAATATAACGATAATACTTACTAATTAGTATAACAGACCTACTTAATATGATAAAATTTTCAATAATTTATCCGCAAAATTTCTAAAAAAAGCAAAAAAGAGGATTCCAAAACCGGAATCCTCTTTTTTTATTTTCAATAGCTGAAAATTATACTTTCATAATTTCAGCTTCTTTTGTTTTAAGATGCTCATCGCAAAGCTTTACATACTTATCTGTATACGTCTGGATTTCTTCTTCCACACCTTTTACAACATCTTCAGAAATACCTTCCAGTTTCTTAAGTTCTTTCAAACCATCCTGTCTTGCATTCCTTATTGTTACTTTAGTATTCTCAGCTTCTACCTTAGCTTGTTTTGCTAATTCTTTTCTTCTTTCCTCCGTTAAAGGCGGTACATTAAGAATAATATTTTCTCCGTTATTAGAAGGTGCAAAACCTAGGTTTGAGTTAATGATCGCTTTCTCAATTGCATTGATTGCTGTTCTGTCCCAAGGTTGAATAGAGATGGTCATTGCATCTGGAACAGAAACATTGGCAACCTGGTTGATTGGAGTCATTGCTCCATAGTATTCAACCATTACATCCTGAACCATTGCTGTAGAAGCACGCCCTGCTCTAATTCTTTGAAATGCATGGTCAAGGTGCTTTACCGCTCCATCCATGTCATGTTTTACAGATTCTAATATTAGATCTAATTCTTCCATTATTATATTAAAGTTTGATAAATTGCACATTATGATAAATGATGATTGATAAAAGATAAATGACGAGTAATCGGTAATAAGCAATGAGTAATATTAACCTCTTTAGCTGTTATCGGCTACCTGTCATCTACTTGATTACAAATCAACTAAAGTACCTACGTTTTCTCCATCCACAATTTTCACTAAATTCCCATCTTTATTCATATCGAATACAATGATAGGCAACTTATTCTCGTGGCTCAAAGTAAAGGCAGTCATATCCATTACCTTAAGATTTTTCTCAAATACTTCATCGAAAGATAATGAATTATATTTTACTGCATCAGCATTTTTCTCAGGATCACTGTCGTAGATTCCGTCTACTCTTGTTCCTTTAAGAATTACATCTGCCCCAATTTCGATCGCTCTCAATGTTGCAGCAGTATCTGTTGTAAAATAAGGGTTTCCTGTACCTGCACCGAAGATCACTACTCTTCCTTTCTCAAGGTGTCTTACCGCTCTTCTTTTGATGAAAGGTTCAGCCACTTTATCCATTTCTATCGCAGACTGAAGTCTTGTTTTGATCCCGGCATCCTCTAATGCTCCCTGCAGTGCCATACCATTAATTACAGTGGCTAACATTCCCATATAGTCTCCCTGTACTCTGTCCATTCCTTTTGCAGCGCCTGCAACACCACGGAAAATATTTCCTCCTCCAATGACGATCGCTACTTCACAGCCCTTTTCAACTACTTTTTTAATCTCGGCAGCATATTCCTGCAGTCTTTCGTTGTCAATACCGTATTGTCTGTTCCCCATTAAGGCCTCACCGCTAAGTTTTAGAAGGATTCTTTTATATTTCATCTTTTATTTTTAATAAGCTATTTATTAGAGTGGGTTTCCCCAAAATTTGATTTTGCAAATATAATCATTAAAAATATTGGTAAAAGAAAAATATTTAATTAGAAATAATGTAAGAAATATTTTGAAAAGTACGAAAAAGGATTATTTTTGCATTAATTATAAATTGAGTTGAAGAAAATTATCATTTTTTCATTATTTCTATCAGGAATTGTTTCTTATGCGCAAACAGGAACAAATGTGTATCCGTTCTTAAATGTACCTGTATCTGCAAGACAGGCTGCCTTGGGTGGAGATGCAATTTCGATAAGAGATTATGATGTTTCCTTTGCTATTGCAAACCCGGCCCTGTTAAATAAAGATTCAGACAAGCAGCTTTCTGTAAATGCTACTGCTTATCTTGCCGACTCCAAATACGGAACCATTGCTTATGCCAAAGACTTTGAAAATGGACATATGGCCACCATCAATGCAAGGTATATGAGCTATGGAAGTATTCCCAGAACAGATGAAAGCGGTTTCCAGGACGGAGAATATAAAGCTTCGGATGTAGCTGTCGGTGCCGGATATGCTTACCAGTTTGAAGAAGACTGGACCATTGGCGGAGGATTAAACTTCGTTACCTCAAAAATAGACAACTATACTTCTTCCGCAATCTCAGGAACTGCCGGAATTACGTATCATAATAAGAAGAACAAAGAAGTTCTTTCCCTTGTACTGAGAAACTTCGGTTTCCAGCTTAAATCATTCAATGGAACCCGTGAAAATCTGCCATTCAGAGTAGATGTAGGATATACCAGAATATTAAAGAACTTCCCTCTTGCCATTACCATTACAGCACACGATCTTCAGGAGTTTAATATTTCATCTGAATATAATAAAGATGGTCAGAAAGTGAATGCAGGAAGAAAAATTGCCGATCACTTCTCTTTAGGAGCAGAATTATTCCCGGAAAAGAACTTTAATATCAGACTGGGATATAATGTGAGAAGAGGAAATGAGCTTGCTGTAGCAGATCAGAGAAACTTTTCAGGACTTTCAGGAGGGTTTGGAATCAAGATTTCAAAATTCCGTATAGATTATGCTCACGTAAGATATCACAACTCCTCGAACGTCAATCAGATAGGGATTTCCATGGACCTTTCCAGCCACAGAGGAGAATAGAAAAATTCATAAAACCCTCTTAAAATTTCTTATTAATTCTTGATTTTCTAAAAAAAATCTTGAAATTTGCAGTATGAAAAAACCTGTAATAGCTATCGATGGGTACTCGTCTACCGGAAAAAGTTCTATCTCCAAAATCATTGCTGATAAGCTGGGACTTATTCACATGGATACAGGAGCACTTTACAGAGGAGTTACCTGGTTTGCTCTGCAACACTGTCTGAATGAAAAAGGCGAAATTGACCTGAAAACTTTATTTTCATCTTTGGATCAGGTCCATCTTGAATTTAAAAATAACAACGGAACACTCATTCTTTACCTTAATAATACGGATATTTCTATGGAAATCCGAACTCATCAGGTTTCAGATAATGTAAGCCTGGTGGCCAAGCAAAAGGAAGTAAGAGATTTTTTATTGCAGTCTCAACGTTCTTTGGCAGAAAAAGGCGGTGTCATCATGGATGGACGTGACATAGGGACAGTAGTTCTGCCAAATGCGGACTATAAGTTCTTCCTTACTGCCAGCATTGATGAAAGAACCAACAGAAGATTTCTTGAACTAAAAGGCCTTGGAATAGAAGCTGATAAAGAACAGGTAAAACAAAACCTTATTGAAAGAGATAAAATCGACAGTGAGCGTGAAATAGCACCTTTGAAGCAGGCTGACGATGCCATCGTGATCGACAACTCTGAGCTTACTAAAGAAGAAACCATTGAGCTGATCCTTTCTTATATCAAAAAGATTTAACAATTTTTAATAGGCACAAAGCCTCCTTTGGTATACAAATTGCAAGTTTTACCAGTGTAAAAACTAATCTATTATTAACTATTAAAAAACTTAAAATGTCTAAAAACGGAAAAAATACAGCAGGTATATTGGCGGGACTTCTTGCAGGTGCTGCAGCAGGTGTAATCTTAGGAATGCTATATGCACCTGAAGAAGGAAAAGAAACCAGAAAAAAGATCAAAACCAAAGCAAATGATCTAAAAGATCAGGCAAAAGACAAATACGGAGAGGTTTCTGAAAAAGTGAAAGACCAATATGGCAATATTTCTTCTACTTTTAAAGAAACAGCAAACAACGTAGCACATACTATGAAAGATGGGTATGACAAATACAAAGATCAGATTGTTTCTAAAACTGCAGATGTAGTAAAAGATGTAGAAGCAGAACTGAATGATCTTAAATCATAAGTAATTTATCTTTTTTAAGTAAATTACAGAAAGGAACTTTTGTGCGAAAGTTCCTTTTTTTGTAACTTTAAAAAAAAACAATGATAGAAACTATTAAAGAATACGCCTCGAAGAGAATAGACCTTCTTAAAATAGAAGCTACAGAAAAATCTTCTCTTTCTGCCGGGCTCATTACCTACTTTGTAGTACTGCTTGTTGCTTTTGCTTTTTTTATTATCCTTTTCAATTTTGGAATCGCTTTTCTTATTGGTAAAGCATTGGATAATTACTCCTACGGATTCTTAATTGTTGCAGCATTCTATGCTGTAGTAATGGCTTTTGTCATTGCATTCAAAAATAAGATTGTGAATACTGTTGCAGACCAGGTTATTAAATTTTTAAATCATTCAAGCCATGAGTAGAAAATATGAAAGTATCGTAGAATTAAGAAGAAAGAAAAAACTGCTTCAAGGTGAAATTAATGATCTGGAAAATCTTCTTACTTTTAAAAATACAAAAGAGAGTCTTAGTGCATTTACCAATGGCTTAAGTGATCAGTATCTTCAGGAAAAAGTAGACGAAGACGGCGATGAAAAAGTTGTTCTGAGAAAGGATGTCATTGCTAAGCAGCTTACTTCAGAGGTTAAAGATCTTTTCATCAGTAAAAATACAGCTGTGGGACTTGCAAATACAGCCTTCAAGGGAAATATTGCAGACGGCATTATCAAGTTGGGCGTTACCGCTATCGTTGGTAACTACGCCAAAAAGAATATGAAAAGTTCTAATTGGAAGAATAAGCTGGTAGGAGCCGCATTGATCTACCTCGCTCCTATTGCTCTTAAATATGTAAGAAAAAAATTGGAAGTATATCAGAAAAATAAAAGTGTTTCCAGTATGGAACAATTAATATAAGAAATCAGGGCTTAGGATGCAGAAAATAATTTTCACTCCCTAAGCCCTGATTTTTTTTGCTGTTCTTCTTTATTTTGAAAATAACTGTCCTAAAATAATCCCGGCAGCCATTGATACATTCAGGCTTTCTGTAGACTGGGATTTTCCAAACCTTGGAATACTGATACATTTCTGCAAAAGCTTTTCCGTTTCCGGTCTCATTCCGTTTCCTTCGTTGCCTAGAATCAGGTTGATTTTTTCAGGTTTTTCAAATGTATAGATGTTTTCGCCATCCATATCTGTTCCGATATTTACGTTTTCTGTCTTAGAAAGATATTCCACAAGATCTGTATAAACGATGTTTACTCTTGTAAAAGATCCCATCGTTGCCTGAATTACCTTTGGATTATAAAAATCCACTGTATCTTCACTACAGATAATCTGTTCTATTCCAAACCAGTCTGCCAACCGGATAATCGTTCCCAAATTACCAGGATCCTGAATCCCATCCAAAACCAATTGTACTTTCTTATCCGCCCAGGTTTCCTGTTGATCCAGATAGCACACGGCGACAGAATCTTTTGGGGTTTTAAGAAAGCTGATTTTTTTTAACTCATTTTCAGAGATATGAGTAATAGGGATATCAGTACGGTCCAATTTTTGTGGATCGGTTGATAATATTTCTTTAACTTTAAAGTTAGAATTGAAAAGTTCACAAATGATTTTATTACCTTCAACCAAAAACAAATTGTATTTTTGTCTGAACTTCTTTTTATCTAAAGATTGTAAAACTTTTATTGTATGAGCTGTAAGCATTATAAGAATTCTCCTCAAAAATATTATAAAATTATCTCATTTGCAACATTTGTTGGTCTCCTTTATGCGTGTAGTACCACAAAAAAAGTTCCGGATGGTGAATATCTGCTTACTAAGAACAACTTTGAGTTCGAGGATAAGAAAGAATTTTTTGATGAAGAATTAAAAGATTACGTTCAGCAGAAGCCCAATAAAAAGCAATTTCTTTTCATGCCGTTAGGTCTTATGTTTTATAACATGGCCAATCCAAAATACGATACGATCCTTAATGAATATATGACGTATCCCAGTGAAATGAGAGATCAGAAACTGAGAGACTCATTATTTATCAGGTATAATATGAAAAGCAGTGTCGGAAAAAACCTTTTCTTCGACCGTTTATTGCATAGCTGGGGTTCTCCGCCTGTCATTTTAGATCAGACCAGAAGCGAAAAAAGTATAGAATCTATTAAAAAAAGGCTTACGTACCGGGGCTTTTGGGATTCAGAAGTAAAATACAGACATGATATAGACTCAGCTTCCAAGAAAGCAGCAGTAAAGTATTTTGTAAAACACAATGATCCTACCTATATTAAAGATTATTTTTTTAATATTCCCGATCAGGGGATAAAACAGGTCTATAACTATCATCTGAATAAAACCCTTATAAGATCAGGACAGATTCTTGATCAGACTGTTCTTGAAAAAGAGGTAACAAGAATTACAGACCTGATGAGAGAGTCCGGATATTATAAATTCAACAATACGAATGACGAGGTTTATTTTGTTGCAGATTCTTTAAAAAGTAAAAAACAGGTTCCTGTCACTCTGGAAATTCATAAAGATTCTTTAGATCGCCCTTATAAGAAAGCCACTTTTGGAAATATTGATGTTGCGATCGTAGATGAAGCCAGCGATTTTCCTAAGAACACCGTTAAAGACAGCTTAAGAAGAATAAGGTTCCATAAAATGAATGATAAATATAAAACATCATCATTATGGAAAACTATCATTGTAGACAGTAAGCAGCCTTATGATCAGCAAAAACTGGATGTGACTAAGAGAAATCTTATGACCATGAACAATTTCAGTATCGTAAAGGCAAGAGACTCTTTAAGACAGGGAGGTATCACTTCCCCTAATGACAGTATTGTAGATGTTTTATATATACTGAAACCGCTTCCTAAGTATGAGCTTAAAGTAGGAACAGATCTTAATTATTCTCAGATCCTGAATCTGGGAATCTCTCCTTCTGTGGACCTTACTACCCGAAATATTTTCAAAGGGGCAGAAAACCTTTCTACAAGTCTTTCCGGTACATTTGGATCTATTGCAAGTACAGAAAATAATGATAAGAGAGTATTGGCGTATGAAATATCCGCTCAGGCATCACTAAACTTTCCGAGATTACTATTACCATTTAATTATTATAAATTCATTCCCAAAAGATACACCCCTACTTCATCTATTTTGTTGGGAGCATCTATCCAGAATAATATTGGATTGGGAAGGGTTAACTTTAATACGGGATTAAATTATCAGGCCACAGTAAATGAACAGGTGTATCATAAACTTACCCTCTTCAATACCCAGATCAGTTTAACGAAAAATAAGAATGCTTATTATGATTATTTCGTTAATGATGGAGTGGTAAGGGACGAAATATTTAATGACTATTTTGCTAATTACCCCAACATTGGAACTGATTATAAATCAGGGAAACTTACAGGGGATGCTGTCACTGAAGAAATTCTTAATAATAAAGGATATCAGGATGGTCTTAATCAGCAGGGCCAGGATCTTTTTACAACATTCAGAGGAACTCTTATTAACAAAGAAAGACAGACGGAAGATGTCTTTATTTCTTCCATGATCTATAATTTTGTTTACAATGAAATTGGTAAAAAAGATTATCCTAATGCATTTTATTTTAATGGTAAAGTAGAACTTGGTGGTAATATTTTAAGTTTGTTCAATAAGAAAAGTAATGATGGAGGACTGGTTACAGCACCTCAGAAAACCATCTTTGGAATTCCTTATGCCCAATTCGTAAAATTCGATATCGACACAAGAAAATATTTTAAATTCAATGGTAACCAGACGTTAGTTCTTCGACAGTTTATTGGAGTGGGTATTCCATATGGAAACTCTAAAGATATGCCTATTATCAAGTCTTATTTCAATGGTGGTTCCAATGATATCAGAGCCTGGGTAGCATTCGGAGGATTAGGTCCTGCTGACTCTCAGGTGGACGAAAGAGTACGTGCATACATGACCAATGATGTAAAACTGACAACCAATATAGAATACAGAATTCCATTTAATAACATGTATGAAGGAGCCATTTTTACAGATATAGGAAATACCTGGAGCCTTCGAAATCACAATGATGCTCATGAGGATCAGTTTAAATTCAATAAATTCCTGAGCCAAATGGGTATTGGTAGTGGATTCGGGATAAGAGTAAATGTAGCCTATATTACTTTGAGAATAGACCTTGCCTATAAGATCTTTGATCCAAACAAGCCCGAAGGAGACCGCTGGAGATTCAAAACACTGCAGCCTTTCAAACCTACTGTTAACTTTGCCTTCGGATATCCTTTCTAATCCGGAGAAACTCCAAGAATAAAATATACTACAGCAATAACACGGGCGAGGACTTCCCTCGCCTGATTTCTGTAGAAACTTTCAGGCTTCGTTACATCCTGTGCATCAAACCCCAAAGCATTCATATCATTATTTCTTGCAAAAAATAAGGCCCGAAGATTATGGTATCCCTGGGAAACAATAATGACGTTTTTCTTCTTATAAACATCTTTACAGCGGAGAATACTTTTATAGGTATTAAAGCCTTTCGGATCTTCAATAATAATATCTCCAGGAACTCCCTCCTGGTAGACCAGATAATTCTTCATGGCAGCAGGCTCATTATAACCTTTACTTTTTTCACCGCTTACAATAATTTTCTTGATCTTTCCATGATGGTAAAGAAGAGCTGCAGCATCCATCCTTTTCGTAAAATACGGGTTGGAAAGACCTGATCTCATCTTTGGAGAGGTTCCCAATACCAATGCAATTTCTCTTGGTGGGATTTTTGAAATTTTGGTATAAGTACGGCCGTTGGTGAGTCCGAAAACCCACACATTACAGAAGCATATCATTAAAATCCCCAATTCTAATGATACAAATCCCAGGTTAAATATGTTCCTAATAATTCTCAACTAAGATCAAAGTTAAGCTTTATTTTTTTACTTTTCACTATTGACATGCAAGCTAATATATGCCCCTGCCCTTCTTCTTTTTCGGTAAGATATTCATTTTCCAGCAGTTCCACTTCTCCTTCATCCAAAGAACATTCACAACTTCCGCAGATTCCGGATTTGCATGAATAAGGAACCGGGAATTTCTGAAGCAAAAGTTGCTGCAGAATTCTATCCTTATTATCAGGAAGTTGGGTTGTATATTTTTTTCCGAGCATCGTAAATTCTACCTCTATATTTTCAATAAGCGGAAATTCTTTTTCTACAGGATAAATATCATCATTATATTCTTCAAAAAGCTCAAAATGAATATTTCTTTTTGGAATTCCGTGATGATAGCAGGCGTTTGCCAACGTTTTAATCATTTCCCCTTTTCCACAGATCAGAACTTCGTCTACAGCATCCCAAATCGTAGATTCTTCATCTGTATCATCCAGGTGAAGGATCTGATTGATAATTAAGTTTAATTTCTTTTCATCTAATCTGCCATAGAAAAACTGATCAGCTGTTTTCTCCTGAGAAAAGAAGTAAAAAATCTGAAGTCTGTCTCCACAGGTTCTGGCAAGATTATCCAACTGATCTCTGTAGATGAGATTATCTGAACTTTTATTTCCAAAGAATAAAAACAGTCTTGTTCTTGGTTCGTTATGAAGGATGTTCTTAAAATGACTTAAAATAGGAGTAATTCCAATACCGGCAGCAAAAGCAACTATAGTTCTGAATTCGCTGGGCTTAGATACTATAGTAAATCTGCCTGCGGGTTCACTTATCATTAATTCATCCCCTTCCCCATAGTTTTGAAACAGCTGAGAAGTAGCTCCATCAGGAGAATTAACCTTTATTCCCAAACATATTTTCCCTTCATAAGGAGCCGAAGTCATTGAATAATCATTAATAACTTCTTTTCCATGCGATAGGAATTTTACACTAACGAACTGCCCGGCATCAAACTTGAAATTTTCTTTCAGATTCTCCGGAATATCGAGCTCCAGAGAAAAAGTATTTTTGGTCAGCTCTACCTTTTTCGCTATTTTTAACGGATGAAACTGTATCAGTTTCCCTTTATAGATTTGTTGTTCCATACTTCAATTCAAAAATAGATAAAAAATAATTTATGAAGAAGATAATTTTATCCACGTTGATCCTGACAGTTCTTTACAGCTGTAAAAAAGAAACTTCAAAAGCTGAAGACAACACTCCTGTTACGGATTCAGTTACTGCAACTCCAAACACAGCAGATCAGGTAAGTACGTATATTCCCAAAGAACTTTCTCCTGAAAATGTAGGTCAGAATTTAGCTAAAAATAATGACACTTTATATGTTACCAATTTCTTTGCAACATGGTGTGGCCCTTGTATCAGAGAAATTCCAAGTTTTAAAAATAAAATGGAGGAATTAAAAGACAAGCCTGTAAAATTCACCTTTGTAAACCTTGATGACAAAGCAGAATGGGATACTGCAGTGAAAGATTTTGTAGCAGAACATAATCTTGGAGCCAATGTTATTCTGCTGGATGGACAAAAATTAGATCCGAATTTCTTCTCCAAAAACTTTAAACAATGGGATGGTGGTTCAATTCCTTTTACCTTTATGAGAAAAGGAAGTCAAACGGATGAATACCTTGGTATGATGACCGAAGAAGTATTGAACTCTAAAATCAATGCTTTTCTAAAATAAAATATACATCTTTCTGAATCATGTCAAAAAGATTTAAGATCCTGTGTTTATTGTTAACTATTGCAATCATTGGAGGCGCAATTATTAATCTGAACACAGGATTTTTAAGCTTAAGCCTTCAGGATTTCTTTCAGGATTCTGCCCAAAGTCAAATTGCTGAAATTCGTATTAACAGAGTTTTTGTTATGCTATTGGCTGGAATTTCAATTCCTACCTCCGGATTTCTGATGCAGGAATATTTTCAAAATCCATTAGCCGGACCTGATATTCTGGGCATCACCTCTGTAGCCAGCCTATCGGTGGCATTTTATATTTTCTTCTCTCATAATATTCTGCTTCCTGAATTTCTGCAAAACAGTTTTCTTAGTCTATCAGCTATTGGAGGAAGTTTGTTATTGATGCTCGTTCTGTTATCCATGTCCAATAAATTTCAGGATAAATCTTACCTGATTATTTTCGGATTTCTGGTATCTGCTTTTGCCGGAGCCATCGTTTCCCTGTTACAGTTTTATGCAGAGAATCAAAGTCTGAAAAACTATATTTTATGGTCTTTCGGAGCTAATAATATGGTAACGAGGAATCAAATCTGTGTTTTATCAGCTTTAGTATTGATAGGATTATTTTTCTGTTTTAAATCTATAAAACCATTAATTGGAAATTCATTGGGAACTTCATATGCACAAAGTTTAGGAGTTAATCTGAAGCATTTAAAACTTCTAATCATCGTAGCCTCTTCCCTACTTTCTGCCTCTATTACGGCTTTTTTAGGGCCTATCCTTTTTATTGGGATAATTGTTCCTCACTTTTGCCGATTGATTTACAACCCTGCAAAATTATGGCAGCAATGGATATTGAATATGTTTCTGGGAATGTTGGTTATGCTGATCTTCTCTGTGATTGCAGAAAAAACCCAGATCCCTTTGAATGTGATAAGTTCTGTTTTTGGAATTCCTGTGATTTTACTCATGCTTTTGAAGCAGAATAAAGTGTGATTTTTGTTGGAAACGCGAAGACGCAAGAATTTTTGACTGTTTCACGCTTTAAGGCGCAAGGATTTTATCTACGATAAAATTGTATGCTGCTAAAATATCTTTTCAAATTATCACTCTAAATTACAGTTAGCTCATTGATCAAAATAGAGGTGTTCTTCCTAATAATAATATGTCTTCAATTTAACTAAACATTATTCCCAACTCTTGCTGAAAATCTGTGATTTTCTTGCGCCTTAAAAATATACGCAATGTATGATAAATCTTTGCGCCCTTGCGATTATCCAACAGTAGTCCTCAAATTATATTTAAATACAAAATATATTCTAACAATTACTGAAAATCTATAATTTTCTAAAATACACTAGATCTTTTTACCTCTGCATTTATTCAACAATTCTTATATTTATCTATATAAAAACACTCCAAATGACAGAAAATGAAATATCAAAAATTGTTTTTGAAACTGGTTTAAAAATTCATAAAAAGCTTGGTGCAGGATTATTTGAACATGTTTATGAAGAATGCATGTTTTATGAATTAATAAAATTAGGATTCTCTGTGGAAAAACAAAAGCTACTTCCTATTATTTATGAGGAACTAAAAATTGAAAATGCTTTCAGACTCGATATAATTATAGAAAACAAAGTGATCTTAGAAATAAAAACGGTTGACTATATCAGTCCTGTTCATAAAGCTCAGCTTTTAACTTATTTAAAAATGACCAAATGTAAACTAGGCATGTTACTCAATTTTCAATCTGATGTTTTCAAAAATGGAGTTATTAGAGTAGTTAATCATTTATAAATTAAAAACAGAATAAAAATTTGATAAAGTCAAATTCTATGCACCTTAAAACAGTATTTTTGTAAAACAATTTGCGCCTTTGCGCTTAGCCAACATCAAACATGCACCTACAGATCAAACAAGCTAACATAGGATACAATAAAACATTAATTTCAAATGCCAATGCAGGATTGAAACTTGGTGATGTCTGCTTGTTGATTGGAAATAACGGAGTTGGAAAAACAACTTTAATCAAATCTATTCTTCACCAGATTTCATTATTGGGTGGGGAAATCTTAATTAATAGCAAGAATGTAAAAAAACTGTCTGTAAAAGAAATTGCAGAGAATATTGCTATTGTGTTTTCAAAGTCTGTTGTTCCACAGCATTATACAGTTGAGGATCTTATTTCGTTGGGAAAATACATCTACTACCCTTTTTATTTTGAATTAAAAAAGGAAGATCGTGAAGAGATAGCCCATATTATTGAAGAACTGGATCTTGAACAATATAAATATACGCTCCTTAAGAATCTTTCGGATGGAAACCTTCAGAAAGCATTTATCGGACGTGCCATCACCCAGAACTCCCCTGTCATTATTCTGGATGAGCCTACCACCCATTTGGATGAAAAAAATAAGATTATTATCCTTAAAACTTTAAGGAGACTGGCCAAGGAACAGAATAAACTTATTCTGTTTTCTTCACATGACTGGCGCCTGGCTAAGGAATTTGCAGATAAAATATGGTATGTAAAAGATTCACAGCTTCATTCAGGAATTGTGGAAGATATATTACTTCAGCATGATGAACTCACCAATGCCTCATTATTTCAAATGAACGAGAGTTTTATTCCACCACATATTTCTGCACCACAGGTTCAGAAGGAAATGCTCTATTCTTTGCTTCAAAAAAACTTCTCAAAAGACCTTTCTTCTCTTAATTTTGAATTTCAGGATGGTTTTTGGGTAATTACTAACGATTCGCTGAAACAACAATGCGAATCCTTTGAAGAAATCATAAATTTCATTGGAAACATTTACTAATCAATAGTTTTCTTTACTTATTTCACATACTATGCATGCATAGTATTATGCAAATCATACAATTTAACTCATTTATTATCAGGTTATTAACAAAATTTAACGTTAATAAATACTATGCATGCATAATATTTACTAAATTTGGGTAAAACCATTGGCGCAAAAATGATGGATAATAATAAGGAAAAAATAGAAAACGTAGATTTAATTTTAAAACAGACCTGGTTGGCTGTTTCTAAAATGTACACAGAATTGGCTCAGGAACATGATTCCACGGCAGTACAAGCACTTACCCTTCTTAAAATTGATCCCAAAGAAGGAACGCGAAGTACGAATCTTGGACCTAAAATGGCCATAGAACCCACTTCCCTAACGAGAATCATTAAACTTCTGGAAGATAACGGATACATCTATAAGGAGAAAACCACCACAGATAAAAGAGAGGTGATTATCAAACTTACAGACAAAGGCTTAAACTCCAGAAATATGTCTAAGGAAGTTGTTGTCAATTTCAATAAAAAAGTAATGGAAAAGATCAGCCCGGAAAAGATGGATACTTTTAAAGATGTGATGACTGAGATTATGAAGATTGCAAATGAACTCCTCAATAACAGAAAATAAATTATCATGAACTGTATGGTTCATGTAACCTTATAAATAATAAAAAAATAGATATGAAAAGAAGAATCAAACATGTAACGGTTCTTGGTTCAGGAATTATGGGTAGCGGTATCGCAGCTCACTTCGCCAACATTGGTGTGGAAGTGTCACTTTTGGATATTGTACCTTTTGAATTGTCTGAAGCTGAACAGAAAAAAGGTTTGACTAAAGAAGATAAGGCAGTAAGAAACAGAATTGCTACCGAAAACTTCGAAAAACTGAAAAAAGCAAGCCCTGCACTTCTTTATTCACCAAAGTTTGCAGATAGAATCAAAGTCGGAAACTTCGATGATGATTTACCAAAAATTAAAAATACAGACTGGATTATTGAAGTAGTAGTAGAAAGACTTGACATTAAAAAGTCTGTATACGAAAAAATTGAACAGTTCAGAAAACCGGGAACACTAATTTCTTCCAATACTTCAGGGATTCCAATCCACTTCTTGACAGAAGGAAGAAGCGAAGACTTCAAAAAATACTTTGCAGGAACTCACTTTTTCAACCCGGTAAGATATCTTCCTCTTCTTGAGATTATTCCAACAAACGATACAGATCCGGAAATCATAGACTTCTATATGAACTATGGTGCTAAATTCTTAGGTAAAACAACCGTTTTAGCAAAAGATACTCCTGCATTTATTGCAAACAGAATTGGGGTATTCTCTATGATGGATCTTCTTCACAATGTACAGAAATTAGGACTTACCGTTTCTGATGTTGATAAATTAACAGGCCCGGTAATTGGTCGTCCAAAATCTGCAACTTTCAGAACTGCTGATGTTGTAGGTCTTGATACTTTGGTAATGGTAGCCAACGGCGTTCGTCAAAGCGGTGCTGAAGCGAATGACTTTAACGATGTATTTGCTCTTCCTGCCTATATCCAAAAAATGATGGATAATAAATGGTTAGGTTCAAAAACAGAACAGGGATTCTATAAAAAAGTGAAAAACGCAGAAGGTAAATCTGAAATTCACGGATTAAACCTTGACACATTAGAATATGAGCTTCAAGGAAAGTCTTCATTCCCTACATTAGAATTAACAAAAGCTATTGATAAACCAATCGACAGATTCAAAGTATTGATCGGTGGTAAAGATAAAGCTGGTGAACTTTACAGAAAATCATTAGGCGCATTATTCGCTTATGTTTCTCATAAAGTTCCTGAAATTTCTGACGAAGTTTACAAAATTGACGACGCTATGAGAGCTGGTTTCGGATGGGAAAATGGTCCATTTGAAATCTGGGATGCCGTAGGTGTTCAGAAAGGTATTGAATTGGCTAAAGATGCCGGATATGAAGTTTCTGACTGGGTTAAAAATGTAGAAACATTCTACAAAGTTAACGATGAAGGACAGAGTATTTATGTTGACAAAAATTCAGGAGAATATAACAAAATTCCTGGACAGGATGCTTTCATTATCCTTGATAATATCAGAAAAAATAAAACGCTTTGGAGTAATTCAGGTTCAGCCATTCTTGATTTAGGTGATGGTATCATCAACTTTGAGATCCGTTCAAAAATGAACTCTCTAGGAGGCGAAGTTTTAGATGGATTAAACAGAGCTATTGATTTAGCAGAAAAAGAATATGACGGATTAGTAGTAGGAAACCAAGGCGCAAACTTCTCTGTAGGAGCTAACCTTGCCATGATTCTTATGATGGCTATTGAGCAGGATTGGGATGACTTGAATATGGCCATTGCTTATTTCCAAAAATCGATGATGCGAGTGCGTTACTCTTCTATCCCTGTAGTAGTTGCTCCTCATGGAATGACTTTAGGAGGTGGATGCGAAATGACAATGCATGCAGACAGAGTGGTTGCCGCAGCAGAAACTTACATCGGACTGGTTGAAACCGGAGTGGGCGTAATTCCTGGTGGTGGTGGTACTAAAGAACTTGCCTTAAGAACTTCCAGAGAATTCCACAGCGATGATGTTAAAAACAACAGGCTTCGTGATGCTTTCATGAATATCGCTATGGGTAAAGTAGCTACTTCAGCATATGAAGCTTATGATATGGGAATCCTTGAAAAAGGAAAAGACATTGTTTCTGTAAGCAAAAACAGACAGATTGCCGAAGCTAAAAAAGTGGCAAAACTATTAGCTGAACAGGGATATACTCAGCCTATCGAACAAAAAGTGAAAGTTTTAGGTAGAGATGCATTAGGAATGTTCTACGTAGGAACAGACCAGATGTTAACAGGAAAATATATTTCTGAACACGACAAGAAAATTGCTGATAAGTTAGCTAATGTATTGGTAGGTGGAAACTTATCTGAACCTACAGTGGTTACTGAGCAATACTTATTGAATCTTGAAAGAGAAACATTCCTTCAGCTTTGTGGTGAAAGAAAAACTTTAGAGAGAATTCAGTATATGCTACAGAATGGGAAGCCATTAAGAAACTAACGGGGAGCTCCATAGGAGCGAACTGTTAATAGCTATTGAATAATTTTAGAAGATTAGAGAGCCTCGTAGAGGCGACCTGTTAGATTTTATGGCCAATACCTATACACAGATTTATATTCAAATTGTCTTTGCAGTCAAAGGAAGACAAAACCTGATTTCAAAAGAAAACAGAGAAGAATTACATAAATTGATTACAGGTATCGTTTCCAATAGAAATCAAAAATTATTCGCAGTTTTTGCAATGCCAGACCATGTGCACATTCTCGTAAGTATGAATCCGACACAGTCAGTTTCAGATTTAGTAAGAGATATTAAAGCTGGGTCTTCAAAATTCATCAATGAAAAAGGATGGATAAATGGAAAATTCAATTGGCAGGAAGGATACGGAGCTTTCTCTTATTCTAAAAGCAATGTTGATCCAGCGGTGAAATATATTTTAAACCAGGAGGAACATAATAAAAAGAAAACTTTTAGAGAAGAATACCTGGATTTGATGTCAAAATTTGAAATTGAATATGATCCAAAATATCTATTTGAATGGATTGAAGATTAACAGGTCGCTCCTACGGAGCTCCACAGATTGCAAAAAAGCATAAACAAATATCTATGAACAGTTTACCTCTATGAGGCAAAAATCTTTCAAAAACAATTTAATTAAACAAAAAATGAAAACAGCATACATCGTAAAAGGATTCAGATCAGCAGTAGGAAAAGCACCAAAAGGTTCCCTGCGTTTTACACGTCCTGACGTAATGGCAGCTACCGTTATTGAAAAATTAATGGCTGAGCTTCCGCAATTAGATAAAAACAGAATTGATGACCTTATTGTAGGAAATGCAATGCCTGAGGCAGAGCAAGGATTAAACGTTGCCCGTTTGATTTCCTTAATGGGTTTAAATACAGATAAAGTTCCTGGAGTAACTGTAAACAGATACTGTGCATCAGGAAGTGAAGCGATTGCTATTGCTTCCGCAAAAATTCAGGCTGGTATGGCAGATTGCATCATCGCTGGTGGTACAGAATCTATGTCCTATATCCCGATGGGAGGTTATAAGCCGGTTCCTGAAACAGATATCGCTAAAACAAACCCTGATTATTACTGGGGAATGGGTTATACTGCAGAAGAGGTAGCAAAACAGTATAATATTACAAGAGAAGAACAGGACCAGTTTGCTTTTGAGTCCCACATGAAAGCTTTAAAAGCAAATCAGGAGGGTAAATTTGCCAATCAGATTGTTCCAATCCCTGTAGAGTATAATTTCCTTGATGAAAACCAGAAGATTCAGACTAAGAAATTCGATTTCTCTGTGGATGAAGGTCCAAGAGCAGATACTTCTTTTGCTGGTTTGTCTAAGCTTAGACCTGTTTTCGCTAACGGAGGAAGTGTAACTGCCGGAAACTCTTCTCAGATGAGTGATGGAGCTGCTTTCGTTATGGTTATGAGCGAAGAAATGGTAAAAGAATTAGGTCTTGAACCGGAAGCAAGATTAGTAGCCTATGCTGCTGCAGGTCTTGAACCAAGAATTATGGGTATGGGACCCGTTTATGCTATTCCAAAAGCATTAAAACAGGCAGGTCTTGAACTAAAGGATATCGATTTGATCGAGCTAAACGAAGCATTCGCATCACAATCAGTGGCTATCAAAAAAGAATTAGGCTTAAATCCTGATATCTTAAATGTAAACGGAGGAGCTATCGCTCTTGGTCACCCACTAGGATGTACAGGAACTAAACTAACAGTTCAACTTCTTGACGAAATGAGAAGACGTGGTAACAAATACGGAATGGTTTCGATGTGTGTGGGAACAGGGCAAGGAGCAGCAAGTATTTTTGAACTACTATAAATAGATGAATAGTCTCAAAAAATAATAAAAAAATAAAATAATATATGGCTACATTAAAAGGAGGTGAATTCCTAATCAAGGAAATTCCTGCAAACGAAATTTTCAGTATTGAAGAACTGAATGAAGAACAAAAAATGCTTCGTGATTCTGCGAAGGAATTTATAGATAGAGAGGTGGTGCCTCAAAGAGAGCGTTTCGAAAAGAAAGATTACGCATTTACTGAAGAAACAATGCGTAAGCTTGGTGATATGGGAATGCTGGGAATAGCAGTTCCTGAAGAGTACGGAGGTCTTGGAATGGGCTTTGTAACAACGATGCTGGCTTGTGATTACATTTCAGGAACTACAGGATCATTGGCAACAGCTTATGGGGCGCACACCGGAATTGGAACCCTGCCTATTGTTCTTTACGGAACTGAAGAGCAAAAGAAAAAATATCTTCCGGACTTAGCAACAGGAACAAAATTCGGAGCTTATTGCTTAACTGAGCCTGATGCAGGTTCAGATGCTAACTCTGGAAAAACAAGAGCTAAGCTTTCTGAAGATGGAAAACATTATATCATCAACGGACAGAAAATGTGGATTTCTAATGCAGGATTTGCTGATACATTCACTTTATTTGCAAAAATTGATGATGATAAAAATATCACCGGTTTTGTAATCAACCGTTCTGAATTGGAAAACCCTGAAAGCTTAACTTTCGGTGAGGAAGAGCACAAATTGGGTATTCGTGCATCTTCAACGCGTCAGGTTTTCTTCAATGACATGAAAGTTCCTGTAGAGAATCTTTTAGGAGAAAGAAACAATGGTTTCAAAATCGCTTTAAATGCATTGAACGTAGGTCGTATCAAATTAGCAGCAGCTTGTTTAGATGCACAAAGAAGAATCTTAAACCACTCTATCCAATATTCTAACGAAAGAAAGCAGTTTGGAGTTTCTATCGCCACTTTTGGAGCAATCAGAAAGAAGATTGCTGAAATGGCAACCGGAGTTTTCGTAAGTGAAGCCGGTTCTTACAGAGCAGCAAAAAATGTTCAGGATAAAATTGACGAATTGGTAGCAGGCGGAATGGATCACCAGGCTGCAGAGCTTAAAGGTGTTGAAGAATTCGCTGTAGAATGTTCTATCCTTAAAGTATTTGTTTCTGATCTTGCACAGCATACTGCTGATGAAGGTATCCAGGTGTATGGAGGAATGGGATTCTCTGAAGATACTCCGATGGAAGCTGCATGGAGAGATTCTAGAATTTCAAGAATCTATGAAGGGACTAACGAGATCAACAGATTATTAGCAGTAGGAATGCTTATTAAGAGAGCAATGAAAGGTGAATTAGACCTTTTATCCCCTGCAATGGCAATCAGCAAAGAATTGATGGGTATTCCTTCATTTGAAGTTCCAGATTATTCAGCATTCATGAGTGAGGAAAAAGCAATCATCGCTAACCTTAAGAAAGTATTCCTTATGGTTTCCGGAGCAGCTCTTCAAAAATATATGATGGATATCGAAAAACAGCAGCACTTATTGTTGAATGCTTCTGAAATCCTAAACCAGATCTATATGGCAGAATCTACAGTATTAAGAGCTGAGAAACACTTCTCTCCTGATTCTGTAGAAGCAGCTATGGCTCAGTTGAACCTTTACAAAGCTGTTGAGAAAATCACCGTAGCAGCTAAAGAAGGAATTATTTCTTTCGCTGAAGGAGATGAGCAGAGAATGATGCTTTCCGGATTAAGAAGATTTACAAAATACACTAACAATCCAAATGTAGTAGCATTAACTGAAAAAGTGGCTGCTCACTATATTGATAAAGGAGCTTATTAGTCTTTATAACATAAATTTGATTTCAAAACGTCCCATTTTTGGGGCGTTTTTTTGTTTAAAATTCGATTACATAATGCTTATATACCATCACTCACATTCATATTTTAACGATGATCCTTTAACCTTCAAAATGATTTATTCTATGTATATTTAAATATAGTTTTCCTATAACCAGGTTTTTATCCACAGTCATTAATTATGAAAACAACTCTACTCATCGCCGCTCTCCTACTTTCAGCCTGTAACTGTAAGGAATCAAAAAGCATCAATAAATCGAATCCGCAGACAGGGATATGCGCCTGTGAAAAGATAAATAACAACGAAACCATTGTATATGCAACCAATATACATATAAAAAAAGATGCTGAAAACAGTCTATTGGAGTTCCGGTGTGCATCTATGCTTATCGGAACAGCATCAGTAAGTGATATCAGTGGTAATAATGAACATTGTGAAGCCATGTATAGCATTCAATGTGTATCATCAGTAAATAAAGAGCTGCAACTATCAACAAATTTCAAATATTTTACAGACAAACTACAATCGCAGGATATGTTTTTTGAAGACTTAAAAAATAATGAAGATGATTATTTTGAATTTAGACTGGCTCCGGACAGAAAAATCATTTCTATTTCAAAATTAAATATTCATTAAAATCTGCTATGTAATTACTCCGTTCTTTTTATCAGAAAAAATGTTTTATAAATATTTATAAAAAAGTACAGCTTTAATAAATCAATTACAGACTGAATAACAGATGATTTAATATTTTTTTTCCTAATTTTATTATAACTAAACACCATTAATTCAAAATACAAACCTATGGGAAAATTTATTATTTCTAAAAGAGCCAGTGGCGATTTTCAATTCAACCTTAAGGCCGGAAACGGTCAGGTCATCTTAACAAGTCAGGGATACGGTACAAAACCATCCTGCGAAAACGGAATCAATTCTGTAAAAACCAATTCACAGGAAGATGCCAAATATGAAAGGAATACCGCCAGAGATGGAAGATGTTACTTTAATCTTAAGGCCGGAAATGGGCAGATCATTGGAACAAGCCAGATGTATGAAACTGATAACGGCATGGAAAACGGGATAGAATCTGTAAAAAACAATGCTCCCAGCGCCTCTGTAGAGGATCAAACAGATTTGTAGAATAATCTTAAATAATCTCAATAAAAATGTCTTATTTTTTTAAGGCATTTTTTATTTTTGTACTCTATTTTGATAGAAAAGATGACAAAAGAAGAATTACTAAATAAAGCAATAAAGATTGCCGATAAGGCTCATAAAGGACAAACGGACAAATACCATGCTCCTTATATAGGACATGTGATGCGTGTAATGGAATACGGTAAAACAATCGATGAAAAAATTGTTGGGGTATTACATGATGTTGTAGAAGATCATCCGGTAGAATTCAGTCTGGACTATTTAAGAAGCGAAGGATTTCCGGAATACATGATCTTTGCAATCAGCTGCCTTACCAAGTTTGATCCGGAAGAGGATTATGATGATTTCATTAAACGAACAGAAAGATCTCTGCTTTCTGTTGCCGTAAAGATAAACGATCTGCGTGATAATATGGACCTTAGAAGAGTAAACCGAGAGCTTACTCCTAAGGACATTAAAAGGTTTAATAAATACCTTAAAGCTTATCGTTATCTGGTGGAGAAGTATTAATCTGCACCAGGGAAATCGTACGTTTTTACATGATGACCGGTATCATCAATGTTGATATTCAGAGCCAGATAAATAAAATGTAGATTTTTATTTCCTTTTGCTTCAAATTCACGTTGCCAAAGATATCCGGTTGCTATTCCAAAATAATCATCGATCTGATAGCCGAAACCACCATAGACTCTGTTTCTGGCAAAAGTAGGCTTCATCGGGGTTACGAAGAAAATCTCATCATAAGCATTGGCAAAAACAGTTCCTTTCTCTATAGTTTTGGAGTTTAAAGGTACGCTTACATTCAGACGGTAACGGTAACGCATCCTTTGAGAAGTATTATCGCTTTGAGGTTCATAAAACCAGCTTTTTTCCACACGGAAACGGTTTTCAAATTTCACGATGCCTTTTTTAATGTCAATGACATCCTGAAGCCATACCCTGAACTCTTCCCTGCTTAATTTATGATCTTTATAGTTAACATATCTTCCAAGTCCCACAAATGGTTTGTGATTCTTGGTAAGATTATATCCTACCCCTCCTTTTATTTCATAATAATCCGGATACGAATATTCTTCGTTACCTCGCAATTGGCCTTCTCCGTATAAGAAAAACTTAGGATGAAACTTATAGGTTAAAGTCACTGCATTGAAGCTGGAAATATGTTCCTGAGCTTTAAAGAAAGAAAGACTAAGAAGTAGACCTAAACCTAAAAAACGTTTCATAAAAAATTTTTGCAAATGTAATTTTTTTAACAATTTATTAATATTAACTTTCATTAATATTGAATTAACACTTACTTCATATTAATTGTATAAGAAAAACCAATATGGAACCATCTTTGTGGCATTTCCACTCCAAAAGCTTCCGTATATTTCGTATTGGTAATATTATTTACCAGAACATAGACGGAATAGTCTTTTCTGCTAAAGCTTAATTTATCATCCACAAGCTGATAGCTGCCTAAACTCTGTCTCTGATTGTATCGATAAACAACCTCATTCGTGAAAGAACCAAGGAATTTTGTTTCCATTTTACCGATGAACTGGTGTCTCAGATTATCCATAATATATTTTGAAACAAATTCATTGGATTTCTGAAATTTACCATCAATATAGGTATACCCTGCCATCAGCTTCAGCCAATTGTTCATTTTGTAGTTTACTTCTGCTTCTATTCCTTTGATTTTGATGTTCCCTACATTTTCGGCAGCCCATGTCTTATCATTGATATCTTTTTTAACCCAATCAATAGAATTCTTTGAATCTCTCAAAAACCCACTGATTTTAGCTAAAATCTTTTGATCCTGATATTGGTATCCCACCTCGGATGAAACTCCATTTTCAGGCAGCAGATTCGGGTTTCCGCGCTCCTGTGGACTTACATAATAAAGATCTGTAAAAGTAGGTATACGGTGTACTTTTGCAATATTTCCGTATATTTTATTGTTAGGATTGAAATTATAACCTACATCCAGTCCCGGATAAAAGAAATTTCCTTCCTTAGAATAATTAGCCCACGAGATTCCCGGGGTAATGTTCAGTTTTTTATCTAATAAAGAAAAATGATGTTCAAAGAAAACCTGGGAAACAAAACGGTTCGGATTTCCTAAATTGCTGCTCACCAAAAACTCCTTTCTCAGTTCTACACCTACTCCGGTAGTTCCCAATCCCCACTGATAACTGGAATTCACTTCACCACCCACATTATTTCCTATATGCATATTCCTATAACCCTTAGGATTCTGTCTGGTATAAAGATACATGTCCTGCCCTCTTCTCCAGTATATGTTAGAATTAATCTTTAGCTTTCCGAATGTCTGCTGATGAGCAATACTCACAATAGAAGCCTGCATTTCTTCATACTGGTCTACAGCATTTTTGGAAGCATAAAATCCATTAGCACCGAATTTTTTTTCTGAAAAACCGGCCTGAAGTCTCAGATCTCCGTTTTTAATATTCAGTTTTCCCTGATAGAATACGTTTCTGATCTCGTAATCGGTATTATACATATACCCTTCTGATCCTGAAGTATTGGCCTGAAGGGTATTCGCAAATTTCTCATTTCCCAGCTGGGCATTAAAGCCTAAACCATAGGAACCATAATCACCGCCTTCAGCACTTATTTTAACCTTCTTCCCTATTCCGGGCTTAGTAATCACATTAATGACGCCTGCATAAGCATTTTGCCCAAAACGTCTTGCTGCAGGACCTTTTATAATCTCAATTTTTTCCACATCTTCCAGATCTACCGGAATGTTCATGGAATTGTGACCTGTTTGAGAATCATTGATTCTTACTCCGTTCAATAATAACAGAACCTGTTCAAAGGAACTTCCACGGAAACTGATATCACTCTGAACTCCATTGGATCCTCTCCTTCTGATGTCCATACCCGGAACCTGCTGAAGAATTTCATCAATACTTTTAGATGGAGCATTGGCAATATCTTCTTTTGTAATAACAGTGATATTCTGGTTGGCACTTTTATAAGGTGTGGAGATAAATTTCCCCTGAAATTCTATGTTTTCAATATCTGTAGTCTTTTCCTGTGCCTGTGCCCAAAGCAGAGATCCCAGAAAAAAAACACTTCCTATCTTTTTGATCATAATCGTTTCCGTAGTTTCTTTTAACAAGGATCAAAAGTAAGGGAGTTCATGAAGACAGGCAAATGATACTTGTCATAAAAAAAGACGCGGCTGAATGCTGCGTCTATGTTTTTTGTGAGGGGGTAATTCTATCTTTTTCTCATTAAATGTGTAACTAGATCTCTGAATAATTTTCTCATTTCTATATTACATATTTATGAATACAATTTTAAATAATTTTAAAACATAAAACAATACCTGAATAAAAAAACATATTAAAGCAGGTGAAACTGTTTGAAATTCAATAAAAATAAAAGGTAAATACAGAATAATTCCACAAAAAACTTCTTAAATATTCTTTTTTTGAGTACAATATTGTGGTATCAAAACACCAATTTTTGTTTTTTATATACAATTTTAGTCATAGGAAAAGCTTATAATTTTCGCTAAAAATTTCGTAATTTTGTGGGTCTTAATTTTTCGACAGAAGTCTTCTTTTTCAACTGCATTTTGAGCACCATTTCTAATGCCTTGCCTCTGGCTGATGAATCAGAAAACAAATTTGAAAGTTCAATTGATGACATCCGGAATGTTCCGGAAACACCATTAGACTGGCTGCTTACAACGCTGTACAGTTGCTTTTATGAATAAACAAAATATGGCTGATACTACAGAAATAGATATTAAAAAACAGATTTTCGTTAAGAATGCCCATCTTAACAATCTGAAACATATAGATGTCCTGATCCCAAAAAATAAATTGATTGTTATTACAGGAGTATCAGGAAGTGGAAAGTCATCCCTGGCTTTTGATACCATCTATGCAGAAGGACAAAGAAGATATGTAGAAAGTTTGAGCTCTTATGCCCGCCAGTTCCTGGGAAAATTAGAAAAGCCTAAAGTGGATGATATTAAAGGGCTTGCACCATCTATTGCCATCCAACAGAAAGTAATTTCATCCAATCCACGTTCTACTGTAGGAACCTCTACGGAGATCTATGATTATATGAAGCTTTTATTCGCAAGGATCGGGAAAACATTTTCTCCTGTTTCCGGAGAAGAAGTAAAAAAAGATTCAGTTTCCGATGTGATTGATTTTATTAAAGCCTCTAAAAAAGATACTTCCTTTTTATTGACCGCTCCTCTGGAATATGATGCTGACAATTTTAAGGAAACCTTAAATATTTTAAAACTGGCAGGTTTTACAAGACTAGAGATCAATGGAAATGTAGCTGGAATTGAAGATCTTGAAAGTTTTGGATTTGCGCCGGAAAAAGGCATGAAGATCAATCTTGTGATCGACCGTTTTTCATACGAGGAAGATGAGAGCTTTTTACAGCGACTGGCAGATTCTATTCAGATGGCATTTTATGAAGGCCGCGGCTACTGTTCTCTAAAAAATACAGATACCGAAAAGGTAAAAGAATTTTCCAATAAATTTGAATTGGACGGTATGGAATTCCTTGAACCGAATGTCCATTTTTTCAGTTTCAATAATCCGTATGGAGCTTGCCCTGCCTGCGAAGGTTACGGAAAAGTAATCGGAATAGATGAAGATCTTGTGGTTCCTAATAAAACATTATCCATCTACGAAGACGCTGTAGTCTGCTGGAGGGGAGAAACCATGAGCGAATGGAAAAAAGATTTTATCAAAAAGGCCGGGGACTTCCCTATTCATAAGCCTTACCATCAATTGACCAAAGAACAGAAAAATTTCCTTTGGAAAGGTGATGGTAAAAGTAATTTCCCATGTCTCAACAATTTCTTCAAAATGCTTGAAGAAAATCTTTATAAAATTCAGTACAGGGTGATGCTTTCCCGTTACAGAGGAAAAACGCTTTGTCCAACGTGTGAAGGACTGAGACTGCGTGAAGAAACAAGCTGGGTAAAAGTAGACGGATATAATATTCAGTCCATGATTGAACTTCCTTTAGATGAACTGTCACCACTAATCAACAGTTTACAACTGTCTGATCACGATAAGGAAGTTGCCAAGAGACTATTGTACGAAATTACAACCCGCCTGGAGTTTTTATTAAAAGTAGGTTTAGGATATTTAACATTAAACAGAACCTCCAATACCCTTTCCGGAGGGGAAAGTCAGAGGATTAACCTGGCCACCAGCCTGGGAAGTTCTTTGGTAGGTTCCATTTATATATTAGATGAGCCTTCCATTGGATTGCATTCCAAGGATACGGAAAACCTCATCGGAGTATTAAAAAATCTTCGTGACCTGGGAAATACTGTCATTGTGGTGGAACATGATGAAGATGTCATGCGTGCTGCAGATTATATTATTGATATCGGCCCGGAAGCAGGTTATCTGGGAGGAGAACTTGTATTTGCAGGAGATTATAAAGATCTTAAAAAAGCCAATACCCTTACTTCAGAATACCTTACAGGAAGACTGGAAATAGAAGTTCCGAAGAAACGTAGAAAAGCAAAAGAATGGATTCACATTAAAGGAGCACGCCAAAATAACCTTAAAAACATTGATGTAGATCTTCCTTTGGAAAGTCTGGTTGTTATTTCAGGAGTTTCAGGAAGTGGAAAGTCGACTCTGATGAAGGAAATCCTTACCAATGACATTCAGATCCAGCTGGGAATGGGTGGTAAAAAAGGAGATTATGATTCTGTAGAATTCCCGAAGAAACTTATTAAAAATATTGAACTGATTGATCAAAATCCAATAGGAAAATCGTCACGTTCAAACCCTGTAACCTATCTGAAAGCTTATGATGACATCCGTGATCTTTTTGCCAAGCAGAAAGTGGCTAAAATGATGGGCTACAAACCGAAACACTTCTCTTTCAACGTAGATGGCGGAAGATGTGATGAATGTAAGGGTGAAGGAGTGATCAATGTTTCCATGCAGTTTATGGCTGATATTGAACTTGAATGTGAAGTTTGTAAAGGAACCCGATTCAAAAGTGAAATTCTTGAAGTAAAGTTTGATGAAAAAAGTATCTCAGACATTCTTCACATGACTGTAGATGAAGCGTTGGAATTCTTTAAGGATAATAATGAAGAAAAGATCGTTACCAAACTGAGACCTTTACAGGAAGTCGGATTGGGCTACTTACAGTTGGGGCAAAGCTCTTCTACCCTTTCCGGTGGTGAGGCACAGCGTGTGAAACTGGCTTCATTCCTTGTAAAAGGGGTTACTACAGATAAAACATTATTTATCTTCGATGAACCTTCTACAGGTCTCCATTTCCACGATATTAAAAAGCTGTTGAAATCATTACAGGCACTGATAGACCTTGGACATTCGGTGATTGTTATTGAACACCAGCCGGATATTATCAAATGTGCAGACTATATCATTGATATTGGTCCGGAAGCCGGAAAATATGGTGGTGAGGTTGTTTTTGCCGGAACTCCTGAAGATCTGACGAAAAATAAAAAATCTTATACTGCAAAATACATCAAGGAAAAACTTGAACAATAAATACAGACAGAGAGCCGTTGAGCTCTCTGTTTTGATTTTAAGGCTCGGGAAAATCAACGATTTTTAGGGCACTCTTTATTTGTAATGAATGCACGAATATTTTTAGCGACTTTTACATTATGGACTTGTATAAAATCCCTATTTATACTATAAATTAAATTATTTTTTAAATCATGCAGGCAGATAAGTTTTATGCATAATAAATAAGAATATTCATGAATTCGTGACGATCTTTTGGCAAATAAATTCTTTCTACTTATAGCATCAAAAGCCAGAATTACCTGACATTTCTGTGTATTTCAAAATGAATATGATCATTATAGAGGAAAAGTTTTATCTTAGAAAAAAGAAAACCACTGCTTTTTTTTAATCAAAATCTATAGAAACTATATAGCCTGTTTTAAGATGAAATATATCAAAAGATTCATTCCCTTATCCTCTCTTTTATTCCTTCTCAACTGCTCTGTAAAGAAAAATATAACTTCAAATAGTGAATATGAAGTGAAGCGGGATACATTAACTTTACTTGACCCAAGCAGAAACCGTAAGATTCCGGTGGCATATTATCTGCCTAAAACCAATAAGAAAATTCAGAATCAGCAAGTGATTATCTTTAATCATGGGTATGGCTTCAATAAAGGTGGAGATTATTTTGTGTATTCTTATTTAACGGAAACGCTGGCTTCAAAAGGGTATTTCACAGTGAGTATTCAGCATGAGCAGACCACAGACGCTCCCCTGCCTGTGGAAGGCAACCTCCAAATGGTAAGAAGACCTTTCTGGCAAAATGGGTCCGACAATATATTATATGTATTGAATGAGCTTAAAAAAACAAAACCGGATCTGGATTATAAGCACCTTACTTTAATTGGGCATTCCAATGGTGGCGATATGGTGGCTTTATTTGGAAATCAGCACCCTAATCTGGTTTATAAAATCATTGCGATGGATAACCGGAGGATGTTCCTTCCGAGGACAAGTATTCCTAAAATCTATTCGTTACGTTCCAATGATTATCCTGCTGATGAAGGGGTTTTACCTACAGAAGAAGAACAGAAAAAATATCACATAACGATACAGCCAACCACTATCAATCATAGTCATATGGATAATAAAGGCAGTGATGAAGAGAAGAAAATATTGAATGATTTTGTGATAAAATACCTGAATGAACAGTAATTGTAGACATTTCTTTTCTTCTGAAAGAATAATGAGAGAATAATCCCAAACTTATCCACAACAAATTGTGGATAACTTGTGAATTTTAACATTAAATTCACATTTCGTATTAAAAATATTACTACATTTACTATGTAATAAACATCGAAGTGGAAACTTTATTTGCTTTTCTTACTACTCTTGAAATTGCAATTAAATTTGAAATAAAAATTTAAGCACAGCATTGTCGGCTGTGCTTTTTTATTGTTGTCTAATTAAAAAAATGAGATGTCTTATCTACTGAATCTGCCTCTAAAGGGCAGATTCTTTTATTCTAAAGATTCCAAATACCAAAAGCCACCCATCTATTCAATCTCGAAATCTTAAAAAAACATATACAAACATTTGTATAATCTATGATGGAAAACTAACGTATTGATTTAAAATATATACAAGAATAATTTGTATTTTTATTTTTCAAAAGGCCTTATAGTTCAATGGATAGAACAAAAGTTTCCTAAACTTTAGATCCAAGTTCGATTCTTGGTAGGGCTACCAGCAAAATTCAAAGGCTTTTTTGATCGGGCATTCTTACCCGGTATCACTTATGATGTCGATGAAAATAAAGTACCGTTCGGAATGTTGGACGGTCTATTAAAAGTTAAGCTGTCTGGCAGCTTTTCCAGCATAAATTTATTTAAAACTTTAATTATCCATTTTCACAACTTAAAAATGTCTTAAATTTTAAATAACTCAGCCATTAGTACTGTTAGAGTTAATAAATTTGTATCAGTATTTATACACTATAAATAACCAAGATGAGTAAAAATGTTGCAATCTTATACCAGGCACAGGATCCACCTGTGATAGATGGTATTAAAAAACCTATGAAACCAAGCGGATATGCTGACAGCGGAGCCGATATTGCATACTCTTTGCGTAACTCGGGCATTAATGTCATCACGTCTGTTGAGGATCCAAAGGTAGAAAATGATCTTGACTGGGTTTTCCCCGATACTAAAGAAGGTATTGAGAAAGCGATAGAAAAAGGAGCTAATATATTGTGGTTGAATACAGTCCTCTTTACACATCATCCAATCGAAAAGTTTATTTCTGAAGGTATTTCGGTTGTTGGACAAATACCTGCAGATGCAGAGAAATTTGATAACAAATGGCAAACCAATATCTTACTAAGAGAACATCAAATAGCAATTCCAAAATCTATACTGATTACGCAAGACAATTATAATGATTTTGCTTTAACCTTTCCTTTCCCTGTAGTTGCAAAACCTATCCGCGGAAGAGGAAGCCAGGGAGTTTCTCGCGTGAATGATGAACCTTCGTTAAGCTTAGTTATCAAAAATATGTTTGATTCTCATCAGTATGGTAATGCTTTATATTTAGAAGAGTTTCTTCAAGGTGAAGAAATCACTATTACAGTTATGCCACCAGGAGAATATTTAATCAATAATAAATCTATAAAAAAAGATAGGCACTGGTCTCTTCCGCCAGTGAAAAGATTCAATCACCAAAATGGGATTGCCCCATACAACGGAACTGTAGCGGTGATGAATAACAGCTCTGTTTTGACTGATATAGAAATAAATACGACAACGATTCAAAAAGCAATCTTAGAATGTGAAAAAGCGGCAGGTATCGTCTGTGCAAAAGCACCTATACGTATTGATTGTAGGGCAAATTCCAACGGGGACTTTCTTTTATTTGATTTAAATATGAAACCTAATATGACAGGTCCCTCTCGTCCCCAAAGGCAAGATCAGGATAGTTTGACAGCTATTGCTGCAAGAAAAATAGGTTGGACTTTCGATGATTTGATTTTAAATATGCTAAATCAAAAATGGAGTATTTCATAATTTAGAATCACCAAAAGTGTTTTTTATTATCTAAAAAAGTCTTTTTCATTTAATTATATGACAAAAATTTATGAAAAATTTTCTATATACTTTACTCTCTTTTTTTCTAACAAGCTGTGTTTCGCAAAAAAATGGCTTGATACTCATCATTATAATAATGAATTTCACATTTATAAAGGAATGGGACATTCTATTTCCGGAGTGGAAGTTTAAGAATTGGTATCTTTTAGTAAAAAAAAAAGATCAATAGTTAAGATTGTAAATTAAAGTATATCAAGATCAATAGTTTGAAATGCAAAAAAGTCGTCTGCCCTCAGGTAAGACGACTTTTTTTATTATTTGTTACCAAGGAATTTCGCCTGTTTCCGGATTTAATTCCTCGCTGATGAATTTACCTGTCACTCCCTCTCTATCTAATAAAGCGTACTTTACTATTCTTTGTCCTGCAATCACAACATCTCCGCCAAAAAAGTTAGTATGATCGGTTTTTGTAAGGCCCGGACAAATAGCATTTACTTTAAATGGTGTATCACGAAGTTCATATGCTAAATGTATAGTATACATATTCAAAGCCGATTTAGAAGAAGAATATGCACAAAAAGCTTTATAGCCGTAGTTTGGAGAATTAGGGTCGCTATGAAGAGCTAAAGAACCCATATTTGAACTTACATTTACGATACGTGGCTCCTGCGATTGTTTTAATATGTCAACGAATGCGGTTGTTACTCGCACTACTCCATACACATTGGTTTCGTAGATCTTTTTGAAATTCTCTACGCTTGCTGCTGTCGCATCTTCTGCAATACCATCAGCATTAATTCCCGCATTATTAATTAATATATCCAAAACATCGGTTTTCTTACCGATTTCAATTCGTGCATTTCTCACCGAATCTTCATCAGTAACGTCGAGCTGAATTGCCTCGGCGTTAACTAATCCTTCAGAAGCAAGCTTTTCAACAGCTTGTTTACCGTTTTCTAAACAGATGATCACCAGACCGCACCAAAACAATGGACACCCGCTCCTTCAGTTCGGATATCTAAATGACAAACTTTTCTTTTCTAATACAGAAACATCTCCTGAATTTTCGGGATACATGGAGGGAGCTGTGATTTCTGCAAAAAACACCATAAACAATTTGATAAAGTAGACTATTATGTATGATTAAGCGAAATACTTGCAATAAAATTAAAATGACAGTATCTAATATTACAAAAGAAAGCCTTTCGAGTGAAAGGCTTTCTTATGATACAATATATTATGGCTTCACAATAGCCCAGCCTTCATACTTCCTAAGAATAATTTCACCGTTTCCGGAGGGTGTATAATGTATAAAATCATACAATTCCTCTTTGGAAATATGTCTTTCTTGTAAGGTATTCTCACATTGTAAAAAGATGACACCTTTCTCTTTAAGGGACAACAACTGAGATGAGTAAGCGTTATTTTTTTTGAAAATTTCTACTCCGCCTCCAAAAGCCAGTAAGACGATTTTAAGTTTACCTTTCAGGCGTGGATCTTCAAGAACGTTTCCAATGTTTCTGATGACAGCATCCATTTTAGTCTTATCTGATTCGTTGATCACATACATTGCCTGATATGATTTTCGATTTGCTTTAGCGATTTGAAATTCTTCCATACTTGATTTTTGTGCATTGATATTAACCGCAACCAATGCTAAAATCAGCATTGCTATTTTGATACCTTGTTTCATATTACTTTCTTAAAAGTTCATCAATCTGTTGATAAAAAGACTCTTTACTGTAATCAGCCAATCCCTGATGATGAAGTTGGATTTGCCCGCTTTTATCCAATACTACTGTTGTTGGAAGTGATCCGCTAAAATATTGATTGGAAATATCACCTTCAGGAATAAGAAATGGAACAGTAAAACTTTTATCAGCGAGATAAACTTTACCCAATTCAGGATTATCATCCAGATTTACTGTTAGAAATATGATATCAGGATTTGTCTTATACTTTTCATAAAAAGCCTGAATAGATGGAAACTCTGCCCGACAAGGCGGACACCACGATGCCCAGAAGTTAATAAACACAACTTTACCCTTCAAATCTGAAGTATTAACAACTGTTCCATCTTCTTTTCTTACTGTTAAATTAATGTTTTCCTTCTCGCTAAAAGTTGAATTCTCTTCTTTAGTTTCAGAAAATTTCGAATTCAGCACTCCAGTAGAAGCTACCTGACACATTAGCCAGGCTTTTGCATCTTTATTGACAAGAAGTACAACAAATATCAAAACCAGTAAAGAAGTTAACCCGTTTTTTCTGATCCAATTTTTTAAATTTTCCATAAGTTCTACTTTTCTAATAATTGTTTTAAGGCTTCATAAATTTTAGGATCATTAAAATCCGTCATTCCCTGAATATTTCCCTCCAATTGACCTTTTTTATTATAAATCAAAGTTGTAGGCACTACATTTTTAAACAAGTCTGGCGAAATAGTTTTTCCAACAACATACACAGGAAGATCCAGTTTTCGTTGCACCATAAAGTTTTTGGCTTTTTCCAAATCGGCTTCGATATTCAGCATTACAAAAACGATGTCTTTATCTTTCAGTTTTTTCTTTAATTCATTGATTGATGCCATTTCTTCAACACATGGCCTGCACCATGTTGCCCAAAAGTTCACAAAAACCACTTTACCTTTCAGATCGCTTAACGCTATTTTTTCTCTTTTTTCATTAACAAAAATAAGATCATCACCTGTTATGGATGATACTGTTTCTGAACTTCCATCACTATTTTTCAATTCGTTTTCATTCGCAAAAACGAAATTCTGAAAGAATATAAAACCAAAGATTAAGATTGCATTTAATTTTATTGTCTGTTTCATTGTGAAATATTTTTATTAATTAATTTTTCCTTCTTTAATTTCTTCTGAAGGTTTTTTAAGTACTTTATCATTAACCGACAGATCACCGAAAACTTCTGTCATATTTTCGGACGTAATTCCTTCTTTTACTGGAATCTTTTTGATTTCATTATCATTTAATGACAAAACAAAAACACCCTGCTGTGACTGAATAATACTCTTTTCAGGTACAAAAAGTGTCTGGATATTTCTTTTAAGATTCAACTTTACCTGCGCATATTCTCCTCCTTTAAGCAGTGGATTATTTTCAACATCAAATTCTACCGTTAATGCTCTGTTCTCAGCGTCGATAAGGTGAGAATCACGAGAAAGATTTGCCGCAAAAGATTGCCCCGGAATCGAATTAACTGTAAAATTTATTTTTGTTGACTGACTGATTGAGGAAGCATACTTTTCCGGTACAGAGACGGTCAAACGAAGCTTTTCTTTTTGTGCAATTTTAAAAATAGGAATGCCTGTATTCGGTCCTGTTAAAGCTCCAGCTGAAAGATTTCTTTCCGTGATCACTCCATTAAATGGCGCTGTAATACGCAAGTATTCGTTCATTTGAGAACTCCTTCCCGCTCCTGCTTTAGACGATTCATAAGCTGATCTGGAACTTTCCATTAGGCTTTTAGCACGATCCAATTCAATATCAGCAACTGCCCCTTTGGTTTTTGCCGCATCCATTAATCTCTCATAAGCCTGTTTGTTATAAAGAAAGTCCGTGTACATCTTCTGTTGAGAAGATTTATCAGCAAGATAATCCTGATTCATTTCAGGAGCTTCAAGGATCGCTAATAACTGTCCTTTCTTTACCATTGATCCTCTATCCACATAGATTTTCTTTATAAAACCCTGAACTTTTGCAAATAGCTGAGCTGATTCATAAGGTTTCAGTTCGCCCGGAACAGAAATCGTAAAATCAGGATTCATTTCTTTGACATTTACAGTTTCATAGGAGACTTTTGGTTTATCTGATGACTTAGCCTGTTTTTCTATTTCCTGTTTTGAGCATCCGACAGATACTAAAAAAACAGAGGCAAAAAGACTTAATTTTATATACTTTAAATATTTGATTTCGTTTGTATTCATAATTATAATGAGGAGTTTGATTGTACATAATATTTGCTTTCCTTATCTTCCGGATCAAGTGAAGGACTGATAAGCGTTGTTTTTGACATTACGCCTGAGAAGAAGTGAGGAATAAACATCAAAATAGTAATGGTTGAAGCAATGATTCCCCCAATTACCGCTCTACCTAACGGTGCCACCTGTTCAGAACCTTCACCAAGACCAATTGCCATCGGAATCATTCCTGCCAGCATAGCCAATGCAGTCATCAGAACAGGTCTAAGTCTTGATGCTGCTGCCATTCGTGCAGAATGTACTGAGCTTAATTTGTAATGTTTTCTATAGAATTCAGCTTGATTGACCAGCAAAACGGCATTGGAAACCGACACTCCGATAGACATAATAATTCCCATATAAGACTGAAGATTTAAAGTACTTCCCGTTATAAATATCAAAATCATACTTCCCGCAAGTACAGAAGGAATCACAGACAAAATCACCAAAGGAACTTTAAACGACTGGTAAAATGCAGCCAGCATCAGATAAATAGCCAATACTGCTGCGACCAAACCAATACCTAAGCTTGATAATGTATCGTCAAGCAGCTGAAGATTTCCTTCTGTCCATACAGAAACACCTTTCTGCGGTTTCCCCGCTTTTTCAATAGCCAGTTTGACAGCCTTGGAAGCCGATCCCAGATCTTTTTTATAGGTGTTTCCCAAAATCGTAACATACCTCATCGGACCTTTTCTATTTACCTGCGCAGGGGCTGTAACTTTCTTGATGGTCGCAATATCCTCAAGCACTGGTCTTGGACTGTCTTTTTTTAGAGGCAGTGATTTAAGCATTTCTTCAGAATTCATAATCCCCTCTGGAATCTGAACCTGAGTCTGAAATACCAAACCTGACTTTGGATCAACCCACAGATTTTTATCGGTATATCTGGTCGATGACGTTGCTGTCACAAGACTTCTGGTAACATCCTGCATAGTGATTCCAAATTGAGCTGCTAAATTTCGATCTACATTGATTTGTAAGGTTGGATATTGAAGCGGTTCAGCAATTCTTACATCTCTCAAAAAAGGAACATCACTAAGATTTTGTTTTATTTTATTGGCATGCTGGACTGCGAGTTTTAGATTAGCCGCACCCACTTTTATTTCCAGTGGAGTCATGGAGCCCTGCCCTATGATTTTCTCCGTCAGTTCCATTGGTTCAAAATTAATTTTAGCTTCAGGATATTTTTTTGCAATATTTCTACGGATCTTTTCTTTGAGATCTTCCATAGAGCCATCATACAATTCCCTTTTAATAGCCACCTGTAAAACAGCCTGATGCGTTGCATTGGTAAACAAAAAGATAGGGTTAATGGGAGAACCTGCAGGTTGTAAACCGACATAAGCCGAACTGATATCGATGCCATCTTTAGGGACTATTTCTGTGATATCAGCTAATATATTTTTAATCAGATCTTCAGTTTTCTCAAGCCTGCTTCCTTCAGGAGCATCAATTCTGATTTGAAAATCTCCCGACTCAGAAACAGGCATTATATCCGTTCCTGTTGATTTCATTAATAAAAAAATTACCAATCCACTCACCAAAATATAGCCTGAGAACAGCATTAAACTTTTTGCAGACCATCTTCTCATTGAGTGAGTATAACCTGTTCTGAATTTGTAAAAAAAGCTTCTGTCCTTGCCAGCGTGCTTTTTTAAATGTGTATTTTTCATCATCCAATTAGCCAGGATAGGTACGAAGGTCTGTGAAGCCAAAAATGAAGCAATCATTGCAAAAGCAACTGCTAAGGAAAGAGGCAGAAACATATCTTTCGGAATTCCGGTCATTATAAATGCTGGGGTCAGCACCGCCAAAATACAAAGCAGAATCAATAACTTAGGAACGGATATTTCCAGAACAGCATCTAAAATAGCCTGTGGTTTAGTTTTCCGCATTTCCATATGCTGGTGAATATTTTCGATGGTAACTGTTGCTTCATCCACAAGAATCCCAATCGACAAGGCTAACCCACTTAATGTCATAATATTGATGGTATAGCCTGAAAAATAAAGTACACTTACAGCAGCCAGCACAGCAATCGGAATAGTAAATACAACAATTAAAGCACCTCTTAAATCACCAAGAAACAGAATAATGACCAATCCTGTGAACAATGCTCCTAAAACCCCTTCGTGAATTAGATTAGACAGAGACCTTTCGATATACTTTGACTGGTCAAATTCATATCTTACATTCACATCATCAGGAAGCTGATCTTTCAATTTAGGGAGTGCTTTTTTAAGATTTTCAACAGCTGATAAAGTCGATGCATCTGATTTTTTGATAATTGGCAGATATACAGAACGCTTTCCATTAATCAAAGCATAACCTACAGTCTGATCCGCTGCATCCTGCACATTGGCAACATCACCCACGTATAAAGTTCTTCCATTTTCAGTTTTAATAGGAATATTTAAAAACTCAGAAGGATCTTTTGCTATAGAATTGACTGGCGCCATATAATTAGTCTCTCCAATTCTTATATTTCCAGCTGGTGAAGGATGATTGTTTTTTGTGATTGCCATTGTAATTTCTTCAGGACTCAAACCGTTACTCTGCATTGTTTGAGGATCAATATTGATTACTATGGATCTGATATTTCCTCCAAAAGGTGCAGGAGCAGTGATCCCCGGAATTTCTACGAACATAGGCCTGATTTTAGTTAAGACCATTGTCTGCAGTTCTGTAACGGAATGATTATCACTTTCAAATACTAATTGTCCCACAGGAAGTGAATTTCCATCAAAACGCACGACCATTGGAGGTACTGCTCCCGGAGGCAGAAACCCCATCGCTCTGGAAACCTGCGTCGATACTTCTCCGGCAGCCTGTGCCATATCTGTTCCGGGGTAAAAAGTAAGTTTCATCAGGGTTAATCCCTGAACACTTTTGAAGTCTATATTTTTAACACCTCCAACGAATAAAAGAACTTTCTGAAATTCATTGGCCATAAAGCCATCCATATATTGGGGTGATAATCCTCCGTAAGGCATTGCAATATACATTGAAGGCAATTCGACCTCAGGGAAAATATCAACTTTTATTTTTTTTATTGCGCTGAAAGAAATAATTCCAATAGCCAGTACTAAAACCATTATCGCTATCGGCTTTCTTAAAGCAAACCGTATAAGATTCATATTTATTTTTTAGAGATTATTAAATAGATAATCGAAATCAGTAGTCATCTCGGCAAGGTTAATCACCTGCTTCCAATAGTCTTTAGCAGCATTGATCTGATTATTTTCTGCTGTTTCTACTATCTGCTGGATCTGAAAAAGTTCTGTTAAACCTATTAGTCCGCTTTTATATCTGGCAAAATACATTTCGTAAGCTGACTCAGCTTTTTTAACGGCTTCAGACTGTTTACCAAGCTCATCAAATTGTGCAGAAATAGTTTTCTCCAGAGCACTGGTTTCAACCTGAATAACCCTTTTAGATTGTTCTTCCATATAAGCGAACCGTTGAGATTCTTTTCTTAAAGCATCAGCTTTCTTATTATTGGTGTATACACTGGTCAAATTCCAAGTAACCCCTAAACCTACCAAAAAGTTATTGGCGGGATTTGAAAATCCGTCGATCCAATTGCCTGAGGAATATCCTTGATTATTGATACCTGATCCTCGATAGGCATAGCCTGCCAAAGCTTTAATGGATGGCAGTGAAGACCTTCTTTGACTCTCTGCCTTCTTCTCAAAATAGTCAGCTTCAAATTGAAGTGTTTCGATAAAGGGATGAGATAAATTTCCACCAAGTTTTATTTCAGATAAAAGAACAGGATCAAGGAAATGAGTCGCTGCTAATTGTGCTCCATCTATCTTCTCTGGATAAAACTCTTTTAGTTTTTCTACTGCAGATAGCATCAACCCACCAGTATTATCCCGCACCGCAGCAGCCTGAAGGTATGAAGAATACGTTAAAACACTGTCCGCTTCCGGTCTCAAACCTGAACGGGAAAGCGCACTGTTCAGTCTATGAATTTTCTGTATTCTGATTGTATTTTTATCTGCCCAATGAAATTTTGAAACGGCAAATACAGCATCCAGGTATTTTTCGAAAACAGTTTTTTTAAGACGAAGCAAGTAGGCACTTTGATTAGTCTTCGCCTTTGAAGTTAATAAAGAAGCTGCTTTTTCATCAGTTCTTTGTCTGCCGAAATTATAAATCTCATATTCAGTGACCATTGAAGCAAAAGTGTTTGCTGATAGTGCGGAACCATCAGAACCTACTCTGCTTCCGCTTACAGTAAAAAATCCCTGCTGCGGAAAGGAAGCTCCATTACTTCCTTCGAATGTTCCATACGTATTCTGAAATTGAGCTTTGATCTGCGGTAAAGCATTACTTTTTATGACAGTTTCATTAATTTCAGAAGACTCAACCGCAGATTTGGAAGCAAGAACTCCGGAATAGTTTTTCTCCGTTTCTGACCAGATATCACGGAGCAATGATACCTGCTGTCCATATAAATTTAGACAGCTCAGCATTAGCCATCCGTACAGGATGACTAAAAATGTTTTTCTTATCATTATATAGATTATTGACTACCAAAGACATTGGTAGTATTAATATTTCTTTTGTAAAATCATTAGATCACGTAACTCAATACGCGTGCTGCTGAATCAAATGATAAGTTTTCGGTATTGTAGGAAAATAGGTAGTCTTCCCCGTATTTTAGAAGTATTGTAAAAAGGATGTTCTGAGACTTTTACTAATAAAAAAGCACCACATAGAACAATAAAAGTAAAGGCTATCAGCTCTTGTGCATCGGATAAAGAAAAATCCTTTATGCTATAGTCTTTAACTAAAACCTCTTTCTCTTTGCAAAATTTACATTTTAAAGATGAAGAAAGTGAGTAGAATTTACCTTTGGAAGCTGAATTTATATGAGAGTGAGTCGGTGTATCGAAATTTAAAAATTGTTTGATACTATTCTTAATCGCACAGGAAGAAATAATAATACAGAATGCAAAAAAAACTGCAAGCAGGTTTTTCGTGAATTGATCTGTATTAAACTTCTTAAGACTCATCGAACAAAAGTATAATTTTTAAATAACAATATCAAAGATGTTAACAGAATTTATAAATCTATTCCTATAGAAAGTTTTTTCTTGGTTAAAAAGTTACTACAGAAGGTTAATATCTTAAATAATACTATATATAAAAGCTCTGCTTTGGAATGAGTAAAATCTACACTTATATCACTGTATATCATATCCCAGTTCACGCTTCGCCTCTGTAAGTACAAAAACACTTTGAATGGTTCCAACGAAAGGAAGATTTGAAAGTTTATTCGAAATGACAGCCGTATATTCTTCCATATCTTTCACGCAGACTTTCAACAGAATATCAAAAGCTCCAGTCATATGGTAACATTCCATCACTTCAGAAATTTTTGAAGCTTCATTCATGAATGAAAGCAGAGCTTTCTGCTGATGTTCTTTCAACTGAATCTGTGCAAAAACAGTCAACTGTTTATTAATCAGTTTTGCATCAATAATCGCAGTGTATTTTTTATTATTGATAGAACATATGAATGATTATTCAGGTAATTTAGGGGGAGTTATCCTTTGATTTTTAGTATTGAGTGTTCCCAGAAATGCTTCCAGCTGAGCCACTTCTTCATTGGTAAGATTCAATGGTTTCAGCATTGGGGATTTCTGAGAATTTAATGGCACATTTTCATGTATTGTGGAACGCTTTTTAGGAGGCTCCGGGTTTCCCTTATTATAGAAATGAATCACATCGGCCATTGTCATAAAAGCACCGTTGTGCATCCATGGACCTGTTCTGGTAACTTCTCTTAATGACTGCACTCTGAATTTTCCGGCATCTGTAACATCCTTTGTTATCAAATATCTTCCAAGATCTTCCTGCTTGGAACCCAGGAGTGATGTTCCAATATTTTCAAATCGATTATTTGAAAAATATCCAGAATTATGACAGTTTATACATTGAGCTTTGGTTCTGAAAAGATGTAAACCCATTACTTCATTATCTGTAAAAACATCTGATTTTCCCTCAATAAACTGATCAAATTTACTTGAGGGACTTTTAACCGTTCTCTCAAATGTTGCTATTGCTTTTGCTATTTTATCCTTTGTCACTGCTTTATCACCAAAAGCTTTTTCGAAAAGGCTGGCATATCCTTTGATATTGGCAATCTTTTCTGTAGCAAGATCAATATGTTCATTCATTTCTTTCTTATCCTGAATCGGCATATGTGACTGTTCCTCTAAAGACCCTGCACGCCCATCCCAAAATAAAGTTTTAGCATAGGCAATATTTAAGATACTCATGGCATTTCTTGAACCCAGCTGGCGATCATGACCAAAAGAAAAAGTACGGTTATCCGACCAACCCAATTCAGGATCATGGCACGATGCACAGGCAATCTGGTTAGATCCTGAAAGACGGGGATCATAGAACAGTGTTTTTCCTAAAAGTACTTTTTCTGTAGAATAAGGGTTATCTTCCGGGAACTGTACTTCGGGTAAATGGCCTATTTCCATAAAATAAGGAACTGCTTCAGGACTCAATTGCGGTTTGGGCCATCTCGAAATATCCCCTGATGAGTATAGCTTTCTGAGTTTCGCCATCAGAGAAGTCTTATCATTGATTTCCTTATTAACTCCCGTACTCAGACAGTTATTGAACAAAAAAACGGTCACAAAAAAAACAAAAATCCAACTTATTACATTCTTCATTACTTCTTACTGTTATGATATACAATCATTATTTTTAAAAAGGTTTATATTTACTTAGAAACGATTCAGATTTTAATATCCAGGATTCTGCTTCATATTACTATTGATGACCACCGACTCCTGAGGAATGGGAAGAACAAATTTATTGTTGGGATATGACGGACTGCAGTTATTTGAAATACATCCATTATTCCGTATAATATTTTTATGGTTTCTCATCAGATCAAAAAAGTATTGATTTTCAAAAACAAATTCTTTTCTTTTTTCTTCCAGTACAATATCCATGGAGACTTGAGTTAATGACGCTAATCCTGCTCTGTTTATGATGGCATTCATATCTTGTAAGGCCTGTTGTGTATTTCCTAAATGAAGAGCGGCTTCTGCACGGATAAAATACAGGAGACTCAAACGATAGACGAGACTAAAGTTTTGAATTTTATACTTTTTCGTAAAATAGTAAGGAAGATTGGGCTGTGTTCCCCCTGTTATGGATGTTTTTAGATTTTGGATTTCGAAAAGCTGCTTTCTCAGATCATTGGAAGCATAAAGTGTATAAACATCTTCAGAAGTCACATACGAAGATCTGTTAGTAGCTGTTTTAAAATTGTATAAATTCGCTACCGGAGTTTCATTTTCAGCTGTATTTGCAAAATACCAGATGGATTCGGGAAGGGCCCATTTTGAAACCAGTTCGTTCTGTGGAGTAAGAGCCAGCCCAGACCCTGTAATAATTTCGCCCGCATACTTATAAGCTCCAGACCAATCATTTTTCCACAATGCGATTTCAGCAGCAAGAGTTTTTACAGCAACCGGATTCATAAAATTGACATTCTCCCCTGCCGGAATAGCATGCTGATTCTGTATTAATGATAAAGCATTTGTGATATCTTTTTCCAGTAAATCAAAAGTTTCCGCAGTAGTTCTTCGGCCTGGAAAATCAACTCCAACTTTCAGAGGAGCAATATTGTAAACAATTCCCAGATGAGAAGCATCAGAAGTATAAGTATAATTTTGTGCGTAATATTTTAATAACTGGAAATGGACAAAAGCTCTTAAAGCCAGTGCCTCAGCTTTAATCCCGTTAATTTCTGAAGAAGTAGCATCGGTAAGCCTGTCCACATATTCTAATATAAGGTTAAGATTATTAATGATCTGATAAGAATTGGTATAATAGTCCTTCAGTTTACTCGCTGAAGGCTGATCATCAAACTGATAAAGATTATCAACTCTCGTTGGGATCGAGATCGCACCTGATGTATTAGGAGGATACTTTAGATTACCGGACTGAAGGTCTCCGTAAGTATATGCCACTTCTGAAAAGTGATTATCTCGAAGTTTATTGTAAGCTCCATTCAAAGCTTCCAGAACTCCTTTTTTTGTGGCGAGCTGTGTGTTGATAGAAATAGCCTCTACCGGTTCGTGTTCAAGAAAGTCTCTGCATGAAACCACAGAAAACAGTGCTATTGATAGTATAATTACTTTTTTCATTTGCTTACTTTTAAAAATTTGCTTTAAAACCAAAGCTGAAAGTTCTCATTTCAGGATACATATATCTGAACTCTCTGATCCCGTTTTTCCCGGTCGGAGATTTTTCTTTATACCAGTACAATACATTGGTACAGTCTAAAAATATACTTGCACTTTTGATAAAACTGTTTTTGATCTTATGTAAAGGCAGTTTATAATTAAGGTTAATATTCTGAAGCTTGATATAGCTGTTATCATACACATACTTGCTATTATTCGACATCGAAGGTTTATTCGTAGGCTTTCTGTTGGAGGCCATATCTCCCGGAGCCTGCCAGTAGTCCAACGCATTAACACTTACATTACGGTTAATAAGAATAGTATATTTATCAATCAGATCACTGTTAATCAGCACATTTCCACCCCATTCAAAATTCACTAAGAATGAAAGACTCAGATTTTTGTATCGGATGGTATTACTTAAACCTCCGGTAAAGTCAGGCTGGGTATCACCTATGATGGTATAATTGGTGGCATCCAGAGGAGTAAACTCTCCTGAATCCATAGGAACTCCTTTTACCATAAATTGATCAAGACCATTTGCGGGATTTACTCCCAGCCATTCATATCCCCATATCGCTGAAGTTGAAGTTCCAATTTTCTGGGCACGGGCATAGGCAGCGGTTGAAAATTTTTCTTCCAGTCCAAAAAGAGCGGTTACTCTGTTTTTTACAGTAGCAATATTGAAACTGCTGTTCCATGTAAAATTCTTTTTATTAAACCAGTTTCCCCGCATAGACACTTCAACACCCTGATTATACATTTCAGCACCATTAATTTCTGCAGACTTATAGCCGGTTTCAATAGGAACATCTCTGGATACAATCATATCTGAAATATTATTCCTGAAAAGTTCTATAGTGAAATCTATTTTTTTAAATAAGCTAAAATCAATTCCCAGGTTATATTTTTCGTTTTTTTCCCAGGTGAGCTCGCGGTTCTGCGGCGAAGTCACTTCAGGATATGCATAATCATAGTCATAAGTAAATCCGTTTCCTGCAACGGTATAAAGCCCTGATGAGCGGTAACTTCCAATTCTGGAATTTCCTGTAATTCCCCAAGATGCTCTAAGCCTCAGAAAACTTACTATCGAGCTATTCTCTAAAAAACGCTCTTTAGAAATAAGCCATGAAGCACCAATCCCTCCATTTATAGAAGCATTTACATCTTTTCCAAAAGCAGAGCTTTCATCTCTCCTTACACTGGCAGAAAGAAAATATTTTTTATTAAAATCATAATTCAGTTGAGAAAAGAAACTTCTTCCACTATCTTCCTGGGTGAGGGCTCTGAAAGTAGTTCCGCCCAAAGCATTATAAGGATCCTGGTACGTAGCATACTCCTTAAAATTACTTCCGAGGATCGCTTCTTTATAATCTTTTGTATGACGAAGCTCCATTCCCACCAGCAAGTCTGCATGATGTTTTTCCCAGAAAGTCTTTTCGTAGTACAAATGGCTGCTCCAGTTCCATTTTTTACTGTCTGAAGTATTGATGCGGCTTTTTCCAAAGCTTGTTTTAGTAGATCCGCTTTCATTCAACCCGGATTTCCAATCTGTATTTTTTTTATCCGAGATATCAATTCCGAAAAGGGTGCTCAGCTTTAATCCTTTTACAATTTCATAGCTGATATTTAAACTTGAAAGCAAAGAATTATTTTTGACATTGATCACATTTTGGGTAGCTGCAGCAAGAGGATTGGCAATCCCTGAAGTACCTGTAGGCCTGAAGCTTCCATCTTCATCATAGATGGCTTTATCAGGAGCCAGAATAAAATTAAAATAAGTATTAGGCTGCTCCTTATATAAATTATTATAAGCCGCATAAAGGCTGATGTTTAATTTTTTATAATTAAAACCAATGGTAGCATCTATCCCTTTTTTCTCCAATGAATTCATGACCTTGGACTCATTATTCTTTGAATAATCCAATCCTACACGGTAAGTGAAATATTGTCCGCCTCCGCTGGTAGTAAAATTTGTCCTGTAAAAATCACCATTGCGGTTCATTACATCAAACCAGTTGACATCTACTCCATTCCATGGATAGGCTACGGGTTTGGGAAGATTTTTTGTATAATCATTATAAAGCTGAGCATATTGCTGTCCGCTCAGGTATTTGATTTTGTTGATACTCTGAGAAACTCCATATTGGGTAGTAAATGAATAAACCGGTTTTCCTCTTCTCCCTTTTTTGGTAGTAATTAATATGACACCATTAGCAGATTCAGCCCCGTAAAGCGCTACTGCAGCAGCATCTTTCAGGATATTAATACTTTCAATATTATCCGTATTGAGCCTGGCCAATGGATTGATATTCATTTCAGAATTAGACTCAGCACCATTAAAGTAAGTCTGGGCAAAAGGATTGTCTTCCCTCATGATCACACCATCTATCACGATAAGAGGTTGTGTAGAAGTTCCGAATACAGCCGAAAGCGGAACCAAAGACCCCAAACCCCGGATATTAATATTAACGGGCTTTGCCAACTCCGTATTATTAACAATCTGTACTCCCGGAGCCATCCCGGCAATCATCTTATCAATACTTTCATAAGATTGGGAAGTACTGATATCCTTTTCTGTGAGGGTAACAATAGACCCTACAACTTCTTCCTTAAGCTTTTTAGTTCCGTAAGAGGAGGTTACGATAACTTCTGCAATCGATTGCGCTTCCAGTGAATCTTTTTTGGCCTCTGATAAAGTTTGGGCATTGACAAGAATAGCCCCGCAAATCATCAGAATACTTGCGACAGATTTATTCATTATTGTTGAAATAGAATAATTTACATTAGAGAAAAAGGTTTACAAACACTATTATTTAACAGAAAACCTGGTTCATACCGCAGGAATAGCTAGCTGATAAATGCATCATTTAATACCCATCTTCATAAAAACCTTAATTAGAATTAATAAAAATAATTGCAAATTTAAGTAATTAAAACAAAAGAAAAGAATCCATTTTTAATTTTTACTGAAAAAATAATCAACATAATTCAACGATTGTTGAATTTTCAATGAATTCCTTGTAAAAATCCCCCCTATTTTGTATTTGTTTTAACTCTCAGTTTCAGTTTGAAAAATAAGATATTTACATTCAAATAAGAATAACAGAAAATCCCATTTATAGTACTCATTTAAAGTAATCAATACTTCCAAAAAGAGCTAATCACTATAAAAACAATCATTTGAGAGCATTCAAAGCAACCTATTGAATTAATATCTTTGGAAATGATATAAAATACATCTATTTTCCTTTCAAATAGCCATAAATTGATTAAATTTACGTCAATAACGTCTGCTTATTCAGACATCTTAAAAACGCTCAGAAAAAAAAGGTATGAATAAAAAAAATGCCACCATTTATGATATTTCCAATAAGCTCAACGTAAGTGTGGCAACTGTTTCGAGAGCATTGAATGACCATCCGAGAATAAGTGAGGCTACCAAAGAGCTGGTCCGCAAAACGGCCAAGGAAATGAACTATAAGCAAAATAACCTTGCTAAAGCCTTGAAAAGTGGTGAAACTAAAAACGTCGGGATTATTGTTCCTTACATCAATACCAACTTCTTTTCATCGGTCATACGGGGAATTGAAGAAGAACTCTCCTCCCTTGGTTATCATGTTATCATTTGCCAGAGCCACGAAGATGTCAACATTGAAAAACGACAGCTTAATACTTTACTGAATGCTCAGGTAGATGGTATTTTCATGTCGGTATCCAAAACCACCACAGATATCAGTCATATCCAAAGTATTCTTGATACCTCCAATACTCCTATTATCTTTTTTGACCGTAAAAAAGATATTGCAGGTGTCAGCACAGTGACTATTGATGATTATCGTGCCGGCTATATGGCTACGGAACACCTGATCAAAGAAGGATATAAGAATATCTGTCATTTTGCGGGAGATCTTAATCTTGAAATTTATCAGAATCGTCTTAATGGCTATAAACAAGCCTTAGCAGATCACCATCTTTCTGTAAAAGAAGATAATATCATTTCTACAGGCAGTTCCATTGAGGAAGGAACGGAAGCAATCAAAAAACTTTGGAGTAAAAAATCTGTTCCCGACGCCATCTTCTCTTCGAGTGATTTTGCCGCCTTAGGTGCTTGTCAGGAATTGAAAAAAAGAAATATTAAGATTCCTCAGGAAGTTGCTATTATCGGTTTTTCCAATGAACCCTTTACCCAGTTTATGGAGCTTCCAATCAGTTCGGTAGATCAGACTCCGGTTTTGATGGGAAAAATGGCGGGGCAGGTATTTCTGGAAAGTGTAAAGGAAAATGGGTCTGGGGTTTCTATTGAGAAAAAAGTAGTGCTTACCCCACAACTTCATATCAGAAAGTCTTCGAAAAGAAAATAATTTTTCTACACTCACAAAACATCGATATATGGATAATCAATCACTTTATATTTTTGTTGGGGGGTTGGTGCACATTATTTTATGGTTATCTTATAAAATATTAAAAAACAAAACAATTTATTTGATTGTATTGTTCTTCACCATTTTGATCGCCTTACTTGGTTACTTAAATATCCATAGAGAAACGTTAAAAATGCCCAATGGTAATGCTGCTGCGTTTGCATTTTTGCCTTTATTTTATATGATCTATTACTGGATTCTAAGAAACTTATTTCTTATTATTTTCGGAAATGAACCTTTGCAGACAGGCTACATGCAGTCAAGTTGGGAACAAGGTGAATACCGAAAACTACATATGGGCGATGCTATTTTCACTGTATTAACTCTTTTGTTACCCTTTTTAACAACTCTTCTCTTCTAAGAAAATTGCCAATGAATAAAAGAAAATGCTTCCTACATTACGCAGAAAGCATTTTCAATCCTAATTAAAATTATAATTAAAAAAACATGTTCTTATAAGCTCACTCCTCTTCTCCACGGAATAAAATCATTTTGGCTTAAAATAGCAGCTTTGGTTTTTATTTCTCCGCTGGCTATTTTGATAATAAATTCCAGCAGTTCTTCTGCTTTTTGATCAATCGTTTTTTCTCCGGTGATGATATCTCCCGTATTAAAATCAATAATATCCGACATTTTCTCAGAAAGAGAAGTATTTGATGATATTTTTACTACAGGAACTACAGGATTTCCGGTAGGCGTTCCAAGACCTGTCGTAAATAACACAACATTGGAGCCTGAACCTACCAAAGCAGTGGTACATTCTACATCGTTTCCTGGTGTGCATAATAAATTCAATCCAGGTTTCTGAATGTATTCCGTAAAATCAAGGACATCATTGATGGGCGATGAACCTCCTTTTTTAGCCGCTCCTGCAGACTTCATGGCATCGGTAATTAGTCCATCTTTAATATTCCCCGGTGACGGATTCATATCAAAACCAGATCCTGAAGCAACGACTGATTCTTCAAAGTCTTTCATCAACTGTAAAAATCGTTCTGCATCTTTTTCATTGACACAACGGTTTACCAATTCCTGCTCTACTCCACACAATTCCGGGAATTCTGAAAGAATAGTTGCTCCTCCGATTCCTGCCACTAGATCTGACAAACGGCCTAAAACAGGATTGGCAGAAATTCCTGAAAACCCATCTGAACCGCCGCATTCCAATCCTAATACAAGCTTTGAAATGGATGCCGGTTTTCTTTGAATTTCATTGGCTTTTTTAATGGCTTCATAGGAATCCTTAATGATCCCGCTCAGCATTTCATCCACTGTTCCCGACTTCTGCTGTTCATAAACGATAATCGGTTTTTTATGGTTGGGACTGATCTTTTCAAGGGCATCTTTAAAAATCTGAACCTGCAAATTCTGACATCCAAGGCTTAAAACGGTCGCTCCGGCAACATTCGGGTTATTAACATATCCTGCCAATAAACGCCCCAAGGCTTCAGCATCCTGACGAATGCCGCCACAACCTCCCTGGTGGGTAATGAACTTAACATCAATATTTTTGAAAACTCTTGAGTCCTGATCTTCTTCAGTTACAATTTCTTCCTCTGCGTTATTGATCAGAGATCTCAGCAACAGCTGATGTTTTGTTACTTTTTCAAATAAAAGTTCTTTCTCAAAAACCTCTTTTAAAATCTCTACATTTCTGTTTTCGCAAAAAACCAAAGGAAAAAACAACCATACATTTTCTGTTCCCACCTGTCCGTCTTCTCTGTGATAGCCCATGAAAGTTCTGTCTTTCCACTGATCTACATTGGGAGCAACCCAGGAAGTGGTTCCTGTTTTACCTTCAACTTTTGCGCTTTGGTGTTTTACATTCTCAGTGGTAATCACCTCTCCTTTTTGGATGGATTGACTGGCTTTTCCCACCAAAACACCATACATAATAATGGAATCTCCTGTTGAAAGATCTTCTGTAACGAACTTATGCTTGGCCTTTGTATCTTTTATCATCTCATAGGTAAGATCACCCAGCGTAACCGTTTCACCTTGTGTAAGATCTACCAGTGCTACTGCTACATTATCGTCAGGGTTTACCTTCAGTACTTTCTTTTGCATGATATTTAAGAGTAAGATTGAACAAAATTGTGATAGGCCGTTTCCACATCATGATGATCAATTTCCCACAATGCTTTGGCTACCGCATCTTTCAAGCCTTCCACTAAGGTAAGATCTGTATCCCAGAAAGAAGTTTCTGCTAATGCCAGTTCTGCTACCTTTTCATAATCATTTGTTATCCAAATCTCTTTGAATCGGCTGATAATTGCTTCTTCATCATTCAACGGGAGAGCTCTCCCTTTAAAATTTCCCTGGTAGAATCTGATTAAACTAGCCAAAGAGAAAGTTAAGTTTACTGGTAATTTCTGATTGATTTCTACATATCCCTGTAAACTAGGAAGGATTCTTACTTTGAATTTAGAAACAAAATACAAAGCGATACTTGCAAGATAATGCTTAATAAAAGGATTTCTGAATCTGTCAAACACTTCTCCAGCAAACTCTTTCAACTCATTTTCATCCAGTCCCAAAGTCGGGTTTACTTCATTGAAAATTGAATCTTTTAAAAACTGTCCTATAAATGGGTTCTCAACAGATTCTTTTACCGTTTCTTTTCCTGATAAAAGTGCCGGAGCCAACATTAAAGTGTGACCACCATTTAAAATTCTTACTTTTCTCAGACGATAAGGCTGAATATCATCCACTACCAGAATCTGTTCATTGATCTGATCAAAAGGAATTCTTTCTTTCAGATTTTTAGTATCCTGAATGACAAAAAGTAAAAATACTTCCGAAACAACCATCATCCGGTCTTCATAATCCAACTGTTCTTCGTACGATTCTGCATCATCTTTGGGATATCCCGGAACAATCCTATCAACCAACGTATTATGGAAATAATTACACTGTTCAATCCATTGCACAAATTCTTCTTCTAAATTCCATAATCCGGCATATTGAATAATAATATCTTTTAAAACAAAGGCATTATCTTCAATCAGTTCACAAGGGATAAGTCTCAATCCTTTTTCTGGTGCCCCTTTGAAATGTTTAAATCTCTCATATAATAAAACCGTTACTTTCGCCGGGAAGTTTTTGTGTGGGCCTGAGTATTGATCTTCAGTTTCATCATACGCAATTCCTGTTTCAGTAGTATTGGAGAAGATAAATTCAAGTTCTTCTTCTTTTGCCAATGCAAGGAATTCATCATAATTCGTATACGGATTGATTGATTTCTGAATGGCAGAAATAATCTGCTTTTCATCAATAATTTCACCTTTTTTTATTCCTCTTGTAAAAAGGGTGTACAGATTATCCTGCTCTTCCAGTTTATGAACAGAGCCACCCTGTGTAGGCTGAACATTGACAATTCCAGAGTTGAAGCCTGCTTTTTTATTCAATTGATCAATCACATAATCAGTGAATCCTCTCATAAAATTTCCACCGCCAAACTGCACGATTTTAATCGGAAGCTTTTCGTGAGAACCATTGAATTCACGATTTATTTTTTGTTTTATCTGATTTTCCATTTTTTCTAATTTGAATGAAACCATCTTTGGATCTGATAGTTTTTGTTTCTATTTAATCACTTTATATTTCGGAACCAAAGTTTTCATGACACTCCAGGCAATCAGGTAAGCTACTGCACATACGGAGAAGATAATCATGTATCCTTTATCTATTCCATCGGAAATAATGGCTCCGGACTTTTCCAGATCATGGACAAAATTTTCGGGTAGACGTTCATTGATGTATTGGGGATATTTTTCCAGTAGAGGCATTCCGTCGACAGTAGTCCATGCTTTATGAGCATGATCAAACAGGACGCCTGAGGATTTATTAATTAAAAATGAACCGATTCCACCAGCCATTCCTCCGATTCCGGTAATAGTTGCAATGGCTTTTTTAGGAAACATATCGCCTACTGTAGAGAAAATATTGGCAGACCATGCCTGATGTGCTGCTCCTGCAATTCCGATAATCAGAACAGGAATCCAGTAGGAAACAGAACCTAATGGCTGTGCCAATAGAGCCAGCAGCGGGAAGAATGCGAAGATCAACATCGCTTTCATCCTTCCGGAATAAGCATCCATGCCTTTTTTCTCCACAAAATACTTAGGAAGCCAGCCACCGATAATCGACAATAAAGTGATCATATAAAGAACGAATAGAGGAAACGCACTTTGTGTAGAATCCATTTTGTAAACGGAACTTAAATACGCCGGTGTCCAGAACAGAAAAAACCACCAGATTCCATCCGTCATAAATTTTCCAAAGGCAAAAGCCCAGGTCTGTCTGTGGCTAAAACATTCCTTGAAAGAAAATTTCTTTTCCAACACTGGCGAATCCGCAGGCAGATCATCCTGATCCTGCTGAATATAGGTAAGCTCATGCTCATTAACCTTATGATGTTCGTGTGGTTTTTTGTAATAAAATACCCAAAGCCCCATCCACACAAAACCTAATGCTCCTATGATGATAAATGCCCATTCCCAACCCATCGATTTTGCGATAAAAGGAATTGTAACCGGTGCGGCTAAAGCTCCAACCGTTGCTCCAGCATTAAAGATACTGGTTGCCAATGCTCTGTCTTTCTTGGGAAAATACTCTGCAGTGGTTTTTATCGCAGCAGGAAAATTCCCTGCTTCCCCAACAGCCAGAACGAAACGGGCAAAAATGAACAATGTCACGCTGGTACTGATAATGGCTCCCACATTATCTACCTTTCCGATAATGTCTTTTGATTCTTCAAAACCTACCCACCAACTTCCGGTGAGAACCCCTGAAGTGGCAATTCCGCAGAAGGCATGAAGTACCGCTCCTACAGACCAGATTCCGATAGCCCAGAGAAATCCCTTTTTGGTATCCATCCAGTCTACAAACTTTCCGGCAAAAAGCATACTTATGGCATAGAAAATAGAAAACAATGCGGTGATATTTCCGTAATCATTATTGTTCCAGTGAAATTCCGGAGCGATGAAATCTTTCCATGTCAGTGACAGCACCTGCCGATCCATATAATTGATGGTTGTTGCAATAAAAAGGAGCAGGCAGACCGTCCATCTGAAAGTACTCGGTTTCGGAGATATTTCTTTTTTCATATCAATCGTTAATAGTATTGATTTTTATTGATTTTAACAATAGAACTAGACAAAAACTATCCTTTCTATGCTTCTACAGCACAGAATCAATTAATTTTTTAAACCATTATTATTTAATTAAAGAATTGAAAACAATTAAGTTGAGTTTCAATGATTATCCTTTTAAAAGGTTTTACTTAGTTTTTAAATTCTTTTTGGCTTAAAACAAAATATTTGGATGATTATCTTAATTCATTAATAACCTGAATAGAATGGACAACTGCTTCTGTAATCTTTTCATAGTCATAGTCTCCGTCATCATTTTTCACAAACAGCTGCGAACCTAATCCTACACAATAGGCTCCTGCAGCAATCCATTCGGTAATATTTTCTTTGGTAGGAACTACTCCACCTGTAGGCATGATGTTTGACCATGGCATCGGGCCTTTTACAGCCTTAATAAATTCCGGGCCTCCCACCTGTGTTGCCGGGAATATTTTCACAATTTCAGCACCCAGCTCTTCGGCGTAAGAGATTTCAGAAACCGAACCACAACCGGGCATCCATGCAATTTTTCTCCGATTGCAAACTTTGGCTACTTCCGGATTTAAAGAAGGGGCTACAATAAAGTTGGCTCCATTCTGAATATACAAGGAAGCCGTTGCCGGATCAATGACTGAACCGATTCCCAATATCATTTCAGGAATTTCTTCGGCTGCATATTGGATCAGCTCAGCAAAAACCTCGTGAGCAAAATCTCCTCTATTGGTAAATTCAAAAACGCGGGCTCCCCCATCAAAGCAAGCTTTTACAATTTTCTTGCAAACGCCAGCATCTGCGTGATAAAATACAGGAACAATCCCTGTTTCCTTAGCTTTTAAGGCTACTTCTATACGACTAAATCTTGCCATAATTATCTTTTTATTCTTCCTCCTGAATTTCCGTTCATCACTTCCAGGATGTCTTCTATACTTGAATAGTTAATATCTCCCGGAATAGTATGTTTGATCGCACAGGCTGCGTTTGCAAAATTCAATGCTTTTTCGTCATCAAAATTCTTTAAACCATAGATCAGTCCTGCGGCAAAAGCATCTCCTGTTCCGATTCTGTCTACAACAGGATTAATTTCCAGAAGACCGGTTTCAACATACTTCCCGTCTACCCATGCTCTTCCCTGTGTCTGCTGGGAACTCGCGGTAACCCCTATTCTTATTTTATCAAAGATCTTATGAACCGAAGGTATCTGTTGTTTTAATTCTTTACAGGCTACCATAAAACCTTCTTTATCTGAAGAAAAGTAGGTTCCGAGGATCTCGTTAATTTCATTCACTCCTCCAATAAAAATAGTGGAATAAGAAACCAGCTCTTTAAGCACTTCAGCTCCGTTTTTACCATATTTCCAAAGGTTTGAACGGTAAGCAGGATCGGTTGTAACTTCAATTCCCATGTGCTGAGCGATTTTCAACCCTTCTTTCAAAACCTCATAGGCTGATTCCGAAATACCGGGACTGATTCCTGTCCAGTGAAAGTATTCGCATCCTTCAAGTGCTTTTTCCCAGTCTATTTTTTCAGGCCGGATGTTTGCAAAAGAACCGTTCAGCCTGTTATAAGTAATTCTGCTGGCACGAACTGATGAGCCTACCTCAAGGAAATACAATCCCAAAGGATGTTCATTCCTGTTGATAAAGGTGGTATCTATACCAAAACCCTGAATGAAAGTAACTGCAGATTCTCCGACAAAATCATCGGATACACAGCTTATATGCTGTACTTCGCACCCCATTGTTGCCAATGAAGCAGCGACATTCAGCTCTGTTCCTCCAAAAAAGAACTCCATTTCATGGCTTTGTTTCATAGTTCTGTTCCCGGGTGGGGAAAGCCTCATGATGACTTCACCGAATGTGACTATTTTGCTCATGGTATTCAATTAAAAATCAAAATAGTTTTTCGCGTTATGATAACAGATATCTGAAATGGTTTTCCCAATCAGTTCGATATCATCCGGCAGTTCGCCATTCTTCATTTCTTCTCCGAAAAGATTACACAATACCCTTCTGAAATATTCATGTCGCGGATAAGAAAGGAAACTTCTGGAATCTGTCAGCATTCCTACGAAGCAGCTGATTAATCCCATATTGGAAAGGGCATTCATCTGTTTGATCATTCCGTCTTTTTGATCCAGAAACCACCATCCGGAACCGAACTGTACTTTTCCTTTGATGCTTCCATCATTGAAATTTCCGATCATCGTAGCGAAAATCTCATTATCAGCAGGGTTCAGATTATATAAAATGGTTTTTGTCAGCTGATCTTTTCCGTCTAGTGTATTCAAGAATTTAGATAGGCTTTCTGCCTGAACAAAATCTCCGATAGAATCCCAGCCGGTATCCGGTCCCAGAATTCTATGCATTCTTTCATTGTTATTTCTCAACGCTCCCAGGTGGAATTGCTGCACCCATCCATATTTGTGATAAGCCTCTCCAAGGAATAGTAAAATGGCTGTTTTAAATTGATTAACCTGCTTTTCGGCAATGACTTTCCCTTCCATTTTATCATTAAAGATAGCATTGACTTCCGCTTCTGAAGCTTCTTCAAAAGAAATATTGTTTAAGCCGTGATCACACAGCCTGCAGCCATTGTTATGGAAATATTCAATTCTTTTAAGCAAAGCATCACATAAAGTCTGGTATGAATTAATCTCAATACCTGCCGAAACTCCAAGCTTTACCATATAATCTGCAAAATTGTGATTCTCAATCAAAATTGCTTTGTCCGGACGGAATGCGGTACTTACTTTGATACTGAAATCGCTTTTTGCAAGATCCTGATGGTAATTTAAAATATCTGTAGGATCTTCTGTGGTACATAAAGATTCTACATTCATCATTTTCAGCAAACCTCTGGTCGATTTTTCGGGTGTCTGCAGCTGAGCAGTGATATTCTCATAGATTTCTGATGCATTATCTTCACTTAATAACTCATCAATTCCGAAATATCTCTTCAATTCCAGATGAGTCCAGTGGTATAATGGGTTTCTCAATGTATAAGGGACCGTTTTTGCCCATGCTTCAAATTTCTCTTTGTCAGTAGTATCCCCTGTGATGAATTTTTCATTCACGCCCATAGTACGCATGGCTCTCCACTTGTAATGGTCACCGGCAATCCATACTTTGGAAATATTTTCAAAAACAGTGTCTTCTGCAATATCTTTAGGGATCAGATGATTATGATAATCAATGATAGGTTGTTGTTCTGCAAATCTGAAGTAAAGTTCTTCAGCGTATTTATTCTGTAATAAAAATTGATCTGTTATAAAAGGTTTCATTCTAGTCTAATCTGTAGTTATTCATTAGCAGGTTTTCCAATAGTGGCGAGAATTCCACCGTCAACGTAAATAATCTGTCCGTTGATAAATCTGCTTGCATCAGAGGCCAGGAAAATAGCTGTTCCTGCAAGGTCTTCCGGGTTTCCCCATCTTCCTTCCGGAGTTCTGCTGATGATAAAATCGTTAAAGGGATTTCCATCCACACGGATGGGTTCTGTCTGGGACGTTGCAAAATATCCGGGACCAATTCCGTTTACCTGAATATTATGTTTTGCCCATTCTGTTGCCAGATTTTTAGTAAGCATTTTAAGTCCGCCTTTTGCAGAAGCATACGCCACAACATTATCGCGTCCCAACTCACTCATCATCGAGCAGATGTTGATAATTTTCCCGGATTTTCTTTTAATCATATATTTCCCGATTAATTTGGACATGATAAAAGGTCCGGTAAGATCCACATCGATTACTTTTCTAAATTCTTCCACTTCCATATCAATAGCCGGAATACGCTTGATGATTCCTGCATTATTGACAAGGATGTCTATTTTTCCATGGGTAGCTTCCATTAAAGCGACTTTCTGAGCAGCTTCCAGTTCATCTGTCACATCAAAAATATAACCGGTTGCCTTATACCCTTTTTCGTGATAATAATTCAAAGCCTCCTCTAATTTTGAGGGTGTTGTACTGGTAATTGCCAATTCAGCACCTGCTGCGGCAAGACCTTCAGCCATTGCCATTCCTAATCCGTGAGTACCGCCTGTTACAACCGCTACTTTACCGGATAAATCAAATAAATTCATTGGAAAATTACTTTAGTTCATTTGTTTTGATACCGTCCATATCACCGTAGTCCATATTTTCTCCGGCCATACCCCAGATAAAAGTATAATGAGATGTTCCTACTCCTGAATGAATAGACCATTCCGGAGATAATACGGCCTGTCTGTTGGTCATAAACAGGTGTCGGGTTTCATGAGGCTGCCCCATAAAATGACTTACTGTCTGTCCTTCTTCCAGTTCAAAATAGAAGTACGCTTCCATTCTTCTGGCATGGGTATGGGCAGGCATTGTATTCCATACACTTCCCGGGTGAAGTTCCGTCATTCCCATCTGAAGCTGGCATGTTTCAACTACAGAATTCACAATCAGTTTATTAATCGTCCGTTTGTTGGCATACTTTTCTTCACCCAACTCCACAATTTCTGCTTCATTTTTCGTGATTTTCTTTGTGGGATACGAATGATGTGCCGGTGCTGAATTGATGTAGAAATAGGTTTGTTCTTCACCATCTTTCTCAAAAATGACTTCTTGGGCTCCTTTTCCTATGTATAAAGCTTCCTTATTTCCAAGGTGATATACAATGCCATCTACGGTTACTTTTCCGGCCCCACCTACATTTATGATTCCCAGCTCTCTTCTGTCAAGAAAATTTTCAGCTTTCAGATCATCTGTAGGTTCCAACTTCAAAGCTTTTGAAGAAGGCATTACTCCGCCTACAATAAGCCTGTCATACATGGAATACACTAATTTTATCGTATCCTCATTGAATAAATCATGGATCAGAAACTCACTCCTAAGATCTTCTGTGGTATACTTTTTAACATCTTCCGGATGATGGGCGTAACGAAATTCTGACTGTATCATACTCCTATTTTTACTTTTCCTTTTTTGCGGTTTTCTCAAACCTGTTAAACTTTGTGTAATCGATTGCATAAAATTACACTAAAATGACAGAAATACTTGTGGGATAAATATAGAATTATTCTTTAATTAGTTAACAAAAAATTAATTTAAATTTTAAATCAACTGATTTTCAATGAAATAAAATAACATATGATTCGAATTTTCATCAGAATAAAAGCTGTTGAGTTAAAAAAAATTAACCAAAAACAAGACGAAGAGTGTTTGAAAATATAAAATCATGCCAAAATAAAATGGTATTTTAAAGATATTGAATTGATAAAAATTAAACACTTTTACACAACATACTATACATATTAGGATATATTATTAAAAACAATAAAATATTGATTCGAAATACATTTAAAAAAGATGACAAAAATCAGAAAATACTACAAAATTTTATTCCCGGATGTGTATTTAGGGATTTTTGGGATGCAAAAATCACATGAATTTTAAGTTATTTTTAAGTTTTCTAAATTGTAAACCCTAAAAATTTGAAAGATTTTCATTTAATCACCCAACATTCAAATTAATCAAATATTCACCTTATTTACAATAGGTTACATGATAAAAATTCACATCATTCGGATAAAATATTTTTATTTATAACATCTAATTAATAAAAAAATAACATTTTTTTCTTTGCATATTGAAAAATAATATTAGTTTAGAAGCCAGAATAATGTTTTACAAAAAATTACGCAATCGATTGCACAAAAGCGTAAGAAAATATTAAAAAGCTTCATGACCACTAAAATCCGCAGAATACTTAACAGTCCTAAACAAAGACGATTGAAAAAACTTTCAACCAAGAATTAAAACTATAAGGATACACAATGGATAAAAGAGTACAATCAATAAAGTGGTTATATTTAACTGTTTTTCTGCTTCCTGTCCTTGCAATGGCTCAAGAAAAAGAAACAAAAAAAGATAAAGAAACCAAACTGGATGATGTGGTTTTAGTGGGATATACAAAGGTTTCTAAAAAAGATGTTACCAACGCTGTTTCTTCTGTGAAAGGCGAAGCGCTTAAAGATATGCCATCCACCAATGCTGCTGAAGCCATCCAGGGAAGACTGGCCGGAGTGCAGGTTTCCCTTAGTGAGGGATCTCCCGGAGCTGATGTGGATATTGTAATCCGTGGTGGAAACTCCATCACTCAAAGCAATGCCCCACTCTATATTGTAGATGGTGTACAGATGGATAATGCCCTGACGGTCTTATCCCCCAAAGAAATAGAATCAATTGAAGTATTAAAAGATGCTTCATCAACCTCTATATTCGGTTCAAGAGGAGCCAACGGTGTTGTTCTGATTACGACAAAAGGAGGCCGTAAAAAAGGAAGAACAAGCATCAACTATAATGGTTTTGTAGGGGTGAGAAGTATGCAGAACAAACTCAATGTTCTGGATCCTTATGAATATGTATTGTATCAGTATGAACAATACTACAGAAATGGGGACCTTAAAGATATTGAAACGTTTAATACCCGCTACGGAACGTTTGATCAACTGAATAAATATAAATCTGTCAAGAATGTAGACTGGCAGGATAAGCTTTTCGGAAGAGAGGCATTTAACTTTACGCATAATATTTCATTATCAGGAGGATCTGAAAATTCTGCCTTTTCCCTGACGTTAAATAATGTGGAAGAAGACGGAATTATGATTGGTTCCGGATTTAAAAGAAATATGGCCAATTTCAGGTATGACTATGACATTTCAAAAAAGCTGAGCATAGGTCTTAATGCCCGTTACAGCCGTCAAATGGTGTATGGAGCCGGAACATCTGCTTCGGGTTCACAAACCACCAACCGATTAAGAAATGCCATAAGATATCAGCCTTTTGAAGGAGGTTCTACAGTAAATGTAGATGATTTTGACCCATTATTCGCAGACCAGACAAATCTTGTCAACCCGATTCTCCTTGCCAATGACGAAGTAAAAGAAAGCGGAAGAAACGATTTATTGCTGAACGCAACACTTGATTATAAAATCAGTAAAGATTTTACTTTCCGCAGTGTCATCGGATATGTGCAGAGAGATCAGCTTGTCAATCAGTTTTCCGGTCCGGTCACCAGTCTTGCAAGGCAGAATAATGATCAGCCTGTCGTATTTTTAAGCAATTCGCAAACAAGAAGAATTACCAATACCAATACCCTGAATTATAGAAGTACATTTGGAAATCATAAGCTGGATTTACTTGCAGGTCAGGAAACGGTAAGAACTGACGGCGAATCAACGTCTATCAATATCAAATGGTTCCCAAAGTCTTCTTCAGCACAGGAAGCATTTGCCAATTCACAGCTGGCTTCTCCTCCATCAGGAATGATTCAGGATGCTCCTAAAACGGCAAGAGAAGTAGACCGCCTTGCTTCTTTCTTCGGAAGAGCAAACTATATTTACAAAAATAAATACATTGCAACAGTATCCATGAGAGCCGACGGATCCAGTGTATTCAAACCCGGACCTAACCAGTGGGGATATTTCCCGGCTGCATCTTTAGCATGGAAGATCAAAGAAGAAAACTTCTTAAAACAGAATGATTTTGTCAATGAACTGAAGCTTCGATTAGGGTACGGAAAATCAGGAAACAACAGAATCGGAGCCTTTTTATATGATACTTTCTTTACCTCTTCTTCGGACTATGGATATGCTTTCGGAACCAGCGTTACCCCTGGTGCTACAACAGGAAATATCATGGCAAACCCCAACGTGAGATGGGAGACAGCAACCTCTTATAATGCAGGAATTGATTTTGGTTTATTTAAAGGAAGACTCTATGGTACTCTTGATGTTTATAAAACGCATACAAAGGACCTTTTATTACTGGCCAAAATACCACAAACTTCTGGATATGAGTTCCAATACCAAAACTCAGGAAGCAGTGAAAATAAGGGAATCGAATTATCCATGGGGGGTAGTATCATCAATAAAGAAAATTTCTCTTGGAAGATTGATGCCAATATCTCAACCAACAGAAATACAATCAAAAGTTTAGGAAACAATGCTTCATCAAGTTCCAATTCTTACTACTATCCTTCAGGATGGCAGAATAACCTTTTTGATTTCCTTGTACAGGTAGGTAAACCGGTAGGAACTTATTGGGGATATGTTACTGCCGGAAGATATGAAGTAAGTGATTTTAATTATGATGCGGCTACTCAACTCTATACTTTAAAAGCAGGTATTGCCAGCTCTGCTGCTGTAGCCAACGGTGCCAAAGCTGTACAACCGGGGGATCTTAAACTTCAGGACCTCAATGGTGATGGTGTCATTGACAGCAAAGATATGACTGATCTTGGAAGCGCCCAACCTAAATTCTATGGTGGTTTTACGCAAACATTCCGATATAAGAACTGGGATATGAGTCTTCTTTTCAATTTTTCTATAGGAAACAAGGTGTATAATGCCAACAAAGTAGAATACACAACCCAATATCTGTATAAGGATAACAATATGCTGGCTGAAGTGGCAGACCGATGGAGATGGTTTGACAATGCGGGAAATAAAGTAACCGACCCAACCGCTCTTGCAGCCCTTAATGCCAATACAACAATGTGGACTCCATCTGCAGGGGCGTACTTTCTGCATTCTTATGCGATTGAAGACGGTTCTTTCTTACGATTGAATAACCTGACCATAGGCTACAGCCTTCCGAAAGGATCTCTGGAAGCCATCGGAGTTAAAAACCTGAGACTGTATGCTACGGTGAATAATTTATTTACGATTACCGGTTATTCAGGATTTGATCCGGAAGCCAATACAAGAAGAAACCCATTAACTCCGGGAGTTGATTATTCAGCTTATCCAAGAAGCCGATTTATCTTATCGGGAGTAGATATCACTTTCTAAAACGAACGCTATGAACAAAAATAAATTTTCAAGCCTTTTCTTATCTCTTTTCTGTGCGATGACCCTGAACTCATGCAGCGACTATTTAGAGGTAGAAAATCTTTCCAATACCGCAGAAAAACAGCAGTTCGACTCAGCGCCGGATACTTTTGCTGCTCTGGTGGGAGTTTATAACAGTGCTATGGGTGACAATACCTATGGACAGAGAATGAACCTTATTCTTTCTCAATCAGGGGATGACTTCAGAACATCAGGTGACTACAATGCCAATGACAGAAGAGGAATCAGCTGTTTTGGAGCAGTTCCTACCAATACAGAATTGTTAAGACCCTTTCTGGATACTTACACGGGTATTGAAAGAGCTAATCTTGTGATTAAAAACATCCCGATTTCCCCAGTATATCAAACCGGATCTGCAGCTGATAAAAAACTGATGGACCGTTATCTGGGAGAAGCACTGGCCTTAAGAGCGCTGTTCTATTATGATCTTATAAAAAACTGGGGTGATGTTCCTTTCCAGGACCTTCCTTCAGCAGATCTTCCTTCCGTATATCTTCCTAAAACGGACCGTGATATTATTTATGAGCAAATACTTGATGACCTTGCCAAAGCATCGGCATTAGTCCCATGGAAATCTGAAGGAGGTACCACAGCACAGAGATTATCAAAGGCTGCTGTAAAAGGATTAAGAGCGAGAATTGCTTTGGCAAGAGCCGGTTATTCTCTCAGAAGAAATCCTCAGCTGATGGTACAGGGTACCAATCCTCAAAAATATTATCAAATCGCATACGACGAATGTAAGGACATTATCAATTCCGGACAGCATAAACTGAATCCTAGCTATGAAGGGCTTTTCAGATCGCTGCATACCAACAGTCAGGATACAACGAATGAAGTTATTTTCGCCATCGGAGCGTTTGGAGGAAACTCAAGAACAGATTCAAAAATTGGTTATTATAATGGACTAAGGCATGATGACTCTGACTGGAAATCGGCTGGCGGAATCAGTGCTATACCAACTTACTTCTATGAATTCAGCAAATACGATCTGAGAAGAGACGTTAATGTTGCTATCTTTAGAGTAAGTACCAGCAAGCAGGAAGATCTTCAGACCTCCATCAACTGGAATGACGGGAAATTCAGAAAGTCATGGACCAGCATTACGGGAACTTCCCAGAACTTAGGAATCGACTGGCCGCTTTTGAGATATTCAGATATTTTATTAATGTTTGCCGAGGCGGATAATGAAATCCATGGTTCTCCTTCTCAGGAAGCCATTGATGCCGTAATGGCGGTAAGACAAAGAGCCTATGCAGGTAATGTAGGCCAGGTTGGGACGATCCCAACCTCTAAGAATGATTTCCTTACCTATATTATACAGGAAAGACTGCTGGAATTCGGAGGTGAAGGATTGAGAAAGTACGACCTCATCCGTTGGAATCTTCTGGAAACAAAGATCAATGAAACCAGGCAGAAATTAACAGATTTCATGAACGGTACCGGAGCATATGTCAACGTTCCTGAGTATATCTTTTACAAAAAACCGGCATCAACCGTTGTCAATTATGTTCCGACAAAAACAGCACAGCAAAATGTGCTGGATATGGATCTGTATGTCAATGGAATCAACAAAGCTGATGTTTTCTACAATCCTAACCAGAGTGTTGCCACACCTTCAGGATATACAAAAATCAACTGGAGACTTGCCATGACACAGCCTTACATCAATGGAGATCCTGTAAAAAGTTATGCATATTATTTCCAGCCTAATAAAAAGGAGCTTCTCCCTATTGCACTGGATGTAATCAGTTCAAATTATAACCTTACCCAGGACTACGGATATTAGACAGTTTAAGTTCACATTCATATCAAAAATACAGGCTGTATTCCCCAAGAAGGCAGTCTGTATTTTAAACCAAAATGCTTTATGAAACATTCTATCTTTTTTAGAAATTATATGTTATTTTCTGCTTTTTTAATTGCTGTATGCAGCCTTCTTTCTTTCCAGACCAGGGATAAAATCATCGTGGTTTCGAAAGACGGAAAAGGTGACTTTACAACCATTCAGCAAGCGATAGATGCCGTTGACAACAATTCTTCTCTAAGGACAAAAATTGTTATTAAAGCAGGAATTTATAAAGAAAAAATTGTTATTCCGGAATCCAAAGGAGCCATTTTTTTGGAAGGTGAAAATCCTGAAAAAACAATCATTACTTACGATGATTTTGCTTCTAAAAAAAATGCTGAAGGAAAGGAAATCGGAACTACAGGCTCGTCTACTCTATTTATTTACTCCAATGATTTTAGCGCTAAAAACATTTCATTTGAGAACAGCTCAGGGAGAGTCGGACAGGCAGTTGCCGTATTGACTTCAGGTGACAGAATCGCTTTTGAAAACTGCAGGTTTTTAGGAAATCAGGATACTTTATATCTGAAAGGAGCTCAGGATCTTCAGGATAAGAAAAAACCTTCAAGAAATTATTTTAAAAACTGCTATATAGAAGGCACTACCGATTATATTTTTGGGGCAGGAACAGCCGTTTTTGAAAACTGTGTTATTTACTCCAAAGAAACAGCAAGCTACATTACAGCAGCTTCTACTCCACAGGAAAATGAGTTTGGTTTTGTATTCATCAATTCTCAGATTACAGGGAATGCCAAAGAATATTCCGTGTACCTGGGAAGACCGTGGAGGCCTTTTGCTAAAACTGTTTATATTGATTGTAAACTCAATTCCACAATAAAACCTGAAGGATGGCACAACTGGAGCAAACCGGATGCTGAAAAGACAACATTTTACGCAGAAAGCAACTCAAAAGGTTCGGGAGCGAATGCTGTGCAGAGAGTATCATGGTCTCATCAGTTAACCCAGCAGGAAAGAAAAAAATATACGACAGAAAATATCCTTAAAGGTAAGGATGAATGGAATATTAAAAAGAGCTTACAATAATTCAAATTCAAGAATCTTCAATTATGACAAAAGGTTTCATCAAGCTATTCGCTACCGGAATTGTATGCAGTATTTCCCCGCTGATCAATGCGCAGGAAATTCTGAGCTTTCCCGGTGCTGAAGGTTTTGGAAGGTTCACAACGGGCGGGCGTGGCGGAAAGGTCTATTTCGTTACCAATCTGAAAGATGATCATTCCGAAGGAACATTAAGATATGCGCTGAATCAGAAAGGACCGAGATATATTGTTTTTAAAACCAGCGGAACCATCTATCTTGAATCTCCTTTAAAAATAAAAGAAGGTAACGTCACCATTGCCGGACAAACCGCTCCCGGAGACGGTATTGCCATTGCCAATTACGAAACATTTGTAGCGGCTGACAACGTTATTATCCGTTATCTGAGATTCAGAATGGGAGATCAGAAAAAATTTGAAGGCGATGCCTTGGGAGCCAGATTTATTAAAAATCTGATGGTAGATCATTGCTCGATGAGTTGGTCCACAGACGAAACCGTCTCCATCTACGCCAACGAAAATACTACCCTGCAATGGTGTATTATTGCGGAAAGCCTCAGAAACAGCTTTCATCAGAAAGGAGCCCATGGTTATGGCGGAATTGCCGGTGGTAAAGAGGCATCATTCCATCACAATATATATGCTCATCACGACAGCAGAAATCCACGGTTGGGCGAATATGCAGGAAGTAAATTTGCACTCACCGACCTTACTGATTTCAGGAATAATGTAATCTACAACTGGGGTCACAACAGCTTATACGGAGGTGAAGGGATGAACGTCAATATCATCAATAATTACTACAAACCCGGACCTGCAACCATCACCAGACAGCGGATTGTCGCCATCGACAAAAATGAAAATCCAAAAACAGAAGTCTACAATATCTGGGGTAAATACTACATCCATGGAAATGTAGTGGAAGGAAGTCCTGAAACGACTAAAGACAATTGGAAAGAAGGTGTTTTTAATCAGATGAAGCTTTCTTACAACCTGACAGAAAAGGATAAAAACACCATCAGGATCAATCAGTCTCACGATATTAAGAATAATATTATTACCCATTCTGCACAGGAAGCGTATGAAAAAACTTTACAATACGGAGGAGCTAGCCTGATCCGTGATGCTGTTGATCTTCATGTGATAAAAGACATCGAAACCGGAAATTTTACTTATACAGGATCAAAGGGAAGCACAAATGGAATCATCGACTCTCAGGAAGATGTTGGCGGATTTCCAAATTTGAGACAGGAAAAACCACTTCTCGATTCAGATAACGACGGAATGCCTGATGAGTGGGAAATCAGACATCATTTAGACCCAAAATCGGCTAATGCCAATGGTAGAGATCTGAATAAAAATTATGACAATATTGAAGTGTACTTCAATGATATCGTCAGTAAAATAACTGATAAACAACGTTAATAACCATGAAAACTCTTTGTTACAAATCGGTAAACTAATAAGAAAAAGTATGAAATTCAGCTTATTTACACTATGTATTGCGGGAGCTTTTATCAGTTCAACCCTTTCAGCACAGACTTCTGTAATTGAAAACAGTAGGAAAAACCCCAAAGCTCCATTTTCCTATGCTGAACTTTCTGTAAAAGAAGGCGGCCAATGGGAAGGCAATCAATACATTGGGGGAACTTTTAAAAATGTTCAGGAACTTACCCTGCCGGAAGCCCATACAGATCATTCCTCATATATCAGATATGAGGGAATTGGTTTGGAAAACAATCAGATTGGCTACAGGCTCTATCTGGACTGGAGAAATGCCACGGATATTTTTGGTAAAAAAGTAACCACACTCGTATTACCGGAAGTTGGTCAGGATGGCTTTGAATCTTATCATCATGATGCTCCCTGGGGACAGGATATCCTGAAGTCTGGCCGTACCATAGGAATCGGATCTTATGGAAGATATGATGAGCAGAATGATTATGTTGAAACTTTTAAAATCGTAAAAAAGACTACCGCAAAAGTTATCAATGAAAAAGACCGGTCTTATGCCACAATCGATTACATAGGCTGGAAAACCTGGGGTAATCCCATCGATCTACAGTCAAAACTGACTATTTTTCCTAAAGACCGCTTTGTAAAGGTAGACCTTACCCTCAGCAACAGCCTTTCAGGTTTATGTACAGGAATTGTTGCCTTTAAGGACATTCCATTGAAACAAGGAGTCAGTAAAAATAAAAAATGGGGCTATATTGCGACTTATGGGCCGCAAACGTTAGCTAAAAAAGAAGACAATCTGGGAATGGCAGTCTTCTACCCTATTGAAAACTTTGATCAATATGTAAAAACAAAATCTACCCATACAGTCATCTTCAAAAAGACGAAAAATGTATCATATTACTTTTTGGGAGCCTGGTCACAGGAACCCAACGGCTTAACCACCGAAGACGCATTCTATCAGGATCTTGATAAAAAACTGGATATTCTGGATAAAACTCAACAACTTTAAAGTTTAAAATCATGAACTTTATTAATAATTCTATGACAATCTATGCATTGGCAGCAGTATGTTCAGGACTCTTTTTTTCCTGTGCACAAAAGCCTTTGCAAAATTCGCCCTCCGAAATACATTCACCGGTAAACGGAAAAATTTCAGCCAAACTTCCATGGTCGGAAAGAATGCTTCTTTCTGAAATACAACGATTTCCTCAGGCATGGATGCTGGATTACAACAAAGCACCTAAATGGAGCTATCCTACAGCCATCGTTCTGGAAGGAGCCGAAAGACTGTTTGAAAAAACCGGAAACAAGGAGTATTACAGCTATATCACAGCCTTTGGTGACACTATGGTGAAAGAAGACGGAAGCATTATTTCTTACGATCTTTCCAAATACAATATTGATATGCTGAATTGTGGAAATGTTCTTCTTTACCTCTATCAGCAGGAGAAAAAAGACAAATATTTAAAAGCCCTGCAAACCCTGCGTTCCCAGATTGACGGCCAGCCAAGAACTTCCGAAGGCGGTTTCTGGCACAAGAAAATTTATCCTAACCAGATGTGGCTTGACGGATTATACATGGGAGAACCTTTTTATGCTCATTATACCCATGATTTTTCAAAAGGAGAAGAAGCTGAAAAAGCTTATAACGATATCATCAATCAGTTTGAACTGATTCAGAAGCATCTTTTAGATAAAAAAACGGGACTGCTCTATCATGCCTGGGACGAAAGCAGAGAACAGCAATGGGCGAATAAAGAAACCGGTCTTTCTCCTAATTTCTGGTCAAGAGCAATGGGCTGGTACGGAATGGCTATCGTAGATGTACTGGATTATCTTCCTCAAAACCATCCGCGAAGAGCAAAATTACTTACCTACCTGAAGTCTTACTGTGATGCTGTTATCAAAGTTCAGGATTCCAAGACAGGGCTTTGGTATCAGGTATTGGACAAAGGCGGAGAAAAGGGCAACTATCTGGAAGCAACAGGCTCATCTATGTTTGTGTACACCATGATAAAGTCCGTCAACAAAGGGTATTTATCCAAATCATATAAAGCATATGCGAAAAAAGGATACGACGGCATTATCAAAAACCTGATAACAGTAGATAAAAACGGCATTGTCAGCTTAAATAAATGCTGTGCCGTGGCAGGCTTGGGCGGAAATCCTTACAGAAGCGGTTCTTACGAATATTATGTGAATGAAGAAGTGCGCTCCAATGACCCAAAAGGAACAGGTCCGTTTATTCTTGCCAGTTTGGAATTTGAAAAATAAAAAAAGATTGAGGTAAAGCATAATTGATTGTATGAAGACAAAAAGTATTTTAAATATCGTTGCCCTTACAGCCTTTTCGGCAGCATCTACCTATTTTCAGGCACAAGAGAAAAACTATGTTTCCGAAGTATGGACTGCCGATCAGGGGAAAAACTACAGAAATCCCGTTTTATATGCAGACTATTCAGATCCGGACGTGATTCGTGTGGGGAATGATTATTATATGACCGCCTCCAGCTTTAACGAAGCTCCCGGATTGCCTGTTCTTCATTCCAAAGATATGATCAACTGGAAACTGGTTAATTACGCCATTCAGGATATCTTACCTCTGGAACACTTTTCAACCCCCAAAAGGGGCGATGGTGTTTGGGCTCCCAGCATCAGATTTCATAAAGGAGAATTTTACATTTACTGGGGTGATCCGGATTTCGGAATTTATATGGTAAAAACTAAAGATCCTCTGGGCGTTTGGGAAAAACCGGTGTTGGTAATGGAAGGAAAAGGCTTGATTGACTCCTGTCCTTTCTGGGATGAAGATGGCAATGCCTACCTTATTCATGGCTGGGCCGGAAGCCGTGCCGGAGTAAAAAGTATATTAACCCTCAATAAAATGAATCCTGAGGGAACAAAAGTACTCGATAAAGGAATTCATGTTTTTGACGGTCATGATGCCCATCCTACTGTTGAAGGCCCCAAAATGTATAAAAGAAACGGCTATTATTATATTTTTGCTCCAGCAGGTGGTGTTGCAACAGGTTGGCAGCTTGCGTTGAGATCAAAAAATATCTATGGCCCTTATGAAGAAAAAATTGTTCTGGAACAGGGTTCAACAACCATCAACGGACCTCATCAGGGAGCATGGGTAGATACCCCATCCGGAGAAGACTGGTTCTATCATTTTCAGGATGTAGATGCAGGAGGAAGAATTGTTCATCTTCAGCCTATGAAATGGGAAAAAGACTGGCCTGTAATGGGAACAGACTCTAATAAAAACGGAATCGGAGAGCCTGTTGTAAGCTATAAAAAACCTGATACCGGACAAGTGTCACCTATAGTTACTCCTTCTGAGACCGACGAATTTGATGGAGAAAAACTAGGCTTACAATGGCAATGGAGTGCCAACGAAAATATTGTATGGTCCTCCAAACTTCCCGGACAGCAATTTTTAAGATTATTCTCAATAAAAATTCCTGAAGGTGAAAAAAACCTGTGGAATGTTCCGAATCTGTTAACCCAAAAATTCCCGGCTCCGAATTTTGCTGCTACTACAAAGGTAAAATTAGTTCCCGAAGAAGCTAAAGATGGCAAGACTGCAGGATTATTGATCATGGGACTGGACCATGCATCACTGGTTATCACCAACAAATCGGATGGTTATTATGTACAGCTAAGGAAAGCTGAAAAAGCAGATAAAGGCGGTGAGGAGAAAATACTCTGGGAAACTCTGTTGAAAAGCAATGAGGTGTATTTAAAAGTGAATGTAACCGAGCCTAATGGATTATGTCAGTTCAGTTACAGCGAAAATGGTAAAAGTTTCATCAAAGCAGGTGAAGTTTTCCAGGCAAAACCGGGAAAATGGATTGGTGCAAAAGTAGGACTTTATAGCATAAGTACGACAAAGGCACCAAGAGGAGGATATGCCGATTTTGATTGGTTCAGAATAACTAAGAAGTAAAATGGAGAATAAAAATGATGCCTTTCCGATTATCCAACAAAAATAATCATGAAGAAAAGAATATATAAACCCGTTTTATTTTTATTAAGTACCTTACTTCTGTCAGCATGTCAGTCACAGAATAAAGCAAAAAGTACGACTATAAAAGCGGATAAAAAAGTAACCCATATTTACCTTATCGGAGATTCCACAATGGCTGATTATACCGGAGACTATGATCCCGGAAAAGACTATATGAAAGTCAGATATCCCATCACAGGCTGGGGACAGGTTTTTCAGCCATTTTTTGTAAAAGACAGTATTCAATCTCTGAAGCCCTTTATCACAACTGATTCTGTGGCGGTTATTGACAGGGCTCACGGTGGAAGAAGCACACGAACTTTTTTCCAGGAAGGAAGATGGCGGTATGTCTATGAACACCTTCAGGCAGGTGATTATGTGATCATGCAGTTCGGGCATAACGACGGTTCAGAAAAGCATCCGGAACGCTATGTAAATATTCAGGGGTATAAAGAATTTTTACGTTTATTCGTTTCTCAGACGAGGCAGAAAGGAGGAAATCCCGTTATTGTAACTCCGGTCGCCAGAAATTACCCCTGGAAAGACGGAAAACTGGAAAATGTACATGGAGAGTACTGGCAGGCCCCAATTGATATTGCAAAGGAAATGAATGTTCCCTATATAGATCTTAATAGATTGTCGATGGATTATTTTACAAAAAAAGGACAGGATTTTACCACCAGTCATTATTTCATGAACCTTCCGGAGAACGTATATGAAGCCTATCCAAAAGGACAGAAAGACAATACCCATTTTCAGCCTGAAGGAGCAAAAGCAGTCGCTGCATTGGTCTATCAGGAATTTAAAAAAATAATTAAAACTCAAAAAAAATAACATGAAGAAGTCACTTATAATTATCGGCTTAGCCGCAGCAATGATGTTTTCGGGGCAGGCTTTTGCCCAGAACCTGGATATTTACAAAAACATTGAGTTTACAATGCCTCAGGTTGCAGAAACCTCTTTTCCTGCTCAAACAGTTTCCATCACACAATTTGGCGGAATCTCAGGAGGAAATGTAAAAAATACGGCTGCTTTCAAAAAAGCCATTGAGGACCTTAGTAAAAAAGGAGGCGGAAAACTGGTGGTACCAAGGGGAATGTGGTTAACAGGTCCTATTGAGCTGAAAAGCAACATCAATCTACATGTAGAAGAAGGAGCATTTATTATTTTCAGTAAGGATAAAAATGATTATCCTTTGGTAGATGTAAGTTTTGAGGGGCTCAATACCATCAGATGCCAGTCTCCTATCTCCGCAAAAAATGCTACCAATATTGCCATTACAGGAAAAGGAGTCATAGATGGAAGCGGTGACGCATGGAGAGCTATCAAAAAAAGCAAAGTTGCAGAATCTGAATGGAAAGAAATCATCAAATCGGGTGGAATTCTATCTTCCGACGGCAAAACATGGTATCCTTCAGAAAGTTATAAAAAAGGATTTGAAAGCAGCTCAAGCTTCAATGTTCCTGATAAAATATCCAAAGATGAACTGACCACCGTAAAAGATTTTCTGCGTCCGGTGATGGTAAGTCTGGTGGGTTGCGACAAAGTATTGTTAGATGGTCCTACTTTCCAGAATTCCCCGGCGTGGAACCTGCATCCATTGATGTGTTCCAACGTAATCCTAAGAAATCTGACTGTCAGAAATCCCTGGTTTTCGCAAAACGGTGATGGTGTAGATCTTGAATCCTGCAAAAATGTTCTGATCTATGACAATACATTTGATGTAGGTGATGATGCTATCTGTATCAAATCCGGGAAAAATGAGGATGGCAGAAAAAGAGGAATGCCTACAGAAAACGTGATCATCAAAAATAATGTTGTGTATCACGGTCATGGAGGATTTGTGGTAGGAAGTGAAATGTCCGGTGGAGCAAGAAATATTCATGTATCTGATTGTACTTTCATCGGAACAGATATCGGACTTCGTTTTAAAACAACCCGTGGAAGAGGCGGAATTGTAGAAAATATTTACATTAAAAATATTGATATGATTAATATTCCTACCCAAACGATTGGTTTCAATATGTTTTACGAAGGTTCTTCCCCGGTTTTAGAAGAAGGACAAAAACAGGAAGGAAATAAGACCCCGGAAAAAGTGTATCCTGTAACGGAAGAAACTCCTATTTTCAGAAATATCTTCTTTAAAAACATCAATGCCGTTAATTCTTATGAAGCCATCACCCTATTTGGTCTGGCTGAAATGAACCTTAAAAATATCGTGATTGAAGATTCAAAATTTGATACCAAAAAAGCACTCACTATTGTGGATGCAGACGGAATTCAATTGAAAAATGTAACGTTGAAATATACTGAAGGTACAGGTGCTACGGTTTACAACAGTAAAAATATCAATCTTGCCTCCGTAAAATTTGAATCCCCAACTAAACCTTATATCAAAGTTTTAGGAAACAAAACCGGAACTGTAGTCTTGTCAAAAGAAATACTAACTGACAAAAGTTTACTTTCTGTAGGAACAGACGTGCCTAAGAATGCAGTTAAATAATATAATTCAAACCATTACACATTTTAAAGGTTTCAAAATATTAGAATTCGGCTCATGATTTTTAACAAAAGACATACTTATATTTCTATTTTCTTTGTAGGGATGATGGCATTCGGGCAGACTAGCAGACCGAATGCTGCTCCTTACACCACTGAAGGGACTTTTGAAAAACTTAAAAAGAAACACAGCTTCATTACTCCTATTGACCGCCCCATCCCTCCCAATATCAGAATCGACAAAGATGTTGAATATGGCGCTCCTGATGGAATCTCTTTAAAAGCTGATGTTTACTACCCTCTTGACTCTTCCAAAAAACATGCAGGAATCGCTATGGTACATGGTGGAGGCTGGATTTCCGGAAGTAAGGAAAATGAAAAATACATGGCAATGGAGCTGGCATCAAAAGGCTTTGTCGTCATTGCTGTTGGGTATCGTCTTGCAGATATTTCCAAATATCCTGCGGGGATTGAAGATGTTGAAACTGCCATTCAATGGATCAGGAAAAACAACAGAAAATATACCTTAGATAAAGATAAAATAGTGGTTTTAGGTGAATCTGCCGGCGCACAAATGGCCACCTTGGTAGGTGTAAAAGCCAAAAATAAAATAAAGGCGATCATCAATGTTGATGGTATTGTTTCGTTTGTTCATCCGGAAGCTGAAGAAAGTACCTATGCCTCTTACTGGTTGGGTGGTGACCGGGAGATCAGTCTCAAAAACTGGACGGAAGCCTCACCCCTTGAATATGTGGATCAGCATACACCGCCTACTCTTTTTATCAACAGTTCGCAGCCCAGATTCCATGCAGGAAGAGATGATATGATGAAGAAACTGCGGTCTTATAACATTCCTACCGAATTTCATGAGATCAAAGATTCGCCGCATTCATTCTGGTCGGCAGAACCCTGGTTTACAGAAACCCTGAACTATACGGTAGATTTTTTAAATAAAGTTTTAAAATAGCTCTTAAGCTCAAACGCACCCAATAAATGGTATGAAAAAATTACTTTTAATTCTATTCATAACAGCAGCTCAACTTCTATGGGCGGGTGAACCATACATTACCATTACAGTTGATCAGAAAGGAAATGGAGATTTTACCACCATTCAAAAAGCCATCAATTCTATAAGAGATCTCGGATCCGCTGAGGCATTGATCAAAATAAAGTCGGGAATCTATCATGAAAAGCTAGTGATTCCCTCTTCGAAACATAAAATCACTCTGGAAGGCGAAAATAAAGAAAATACAGTCATTACCTATAATGATTTCTCAGGAAAACCGGATGCCTTCAATGAAAAGATGACGACTTTCAATTCATATACGGTATTGGTAATGGCGGATGATATTAAAATTAATAATCTTACCATTCAAAACAGCTCATGCAACGAAGGGCAGGCTGTTGCCCTTCATGTAGAAGGCGATCGTTTTATTATCACCAACGCTGCTGTTTTGGGCTGCCAGGATACCATATATGCTGCTACCAATCACAGCAGGCAATATTTTGAAAACTGCTATATAGAAGGAACTACAGATTTCATTTTCGGACAGGCTACTGCCGTATTTAAAAACTGCACCATTAAAAGTCTTGCTGATTCTTATATCACTGCAGCAGCCACCGAAATTGACAGAAAATATGGTTTTGTATTCTTACACTGTACACTAGTCGCAAAAGATGGTGTTAGCAAAGTGTATTTGGGAAGACCTTGGAGACCCTACGCCAAAACAGTGTTTATCAATACAGAAATGGGAAAACATATTCTCCCTGAAGGCTGGAATCCATGGAAAGGCGATAAAATGTTCCCTGATAAGGAAAAAACCGCCTATTATGCAGAGTCCGGAAGTAAAGGGGAAGGCGGAAACACTTCAAAACGTATCAACTGGTCTCATCAGCTCACCCAGAAAGATCTGAAAAATTACACCCTGGAAAAAATATTGGATGGCTGGAACCCTTAATTATTGAATTGCTGAACAAACAAAAAAAATTTTAAAAACAACTATGCATAAAAGGATTACCCTACTTCTTCTCTTCCTGTCAATCATGACATTGGCACAACAACCTACCCTATTTCTGATTGGTGATTCAACGATGGCCAATAAAGAAAACCCGGATAAAAACCCGGAACATGGCTGGGGACAGATGCTTCCCTCTCTTTTAAATTCCGGAATTTCTATTCAGAACCACGCAACCAACGGGAGAAGTTCAAAAAGCTTCAGAACGGAAGGAAGATGGAATAAAGTGATGAATCAGCTTAAGAAAGGGGATTTTGTGATCATCCAGTTTGGACATAATGACCAAAAAATCAATGACTCGGCACGATTCACCAATCCATATACTCAATACAGAGCCAATCTTGAAAGATACGTAACCGAAGCCAGGTCAAAAGGGGCGACTCCTATTCTACTCACTTCTATTGTGAGAAGAAACTTTAATGAAAACGGAGTTTTGGTAGATACCCATAAAGAATATCCTTTGGTAGTCAGAATGGTAGCTAATGATCTCCAGGTTCCTTTTGTTGATTTACAGTTATTATCGGAACAACTGGAGATTTCTTACGGTCCGGAAAATTCAAAAAAACTACATCTTCATTATAAAAAAGGAGATGAAGCTTATTACCCGGAAGGAAAAGATGATGATACTCACTTGTCAAAACTGGGAGCCGAATCTATTGCAAAACTGGCAGCAGCTTCTTTGAAAAGTATGAAGACAGGTTTGGAGAAGTATATTAAATAAAGTACTCTTCGAGATTTTACAAAATTTCAATTTAAAAAAGTAAAAATGGATTTTAAAAAAGACTCTTTCTTTAATGGAAACTCTGATTGGGAAGATGTAGGAAATGGTGTTTCAAGACAGTTTGTAGGATACAATGCCCAGATCATGATGGTGATTGTAAAGTTTGAGAAAGGAGCAACAGGAGCTTTGCACCAGCATTTTCATTCTCAGATCACCTATGTTGCTTCAGGAAAATTTGAAGTCACAGTAAATGGAGAGACAAACATTTTGCATGAAGGGGATGGCTTTTTTGCACAACCTAATATTTTCCATGGGGTGAAATGTCTTGAGGAGGGAAAATTGATTGATGCATTTACCCCTTTGAGGGAGGAATTTCTTGTTTAGATACCTCATAAAAGAATAAACAAATCTATCTTCATTCAATTCTCATATCAATATTTTTCATTTTTATCGGTTGTTCTAAAGTAAAAATTAAATTTATTGAATAAATAATAAAATGCAACCGATTGATCAAATTAAATATTTAACATTATAATTATATAAATATTAATATAGTAAAATATAAAATAATTAAATATTAACTTCATAATTTTACATCAGAACAAATCACAAAATATAAACTATGAAAACAATGTTCAAGACTGCCTTCTTTACGGCAGCTCTAAGCTCTGCTTTTGCTCTGACCGGATGTGGTCACGAAGACATCAACAATGACCTGGCAGAAAGCGAAATCAATATCAAAAACACTTTGACCCAAAAGATTGTTCCTCTGGCTAATTGTGTAGCTCCGGGATGGGCTTCTCAAAACGGAGGAACTACCGGTGGAGGAACCGCTGCAGAAACGACAGTTTCCACCTATGCCCAGTTAAAAGCGGCTATTGAAAATACAGCGGTAAAAGTGATTAAAGTAACCGGAACCATTACCATCACTACCCGTTTATCTCTTCAGGACCAGACCGGAAAAACAATTTATGGTACTACCGGAGCCAAGCTTGTTTCTACAAATCAGACCAAAGACGGTTCCGGAATTATCAACATTAAAAGATGTAACAACATCATTATCCGAAATCTTATTTTCGAAGGTCCGGGAGCTTATGATACAGATGGCTGGGACAACGCTATTCTTGATGACTGCCGAAATGTATGGATAGACCACTGTGAGTTCAGAGATGGCGTAGACGGAAACTTTGACATCAAAAACAAATCCGATTATATTACGGTTTCCTATACCAAGTTTCATTATCTGAAAGCGCCAAAACCTGGTGGCTCAGGGGGTACAGATGACCACAGATTTTCTAACCTTATCGGATCCAGTGACGGTGCTACTGCTGATGCCGGAAAACTGAATGTAACTTTTGTTCGTTGCTGGTGGGCTCCCGGATGCAGAGAGCGCATGCCTAGAGTACGATTTGGAAAGATTCACATCCTGAACAGTTATTTCAACAGTTCTGTGAGCAATAAATGTATTGCAGCAGGGGTACAGGCTAATATTCTTGTAGAAAGAAATGTTTTTGAAAACGTAAAAGAGCCTATTAATTTAATGAGTGGCTTTACTGCAGTCACACAAACCGGAAGCAGCTTCATCAATGTTACGGGGAACATTAATGGTAGCGGAACCGCATTCACCCCGCCATACAGCATAGCAAAACTAAATGCAGCAGATGTAAAAGCAGATGTTACAGCTAATGCAGGCGCTACATTAGGAGGAAATGTCTGTGACGCTTTTTAACAGAAAACTTTAATAATAGTAGTAATAAAAAAGAAGAGTACCTCATTTCTGAGGTACTCTCCTTAGTTTTTAGTAGAAAAGCAGGCTAAAGCCTGCTTCCTGTCTGACGTTAATCATTTCTTTATTTTATTCTTTTCCAGCCATTTCGGATATTCCTTAGCGAGCAGTTTTTCTGCAAAGTCTCCAAACCAGCTATAACCATTTCTCCTTTCTTCCGAAACTTCATTATAATCATACTTTACACTGCCGTCACGGTCTCCAAACAGAGGTTTATTGGTGTGAATATCGTAGAATCTGGCCCAGATCACAGAATTTTTATCTTCAGCCAGTATCCTCACCGCTTTTCCGTTCTGTTTAGCAACATTGTAACTATACCCTTCAATCTTATTCTGCCTAAACCACTCTACTGCTGCTTTTATGGATTTTTCTATTTCAGGAGTCAACGGCTGCTGCATCAAAAATCTTATTACTCCTACCGATTCACCTGTGGCTAGTGAAATAGGTTCAAAAGCCCTTGCTTTGTCCGGTTGCAAAGTCATTTCATTATACTGATCTGCCCAAATGGTAGGATTCCCCTTTTGGAGCACCTGAGTTTTTAAAATACATCCAATTCCTTTCTGGACTGCTATTTTTGATTTTTCTTGCAGGAAAGGTGAAATCACATCAAAATTATTCTTGCCTTCCGCAACATTGTATAAAACAGTCAGGGCATTGATCATCGCATTATCATTATAAGTTACCTGCTTTCTGTAGAGTCCTGTATTGGGATAATATTGCGGAAAACCTCCGTTATCATATTGCATCGTAAGAAGATAGCTAATTCCTTTTTCTGCCGCTTTCAGATATTCCGGATTTTTGGTTGCTGCATATGCTTTAATCAATCCGTTGATCTCTCTGGAAGTGGCGTTATTATCAATGGTAGCATGATCATCTCCGGTAGATTTTATCTTTCTTAAAAGGTTTTTATCAATAGGCAGCGCATAACTCACCACTGACTTGTCTTCCAGCTGTTTTCCCCAACCTCCATTGGGAAGCTGATAGATCAGCATTTTCTCCGCCAGGGTATCCTTAATCTGGGCAGAATAATTAACCGCCAGCAATCCTAACGCAAATGTGTATATTTTTAGATTCATTTTTTATTATTTAAAAATTACCATTTCATTATTCTATAATTTTCACCACCAATGGCTTTTCAATGATCCTAGCTTGCTTATTAAGCATGTTTTCCCAATCCTTCTGTGTTTGAACCTGCCCGCTTTTCTGCCAGGCAAATCCCGCATAATAGCACAAGGTTTTATTGGGTTTTGTAATAACATACAGGTTACTTTCATCAGGAACATCAGAAGTAAAAGCGATTGATTTTTCAACGATTTTTGGATTTACAACAATCCCTTCGCCCACAAAAGCATCGTCTATTTTCTCCCAATGAAGATAATATCCATTTTGATCATTCAATTGAGATATTCCTTCGTTTTTATGCAAAGTAATTCCTATTGTATAATTAGGAACAGATTTTTCTGATTCAAAGGTTGATTCAAATTTCGAAAAGTTAGACCCCAGATCCAGAGAAATTCTTTTGACTTCTTTCACGCCATATTCGCTCCATGGCTGGTAAGTAAGTTCAAAAACAGTTCGCAAAGGACCTTCAGCAATTGTTCTGGAGGTTACAAAATTTTGAGAAACCTGAAGCCTGTCATCTTTCCAGATTCCAACTCCGCCGGTTCCTCTGCTGTTTCCCACATGGTACGGATCATAGCCTTCCCCTCTTGTGTCTTTATGATAATACATAGGATCAGTAAGATATCCTTTGTACCAGTCATTGATAACAGGCCGATCTGTTCTTTTCAGCCAAATGTCAACACCACTTGACAGCGTACTGCTTTTTATTCCCCGTAGAGCTTCCTCCTGGCCTTTCGGACCGTATACCCTAAAGGCAATTTTATCATTTTCCCAGGCATAATCGTCTACTCTCTCAGGAACCAGCCTTGAATAGGTAGAAGTTTGGCTTTCAGGGATCTGAGCATTTCCGTCCGCTATAATACTGTATGCGTTGGTTTTTCCGGAACCAATAACAACACGAAAAAGCAATTCATCATTTTTACCATCACCATCGTTATCTATCCATTGTATCGGAAGCCATTTTCCTTTTGTATCTTTTATTCTAAGTTCCTTTTCGTTATGCTTACTTAAGAATGGCTGCAGTTCGATTGCAGGAATCGCGACTAACTCATTCCTTTGAAAATCCAAAAGGTTTAAAACCTCAATGGAACGTTGAGCAGATAAAAAACCCGAAGTAATGCAACCGATTACACAAAACGATATAAAACTGCTTATTTTCATAAATAAAGGATTAGATTTTCGTCAAAAATAGAAAATATTTTCCATTTGAAGCAATGACTCAGCAATTTAATCTCATACCATGATAACCGATTGGTTGAAAATGATAACAACCTTCATTTTTTTTTGTAATAATTTCGTAAATAATTTAGAATAAATAAAAATAACATTTTATGCACACGATTGCACATTCAATTTTACAAAAAGTAGGATTAGGGATAGGGCTCATCATCCTTGGAAATTTAAATGCTCAACAATGGGAAAATGTGGGTACTTCAGCGGATATTTCAGCGGGAGGAAGCAGTTTTAATAATTTGGTTATTGATCAGGCTGGAAATTATTATTTGTCGTATTATGATCTTTCAGTTTCAAAAGGTTCAGTTCAGAAATTTGATGGAAATACATGGTCTTACGTTGGTGGAAGTCCTGGGATTACAACAAGTTATGCAACTTATAATTCTTTATCTTTAGATCCAGCTGGTAATAATCTGTATTACACCAATCAAGGAAGCGGACTTGAAGTAAGACGTTTTAACGGAACATCATGGGTCCAGCTTCCTAGTGCGACCAGCAGCACAACAAATTATCAGGCTTCGGCAGTCTCACCATCAAATATTCTTTTCACTTATGGATCCTATGGCATGGGTACGGTAAAACGTTTTGTAAATGGAGCTTGGGAACAGGTTGGAAACTCAGGATTTTCCAATGGAGCTGAATTTGCTGAAATGGTAATTGGTAATAATAAAATATATACTTCAAATGTTTCCGGAGGATTAAAAGTGTATCAGAATGATTTGACTGCTTCTTCTTCTGACCCCTGGTCTCTTGTAGGCGGAAGTATTGTAGATGCCGCTTCATCCGGAGAACAATATTCTGCCGATCTAGCTATTGATGGTAATAATAACCTATATGTCGCATATGTTTCATCTACGTCAGCAGGCAAAAAAATAAATGTAAAAAAGTTTAACGGAACATCATGGATATCAATAGGAAATGCTAATTTTTCTGATGGGAAAGTACAACACGTATCATTGGCAGTAACAGCTTCAGGCAATCCTTATGTAGTGGCCAGTAGATGGGAAAACGACGATTTTTTAAGAAACACCGTATATAAGTTAGATGACTCCGGCCAAAATTGGGTGACCTTCGGAGGAAATTTTGTTTCAGAGGAGCAAGCAACTTACAATGATCTTGCGATAGATCCGGTTCATAATTATCTGGTGCTTGCTTATAGCGAGGGGTCAACAAAAGTAAAAAGGATCTCCTTGGCGGCAAGTTCATCTCAAACATGCAATAATACAGATCCGGGAAATAATCCTGGCGATACAGGATGTGTCACTTTCCAGTATAGAAATCAAACCGTAATATATACTACTGTAAGGGGAGCTGACGGGAAAATATGGCTGCAACAAAATTTGGGAAGCAGCAAAACAGCAGATTCATTTACGGATATGGATTCTTACGGAGATCTTTTCCAATGGGGAAGATGGGATGACGGGCATCAATTGAGAAGCTCTACACTGAGTGCCGCTTCCCCATCACCCAATAATCCTGCTGGTATTAGTGGAGGAAGTAGTTTATTCTACTCTGCAGGATATAATTCAAATTCAAACTGGTGGTCCGAAGGTATTCCTACAGATCAGTGGGATATACCTGCCGGAGCTAATCAAAGCGAAATTAATGGAATAGATCCCTGTAAAGCCATCGGTCCGGATTGGAAAGTTCCTTCTCAATCAGAAGTTGAGTATATGGTAGGGGCCGAAAACATTTCGGATATCACTACAGCACTGGCAAGCCATTTAAAATTAGTACCTGCCGGAATAAAAGATTACAACGGAATCTTCTCCCCGGAAACAAGACTTTATTTATGGACCTCTACTCCATCTCCTTATAACGGATCAGCAGAACATTTATACATCAGTCAGTTTTCTACGCTTACAAATAGTGGCAGCCGTGACACCGGACAGTCTGTAAGATGTATAAAAGCAAATTCTTCATTGGGGACTGCTGACCTCAAAGCTGTTGTTACCATCGGAGTCTATCCAAATCCTACAAAGGGAATTGTCAATATAAAATCAGACAGTTTAATAGAAGAAGTAAGCCTTTTTAATAGTACCGGTCAGAAACTTTCTGTAAGATTCAGTGATAATCAGATTAATATGGAAACTCTTCCCAATGGGGTCTATTTTCTGAATGTAAAAGTGAAAAATGGTAAAACAATAATTAAAAAGCTTATTAAAAATTAATATTTTCTCTAGAACACATTGTCAAACAAAAGGCTTTTCCAAGGCCTTTTGTTTTTTCCTGGTAAGAAATTAAGTTATGAAGAATAGTATAAAAACAGCTACTGCAACCCTCTTGTTCTTGTGTAATATCATATATGCACAAACCTATCAACTTTCAGGCAATCCAGTAAATACTAATGGCTGGAGCCTGGTTCCTTCTGCTGTCGTAAACACAGATTTTATTCAGCTTACAGCCGATCAAATTAGTCAGGTGGGCGGAATTAAGCTCAATGATCCTATTAATCTGAAGTATTGTGACAAATGGAAAGTGGAATTTGATTTCAGAATAGACGGAAACGGCACCAGCAGTTATGGAAAGGGAGATGGATTTGCATTTTGGTATCTTGCCAATCCACCTGCTTCTTATGTACAGGGAGGAGGGCTTGGAATTCCCGGAAATGCCAGTGGCCTTATGGTAGCCTTTGATATTTTCAATAACAGTACAGAAGGACAAATGAGTAAAGTGCATGTTCTGTATGGTACAAATCCTAACGGATCCAATATAGAATTTAATAATACCTTAGGAAGTACTTATCATACTCCTGATCTTATCTCCACAATTCCCTTTACAGGTAGTAATTACAGACATGTAGAAGTGAACGGGCAAATTGATCCCACTAATCCTGTTAATTGGATTATTACTATCAAAATTGATAATACAATGGTAGTCAATCAGTCTTTATCTCCTTCAGGAGGGGCTGCAGGTATGACACAAGGATATTTCGGATTTTCAGCTTCTACCGGTGCTGCCAGCGCAAGGCATTCAATAAAAAATGTTAAAGTATATGTAGATAAAGTTCCTCTTCTTCAAAACACAATAACGCCATCTGAAACCTGTGTGAATGCTGTTTCAGGAATAGCAACAGTTGATCTTACAACATATAATTCTCAGTTTGTAAGCAATGTCAGCAATTATACATTTTCCTACAGTGTGAATGGTACACCAGTGAGTAATCCCACCGCTTTTTCTTTTACCTCTGATACTACTATAAATCTTATAGTGAAAGACAATAGCGGAACCTTCTGTGACAATCCTGATGCAAAAATCATATTGACTCCAAAAGATGTGGAGGCAACAGATACGGTTCTTTATGGATGTCCTGTCAACGGAAGAGCAGTTTTTAATCTTTCTCTGGCTAACGTAACATCGCTCAATAATGTTCAGTACCAGTACTATTCTTCCCTGGCTGATCTGAATACCGGTACAAATGAAATTACAAACCCCGGGGCATATTCATCAGAACAGAAAGATCTATTTGTAAAAATCAGTACCCCATCGGGCTGCGTGGGGATTGCTAAAATTACATTAAATTTTTATCCTGTTCCCCTTGTGAATGATACTTCCATCAAAGCATGTTCTATCCAGAATACGACAACAGGAAGCTTTAACCTGACAAATGCTGTAGTTACCACTGAAGCAGGAATCAGTAAAAAATATTTTGCCAATTATAATGATGCTCTTTTAGAAACTAATGAAATTACCAATCCCTCAGATTATGTTTCACCAAATGGATTGGCTTATATCAAAGTAATCAATAACAACGGGTGTGGCAGTATTGCAAAGATAACGCTTACAGTTATTCCGCCGGTATTTTCCACTATTTTAAAAGATAAAATCATCTGTATGGAAGATCAGACTACATTAGATTCCGGTTTTGGTTTTACTTCTTACTTATGGAGCACAGGAGCCACTACCCAAAGTATTTCCAACGTTGGTGTTGGTGTATATTGGGTTGACTTGAAAACCGGTGACTGCACCATAAGACAGGAAGTAAAAATAATAGCAGCAGAAACACCGGTAATCAAACAAATTCAGATTACAGGCAACAGTGCAGTAATAGAAGTAAAAGGTGGGCATCCTCCCTATCGTTATTCTTTGGATAGCATCCAATGGCAGGATTCTGACACATTCTTTAATCTTATCAGAGGAGAAAATGATTTTTATGTGAAAGATGCATATAATTGCCAACCTATACACATCAATGTTACAATTCCTAATCTTATCAATGTTATCACTCCTAATGGAGATGGGTATAACGACACCATCAACTATTCTGCATTAGCATATAAAACGAACCTGAAATTTGATATTCATGACCGATATGGCAATAGAATTTTTGAAGGAAAACGCTTTAATAATTTCACTTGGGACGGGACCATTCAGGGAAGAAAAGTTCCCACGCATTCCTACTGGTACTATGTTTCCTGGGAAGAACCTTTGAAGAAAAATACAGAAATCAAATTTTCCGGATGGATTCTTGTTAAAAACAGAGATTAAACTGGTTTTAACTCATTATTATTAATCAGTATAGAACAAGTCTCCTATTACGATTATAAAATTATTTCTTGATAGGCTCAAATCTATCAAGTCATCAATAAACGTGTTTGAAGATACGTTCGTCTTGGTCACAAACAGCCAAATAGCGCCACTTCTTTTAAAGTGGCGCTATTTTTTGTAAGTCCGAATAAGTCTAAAAATAAGTATGGCTTTATACAGGCAATATACGTTACTTTTTAGAAAAACTAAATTATCTCACACCACCACCTAATGAACGATAAAGTTTAATAACTGAACGCCATTTTAATAACTGATCATTAGTCAGTTGTATTTGAGAACTCAGGTAAGCCTGTTCGGAGGTCAATACATCAGTATAATTCGTTGACGAATGATAGACCAACAACTTTTTGGTATAATCAACGGCTAAACTAAGTTTATCTATTTGCACCATACGTTTCTGTTCCTGCTCTGTTGCAGATTCATAACTATACAAAGCATCCGACACCTCCTGTCCTGCAGTAATGAGAGCTTTTTGAAAATCATATACTTTTTCCCGATAATTAGCCTGGGCAATTTCTAAACGAGTTTTGTTGAGCCGCTTGTTAAAAATAGGCTGAATCAGACCTCCCGCAATATTGGCAAAAAAACCTGTAGAGGAAAACCAATCTTTCAACTCAAAACTGGAGAAACCACCTGATGCAGTGATTGTCAACGAGGGATAAAAAGCTCGCTGAGCAATGTTGATCTCTTCAAAATAAGAAGCCACTTCAAGCTCCATAGCATGTACATCAGGCCTATTCGCTAATAACTGTGAGGGCACTCCTACATTCAAATTGTAGTGGGCTTTTTGATGATCTAAACTTCCCCGGATTATAGGCTGGGCTGCTTGCCCCAGCAATACATTTATGGCATTTTCTACTTCTCTTATCTGTCTTTTAATACGGGGTAAATCAGCTTGGGCATCATAGTAGTTGGCCTCACTCTGTACCACAGCAGCTCCAGTAACTATATTGGACTCTTTTAGTCTATTCATTGTTTTTACATCCAGTTCCCTATTTTCAATAGTTTTTTCTAAGATAACCTGCTGTTTATCCAAGGTTAAAAGTTGATAATAATAGTCTGCTATTTGTGCCACTATTTGTGTTTGTACAGCTCGCTGCATAGACTCAGACTGCATAAGCCTGTAGAGGAAAGCCCGTTTGTTACTTGCCAATTTGCCCCATATATCTATTTCCCAGGAAGCATTAGCATATACATCATATAAAGCAGTATTCTTACTATTTCCAAGACCCTGCGGATATGACATTTTCGATTGTTTAATTCCTCCGCCTCCACTTACTTCAGGTAAAAATGCAGCTCTAGACTGTTTTAACATCGAATGAGCGATCTCAATACGCTGTATACCCATTTTCAAATCTAGATTGTTTTGTAAACCAGATTGGATTAAGTTTTTTAAATCAGCATCTGAGAAGAACTCCTGCCAGCCCATTTGTGCAATACTAACGGTATCTGTCTGGTTCATTTCTCTATATAAAGGTTCATTGACCTCTTTCTTAAATTGATAAACTTTACCCGGGCTGCATGAAACCAGTACCCCTGTAATACATAGAGTCATTAATAGTTTAAGATATATTTTCATTCTTTCGTAATACTATATTCCAAAGAAATGGCCATCCCATCTCTTTGGAATGTTTAATTAATTTATTGGATTGAGAACTTCATCTGAAACCAATGCAGGTTTTCCGATTATTCTTTCATGAATAGATTGAAACACAACAAATAAAGCTGGAATAGCCAATACTCCTATGATGGTACCTATCAGCATACCACCTACTGCGGCTGTTCCGATTGATTTATTACTCAATGCACCTGCACCAGAAGCCAGCATCAAAGGCAATAATCCAAAGATAAAAGCCAGCGATGTCATCAGGATTGGTCTTAGCCGGGCACGAGCTCCTTCTATAGCTGCTTCTATTATAGATTGTCCCTGTAGTCTTCGCTGAAGTGCAAATTCAATAATCAGAATAGCATTTTTTGCCAAAAGACCAATAAGCATAATCAAACTGATCTGTAAAAAAATATTATTATCTATCCCGAATAACTGAGCAAAGATAAATGCACCTGCTAAACCAATAGGTAATGAAAACAATACTGCCAGCGGAAGGATAAAACTCTTGAACTGGGCACTTAATAAGAAATACACAAACACTATAGATAGAATAAAAATAATGACTGTCTGATTACCACTTGTCCTTTCTTCTCTTGAAAGTCCTGAGTATTCAAATCCATATCCTTTTGGAAGGGTTGTTGCTACTTCTTCAATCGCTTTAATTGCATCTCCCGAGCTATATCCTTCATTAGGAGCTCCATTAACCATCGCAGAATTAAACAAATTAAATCGGGTCAAAAATTCAGGACTATAAACTTTCTTTAGATTAATAAAAGCAGTAATAGGCGTCATAGTACCTTCGCTGTTTTTTACATACAGCCCATCAATTGCTTCTTTATTTTCTCTAAAATTTGGCGCCGCCTGAATAACTACTTTATACTGCTTTCCGAACCGGTTAAAATTAGTAGCATACACACCACCTAAGTATCCTTGTAAAGTGGTCAGAATCTCTGTAACACTTACCCCGGATTCTTTTGCTTTAACCACATTCACAGAAACTTCATATTGTGGGAAATTTGTATTAAATGATGTTGTTGCAAACATAATTTCGGGACGTTGGCTTAATTCTTTTATGAATTTTCCCATTACTTCTTCGAATTTCTTGTAATCTCCCCCTGTTTTATCCTGCATTTGCAATTCAAACCCTGAATTATTACCAAATCCCTGCAAAGTGGGAGCTGCAAAAAATACAATATTGGCTCCTTTAATATGCGCTGTTTTTTTAAAAAGTTCCTGAACAATAGTCTGTGAGTCATCTCGTTTGTCTTTACGCTCATTCCAATGTTTTAACTTGACATACTGAGCGGCATAGGAACTTCCTTTCCCACTGAAGAAATCCCCTCCCACCCAGCGAGCTCTCATTCCTAACTGTGGGATTGTTGCTGTTATACTATCAATTTGATCTGCTATACGAACGGTTTCCTGTAAAGAGGTAGAAGGCGGCATAATTACGTTTCCATAAATGAATCCACTATCTTCATTGGGAACAAATCCTGTTGGGGTTGTCTTGCTTAAGTAAATAAATATTCCTGCAAAGACCACTACCGCTCCCAGTGCTAGCCACAACCGTTTATTCAGAAATTTTAAAACATCCACATAGCGATCAGTCATACGGTCAAAACTGCTGTTAAAGGCTACTTTCATTCGTTCAGAAAAACCTCTCTTCTCGGGATGACTATCTGATTCCGGTTTTAACAGAAGAGCACAAAGAGCCGGGCTTAGTGTGAGGGCATTAACTGCTGAAATTAATATAGCTACTGCGAGTGTGATACCAAATTCTTTGTAAAATACTCCTACAGAACCTTTAATAAATGTAACGGGGACGAATACTGCAGCCATCACCAAAGTAATAGAGATAATTGCGGTAGATAGTTCATTCATTGCATTGATCGTAGCTTTCTTTACTGTTGTGGATCCTCCATGTAATTTAGCGTGTACAGCTTCCACCACAATGATGGCATCATCTACAACAATCCCAATGGATAATACTAAAGCAAATAGAGTTAATAAGTTGATCGTAAAGCCAAACAGGTTTAAGAAAAAGAATGTTCCGATAATGGCCACAGGTACAGTAATGGCTGATATTAAGGTAGAACGCCAGTCCTGTAAAAATATTAATACGACTATAAATACTAAAACAAAAGCTTCAATAAGTGTATAAATAAGTTTACTGATGGAAGCTAACAGAAAATCATTTGAATTGGTATAAATTACCAATTTAACTCCTGTTGGAAAATTTTTCTCGGCTTCTTTCAGTTTTTCTTCACAGGCTTTAATGATATCATAAGCGTTAGATCCTGCTGTCTGGTTCACTGCGATATAGGTTCCCAGATGACCAAATGCAGTCTGTGTTGTTTCGTAAGAAAAGGCTCCCAGATCTATTTCGGCTATATCTTTTAGGTAGAGTGTTTTTCCATTGCCCAACGCACGGATAACAATATTTCCAAATTCTTTTGGGGTTTCCAGACGTCCGGTATATTTCAATGTGAATTGAAAGCTTTGCTTGCTGTTCTCACCTATTTTTCCCGGTGCAGCTTCTACATTCTGCTCTTTTAAAGCGGTAATAATATCTGTAGGAGTTAGACTATAGGCCGCCATCACATTGGGTTTTAACCAAATACGCATACTGTATTCACTATTTCCCACCACAGCTACATCGCCTACACCACTTATCCGTTTTAATTGGGGAGTAAGGTTAATACGGGTATAGTTTTCTAAAAACATCTCGTCATACTCCGGAACTTCACTATAAAGCATAAAACTAAATACTTCAGTGGCCAGCTTTTTTGTGGTAGAAACCCCTTGTTTTACTACTTCTTCCGGAAGTTGGCTCATCGCCTGATTAACACGGTTTTGTACGTTCACAGCAGCCATTGAAGGATCGGCACCCTGATTAAAGGTAATTGTAATTTCAGCAGAACCATCATTACTCGCCTTTGAAGTCATAAATGCCATTTGTTCTACTCCATTAATCTGTTCTTCTAATGGGGTAATCACACTTTTCATTACTGCCGCCGCATTGGCTCCCTGATAATTAGCCGTTACTTTCACTGTTGGGGGGGCTATATCAGGATATTGTGTCATAGGCAGTGTAGACAATCCTAAGATCCCCAGGATCACTATAATAATGGATATTACAGCTGATAATATGGGGTTTTCAATAAATTTCTTCAACATAATCTACTCTCGCCTTATTTTAATTTAATTTTTACTCCATCTTTCAAGCCTCCAATATCTGCACTCACTATTCTATCGCCAGTATTTAATCCTGATGTAACAATATATTGCTGACCGGAGGGCTCTTTTTCCATAATCCGGACTTCCCTGCTTTTCACAACAGCATTACTTCCAACAACATACACAAATCTCTTTCCCTGCAAATCAAACGTTGCTTTTTGTGGAACCAAAACCGCATTATTAATTTTCTCAAATACCCGCACCCTGGCACTGTTACCACTTCGCAATACCCCTTCTTTATTGTTGAAAACTGCTCTAAAATTGATACTCCCGGTTAAAGGATCAAACTGTCCGCTAACGCTTGTAATTTTTCCTTTCTGAGAATATTCAGTTTCGTTTGCTAAAATCAAACTCACCTGAGGCAATTGATCTATCCGTTCCTGTAAACTTCCATGGAATGTTTGTTGAGTAAAATCAAAAAATTGCTTCTCGTTCATCGACAGATAAGTATGAATAGATGAAATATCAGATATGACAGTGAGTGGTTTTATGGAACTGCTGCTTACAAGAGCACCTTCTTTAAAAGGAATTAGCCCTATCACTCCGTCAAATGGGGCTACAATTTGGGTGTATCTCACATTTGCTTCTGTATTGCTCAGGTTTGATTTGGCCACTTTGAAAAGAGCTTCTTTACTTTTTAAATTATATTGAGCTGATTCTAATTCATAATTGCTAATGATACTTTCTTCTACCAGAGGCTTCACTTTTTTCACTTTCATTCCAGCATCTTTTAATTCTGCTTCGGCACGGCTTAAACCTGCGATGGCTGCTACATTCTCTTCTTTAAACTGAGGTGCATAAATACGAAACAATACCTGCCCTTTTTTCACTTTCTGTCCTTCATCCACCAATATTGCTTCTATAAAACCATCAATCTTAGGTCTTAATTCAACATCTTTTTTCCCCTGAAGCACTACCGGATAATCATTATATACTACAGCCTCCTCCCCTGCAATAGAAAGAGTTGGATAGAAGGCAACAGCTTCTTTTACGGCCTCCGGTTCTTTTTTTTGACACGCAGCCAGAAAAATTAATGAGGACAGCGCTAACCACTTTTTTACTATATTCATTTTTACCATTATAAATTGACATATAAAACCGATTAAAGAATGTTTATTCTTTAATTTAATAGACTCTAATTTTGAACGATTAGGAGAGTTTTGTTTCTATGAGGTCAATAATTCTTTGATGTGCCGAATTGATTGCTAAGTTGTACTCTTCTTTATCATTTGCTTCACCATCAAGATGTACCACATGAATATCAGAGATTCCCATCACATTGAAAACTCTTTTCAGATAATTGGTTTGAAAATCAATATGTTCATTATAACTCCCTTTTTCATAACCCTGAGATCCTCTTGTAAGTAATAAAATGACCTTTTTATTTTCTAAAAGACCTATATATGGATTTTGAATATTATCAGGATTGTATTTCCAGGTTTCGTTAACCCGTACAATCTGATCGATATAAGCTTTCAGGCTGCTTGGTATTGACCAGTTGTACATGGGTGAAGCAATAGCAATGATATCTGCATCCTTTAACTCTGTAATATATTCATCACTTCTCTTTAATGCATTAACTTCCTCTTGGTTTCTATTTGCTAAAGGTTTAAATGCAGCACTTATCCATTCCTCCGTTATATGAGGAATGTTTTGGTTTCCCAGTTCCCGAATATGAATTTTATAATTTATTTGTTTGTTTTTCCAATAATTGATAAGGGTTTCTGCCAACTTTCTACTTTGAGATCCCGCAGTTCTTGCACTCGAATTGATAACTAACAAGTTTTTCAGTTCCTTGTTTTGTGAATCCATTATGTAATTTTTTTACAAAAATAGCGGGATATTGGCTTACATTTGTATGCCAATTAATATAAAACATACAGCCCAGATGTTACCCTACAAATCCTTAATTCAAATTGACAGAGCCTCCTCTATACCTCTATACATTCAAATATGTAATTACTTTATATCATTAATTACTGATGGTACTTTGCAGCCCTCTGAAATGTTACCCAGCACCCGTAATCTTGCTCTTTTGATTGGTGTGGACCGTAATACCATCAAATTAGCATATGAGGAATTAATCAGTCAGGGCTGGACAGAATCTGTAGAGCGGAAAGGAGTATACGTCTTATCCAGTCTTCCTGTTCTTACCCAAAAGAAAACTCATAATGTAAAAAATAAAGAAATAAAGCATGATGCATTTATATGGACCAATAAGTTCAGTCATTCAATTCTTAGCAAGAATTTTCAAAAACCCCAATTAGCGATAGATGACGGATTTCCGGATGTCCGGCTTGCTCCTATAGATGAATTAATGCGTGAGTACAGAAGTATTTCCAGAAAATTCTATGGCCGTAATTTCTTAAAATACGGGAATGCAAAAGGCTCAGAACATTTAAGAGAATCATTGTGTAAATATCTTTCTACTACCAGAGGATTAAATGTGGAAGTTGATGATATGTTGATTACTAAAGGCAGTCAGATGGGGATTTATTTGTCAGCCCAGTTACTTCTTGAACAAGGGGATCTAATAGCAGTAGGTATATCAAACTACTCTACTGCGGATGAAATTTTTAAACAAACCGGAGCTAAGCTTCTCAGAATTCCAGTCGATGAATATGGTATGGATCCAGATTATCTGGAGCAAGTACTTAAGAAAAAAAAGATAAAAGCAGTCTATTTAGTTCCCCATCATCACAGCCCAACTACAGTTACACTAAGTATGGAGCGCAGATTAAAATTTCTGAAGCTTGCTAAGGAAAATAAATTTGCAATTATTGAAGATGATTATGACTTTGATTTTCATTATACCAATAAACCATTTTTACCACTGGCCAGTATAGACCACAATGAAAATGTAATTTACTTAGGATCTATTACTAAAACCTTTGCCCCAGCTCTAAGAATAGGTTTTATGACAGGACCTTCCGATTTTATTCACTCAGCCACTGCTCTAAGGGAACTTATAGACAGACAGGGAGATACCATCTTAGAAGAAGCTTTTGCCTTGTTATTTAATCAGGGAGAGATGAACCGGTATTATAGAAAAGCGCTAAAGATTTACAAACAGCGCAGAGATATGTTTTGCGAATTGTTAAAGATCCATTTTTCAAATGAAATAGAATTTAAAGTTCCTGAGGGAGGGCTCGCAGTATGGTCTGTTTTTGATCATAATATCGATCTCATAAAACTGGCAGAAAATACCTTAAAAAAAGGACTTTATATTGACAACGGTTTGTTTTATAAGAATGAATTATTTTCTACCAATGGACTTAGACTGGGGTTTGCATCACTAGATGAAAAAGAGATGTCTGAAGCAGTTTCTATCTTAAAAAAAACGATCCGGTAATTGAATCTGGGCTATATAGTATTATGAATCTGGTATGCTTAGTTGTTTCCGATGTGTTTTAATTTTACCAAAAAATAAGACATGCAAAATACTTATGAAATTAAGCCTATTGAGTCAAATTCAGAAATTCAGCAGTGTTTAGAAGTTGCTCTGGTCCTCAGACCTCATTTAAATAAAGACAGATGGTCTGATATTATAGCTGAAATGGTTTCGAATGAAAAATATACTTTAATGGGCATTTTTGATCATGAGAAAGTGATTGCTTTTATTGGATATCGTATCATGACTACGCTGCACAGTGGAAACATGATTTACATTGATGATTTATGTACCTTGGAAAGTTATAGAGGCAGAGGGCTTGCCAGCCAGTTATTATCACACGTCAGAACAGTAGCAGAGTACAAAAACATGGATTCCATCACTTTAGACACGGGTTTTGATAATCATACCGCCCAAAAATTATACTTTAAAAATGGTTTTAAACTTTCAGCGGTGCATTTACATTCCTATTTAAAATAATTTCTGCCCGCCTTGCATTGTGGCTGTTATTAAGACAGTAATACATTATACGAACTAAAAATTTGAAATATGAAAAAAAGAATTGATTTATCCAGTGTATCTTCTGCTGTTTATAAAAGAATTATGGCATTAGATAATTCCATCCAAAATTCGGAATTAGACAAAACTCATCTTGAGCTTATAAAGATCAGAGCTTCCCAAATAAATGGATGTGCTTACTGCCTCAATTTACATACTCATGATGCCATTAATCAGGGAGAAACTGCCCAACGTATTTTCCTGTTAAACGCATGGAGAGAAACAGATTTATTCTCAGAAGAAGAACGTACTATTTTAGCAATGACGGAAGAAATAACACTGATCAGTAAAAATGGATTATCTCAGGATACTTATGAAAAGGCAGCCCAGTTGTTTCGAGAAGAATATATTGGCCTGATTATGATGGCTATTATTACCATTAATGCATGGAACAGAGTCGCAATCAGTACTCATAAACCTTTAGATTAATTCAGGCAGTAAATTAAATATCCAAAAAATGATAATACACATGTGCTAATTTTCAAAAAACAAAAGTAAACGGAATAATTGGAGGGTATCTTTTGGGAGAAATTCGTTTATATCATACTCCTTTTCTTTTGGGCTTGTTTATAGGCGTAACTGCCATTTTCCACCTGAGAAACTGCCCTTAATATAAAGCCAATACTGTAGTCTCTTTGTCTTTATTTTTCACTTTTTAATTCTTGATCTTTCATAATAAGTTGATTAACTTTCAACTTATTTCAGGACGGGACATTTATATAAATTTTGAAATCAAAACGCCTTATCTCTAGAATCAAAATATTCATATATACTTTCTATTCGCAATAAATATTCTTTTAAAAAAATTCGAAAAATCAACTGTTGGGGCTACCAAACAGGAATAAGCTATCTTCTTATCATTTTCCTTATTATTCACATAACTTAACTTATTGGTTACAAGAAGCATACTACTTAATACAGAATTTACTCTGGTAGTTCGATATTCAATTCCTGTAAATTCAAGATTTTCTGGATTTTTTTGTTTTAGTTTCCCAATTGGCGGAGAGAAAAATACTTTTTTATTAAATAATCTGTATTTTTCGATTTATATCGATTAAAAATACCATCCCTGCAAAGAATCTTTGCAGGGATGGTATTTACTCACCCCAACGATTAAATCCGGGGTTTCCGGAATCTTCCCGGGGACAGGTATCGTTTGTTAACCTTGCTTTCCTGGCCACAACACAGCCACAGGTTTTGCAGGTGCGTTTATCTTCATTTTTCTTTAAGCTGATTTTATACACCAATTGATCTGGGGCTTCTTCTAATTGATCACACGAAGCACAGGCCGCCAGTCGTTTGTTATAAACCTCTTCCGTCACGGTAGAAAAACCAACCAAACCCCATTTCCACATCGATTTCCCTAACTTTTCAAGCAATTGCAGGTTGGTATAGCCGCTTTGCTTTTCTTCTTGTGGAACAACTGTTTTCGGACTGTATTGGGTCCGTTGGGCGAATAGCATATCCATCAATTCAGGACTTCTACGAGCTAGTAATAAATTCCGTGCATAATCCTCATCCTCAAGTGCAGCATACAACACACCGTCCGGAACAGGTTTCGACGATCCCAAAATTTCGCTAAACCGCACACAAGCCTCGCTAATGTCGGTCATTTCTTTTAGTTCATTCAATTCCATAGATTCAGGTTTTTAGTTAAAATCGCTGCCGGCAAGATTACCGGCAGCGATAGTAATCCTCTCTTTTAGATTTCAAAAGAAATAGATCGTTGTTGTAAATCAATTGTTGATCCGTTAAACGAACGAACATTCGTAGATGCAGTCAACGTATATTTAACACCACGTTTAATTTCGGCAGCAATTTCCACCACAGGAATATTGGTTTTTGCCACAACACTACCGATACGGGCATCCGGATCGAGTGTAAAATCGTGGTAGCTGGAAGCCGAAGCCGGATTGACAAGATCGTTAAATTCCAATTGAATAAGTCCCATCGCGTGAATCAGACTACTGCGAACCTGTTCGATCATCATGCTGCGTTGATTTTCATCCGAAACATGAGGGAATAAAAAGTTTAGGTCGGTATTCACTGTAAAGTCCGGAGAAACCTCACCATCAGCAGTCACCACTTTGTTTTGTACCAACAAATGGAATGCGTCTTCCGATGCCGCTTCGTCAATATCCTGATTCACAAAACTAAACGCCCCTACCATTGGCGGAAATGCTTTAACATTTACAACTTTCAATCCACCGGCTGTTGGGCCACCAATTCCATCAGGTGGGAAATCCATTGCTTTACCTGCATCCAGTGCGTCGAAACGCGTATCTACTGTAGGCTGATACGGATCGTTTATATACGCCTGATTTTCGGGCGAAATATATTTAAACAACGAAGTATCCAATTGTTTAATTCCAGGATTGTACATGGTTCCGAAATTGTTCCCGAAATAAACATCCATTAGGAAACCTATACTGTAATAATCGGCCATAGCCACAGAAGTCCAGCCATTAGCCCCAGTCGGATTCGATTTTTGAAGCGTCGAAATCATATGCGCCAATATAAACGATAATCCTTCCTGTTCCATTCCTTTTAAACGCGTTAAACCACCCGTTAACACAATGTATTGCATATCCATCAGCACAAAAGCATATGCATTAGGCGTTACGTTTGACTGATCATAATAGAAATTGATTTCCGGGAAAAACCCTTTAAACAGACGCAGTACATATTTTATTAGCGAGCTGTTCATTCCAATATCTTCAAAACTCCAACGCGGTGCATTGTTGTACACGTCTGCTGCCTGAGCATCGTCCAGATACGCTGCTGCTGTATTCGGAACATTGATCGAACGTTCGCCATGCAGATAGAATTTTTGTGGACGTTGTACTTTTTCTCTTTTTCCGTCGCTTAATGCCGTAATATGCATTACACCATAGTATTCTTTCGATAATTGCGAATACTTTTTCTCGTATTCTTCCGAACCGATTTTAGGCAATTCTTTATGATCTTCCATTGCACCCATATCGATAAGTTGACCCGAATTGGCCTGTAAGGTAAAATCGCCCGAAACAACACCTTCCGACAATAACAAGTGTCCGTCTATAACCCCATCGAAGGCAGCAGCAGTAGAAATATGGTGTACCCCACCTATATATTCTCCGATACTGATTTCGTGAATCGGCACTGCCTCGCCCCACTCATTTACCAATTCGTCCACACCCGGAACCAAACGATCACTACGTTTTAATTTTCCGGTACTCATTAAAAACAACTGATCCGGAGTTACAATAATCTGACGATCGTCGTCACCATAGTGCATATATACCATGGCCGACTGATGTCCGTCTGGCCCGGTACCCATACTATACGCCACTTTTCCGGTATTCCATTTCAATGATCCTGTTGCCAGTGATGCCGTTAATACCTCATCTCCCGTTTGAAAGTACTCAATCGTTTTGAATCCCGTCGGAACAGCAATTTTGGTACCGTTCGCATAACACGAACAACAACAGAAACACGTTAATGGATAATAATTACTACCTTGATTGGTACAAGCTCGCCCGCGTTTGGTACTATAATCGGATGTATTGTTGATGTTCAAGCAAACACCACTCGGATAAGGATATAGTACATTTTTAGGAACACAATCCGGAATTGGATTTCCATTCACGTCTTTACAGTTACATAAAGCGTGTGCCTGAGGCGAAAAATCGCCGTAATCCTGACAGTGACGGTCCGGACAAATCAAGGCAAACGGTTTACTAGCCGAAAAACTATCGGATTCCAGATTGTCTTCTGTAACCTGTGCCTTTGGCCCTGTCCAGGTTACCTGATTTACTTCTTTTGCGTTAGGGTCAAGGTTCGCCCTAATTGATGTTACGCATTCTTCCCATGCCATAATTTTTAAGTTTAAAGGTTAATATTTAGTTGATGATAAATTTTATTGTTTTGTAAATACGTTAGACGTATAGTTAATAATAATGAGCAGTCCGCTTAATTTGTTCGGATCCAGTTGTTTCTTATCAGCCGTAAGCAATTCATCCGGTGTATTGGCGATCGTAAATAGAAGTTCTGCTGTTTCTGCCTCAAAAGGCCCGCTAAGAGCAACCGTTCCTACATTATTCGTTATCGGAATGCTCAGATCGCTTTTACCCGTTTGTTTTAAGGTTAAGAAGCTACCCGCCTGTTTATCGGAAACCGTTGTATTATTTTGAGTTTGCACCACCACTGTTACCGATTGTAATGCTACCTTTTTGAGGTTTGGCAGCACAATAGCATCGGTTAAACTAAACGGCATCGATTGCGTTACCGGATTCGGTTGCGGATGCATAAACTGATACCAATTAGCACTAAAAGCCTGTTGCAATACAATTTGCTTGGCTACCTGATACGGATAAGGTGGATTCTGGGATTGCAGCTGATTTTTTACATCGGTGGCAAACTGTCCCATATCTTCGTAAGCCGTATAGCTGATTTTTACGATAATGTCGGATATTGAATTAAAATCGAAATGATTGGTTTCCGGCGGCAGGTTTAATTCCCATTCCGAAACAGCACCTGTTCCTTCAAACGGCAGGTACATGCTGTCGTTAAAGTTGAGCACAAACAAACCATTATCGTCCATACCTTTGGAAAGTGCGATTTTCTGGTTTGGAATCCAGTCTACACGTACATTACCCGGATCGGGATTATTAACCGGATCCATAACATATTTAACCGCATTGATTTTAGGTTGCATCACGGTATAATTTTTGGTTTGTCGCAATACCGCATTAATATTTTGGTAAGGTCCTACTACAGCAGGAATTGATACCGAGATAGTTTTGATTTTACGCAGATACTGTCCTGGGAAATCAAAATCGAACAACTGTTCCGAAAGTTTAAAACGAAGTGTTCCTTTTACTCCCGAATGAAGTCCTGTTTTAAATTCCATAAACTGTAATGGATCCAGTTGTAGCAAGGAAATCGTCTTTTCAATTTCGAAAGTACGCGTGTTTTTCAACACATAACTGCGTTCCATTTGTTGTAACGATAATAATAAAGCTTCGCCCGACAACAATCCTTTGTGAAGCGTATCCCAATAATCGAACTGAATAAACTGTTCGGTACTGTTCATCTCATTCTGATAAGCCGATTGTGCTGCCAACGCCATTCCCAGCGTAAGCTGATACGATTGGAAATAAATGGTTGATAATCGGCTGATCATCCACGAATAGAAATCCATATTCGTAAAACGGGTCGTCAGGAATTGTTCATAGGTATTCTCCTGATCAATTGTTTTTTTATGAATCACCAGATTCTGCTGGTTGATCAGTAATTGTGCATTAGCCGAATTAATCTGATCCTGAATTTGAGCCACATCATAGGTCGCCGTTTGCTGTTGCAACTTCCAATCGTCACGTCGTCTGTTATACTGAGCAGTCGTCGCAATAATTCCGGCACTCTGGTTTAAAATAGACGAAGTCGTTTGTGCAATCTGAGCGCCCGCACTGATGGCATCTCCAAACTTCATCCCTCCATCGGCAAAACCAAAGATATTCGGCGCCAGATAACCGGCAACCGAAATTCCGTTAATTCCAATCGAAACCGATTCCGGATAAATGGCCGAGCCTTGTAACGAAAGGCTGGCGATTTCAAGAGCACTCAGGTTTTCGTCGTACTGCTGTTGGTAAAACTGTTCACGATTTTGAGCACTTAACAGATTTTGTTGCAAACCGGCAATGTTTTGTTTGGCCTCTTCGATCTCCTGTTCTTTAATCATTGTGTTAAGATTAAGCAGCACATTTTGCTGCGTGGCCTGTAATTTGGCCAGTGCCGAATCGTCTTTACGTTCCAGTGCGTTTAATAAACCGGATCCCAACTGACTTAATGTAGAAGCTATATTTTTTACCCGATCGATAAGATACTCAAAGCGATAAGCCGGAATAGCCGCATTTTGCGTCATAATGCTTAACGGATTACCACCGCTTGCTGCAGCACGTGCCAATAAACCAGGATCAATAGGTGGTTCGAATAATTGCAATGGTTGCGGTATCCCATTAATATTTAAGCTATTGTTTATTTTATAAAGTCGATCGATAACAGTGTCCCAGTATTGTTCGAGCTTGTCATTTTCCGGTACACAGAAATAAGCATCAATATCGTTATACGGTTGGAAATTTAATCCGCTGGAACCACTTCCAACATGATCTTCGAGGGTAATTTTAAACTGAGGTATACTGTCGCCATATTGAGCTACAATGTCGTTAAAATTCGCAGGATCCTCGGCCTGACACGGTCCAAGGTCCTCCGGTTTTGGCCCAAGTAAATTATAAGCGTAGATGTACAACATATTCGCCGTGGTATTACTCTCCCAGGTGTACTGCGAAAAATACCAGTCGCCCCATTTAATCAGATTATCGATATATTGCATTACAATCGTTTTTTCGTAGGCGCCAATACGCAAACGGGCAATAGCATGCGGATCGAACGGATACTGATTGTAAGCTGCAATTTGTTTGGCGTTCGTAATGTTTTCGAGCAACGAAGCTACCGTATGGTTCCGGAAAGGATTAAACTGCCATACGCGGCAAATATCACGCGCTACCTGATGGTTGAGCAATACGTTTTTTACCGATTGAATTTGTACCGGCTGAAGGAAAGAAAGAATCGAATCCAGATTTGTTTTGGCTGTAAATTTACTGCTCACATATCCTTCGCTATCAATCCATTTGTTGTCCAGTAAAACTCGGTAAATACGACTCGAATCGGTAACTCCTATCGTGGCACACACAAAAGAATCTGCCTCTACCAGATACGGAGCCGCCGTTGGATCGTAAATATATTTGTACCATTTTTCAGCCTGATCAAATACCTGATTTGTCTTTAGTAAATTGGCAATATACATGGGCGCATGGAAAAACAATTCCCAATAATACAATTCATACGCCCCGTTAAAATCGACCTGTCCGCCATCGGGAGCTTCAGGAGCGATAACATATGGCTCTTCAAAACCAAACCTGTTAAAAGGCAATTCCGGATCCACCGGGATCAATTGACTCTCGAGCGACAACAGTTTGTCGACACCACCGGAAAAAATACGGGCACTAAGGTTATGAATAGCTCCCGTGGTAAGACGTATCGCTTTAAAATTATATTCGCACGCATAAGGAGTGGTGTTCAAACTTCGGAAGAATCCGATAGATGACGGATATTCTGCCTGATACAACACCTGTACCACAAAACGTACTTTTTTATCAATATCCGGTTGCCCTCTCAGAATATCGTAAAGCTCACCGGTTAACTCATTAAAATCAATATCCGTCATTAAACGGCCGTTTTTATCAAGATACCCGGCCTGCATAAGCTGATCAAAAATATTTTTAGAACCATTGGTATTAATCCCGGCACTGTCAGAAATAAAATCAGTATTATAAAACAGCGGTTGATTGGTTAATATATCCATAACCAAATCGACCTTATCGGTTTTATTCGGTTGTCCTTGCAGCATCTCATTGAGCGCCTTATTCAGATCGTTAATTGTTGTACCACGTTCCAGTTGTCCGTCGGCTGTAAAATACCCGTAATCAATCAGATTATTATAAATCTGGCTGGATCCACTGGCATCGATACCGGCGCCCGAGGAAAGGAACGATGTTTCCAAAAACATGGTGTCGGCATTAAACAACAAATCGGAAATAAATACCGGATCTTTATCCGGATCTTCCATTAAAAACGCTTCTTTGTCACCATAAAAAACAAAGGTTCCTACGGCGTTTTTAATCGTAAACAATCCATAATTTTTATTCCGTACATTTTGGGATAACCAGCGGGAACCACTGGCCCTGTTTACGACTCCCATTACAAACTGTGTCTTTTTAAGCTGACCAGAATCGCCATCAAAAATGCTCATCACATCGGTGCGCATTTCCGCATAATCAGAACGTCCCAGCATACCGTTATTATCGATATAACCATAATCAACCAACGTATTATAAACCGTTTTAGAACCGGCCGCATTAATACCGGCATCGGTCGAAATAAAAGAACTGTCAGTTAAGGAAGTTTGTGGTGTTGGAATGGCCGGAGTAATAATCTGTCCTGCAATATCATTATCGTAAATTGTACGGGAAGTACTAATCAGGTTCATTTGTCCCGATGTCGCGTCGATTTGTGGAGTAAACAGGTTGTTACTTTTATCGCTGTCTTTTTCGAAAAACAGGATTTCGTCGGGGTTTACCAAATAACTGCTATCCAGACTATCGTTTAAAACAATCGGCTTAAACAAGGGCAACTGCCCTTTATAACCCAGGTTATAGACATAATTATAGTTTTGCCCTGTTTCAAACAATTGATTTTCAAAAATCTGAACTGCCGGATTGGAATCATTCGGTGGATTATTGACCGGTTGCGGATATTGCACCGTAGTATCAATCATTGGGCCGAAGGCAATCACTAATTGTTCAAATCGATTACCGCCATTGGCAATTTCCCAGAAACTATCCTGCTGTATTTTGAGCGGATATACTTTATTCCACCAAAGACTATTGGGATCGAAGAAATTGTCTGGAAAAAGTTTATTATTTGCAGTTCTATAAGCACTTGGACTAACATCGATAATATAATCTTTTACCAGTGATTGTGCCGGTACCCATTGATTCTGGAAATTATAAAACGTATAGTTTATCGAGGCCTTCACAATATTTTCGGTAGTGGTATTCGGTGTTTTATCGATCGCAACACTTTGTTCTACCCAAAATAGGAACAGCTTATTAAAGGCATAAACCGGTGTAATTTGTACGGCATTAATGGCCAGATCAATTTTAATCCATTGCGACCAGGTACCTTCGCTCTCCCTTGTGATATAGTAATAGGTATACGGATTGGTAGCGGTGCGCGCAAACAAAAACAAGGTCGGCTGATTATCGCGGGTATCGTCAGAAACCCTACAATAATAGGCATCTACATAAACCAGTTTTGCCAGTTCTGCAAAGCCTTCCAGGTATTTCATATAAGCCGATGTTACATTGCCTTCGGTAATGTCGTTTTGCTTTAGGTCGTTTTCCAGTTGTTTAAACAGATCGGTTTTGGAGCTACGGAAAGCCGGATCGAGATAATTTTCAGGATAGAGGAAAATTTCGCGGTTGGCTTCCCATACCCGATAATTCATCATCCATTCCCACCAAACTTCAGGGATCGGTAAAAGTACCACACCGGCTTCCAGTTTCGAATGACAACGGTTCATATACAACTGAATAGCATTAAGCGCCTCTTTGATATAGGAAATTTGTGCTACATCCGACATATCCACATCAATAAGCAAATAGTCGTGTAAATCGCGTGTATTCTGGATGTAGGCAGTGGCATCGGCCGAGCGCAGGGCAAAGATAGTCGCTCCAATCAGAGCGTCTCTTTGGGCTGATGCGGTTTTACCGCCAATTTGTACGGCCAGCTGATTCCAGTCGCTTCCTACATTATATCGTGCCTGAATCGCGGTTAATAATTTGTTTTCCTGTGCTACGAATTTATCCCAGTCGGCAACACCTTTTCCGGCCAGACTAAGTAACCCCTGAAAAGCATCCAAGTTTAAGCCTGTTTTATTAAGCAATGTAATAACGGCCTGCATGCTGTACAGGCGGTCGACCTGATTGGTATATTTTAAGGCATATAATGCTGTGATTATCGATTTATCCCATCCGGTTGCTTCCGACAAAATCGCAGCGGCAACATCATTTTTATTGCCGGTAACCGCCGTCATGTAGTCTGAAAACCGATTGTTTACATCATTATAAATACCGGTAAAAAACTGGAACTGAAGTAATACAATGCTATTTGCAAACGTTAGTTTTGTGGTATCGGTAATGCCATAAGCCGCTTTACTGACAGCAATGTTATCGAGTAAATCCCGACTGACTCCCGTTTTTTCTACCCATACCAACCAACGTGAAATTAGACTTAATGCTTTTATCGCGTTGGTCGTATCGGGATTCAGGAATATAGTAAGAGGATTGGTAACAGTAAGTGCCAAAACCGATTGCGCCAATGAGGATGGAATACCGAAGAACGCACCAACCTGTTCGTAAAGTTTGATCAATTGATCGTCTTCAGAATCGGATACCGGAATAAGTATCGGTAGTGTTTTAAGCCATGCTTCACTTTTATCGGGATAGTATAAAATGTTAACGGTTGGCGATACAACCGCATTTACCGTATAATTGAGATCCTCTAACGTTAATCGGGTCACTGTAGCCAGTGTTTCTTTGTTGTCAATTAGTACCATCAGCTCATCAATTGTAAAAACCAGTTGTACTTTTCCCGATAAACTTAAAAAGCTCAGATAATCTTGGATGCTTAATTTAAAATATCCCGCCAGGCGTACATGACGCGACAAGGTCGAAATGGTTGGTACATTTAACACGATAGTTGGTGTACTCGTATATAAAGCCGAAACCAGCAACTGCAAATCGTTTTGCGAAACGCCCAAGGCCGAAGCAACACGAACCGCATTGGCCGGATTGTTTCCGCTGTTGGAAGCATATTCCCAACTTAGTGGCGTATCCAGATAGGTTTTATTAAGCGGATAGGCTACCGTTGCGCTATTTTTAGGGTGGTATAAAGTGGTTTGTCCGGTATTAAACACGACATCAAACGGTGCTGTCGACTGTGCCGGATCGTTCCCCATTCCGTAAGTCTTCAAATCAAACAAATAGGTACTTACCGTAGCGACATCGCTATTCATTCGGGTAACCAGTTGTTCTAATTTTGGTACCAGTTGTAATATGCTTTCATTAATTTCCGGTGTTCCGTTATTCAAAGCATGTAAAGCCCAGTCCAGATCATCAAACGACCATTCGCTAAGCAACGTAAGGCGCAAATAGCGATTAATCTGATCCAGAGCCGTTGGCGTCAGGTTATCGATGGTATTTACCGAATCAGTATTCCCCACTACAATCGGTTTGGTTAACCCCTTATTGATAAAGAACTGGGTATTTAGTCCAGCTGTAATTTCGGTACCAGATAAATTTTGGTATAGTAAATCCTGGACTTGCGTTACCAGTAAATCGGTTTGTTTAGAAAAGACTTTAAAGCTATTCAGATCGTCCAGTTTCGCCACCCCAAAATAGGTTTGTAATTTCGCGGTATCTACCGTTGCCGTTTTAAGCAAATTCCAACCTTCGAGGGTTGTTTGCAATTGTTCGGCAGCCAATTGCGGTCCGGTTAGCTGTTGGCAGGCAAATACCTCGGCCAGTGTTGTTTTTAGTTCCTCGAGATAAATCCGTATGCTGCTTAACGGTTGCAAGAATGGTAAGTTAAACGGATAATACGTCGCAGCAAGCTGCTTGTACAAATCGGTCGTACCCGAAATTTTCCAACTGGTCGACAGACTTTGTTCCAAACGTTCAATGATGATTTGTAAATACGGGACAATTGTATTTGTTTTTTCGCAGGTTAGCGGTATCGTTCCCAAATCAGGACGTCTTACAGCCAATGTACTTGCATGGGGTATGGTAGCGGTATTGGGTTCTGTAATGTATTTTTGTACAATACGCATTAGATCGACAAAATAGGCTGCTGGTCCCAGTACCGATTTACATTCCGGGCAATCGCAATAGTTTAGACTTCCAAACAGTTCCTGATAGCCTACCAATCCAGTAAAATACTCGGTTACCTCTTCACTTACAGATGAAGTCGATATCGCTTTAGAAAGCGGCGTCGACATATTTAAAATGGCATTGGTAAGATTGGCCACATTATTGGTTACTTCAGTTGCTCTCCTGTATACCTCCGATGCTACTTTGGGGCAGCCAAAAGCATCGGTATATTCTTTTACAAATACTTCTCCGCTTTGTCTGGCAATGTCGTGAGCTGAGTTTAATCCATCGAATTTTCCGTATAGAGTAACCATCACATCAGCCGTTAATTTATTGCCCGTTTGCGCTTCCGGATGTAAGCGTACCACCCGAGCCACTTGTTTGAGCTGTTCTACCATGTTGGTTGCGGTGGTACGAGATTTGGTTTTGGGTAGCTTTATGGAGGCTAAGGTCTCTTCCATATGAAGATTGGCCGTTAGCAAATCTATGTCCGGATTTACTTCATAAAATTTATGAATCAGTTGTTTTACTTCCATGAGTAGTAGTTTTACTGTTTTTTAATATCATTATTCACTATCGGTATCGTAATCGTGTACATGACTGGCAGATACCCCGAAATTTTTATAATATATTCCTGCATAGGTCGTCAGACTCAGGTGTTCCTGATAAGGGCTCAACGAAAGAAGTGCCGCTACAGAATCCCAATAAGCGCCAGGGTGCTGACCATAGGATGTGGTAGCAATACTATGAATCTGGAAAAACAGACTACAAGCCAGACAAGGTCGACGTGTACCGCCGATATAATTGAATTGTTTTCCGGCTTCCACAATTTTGGTTTCGGCATGTTGTTCTTCATGTCCTTTAACAAATTCCAGTTTATAATCTTGATACGCTCCGTTGATCTCGGTTTCCAGTTTACCCAGATGTCGAGCTACACGTCCTGAATAGTTTTTTTTATCCGGAATGGTAAAATTTTTAAGGGTGTCTGACAATAATGTACTGAGTTCATTTTGCTTTTTGTTGCTGGCTACATAAATCGTTTTTTCAGTATGATTGATTGCTGCCTGCACTTCGGTAAACTCCTCGTTTTGAGCCAAAAGAGCCGTCGATAAATGGCGAACCAGTAACCGTTCGGGACTCATCCCTTTATTAGGAGCGACAATCTCCTCGGTGGCTCCTGTATATAAATTGGACTGATGGACACGTTTGGCTAATTTCATATTGCCACCATGCCTGGAAGCTATTTTTTCTTTCAACCTCTTACTTTTTTCTTTACGAATCTTTTTGGAAACCTTCAGCAATCTGGGTTTTTTAAGCGACTTTCCACCATCCGATTCATCATCTGCATCGGTTCCCGAGCTGTCGCTTAATGCAGAAGCCTTTTTTTTCTTTGTTTTTTTTGCGGCTCCTCCCTTACCACTTGCACTTAGTCCGTCAGCATCTTTCATGCTAACCGGATTACCGATACAAAAAGCATATAAATTGAGACCATCGACGCCACCGGCCGGATCGGGTTTATTCCAGCGCATCAGCCAGGGAACATAGTAGCGATGCCCGTAATAATATAATCCGGTAGTATCGTCCCGTTCTTTTCCGGAATACCGGTAGTTTTTAAGACTCACTTCCTGCTGATTCGGACCTGCAATAATAGACGTTCCGCCATATGGGAAATATTCTTCGTAACTAATCAGCAGTGCCTGATCGTCGACTTCAACCGCTACGGAATCCAGTTTGGTACAAAGCTGCCATCGGAATGAGCGGTCGCCGGTTTGTTTTTCCTTTTTATTGTCGTCGAGCTTCCAGTAATGCATAATCAATAAACAGGTTTCGCCATCCATAATGCGTAAGGTTTCGCGTTCTAAGGTGGTGGTCGTTGTATTATTGGTAACTGTTTGCTGTTGTTTTAAGGCGTAGTTGCCAAAGTATACCGTACTTTCCATCATGTTTACAGTACCTCCGTTTGCCATTCTTTCGCTCACTTTTCGTGTGCGTTGTTCTGCACTGTCGTATACATAATAATCGGCATCATCTTCTTCTTCCGGGCGGGTAATAATAGCGGCGCGCACCAGATTTTCGCAACAGTTATAATCCAGCGCCACGGGTTTATTGATCATAATCTGACGCAAATTCCCGGAGTCGTCGTACGTAATACCGGTTAAACGATTGGAATCCACCTCAACCGGTAAATCGCGGGTCCAGGAGGCCGATTTGGCAATATGTTTTAACTGAGTTAGGTTTCCGGAATTATCGTAGGTATAGCTTTCACTATAGTTTTCCAGTTTATCATAATCAGAAGGTGCAACCGAAAATTTACTTTGTTTAAAGTCGTTGTTCACCACGTTATTCTGATAGGTGTTGGCTAATATTCCAGGATGCTGATAGCCGTTTGCCGCCAACAAACGGTATAAAATATCGTAGGTATAATCCGATAGCGGCACCACCTTCTGATTGTTATAAAAAATAGTATCCCTACTTAAATCCCGTAATCTTGTAATATTACCCACAGGATCGTATACATAGGTTATGTTTTGCAACAGCGGATTTTCGCCCAAAGTTACCAATCGGGTATTTTTAAGGGTGATCAATCGCTGTGTAGTCGCTTCGTAAGTACAAACCGTTGATGAATTGTTGGCAAAAACAATCCGGTTTCGTTGGTTTGAAGCGTTATATTCAATTCGTTGGATAACCGGTTTTGACTTTCCGTCCGGTAATTTCAGATCGATCGTTGCCAGTAAGCCCGATTTCGAATAGCCGCGTTGTGTTACAGTACCATCGGTTGTTGTTTCGGTTAGTAAATCGCCTACAGCATTATAGATTTGTTCGAGTGATAAAGTCTTGGGATCTAAAGGAACCTTTGCCGGATCGTTCCAATCGATAGCATCTTTATAAACGGTAGTCATCCGGCGGCTTTTCGAAATTGATTGTCCGGTAAGTGCATACCTGTTAAACGTTAAAATTCCCGATAAATCTTTTTGTTCGTACAATTTTCCGCGGAGGTTTAACGAGGCGGCATCCTGAATTTCTTCGCCATAAGTACACACCTCTACTAAAGGATATTGATCGACCGGAACAATCGGGTCGCCATCAACATATCGCTTAACCCGTAGAGTTTTCTGACGTTGTAAACGATCATAAGTAATGCGTTGGTTATACATTCTTGGTGTCCACGACCAACATAACAACCCCATGATATTGTTAAAATGAAACTCCATTCCGGCATCTGCACTTTCGGTGATCAGCGCACTTGTTTCGTTCATCTGATAGGTGTTGCGCTGATTAATATAATCTGTACCCGTAGTCGCATTCGTGTAATACAAGCGTGGATCTATTTGTATTAGCACCCGGCTTTGTATATCGGTTTCCGAGTAAGATGTTAATACACCTTGCAACAAGATAAGGGTAATCTGTTCTTTTATACCATTGAATTTCGGAGCCAACTGCAATTCAAATCCGAGTTGATAGGGTGTAAAAATTGCGGTAAGCCATCCTTCGGCAGTAATATAACCGGCAGTAACCAAAGCCTGTACAATCTCGGCACTCGTACTGCCGGATCCGATGGCAATGGCGTCGAATGTAGCAGCAGTAACTTTTCCCAGATTGTTTGTCTGAAGCAAAAACTGCGTTCCGGTATTGTCGAAAACCTCGGTTGTGGGTGTATTATAACATTTGGCTGCCTTATCTAAAGCATTTTTTTCGTCCTGCTGTTCCTGAGTCGGATTGGCCGGATAATTAGCCATAAACGTTTTATAATAATCCGAATCCAATACCGTATCGTTTGCATCGTATGTTTTCTGTTCCCAGGCGGTAAAAGTGATCTGTGAAAAAAAACCTTTCGGATCGTCGGTACGAATTAACCGACCGAGAGAGTCATAATGCATTACCGAAGGAGGAGGCATATTCCCTTCATCAATCAATGTCTGCTGATTTTCGTAATCGGAAGTTTCACTAAAAAAAGGCAGGTATTGTTGTGCTACTAGTCCTTTATTATTGTATACGGTTCGGCCGGACGTATTCCAGCGTTCTTCGACCTCAACCAGTTTATTGTCGACATAAGCCAATCCCGGGTCGACTAATTCTTTTTGTTCGATAATCCGGCCAAAACCATCTGAAAATTCAATCCGGATGCGACATTCTGAATTTTCAGCACCTTTATGAATAAAATTGGTTGCCGATAAAGATATAGCCGCCAACGGTTGTTTACGATCGGTCCAGTTGTACTCGTCGTAGAAAAAGTAAGTCAAGGCGCCTTGCATATAGTAGTCCTGTTGGTCTAAAACCGATTGTATTGTGATCGGTGCTCCATCCGGTGCTGTTGTTCGTGTTTGATATGCTGCCGGAAAACCGCCGTACGGATACAGGAGCATGCTGCCTTCCAAATCACCATTTTTAATTCCGAATAGAGATGAAACACGCACCTGTCCTAACGGGTCGTAAAGTACCTGCGACACATTACCATTAATATCCACCAACTGTTTGGGTGTACAGGTATGATAATCTAGTGTGAGTAGCTGTGTGTTTTTGATGTCGTTATCGGGATCAATATATTCTATTAATTCCACCACCTGAATGTTATACGGTGCATCGTAGCCGATCTTCCCGCAAACCGACAATTCTGAATCGGCTGCAACAAAAGGGTTGATCACTTCATTAGGCAAAAAAAACAACTCCGGTGTATCGGCTTTAAAATAAGTTTGTACCGTTCCGTTGTTCCACCAATAGCCCGTTTCTTTATCGAAAACAAATCCGGCATTGGTAACAACATCATTCGTTAATTTCCCCTTATAGGCTGAATCGATATAATTTTGGGTAAATTGTGCTGTGGCAGTATACGCCTGTAATCCCCGTGAGGCGATTGTGAGTAATGGTAAAAAATTATCTTGTGTTTCATTCCAGAAATAATTGCGGGTCCAGGAAAGCTGTAAGGCTGCAACTGTTTCTCCGGGTGATACTCCATAAGGAATGATATTTTGTAGTGCCTCTTCTATGAGGTGATTACAGTAATCGAAATCCATGTATTCCTTACCCGTTTCCAGGGCAAAGCCCGACAATTGAAACGCCTGCTCCTGGCCTACGATTCCCATCCAATACATTTCGTTTTCGTCAGCACTGATCACATCAGTCGTTGTAAAAGTCGCCAAGAGTTGTTGCTGTTCTGGATATAACGAAACGCTGTTAGTTAATGGTGTACGACGCGGCAGATAAATGACACATGCGCGTTTTACTGTACCACTTTGAGGATCTACTTCGAGTGTAAATTGTTGTTCTACCCGCGGATCGTTTGCGTTGCGTTCGTAATGATAAGCAATATGTTCCCGTGGATCGACGCGGAAAATAGCATGCTCTTCATCGGATGCCGCCTGAATCAAAGCCACGGCATAATTAGCTTGTTCTACCGCATAAGGCACACTCGATTCGGGTTGATCATCTAATCCGTAAACTTCTGTCCGGATACGGTTTCCGTTTAAGGCTACAAAAGCTTCCCGAAACGTTTTGCCATTGGCAGTATAAATATCGGTAGCAAACACATTGTCCGGAAAATCGTAGGCATTAGCATCGCCCTTAAAGAAATCAGCCCGGTATTGCTCCTGTAATGCATCATAACTTTCAAACACTCCTGTATTAAACCATTTTTTGGTGTATACCGGAGGGACAAACAATTCTTTATTGATCTCGTTTACTGGGAACTCCTGGTTCTGAACGGTCGCGGTAAACACTTCGTAGGTTTGTGTATCCCATGATTCTACAAAACCAAATCCGCGGAAACTTCTTTCCACAGGATCATAATATCCGTCGTGATAACCAAACTCCTGAACGTAGCAAGATTCTGAAACAGCGTCCGTCTGCGTAATGCGGTCGATAACCTGGACCGGAAAAAACAAACGGGTTTTCCAGGGTTTTCCGGCCTGTTCGTCTTCCAGATAAAAGCGCACCGAACTGGAATAATGCAAAGCCATTCGGCTACCGGTATTGTTATTGGTTTCGGTAAGCAAATAGGGTTTTAATGTTACCATAGCGATATCCTGCGGATCGACTCCCGAAAAATTCAGGTAATAATGCCTTGGCGTATCGGTTAGTTTCGAAAAAACCAGGCAACTCGTTCCTGTTCCCAATATATCAGCAAAATGAAGGCTATCTAACGGATCGAACGATTCCGGTAAAGTAATAGTAATGGCTTCCGAAAAACTATTTCCGCTTTTATTGATAAATAGCTGAACCGTATTGCCTAATGCATATACAATATCCATAGTACCGGTTCCATTCAGATCGGCAAAATAAAATCGGGAAGCATCAAAACCGGTTTCAAAATATGGCGCATTTATTAATTGGATACGTTGTCCAAACCGACCGTATCCTAAGTTAGGCCAACAATAAACCGTTCCGTTTGCCACGGCAACCCGATGCTGTAATCCGTCACCAAACAAATCGGCAAAAGTGACCGATGTTTTTCCGGAATTCTGACTTTGTAACGGGAACCCTTCAGGCGCCGGTACTTGTTGCGGTTCGCCATATCCAAAGTTTCCCAATCCGGGATAAACCGTCAGATAATCGTCTGAAGCCACTAAAAAATCCGATTTACCATTCCCACTCAAATCCACCGATTCCGTTCCGGCCAATGCGCTTGGATATTGTTCAAAAGGTTGGAACGGTTCCCAGCCCTGTCCGGTATTGGTATAATATCCGGGGGGACTGCTTACCATCAGGTCTTTAATTCCATTCCCTTGTAAATCGGTAATGACCCCCGAATCACCCACTGCAAAATCTGGTACGAGTTCTGGTTCTGAATAATGGCCACTTCCTTTCGGATTGTAATAAAACGATCCTCTATCGCGGGTATATAAAATGCCGGGTAAACCGGCGCCATTTAAATCAACCGGAAGAAAATCGCCTGTATCAAGTTTTCCGGGAATAGTCCCATTATCAGCAACAGTTAATGTACTAAACGTTGCAGTTGGTGCCACATCAAATACCGAAAAAGTAAGCTCCAGATCAGGTTTTGCTAATAATTCGTAACTGCTGTCACTTTGAATTCTGCATCCGGTAATGGTTACCTTTTTCAGGCAGGAAATCACTGCGGTCTGATCCGGTACCTTACTATAATCCGTTGTATCATAATAGGCAAGTTGCAAACGGTTTACCAGAAAAGGATTTCCGTTGTTTTCGTTTTCAAAATGATGAAACAACAGTATATTTTGGCACCTGCGATAAGTGCGCAATTCGAAGCCACTTCTAAACGAAGAAAACGGATCCGGTCGGCATGCCCACGGACGTACCTCAGCATAGGGGTCAGCCGCAGTTGTTGTTAAATTATCCAGTTCATGCGATCCGTAGTCAAAAATAACTTCGAAGGCAAATTTTTCTTCTTTGGAAGTATTGTAATAATTGCCGTAAAAAATACGGTCAATATAATTTCGTGTAAAGGCGCCTCGGTTTAAAATTCCGGTTTCCTGACCGTTTTCCCGTTGGTATCGAAACTGAACTTTATTTCCTTTGGGATCAATTATCGAAACAATTTGCCAACTAAAAATCCGGGCCGCATCATCGGGATCGGCAACACGTGCCTCAGGAACGGATCCATATTCCGATACCGTATTATTGGTTGCAAATGTACGCCAGAAGCTCTCTCCAGTGGTTTGGTTTTTATGATATTCGATACGGGAATAATCATCTTCCACACGTGGAAAATAAATACAAATACTCCATATATCACCTTGTTGATCGGTTTCAGTGCGGGTCGCATTTTCTCTAGGTACCAGTTCTTTTCCGGAATAGAGAAAAATATCGGTTCCGTCATATTTGGGGATTCCTTTTTCGGTTCGGATTGTAAATTCGGGGATTTCGACATCCCAGCCTACACCAAAGATACTGTTACCCGATCCGGAATTGTAGGCCAACGAAAGGGAAGGTGCTAACCCGCGGCCAGCCGTTATGGGAACCGGGATTGTATAGGCTGCGGTTCCTGAAAATGAATTGGGCTGAAATGTTTCACCTATTCCTTTTATTGCTCCTCCTCCACCGGGCAGAGAAGTACCAGAGATCGATACTTTTTCCATAATTATCATTTTGACTGATTGCAATTAAAACACGTTTAAATGCAGAACGACTTAAAACAAATAGAACCCAAACAAAAAATTTACATTTTCTTCCTTGCGATCAAGTAAGTTAGACCACTATATTGGGTTGCAAACAAAATAACTTCATAAACAATTATATACCTTAAAGATATGCACAAAAAAAAGCATTAAATAGAGTGTAAATACCTATTTTACAGTTACGTATAAACACCTATTTGCGAAGAAATCTCTGTAGCAACTAATACCAATTGAAATAGAAAAACAATAGATACTTTCGGCAATAAAGGAACATTAGTATTTGAATTGGTTTTCTGGCGTTAGGTCATAATCCATGGTTCACCATCTCTGAACAGTTTTCAGCTTCCCTGTTTTCTATGGTGTAGTTTTATAGTTTTCTCTCTTTAGCAATATATAAGCTCCATGGGTTTCGGAACGGAGAGAGTATAGTCATAAGAATTATTTTCTATTGCTTCTTTTCATTGACCTTCTGCCAAGAAACAAGCATGATTCATGATGTCCTGAATATCAGATCGCTGAGGGCCTATAGGGTTGGATATCCATTACCTAAGTTTCTAGATGATGCAAAATTTCCCATAGTTATTAGTTTATTTTTATGGATTAATATTACGGGATAAAAATAATAGGTTCAAAACAATATAAATTAAGCTCAATACCTAATTTATGATACCGTTTTTTTACATGTAATCAATAATTAATACAAAATAAACATAAATCTCTTATAGCTATTCTCACCGATCAAATAAACATCCTCTCTTCATTGTTCATTTATTTTCAAAAAAATATCGCCAACTGAATACAGTTAGCGATTTATTTAATAGATTAATTAAGTCTTTTAATACAGTTCTTTTTTAAGATAAATTCAGCGAGAAATTTATGCTACTGATCTTTAAATGAATACTCATCATACACTGTGTTTATAAGCTGTTCAGAATTGATATTCCGTGAAAAAATGGGATAATGAAATTGATCCAGTTTATTAAGAATACGTATAAGTTCCATCTTTTCGCTATGATTAAGGTTTCCTGCAACAATATTAGTAGCTTGGCGGATCTTATCCATTTGCTTTTCCAGAATCATCAGTCCCCTTTCTGAAATACGGATTAATTTACTGCGTTTGTCTGTATCAGAATCCATCTGCTCAATAAGTCCCTGACGTAGCAGCCTTGCAATGATAAGCATACCTACCGGTTTATCCTGAATATTTTTCTTGATCAGAGCCATCTTGCTCATCTCTCCAAAAGCTTTCAGATTAATTAAATAAATAAAGTCTTCCTGAGTAGAAAATTCAGAATCTGAAATGGCAGACTTTGAGTAGGTTTTCGCATACCGGTTAAGATGAACAAGCAATGTATTTATTGCGCTTTCCGGAGTTCTCCCATTCTCCTTACCTTCCCAATAAGGTTCTTCAGAATGAGCTACTTCCCCGGCATTCTCCTTATCAGAAATCCATGCTTTAAACCCCTGAATGGTTCCCGGGTACACATCAGGACAAGTACGGGCTTCCGTTTCAAAATCCTGCAGCAGGTCTATGAAGTCTTTAATAAGCGTATAATTCATTCGTTTCAAATCGTCTACAAAAATACCTAATTTCTTAAAAAATAATGCCAATATATACTCAAAACTATACTAAATAGAATTGATTAAGCTGCTCTTCACACAGAGTCCGAATAACTTCAATCCAACGGTCTTCATCATTCAGGCAGGAAATATAGGTGAATTTTTCACCACCTGATTCCAGGAATGATTCTTTCCCTTCAACGGAAATCTCTTCCAGCGTCTCAAGACAGTCTGAGACAAATGCCGGACAAACAATGGCAAGATTTTTAATTCCTTTACCGGGTATTGTTTCTAATGTATGATCTGTATAAGGTTCTATCCACTTATCTTTTCCTAATCTGGACTGAAAAGAAACAATGACTTTATCTTTTGGTAATCCAAGTTTTCTGATCACCCGCTCAGTAGTATTAAAACACTGGTGACGGTAACAAAATGAATGACTGGGATAGGTATCTTTATAACAACAGTCATTCATATTACATGTCTTTGTCTTATCTGTTTTGTAAATATGCCGCTCAGGAACTCCATGATAAGAGAACAGCAAAGCATCAAATTTTTCCGGAAGTTTCTCACGGATACTTTCTGCAAGACAATCCGTATAGAGATCCCGGTTATAAAAAGGCTGGATATAATTGATCCTGACATGAGGAAATTTTTTCTTTCTGATTTCTTCCGCTTTTTCAATAACCGTTTCTGTAGTACTCATTGCGTATTGTGGATAAAGAGGAAACAATACAATTTCTGTAATTCCTTTTTCAACAAGATTCCTGATGCCTGTTTCAATGCTTGGTTCCGCGTATCTCATTCCGATCTCAACTGGTATATCAACAAGTTTTTGCAGCTTTTGCTGTATCTTTTTCGTTATGACAATGAGAGGAGACCCTTCGTCTGTCCATACCGTTTTATAAGCTTCCGCTGATTTTGCAGGTCTGGTTTTTAAAATAATTCCCTGAACCAAAAGTGCCCGGAAAATCCACCGATAATCAATTACCTTCTCATCCATCAGGAATTCATCCAGATATTCTTTTACATCTTCTACCGCGGTTGATCTTGGAGAGCCAAGATTGATTAATAAAATTCCTTTGTTAGCCAATTTTTTTTATTTTATTTGTTATTCTGCCAATGCCTCTTTATAAACTTTCAATGCCCGTTCTCTGGCTTTTGTATGCTCTACAATGGGGTTTTCGTTATAATCTTCAGGAAGCCACTTCCTGATATACTGAGTATCTTTATCAAACTTTTTAGTCTGTTCATAGGGATTGAATATCCTGAAATAAGGTGCTGCATCACATCCACATCCTGCAGCCCACTGCCAGTTCCCGTTATTAGCTGCCAGATCATAGTCTAAGAGTTTTTCTGCAAAATAGGCTTCTCCCCACCGCCAGTCAATGAGAAGATGTTTAGTAAGAAAACTGGCTGTAATCATTCTTACCCTATTGTGCATAAACCCGGTTTCATTGAGTTCTCTCATGCCAGCATCCACAATTGGATATCCTGTTTTACCTTCACACCATGCCTTAAATTCTTTTTCATCATTTCTCCAGGAAATATTCTCATATTTCTTTTTAAAACAATGGTGTACAACACTTGGATAATGATACAGAATCTGCATAAAAAACTCTCTCCAGATGAGTTCATTAAGCCATACTTCATTATGTTTAACAGCATATTGTACACATTTCCTGATGGAAATTGTTCCAAAGCGAAGCGCAATCCCGAGATGACTAGTACGATCCATTGCAGGGAAGTCTCTGTAATCTCCATAAGTATCTATGATATCCATCTCCAATTTAGGCTCTACAAACTCTATATCCGTTTTTTCAAATCCAATTTCTTTTAATGAAATAACACCTGAAGCTCCGTCATAATCTGCAAAGAACTCCCAATTTGTTGTAACGGATTCTACATTTCCCAAATTGTCTTTCCATTTCTTTGAGTAAGGAGTGAAAACAGTATATGGAGAAAGGTCATTTTTAAGGATGTTATTTTTTTCAAATATGACCTGATCTTTAAAGTTCCTAAATTGAATATGATATTTTGACAATAGTTCAGCCACCTGTCGATCACGCTGTATGGCTTGTGGCTCATAGTCCCTGTTACTAAATACAGTATCAACAGTAAAATCTTCTGCTATTTTTTTAAAAATGTCTATTGGATCTCCATGATAAACATGAAGTCCACTGTTATGCTTTTTCAATCTGCTATGAATACGTTGTAAAGCCTGGTGAATATAATCTACCCTTCTGTCTTTTTTATCCTGAAGCTGATTCAGTATATCTGTATCAAAAATAAAAATGGGAACAACATTTTTCCCGGCATTAAGGGCATGATGAAGCCCTATATTATCATCCAGCCTAAGGTCTCTCCTGAACCAAAAAACATTCACTCTATTCATGACCTCTCTTTTAAAAATATAAATATTCGTTAATCAAAATGAATACAAATATACTATTTAAAACAAAATAAAGAACATTAATAAACCAAATTAACTTGAAATAAAAATAATTTAGTGTATTAATGTTCTTTATTCAATAAGAGGATAAAATTCAATACAAGAGTTAAAGCATTTTAAAGTATGTGATCAATAAACTAAACATCAAACAGTTCTCCTTCTGTATAAGTCTCCCTGCTTTGAACCTATTCCATATCTAATCAATCATATCCAAAACATTAGAGATGACCAATACTACTTTTAAGCGTTCCGACTTTTTTCTAATTTATCAATAAGTAAATCGCTATAGGACAACTTTTCTACCTGGTATAGATGAATATTAAAATAATCATAATAGAAATCACATTGCTTTTTCAATTCCTCTAAGTTGAACTTTTCTGTTTCATCTATTGCTTCTACCTCAATAAAGGTTCCAAGATCTTCAACTGTGTCAAAATGAAACTTTACATTATCTATTCCGTATATTTTTCTTTTTTTATCAACAATTACTTTTACTCCCATTTGATTGGAAAGGATCTGTTTTAAAGTATCATTCATACTGTGTTTATAGAGAAGAACATCAGACTTTTTACTTCCCTCAGTATTTTCACGGTGATAATCGATCAGCTTACTTTCTTTTCCTTTAATTTCACGTAATTTCAATCTTCCCTTTGGAGCATTAAAGTAAGTCTCTATCTGATGTTCTGTCCCAAAGTCAATAGGATTTAGTTTAAGAATCTGATCCTGATATTTTTCAAGCTCTTCCACTTTTGCTTTAAATTCAAAATTCTTTATTTTCATATTGTCACAATATTCATTTTAAACGGAGTTTCATATTCAAGAAAAAACATATTATCCTTCCTCGTAGAAATAAGTTTTGTAATGTCAAGCAGCTACAAGAATCCGACTCCATTAGAAGGATACCGTTCCGTAAGCTGCCATTGTCCATTCATCCTTTGTCAAACGGCTTATATGTTCCTTACGAACCTCATCTATAAATATACTTTGGCTGGTCTCTTCAATATGATGATGTCTAAATCCACATTTCTCTTGTGCCGTTTGAGATTTCACATTACCATCATAATATCCGCTCCAGATATTCACCAATCTTAGATCTTCAAAACCAAAACGTACTACCTCGCGAATTGCTTCCGGCACTATCCCTTTTCCCCAAAATGGTACTCCAATCCAATAGGAAATCTCAGCTTCTGCTTCTGTTATTGGGAAATTACTTTTTTCTCCTATAATCAGGCTAATCATTCCAATGGCAGTATCGTCTTCTTTGAGTGTAATGGCAAATACTCCATCTTGTGCAAATATGGTATTGATTATTTCTTTGCTTTGATCAACACTTGCATGGGGTGGCCAACCAGCTATTGGTCCTACTCTTTCATCTTTAGCATAATGATATAAATCTGCAGCATCTGCTTCCCTGAATGGACGTAAAAACAATCTTTCTGTTTCTAAAATCATAACATTATCTTTTTAAATTATTACAACGCAAAGATAAAAGGGACTTCACAAAAGTACATTGACTAAATTTGCGCATAATAGGTACTTTTGAAAACAAACAAGAAGGATATAAAGAAAAAAATGATAGATTTAAGGTACTAATTAAAACTTACTAATGCTTCGTTATTCACAAAATATTACCCAGGGAAAAGGTCTTGTCATCATTGGAGAAACCAATCTAAGCGAAGATTGTGGGTATCCTCTGCAACTTACTTACACCAACCTGATTATCTGTATTGAAGGCAGTGCTTTGCTGAATGTAAATTTTAAAAACTATCTATTAAAGCCAAATGATATACTGGTTTTATCAGAAGATGATGTAAGTATCGTAAAAAGAATATCAAATGATTTCAGATCCTTTTATTGTCTCATTGATAAAGCTATGGCCGAAGAAGTGGCATATCATTTACCCAATGAGCTTTTCCTATTTCTGCATCAGTATCCACTGTGCAAAACTCCGGAATTAGAAGCTGATATGCTGAAAATGTGGATAACACAGCTTCAATATATTAAGAAAACATGTACTATCCACGGGCATATAATATTGCGCAACCACCTACAAAACCTTTTTCTTAGAATAGCAGAAGAAATGCCGGTGGCAGAAATAAAAAAAATGCTTCCCTATAGCCAAAAAGAAGTATTATGCTGGAAATTTTGGGAGTTAGTAGGTAAATATGGTACTGAAAAACGTAATGTAGCTTTTTATGCTGATCAATTAAATATAACTCCATTCTACTTATCCCAAATAACCAAAAACTTCTTCAACGATTCTCCAAAAGGATTAATTGACAGACAAGTAATCCTGGAGATAAAGGCACTTTTGAAAACGACAGATCTGGCTATCAAAGAAATTGCAGACCGCCTCGATTTTAAAGATACCTCTTATATGGCTCGTTATTTCAAAAAACTAACAGGTGTTACCTTAACACAGTATCGAAAATGATTACTTTGGAATAAAAAAATAATGCCTTTCTAAATCTCAGGCTCCATACAACCCAATATCTAAATATAACAACACCCAATCAGATGTATGATTGGGTGTTGCATAATGCTATGAAAAAGAAGCTCTCAAACTTATTACCTGAGAAACGATATAAAGCATTATCTTAAGACAATGTCAAAATGAGCAGACAAAGAAGTTCTCATCTGACTCTGAATGGTATTGATTTCCTCATTGTTCAGGGTTCGTTCATTTGAGCGGTATGTAATTCTGTAAGACAGGGATGTCATGTTGTCTTTGGTAAATTTATCCTGTAAACGGACATCTTCAATCAGGTCATCTCCTTCTTCTCGTGCAATCTCGCAGAAGTTATTATAGTCTGACCAGATTCCCTCAAAGTTTTCCTTATATTCATTAACCCAGAATGATATGTCTTTATAGACAGGAGGATATTTTGAATATTCCCGGAATTCCACCAAGCCATTTGTAAACTGGGAAAGAAAACGAGGGTCATGGGTCCAAAGATATCGGATATCCGGAATATTACAATAAGAAAGCAGCAAGCGATCAAGTCCCAGACCAAATGCCCAGCCAGTTCCGTCTATGTTACAATTCTGAAGAATTTTGGAGTGAATGACTCCTGCTCCAAGAACCTCCATCCACTCATCATTCTGGTATACTTCTATTTGCAGTGATGGTTCTGTGAACGGGAAATGATCATCCAGAAACCTATATTCCTTTCCGGGATACAGATACTGAATCAGTTTTTCCAATGTAAGTCTTAGATCCGCTAATGCATCTGCACCTTTGGGCATAATTTTGACGCCTTCCATTTGGTGAAAGACCGGATAATGAGTCTTATCTATGGTATCCTTTCGATAGACATCTCCGGTTACAATAAATTGTCTGTTACCGGCACGCAGCAATGCATTCTGATGTGCTGATGTCTGAGTTCTCAATACATTATTGTCATCAGTATAATAAGTGTCATTAGCAGATCTGGCTGGATGGTCCAAAGGAATCAGCAGGTCATCAAAATTGTCACGGATACTTACTACTTCATTTAAGTCGTCGAATATGGTAAAGTCTTTGAAGAAATGCTGTATTTTTTGTTTTAATTGAGTAATAGGATGTTTTGAATCGTTATGCAGTTTTCTTCCGCGTTTTTCATTGATTGTTTTTGATATATTATTCATATCGAAAATAATGGTATAGTATCTGCGAAAATAATATCGCAGATGTATGATTAAAAAATATATAAAAGTCTGATTTTGTTTGTGAATACCCGTACGCAACGGGCATATTGAATTATCTCGGCCCTTGGGGGCCAAAAAAGAAGAAGAAAAATAATATGTTGATTCTGGAAATCATCTTTGACACGAAGTTATTAAAAAAAACTAATAAATCCTAACCAGGCAATACGACTGTTTAAAAAAAATGGTTAATGATAGCTTTCAACTCCAATAGGAAACCCATATATCATGAAATATAACTTAGAATGAATTGTTTATCAGTACAAATTCAAGAATCACTTATAAGTATGATAAAATTACCCCAAGATTTCCGAACTTTGTCTACAATTAAAATGTACAGAACCCCTAATGGAAGAATTTGAATTACCCGTAACCTATAAAGGCAAAGAGCAGCTATTTAATGTAAAACTGGCAACATTCACTTATGGTTATAAATTCTATGTAGATGTGGATGGTAACGAAGTCGTTTTTGAACGCGACGATGAAGGCAATATGCGGGCTATGGTACAGGATACCTCATCAGAATCAAAGATAGAAAAAGGGCTTATTGAGGCAATTATGGAAGTATTTAATGCTCTTTAACCTAAACAGGCTCTAACCGATATGCTTTAAGGCTTTTCCCTTTATGCCTTTTGAAAAACTTATTGATATGGCTTTCATCAGCAAAGCCAAACTCATCCGCAATCTCATGAACTCTTTTATCACTGAAACGTAACCGATGTTCTATCAGGCGAATTTTATAAGAAGAAATATATTGTTGGATAGATTCGTTACACTGTCTACGGAAATAGCTTCCAAGATAGGTTGGAGATAATCCGAACTCATTGGCAATAGCCTCTACTTTTAATCGTTTTGGCTCACGTATATTTTCCTGAATATAATCCAGCATCTGAAGAAGGCGGACATCTGCATTGGATGAGATATTCTGTGGTTTAACAATAGCTATATTTCTTGCTGCTATTACAATGATAGCATTCACAAGATGGCGGGTAAGATCTTCGTTGTATATTGACTCATGTTCTACAGCCTGCTGCAAATTCTGTATGAGCAGACCCATCATTTTTTTATCCTCATTATTCACGAGTACCGAGCCTGACAAATGAGAAGCGTAATACAAAAGACATTCTATGTGATCGATGCTTTTCCACTGGTATTCTTTGATATAGCTTTCCCCAAAACGGATCACCATAAATTCACAGATTCCATTCAGATCAAATCCATGACAGTCATTGGGGGTAATTAAAAACAGGTCTCCCGTAGAAAAAGCAATTTTATTTTCGTTGACGATATGATCCCCAATACCGGAAATGACATACACCAGTTCAAAAAAATTGAATTGCCTGTCCTTTAACGGGCATTGATCTATCTTTTCATAAAAAACCTCAAGGGATTGGTGTATATTTTCTCTTGCCATAGTACAAAGATACCTAAATAAGCATTAAATATACCTGTTTTTGCCCATTTTATCAGTCTATTTTTGCGACACAAATTAGAACTGTAATGCAGAAAAAAATAGATCCTGAGCTTTTAAAAGCCATTATTGACAGTCCATTTAGCAAAATTGATTATGACTATTTACTGGCCAATCATCCGGCAAAGATCCGTGAAGAAGAAATGAAGATCATGACAGTGGAAGAACCGTTGCCTGTTCCTCTATCTCTTTCTGTAGAGAACATCTATATTCCCTCTTCTGAACGTCAAAGAGACATCAGGTTGAGAGTTTACAGGCCAAAGGGAAAACAGAACTTACCGATACTGCTCTATTTCCATGGGGGTGCTTTTATATATGGAATGCCGGAACAGTATGATTTTATATTCTATCGGCTGGCAGTGGATATTGATGCGGTTATTGTCTCTGCAGATTACCGGTTAGCCCCGGAACATCCCTTCCCTGCTGCTATGGAAGATGGTTATGATGCTTTACTATGGCTGTCTGAATCTGCTGACCGTATTGGTGGAAATAAAAACAGGATCATAATAGGCGGAAGCAGTGCCGGAGCAACCATTGCAGCTTCAGTAACACAGTATGCAAGAGATAAGGAAAAAGTAAATATTCAGCATCAATATCTACTCTATCCACCTACGAACCATCTCCTGAAAACCTCATCAATGAATGAATTAGCCAATGCTCCTATGCAGACTAAAAAAGCTGCTTACTGGATGTGGAAACATTATCTTCAGCATCAGATGATTGAACCGCCTCAATATTCTGTTCCGCTGCAGGAGAAGAATTTTGACAATCTTCCGGATGCTACCATTATTGTATGCGAATTGGACCCGCTAAAAGATGAAGGAAAGGAATATGCTCAAAAATTACAGCACGCAGGAGCTTCAGTACATCTATTGGAAATTAAAGGTGCTGTACATGCTTTTGATTTCTTCCCTTGTAAGATCTCTGAAGATTTTTACTTACAGCAAGTCAAATTATTTAAACTTATTTTAATTCAGAAATTATGAAAAAAATTATTGTTATTAACGGCCATCCAGCTCAGGAAAGCTTTAACTCTGTTATTGCAGAGTCCTATATCCACTCTGCTGTAGCTTCCGGTGCTGAGGTACGGTATATTGCCATTGGAAAGCTTAATTTTAATCCTAACCTTCAATTCGGGTATCAACAAAGAATGGAACTGGAGCCTGATCTTGTAAAAGCGCTGGAAGATATTCAGTGGAGTGACCATCAGGTATGGATACATCCTGTTTGGTGGCTGGGGATGCCTGCCATAATGAAAGGTTTCTTTGACAGGGCATTTCTTCCGGGAATTACTTTTAAAAGTGATAAAAAAGGGAACAGCGAAGGATTACTCAATGCAAGATCAGCAAGAATTATTACCACAGCGGGTGATTTGTCCCTCCAGGTTTATGAGAATGAATACCAGTCAAGTGGGCTTATTCAGCTAAAGAAGGGGATTTTAGAATACTGTGGAGTTTCATCCATTAATAACCATTTTATAGGTCCACTGTATGAATTAACAGAAAAAGACAGAAAAGAATGGCTGGATACCATCACAGGATTGGCCCTCGCCGATTCTTTATAAAATTTTAGGTGACTGTACCGGTTGTCTATATTTATCCAATTTTAATATACTTCCAGTTCTTTAGTCCCCTTTGGACGATAGAGATAAAGGGTAATGTAAGTAGTTGTTACATTATCCTTACCTTTTCTTTTAAAACCTCCCCAAAGCGCTGATTTTTCATTATTGATTTTCTGTAGGCATACGATTTTGCCATCGCCATAAAAAGTCATTTTATAATCCTCAATCGGCTTTATATCAAAAAATGTAATATCGGTATTTGTTCTGAATACATACTCATTCCACCTGTTCTTTATCTCATCCGGCAATAAGAACAGCTGTTTAGCCACTCTTTTTTCTCTATTATAATAAATATTAGCCAGCGTACTCCACGAACCCTTCATATAGATATCTCTTACCTTATTGTATTTAGCAACTGCCTCCTGTTCAATAGCCTGTAATTTATCTTTATCAGTAGTCAGTAGAACCTCTGCATTTTCCAGAGTTTCTATATGGTAAGGAATATCCGCAAAAAAGGTGAATGCGTCTTCAAATGTATTGCTATTGATGCGTTTCTTTTTAGATGTTGAATATTTTCTCACTTCGTCCTCTTCAGAGCTCCCACTCTTATTTTTCAGTGATTTTACAATCTTCACCTGAATTTCTGAATTAGGAGAAAGCTCCGTATTTAAAATATTTTTATCCTGATTAAATCCCGGTGTCATTTTAATGATGATTTTTTGATTTCCTTTTTTAGTAATCCATTCATTCAGCGGAAAATAAGACCCTGACAGACTACTGCCGGAAGTGTCACTATGCTTTATAACGGGAATATCATTAATTAAGATTTCAAAAGAACAGTTACTGGTAGAGATATAGGCCCCATAATGAGGTTCGTTATCAGAATATCTGATTTCCTGTGAGGTTACAGAAATATTTTGGTGGGGCACAACAGGTTCAGTCTTTTTCTCAGCTTTAGCCAACAAAGATAATATCAAACCTAATAAAATATATTTTTTCATAATTCTTATCTTATAATTTGTAAGGCCTTAGCCCCTTTTGGAATGTATAGCAGCATATCAATGAAAGAGGTTCTGCTCATTCCATTTTTATCTGTTATTGTATCCCTCAGCAGAGATTCTCCCTTATGACTTCCTTCTTTAGGCTCTAATCTCACCATTTTATTATTAGCATAGAGTTTCATTATATAATTTTCAATGGGATAAATACTCTGCGAAGAAACTTCTGTCCCTGAAGTTACAGACTTGCCTTTTCTTCCTTTTACAGTTTGAAATTTAGTCATAATATCCTTAGAGAAATACTCTGCCTGATACCATTCGCTGTCTGCATTCAGAAATTGGGTATTCAGGTAATCATAATCTTTTTCTTTGAGAGCAGAAGCAATGGTATTGTAAAAATTGACCACTTTTAATTCCAGATCCTTCTGATCCAGTTGGGACAGATCTTCCCCATTTTCCCAACCCTGAAGAATATAAGGAACAGAAGCCTCAAAGTTTAAACTGGTTTTATACTCCGCTAATTTAGAAAAATCAGCGCTCTGTTCATTACTTTTAAAGACTAATATCTCTTTAGGCTCTATCAGGGATTTATCTTTATCCCATCCTGTTTTTTCAATTTTTAAAATAAAATTCTCTCCATTTTCAAGGGAGTGCTTCTGAATTCCATCCTTATCATATCCTGGATAAAGCTCTATTTCAATTTTCTGTTTTCCTGCCTTTAGAATAGACGGATTAATATTTATCCTTGCCGCCACCGGAGTTTTATCGTAATTTGAATAAACAGGACAGCCGTTAATTATGATTTTAAAATTAAAAAACGACTGTATATCTATTTGGTAGAGCGGCTCATTTTTAAACTTAATAACCTTCTCTGATAAATATTCCAGTCTCTGCCCGGTTGACATAGTTACTTTTTTATCCTGGCTGCTGCAGAATGTTGAGAAAAGTAAACAGAAAAATAATAAGTTTAAACGCATAAGTTTTCAGAATGATTGATTCAGTCTCTGCAATCAAGAATAATCATTTTCCTGATCTGATAAAAATAAGGTATTTTTTTATACTGGTATACCCTGCTGCCTTTTATCAATTATATAATTCACGAGTAAGGGTAAACTGAATAAAAAGTATTTTCTTTGCAAAAATTATATCCATGAAAAAAATATTACTGCTGGCCATCCCTTTTATCTACTCTCATCCTGTAGTTCTGACACGGATGAACCTACTAAATCAAAAAAAATTATTGAAGTAAAACAAGATGGTAAGCCCTATTATCAATTTTCCTATAACAATGCTGGTAGTATTTCCGAAATCACAAACTACAACAATGGAACTTTAGCCAATACTACAAGAGTAGAATACACAAATGGTCTGGAAACGAAAAGAAGCGTCTATAATTCACAGAATGTACTATTTAATTATTATACATTTACCTATAGCGGCAGGCTTTTTACTGAGTGATCAAGCTACACCAGAAACCCATCAACAGGACGGATATCTTAATGCAGGTGGTACATTATACTAATAATACATCCAAACCTTCCCATAATTTAACGGGTTCACAATATTATAACGGAACTGGAAATCTAATTGGAAAAAGCGAAATTACATACACCGATAGCCGCGGAAGCAACATAACGAATGTTTATAATGCAACAGGAGAAAAAACCAATGTCACTACCACGGTAAAAGATAACGCTGTTGCCTGCGATAAAGTTGTAGATCCTTTTGTATATCAGCATGAGCATAATTCGCAATCTGTATTGGATGATAATATCTTTAACGGATCTAAAACCGGATTTACGGTAGAATTTACTTATGATAAAGATAATTATCCTCTCTCAGCCAAGTATTCGCATTCCAATGGAATAAAATATATGTATACATTCACTTGGGAATAAAATGTCATACCTATAAAAAATATGGCACCTATATACAATTTTACACTAATTACTTTTTCAATTTTTTGACTTCCTCTAATATTGTATTATAAGCTTCTGAAATAGAAATCTTATTACAGTAGGTATAAAGGACGAAAATAACAATACTAAGGCAAAATGTTTTCTTTAATACTGTTGAAGAATTGACCAATGAAATTAACGATTATGTTGTCAATGATCTAAACTTAAATAATGTAGAAATTTACATTGATGAGTATAATGAAATTTTTTCTGATGAAGAGAAAAAAAGGCTAACTGATAAAGGCCATCATTTTGAATAAATACAATTGACTCTTTATCTTCAATATATTTATTGCATATAGTCTTCCATTGGGAGACTATTTTTAATTATCCAGACTATTTATATAAAACTGAAGAGAATATTTCCGATATGGTAATTTTAATCATGAGCAAATCCACTAAAATCTTTTTCATCAGTACCAATATCAGCACATACAAATGAGTGTGTTAAAATCTTATTTGTAACAATGATACTGTCTTTTTTAAATAAAATACCCTGCATACCTGTTCCACATATATTATCACTATTTTCTGCTCCAAATGTTTTTCTATCATCTTTTGTTGCCATGTTTCCAAGAATAACTAAAGTATGCTTTACTCCTACATCCGGATAAGAGAAGTTTTCAACTTTATTCTTTTCCCATCTTAAAAAATAACATGGAGGGTTGATTTTTATATCACCGGATAATTTATATTCTTTGGTATTAATCTTTAATTTTGCTTTTCCATTGTCATTTATTAATTCCAATAATACTCCGTCAATATTAGTTGTATCAGTTACTATTATTGTACTTTTTTTAGTATTTGATTGAGTGTATTCTTTTTCTTGATTTTTTTTACAGGAAAAAGATATTAATGATAATGTTATTATAAAACAAATATTTTTCATAGTAGTTAAATTAAAGCCCAAAACCAAATTTCTGTACCTCTCCCTAAATAATCGAAAGCATCTCCACCTTTTAAAGACATTCCATTCCAAACATCTATGTGATCTGTACCTTCAGACCATCCATCTTTAATAAAAATGATCCCCTTCCCATTTTTGAAAGATTTGTGGTCCATTTTGGGATATTTTTTTCTTTCAAGCTTTAGTCGATTTCCAAATATTTCAGGATGCAGATGCATCCAATCAGCGAGTTCCTGAGCTCTTAATATGTGTCTAAATCCATCTTCATGTTTCTCCCAGCATCTTACTTTTTTAAAGGACATTAAATCAACACCTGATTTATGAAAAGCTTCACTCATCCTGATAGCACATTGGTTTGGAAATAGTGCTACATTACAGGGATGAGACCCTTTTCCTGGATGATTTTTCCACAATTCGTCAAATCTTACCATAATAAAACATTAGACTTTAATATCAAATATAAATCAAACATTAGAGATAAAATTTATTATGTTAATTAATTTAAAATGAGCGTTTATCGACTACCCTATTTTCAGGCATTGTATAAAATCCATGTCGTTTAAATTTTTCAATGTTTTCGTTTTCTGTATTTTCCTTTTTGGATTAATTTTAAGTTATATTACTTAAAAAGAGGACATTGAATCCTCTTTCCTTTTTTATTAGAATCGTTATAAGATAGTTATATTAGAAAATTAATTTAGTGTAACATTGTATGTATTTTAAACTTAATTTCTGAAATCATTCAAAAACAACATAATTTACTTTGTCTACTCCTGTATTGCCTGTTTTCTCATGATAAGCATATAGAGTAAGTTCATAATTTCCTGGAGTACTGATGATATGGTTGCCTTCAAATAAGTTGGTAGAAACCCATGACATATCAATATTTTTAACCAGTTTTCCATCTTTTTTAAGAATTCCTTTCACTTCGATTTCATCAGAATTCCAAACTCCACCTTTTTCGATAACGCATCCACACATCATAACAATATTCGCCTGAAACAAAAACGGTTTATCTTTAATTGTATTCAATGCGATATACTGGTGAGTTCTTGGTTTTAAAATATCAATAATATATCCAGGAATCTCAAGAATGATTCCTTCGCCCAGAATATTCTTTCCGGGAATCAGCCATAATTCTGTACTTACCACAGCCTGTGCCTGTCTGCTGTTCAGTGGAGAAATAACTTCAACCGTCACAAAGGTAGGCTCATCAATATCAACTGTTGCGACAAAACCACCTGTCTGATCATCAGTAATTGAAGCTCCTCTCACTTTAGGAGTTTTCATAATCAGATCCGTATTGCCGGTACTTCCTGCTGTATTGCCTTCTGCTAAAATCTTTTGGTTTAGCTTATTCCTGACAATAATATGAGCACCTCCCAATGAACTTCCGATAAATTTAGCATCTTTTGCTTTTGCCCTTACCATCACCTTAGTTTCTGTGCCCCAAACCATAAGATTGGAAAAAAGTAATGCTGTAGCGAGAAAAAATGTTTTCATGATTGTATTGTTTTTAAGTATTCCTGTTTGAACCGATGATGGAAAGATTCATTCTTCAATTCCTGATCTATGGTATCGAGGTAAGAAAGAATAGATAAATCTTCTGAAAGTAATTTTAAAATGGCCTTTTCACAGCTGTCCCAGATCTTTTCCAATTGAGGAAGTATTTCTATTGCCTTAGGGGATAAAGAAACCATTTGTTTACGCTGATCTGTACTGTCTTTTTTAATCATCAGATATCCTTTTTCAGCCATTTTCTTTACAATGATGACCACAGACGGATGAGAATATCCCAATGGTTCTGCAATATCCGTAATGGAAACTTCTTCTTTTTTTTGCAGTAACATAAACACCAGGTACCAATTAGGTTCTACATCTACTCCAAACTCTTTATAGAATTTTCTGACATCATGAGACATCCGGTCACTGATCCTTTTCAACCTGCTGTCTAATGCCTTATATCCCAATTCTTTAATAAAGTCAAAATCCATTTTAAAAATCTTTGGTGTAAATATATAAAATATATAGCGAACTATATAGTTCGCTATATTAATTTATTGAAATTTTCATAACCCTAAATAAATCAATGTTTTAAAAAAAATAAAAACAGTTCTGATGCTACTTTTTTATTTATTTTTCTTCCTAAATTCCCCTGGAGTAATCCCTCTGTATTTTTTAAAAAGTTTCGAGAGATGGCTTTCATCACTAAACTGAAGTTCATAAGCAATCTCACTGAGCCTTATGCTGCTGTATTTCAGATAAGTTTCAACCAGCTTAAGCCGATAATCCAGTACATAGTCCTGATAGGAAACTCCGGTCTGTTGCTTAAAATATTCCCCGAAATAATTCCCCGAAATTCCAAAATGCTCTGCTATAGTCTGAATTCCTGTCTTATCTCTATCTTTGATATTCTGCTGGATATAAGTAATGATTTTCATAATAGAAAAAGCCTTCTTGTTCTCCTGCAGATCTGAAGTTTCACTCTGAATTATATTTCTGGCAATAAGATTAAGCAGGATAGAAATACAGTTACGGATGATGAGGTAATCCTCTACCCTGTTTCTAAATTCATTTGCAATCTGCTGAATAATCACTTTAGCAAAATCTTCATCATTTTTATTACGGAATACACATCCGGCACGGGCATGATAGTTATTACTGATGTATTGCAGCTTGTACAGGTTTTCACAGCTTTCAATACGGTCTGCTTCGAGGCGGATCTTATCAATAAATTCAATGGGGCATTCGATCGTAATCAAATCAGCATTCTCGCTTTCAAAACGATAGGATTCCTGTTGAGGAATAATAACAAGTTTACCTTCTGTGAAATCAATATAACGTTCATCATACAGGAGTTTTCCGGTTCCCTGTACAATGTATACAAATGATAAAAAAGATATGGTCTTAAAGGTTATTTCTCCTTTAAGCTTTATTTCTTTCACTTCAATACCTTCAAGATGTAATCCTTTCATGAGTTCGCACTATACTTTCCTCCAAAAGTACAATTTTTACAGAACAAAAGGAGGTTAATTTTGCATAAAAAAATATGAACACTTATCCGAAGCGATGGCAGGCGCTCAATTTTCTGATCGCCGGAGCTTTTCTTTCACCCTTGGATTATTTTATTGTCAATATGGCATTACCTTCTATAAAAGAAGCTTTCAAAGCAAGTGAACATCAGTTACAGATGGTTATTGCCATATACGGACTCACCTATGGAGCTTTAGTAGTATGCGGAGGACGGCTTGGTGACCTCTATGGGCGTAAAAAAATTTTTATATTGGGATTGTATACCTTTTTATTTTCTTCGCTGGCGTGTGCATTTTCTCCTACAGTAACATGGCTTATTGCAGCAAGATTATTTCAGGGAATTGGAGCTTCGTTGCTGGCTCCTCAGGTTTTAGCTTCTATCAAAGTTTTATTCAGCAGCCAGGAACAACCAAAAGCTGTGAGTCTCTTCAGTTCTGTATTTGGCTTGGCTTCTGTAATTGGACAGTTGCTTGGTGGATTGCTCCTCAGCATGCACTGGGGAAACTTTTCCTGGGAAATGGTATTTCTTGTTAATGTCCCTATTACCATTATCTGTATTGTGGGAATTCATTTTACTATGGACAACAGCCGAAAGGAATCCGATTCTGGAATTGATTTTAAAGGCTCATTACTCCTTATTTTTGCTCTTCTCCTATTGATTTGTCCTCTTATCTTCGGGCAGAAGTATCATTGGCCATGGTGGATATTTGCTGTTATGATATCAGGGGTATCATTATTAATCATTTTCTTTAGATATGAAACATATCTATTGAAAAACAATCGTCCTGTGCTTATAGACCCAACATTATTACAGCATACACCTTTCGCTTTGAGCCTTTTGATTCTCTTTTTTTACAATTTCACTTCAGGACTGTTCATTTGTTACCCTTATTATCTGCAGGAGTTTCTACACCAAAGCTCCATGCAGACAGGATTGGCCATTATTCCTTATGGAGTTGCTTTTTTTCTGGCCCCATTAATAGTATCCAAAATAAAACAATCAACGTACACAATGATTTACATCGGGCTCGGCTTACTAATAGGAGGATTTACTTGTACTGCAGTATACTTTTATTTTCAGCAGCAGCCTTCTTTCATCAGTTATATGACATTATTTATGGCAGGACTAGGTCATGGAACGATCATGCCGGTAATGATGCAGACTGCTATTACTTTCACAACCAAAGAAAAGGCAGGACAGGCTTCTGGTTTGATCAGCATTGGAATACAGGTAGGCAGTGTAGTCGGAGGAGCTGCGATCGGAACCATATTTTTTAATCTGATTGACCTCCTGGGATTTCCAAAGGCTTTTGCAATAGCTATTTTTATGATCGGCGCTGTACAGATGATAGGAATACTTACCAACATCAGATTACGTAAATATGTTAACTCTTAATTTCCATCAACAACAAAAAATAGTTTTAAATTTAAATCTTATGAACAACAAAGAAAAAATTACCGAAGAATTAAAAGACTTCTGTGAAAATATTGAAAAATGGTTCCAGGGTAATGAAAAGGATCAGAATGCATTACTTAAAAGAATACTTTCCGGGTTTTCTCCTGACTTCAAAATGATTAATGGGGATGGAAATACAGCTACTTTATCCATGTTTTCAGAGTGGCTTCCTACCGTATTTGGAAAGTTCCCGGACCGCAGTGTACGGATTGAAAATATAGAAATTAATCATTCTAAGCATCATGGTCTGGCCACTTATACAGAGATTCAGATGACAGAAGGAGTAGCCAACACCAGAAAGTCCTCGGCTGTTTTCCTTTTAACTGAAGAAAGAGCACTGTGGGTTCATCTTGTAGAAAATTGGATATAAAAAATAAACGGTCTGTATTTCACAGACCGTTTGTTATAATATACAGTTTAATTCTTTTTCCTGAATACCTCCATTTTACCAGCCATAATGCTCAGTAAGATTCCAAAACAGGCAAAAAGCCCGTAAGAATACCTGAGATCAAAACCTTCCGCAATATATCCGATCAATGGCGGCCCTATCAGAAAGCCTAAAAATGAAATACTGGATACAAAGGACAGCGCAATACTCGGTGCCACAGTATTCACCTGGCCAATGGTACTGTAAACCGACGGTACACTTAAAGAGGCTCCAAGCCCGATAATCATAAATGCAATGATACAAATCCATAGCTCCGGAAGGAAAACACTCAGGAAAAGACCACAGCTCATTAAGATCCCACAAAACTGCAGAACAGTTCTTTTTCCGAGTTTTTCAATAATCCGGTTTCCAACAAACCGCCCTAAAGTCATCATTAAGATAAAGCTCGTATATCCCAATATAACAAGGTTTTCCGGTGCTTTCACAATCGTTTGAAAATAAACACCACTCCAGTCAAACATAGCTCCTTCAATGGCCATACTTAAAAAACCAATGATTCCTAACCCAACCAATGTAGGATTTACAGATTTAAAAATAGATCTCGTCTGTGGTTCCGCTTTATGGATAATATTGGTGAGATTGTTTCTGCTATACAGCAAGATCAGAGAGACGAGGATAAAAGTCAGCACAAAATGATGAAAAGTTTCTATATGCAGATTAATGGTAATCAGGCCTACAACTGCCCCTATCAATCCGGCAAAACACCATGCTCCGTGATAAGAAGACAATAACGTTCTCTTTGTAATTGATTCTATTTCAATGGCCTGTGTATTGATTGCTATATTACACAGATTCCCGGTAACGCCGAAAAAAAACAGAACAGTGGCCAATACCCAGTAAGAAGGAGAAAGACCGATCAGCAAAAGAAAACCCGGATACAGTAAAAAAAGACTTTTAATGATTTTACTGCTTCCGTATTGACTGATCAGCTTTCCGGATAACATCATGGTGGAAAGCTGCCCTATCGGCATCAGAAGCAAAAGAGTTCCCAGCTCTGCTTCATTGATGGAAAGAGCGTCTTTAATAATAGGAATCCGGCTTGCCCAAGACGAGAAAACAAGTCCGTGGGCAAAGAAAAGTAAAAAACAGGCAACAGGCATTTTCGCATTGAGAGATTCTCGGTCTTGCATTATAAGAGTGTTTGATTAAAATTTCCGTTTGCGAAGTTAGGAACACTCATCCAATAAAATATATTCCATTTTTGATATTTTATATTCCATTTTAAACAACGCTTTTAAAAAGAAAAATTAACTGCTTACATTTGATCACCGGAATGCACTGACGAAATTACTAACCATTCTGAGAAGTCATCCAACAATATTATGATAGAGATCAAGCCCAATTTTGAAGGATTATATATTCAAAAATATACCCTAAACAACCTCTCTGAATTTCACAGAAAAGCAGAAAATCTCAATAAGCTGCTGCTTTGTTTTGTATCAAAAGGGACGCTGGATCTTCAGATCAATACACTTCCTTTTCATGTAAAAACCAATTCCATCCTCATGTTACTTCCTGACACAGACCTTAAAAACAGTTCAGGGAGTAATGAGCTTGAATTATCTGTGTTTTTTATTTCCTTGGATTTCATAAGCAGTTATAGTTTTCTGACTGTACTTCTGGCTAGTGATGAGATCAAATTCAATCCGGTAATGTCTATAGAAAACCCTGCAGGAAAACTAATCTGGTCTACTGTAAAACTCATTCAGGACTATCATGCTAAAACAAAAGAAGAAAGTACTGTAGAATCTGTACAATATCTGCTCTATGCCCTTCTCGAAATCGTTTCAAAGCTCTATTTACCTGTGATCAAAAATAACAGCCTTTTGCAGACCCGAAGTCAGGACATTATAGAACACTTTTTTGAATTGCTGGATAAACATGGATATCTGGAAAGAAGTGTATTATTTTATTCTGATCAGCTGCATCTTTCTCCTCAGTATTTAAGCAGCTTAATAAAAAAAGAAACCGGAAAGCCTATCAAACAATGGATAAGCTACAGAGTGATAAAACAAGCTCAGGAACTACTCAAAACAACCCCTCTGTCCATTAAAGAAATCAGCAACCGGTTACAATTTGTAGATTCTTCCCTATTCTGCCGGTATTTTAGACGCTGTACAGGAATTACAGCCAATACCTACAGAGAAAATTATAAGATAAAGAAATAAAAGTAAGAAAGCCATTCAATAAAATAGTAAAGTGACGCGCTTATTATTTGTACTTTAGCACCCTTAAAAACGAATTATGCCAGGGAAAACATGGTTATTATCTACAGCATGTCTGCTGTTTATTCATTGTAAAAAAGAGAATGTTTCCAAACCGTCTGTTGAACAGGACACCATAACACAACAAAAAAGAGAAGTGGTAATCTCCAAACCTAAAGATGATTCTCAGATGGAGAAGGTAAAATCATTTCTGAAATGGTATAGAGATAATGAAGATAACCTATATAGCTTCAATACGATAAAAGGAGGACCTCAGGGCGAAAATGAAACTCAGGTTAATTATTATGTAGATTTTAATCAGGCAGAAAAAGAGTTGACCTTTCTGAAAAGCAGTGGTTTATTCTCTCAAAAATTCCTATCTGTTTACAAACAAAACTATGTACAAGGAGAAGAGTATTTCAAGAAGAACCCTACTGATGATGGGCCTCCGCACGGTTTTGATTATGACTACTTTTTCAGAACCCAGGATGATTATCAATCCGATTTACAAAATATTGAAGCCATACAATTCACTGTACAACAAATCAGTCCTGAACAATACGTTGTAAAATTTCACCTGAAAAACTGCGGTATGACTTTTCAGTATACCCTTACCAAAGGCAATGGTGATCAATGGCTGATAGATTCCATTGAAAATATCAGCTAATGATTTTATTTATTTCAATTTAAAAACCAAACGAATATAGGCTTTTCATTAAATTAGCTGACCAAAAAAATATTTTATGAAGGAGCAATGGATATCCCATCCAATCATTTTAGAAGGCACAACTATTGAACTGATTCCTCTGGAAAAAGAACATTTTGAAGAATTGTATGCCGCTGCTGCAGATAAAGATCTTTGGACATTGATTCCCACGAATGCTTCAGATAAAACAATATTCTATCAAAACTATGAATTCTCATTGTCAGAAAGAGAAAACGGAAACCAATACCCTTTCGTCATAAGACATAAGGAAACCCAACAACTGATAGGCTCCACAAGATTTTTTGAAATATATCCGTCAGATAAAAAATTAGAAATCGGCTGGACCTGGATCATAAAAGATTTTTGGGGAACAACGGTTAATTTAGAATGCAAATTGCTTTTGCTTACCTACTGTTTTGAAATATTAAAGACCAATCGGGTACAGTTGAAAACTAAAGATAATAATTTCAGATCAAGAAAAGCAATCGAAAAAATCGGAGGGGTATTTGAAGGTATTTTACGGAAAGATAAAATTCAAAATGATGGTAGCACCCGAAATGCAGCCTATTACAGTATTTTGGACGACGAATGGAAGGCCGCAAAACAGAAAATTGAAGCTCAAATCAGAGAAAAAGAAACTTCCATAAAGCTCTAAAGTCAATATTCTGATAAACAACAGTATATAAAAATCAGACGTAAAAGTATCTGACTTTACGTCTGATTTTATTTAAATGATTAATTTACTTCTTAATTATTTTCTTTGAAACCACATTTCCATTCTTCAATTCTCCCTGAAGAATATAAACCCCTTTGGAAAGCTTTGAAACATCAATATTTTCAGAATTTTCCACAGCTAAAACTCTCTTACCATCCAAAGAAGTTATCGTCACCTTTCTAATATCTTCTTTAGAAGCTATAGTAATAAAATCAGAACTTGGATTCGGATAGATGGCAAACTCTTCTGCTCTTCTGTTCAGCTCAGCAGTTGATAATACCGTAGGATCAAGATAAGACACCGACTTTGAAATATTTGTATTTCCATTCAGAACAAAAGTATTGATGGCAAAACTAAACACCATACCGTCTGTCTGGCTCACCCATTGATAGGATTCGTTGGTATAAGTAGCGGTAATGGGTGTAGGTGAACCGGCAAAAGTCTGCGTTCCCATTCTCATTCTTTTTATTCTCAGCACATTAGCATAGGTTCCTCTCGGGGTAATTACTGTACCATAGCCGTCTACACTCACACTTACCTCTCCCGTTTCATTGGTATTTCCAATTGCTGCAGAAACACTGTTAAATTCATAGGTATCATCAAACTGTTGCAGATAAGTAATCGGAAATTTATACTCAGTCAGAGGATTAATATAAGTGACTGTAACATCTCCTAACGCAGGTCCGGAATAAGAACCCAACGTTGTAGCCTCAGTATCTGTCATAGAACTAAAGTCATGCGTATCAACAGTAGTCATTGTTGCAATCCTGTTAGCACCGGGAAATCTGAAACAGTCCGATTGGCCGGGACATGCTCTTACAGTATATGCAACAGGATTAGTTCCCGTATACATTGAAAAATCCCAGGTAATATTTGCTCCTGACGAGCCTGCTGTAATAGAAGTACTGCTTACATCTTCTGATTTGAGATTAACTGTGCTGTTAATTCTGTCAACTCCAGCTCTTGTTACTGATGGCTGGGCGTAGGACATTATTCCTATGAAAAGGAATAAAACAAAGTTTAACTTTTTCATATTATATTGATTTATGGTTAGTTACACACATATATTTCCCACTATAAAGATAAATAAAATTTATTTTTTGTAAATCATATATCTACATAAAACATTTTGTATCCTACCAACTGCACACAACAAAAAATCCCCAGCCGCTCTGGCTGGGAATGTTATACTTAATTAAATAGCTGTCTGTAACTTAAAGGAGTCTGATCCGTTTTCTTTTTAAATAATTTATTAAAAGACTGTGGATGCTCAAACCCTAAGGCATAAGCTACTTCTGATACTGAAAAACTTGTTGAAGTAAGGTATTCCTTGGCTTTCTCAATCAGTTTTTCATGAATATGCTGCTGAGCATTCTGCCCTGTAAGGTTTCTTAACATATCGCTGAGGTAATGTGGTGAGAGATGAAGTTCAGAAGCTAAAAATTCTACAGTAGGAAGCCCTTTGGTCAATGTCTTTTCTTGATTAAAGTACATTTCCAGTATAGCATCCATTTTAGTCAATAGATCATTATTTACAGCCTTCCGAGTAATAAACTGTCTTTTATAAAAACGATTACTGTAATTCAGAAGTACTTCAATATAAGAAACTATAACGTCCTGGCTTACTTCATCAATCGCTGTATTCAGTTCATTTTTAATGCTATCCAGCAATCCCGTTATGATATTCTTTTCCTGATCAGAGAGGTGCAGCGCTTCATGAGTATCGTATGAAAAGAATCCGAAACTCTTAATATTTCTGGCCAAAGGATAGTTTCGCAGAAAATCAGGATGTACCAATAACGTATATCCACAATATTCTGTATTTTCATCCGTAGAAAGGATCTGTCCTGGAGCTGTAAACATCATTCCACCTTCATTGAAGTCATAATACCCCTGCCCATATCCCATTTTTCCTACTTTCGAATATTTATAAGATACTTTATAAAAATTAAGAACAAAACTTCTGCTCAGCAGCTCCTTATTAATGGTCATCTTAGTATTATCTACAAGACTTACCAGCGGATGCAACGGCTTAGGAAGCTGTAAAAGGCTGTGCAGTTCCGAAATGGATGATATTTTCTGTGGAATATGCTCTCTTTTTTCCATGATATAAATTTACAAATTATTTAGACTGAAAAACAGCAATCCTACCATAATACTGTTGTGTAACAGATTATAAAAACTGTTTTCCCAATTGTTCTCTGAATGCTTCAGCACCCAGTTCCAGACGTTGTGCATATAATGCGTTTGCATCGTCACCTGCAACATATCTCAACTGCTTTTTACCATCTGTTGCAGCCTCATAGACCACTTCAGCAATTTGTTCCGGTGTAGAGGCAGCCTCCATCATCCCTTCCATTTTGGAATATAGGGAATCTATGATTTCTTCATAAGCAGGACTTGATGCAGAGTCTAGAGAACGGCTTACAAAATCAGTTTTAATTCCACCTGGAGAAACCGTTTTAATGTCTATTCCAAATGTATTCAGTTCAAAAGCCATACTTTCGCTCCAGCCCTCCAATGCCCATTTTGTAGCATGATAAATTGAATTCAAAGGGAAAGTAATCAATCCTCCAATAGAAGTGGTAGAAATGAACATTCCATTCTTTTTCTCTCTGAAATAGGGAATGAATTCCTGAGTAACACGAATAGTACCCAGTAAATTCGTATTCAACTGTCTTACAATCTGTTCATCAGCCAAAGCTTCCAAAGGTCCCATAAGACCATAACCTGCATTATTAAAAACAACATCCACCTCTCCTGATTCCAGGGCTTGTTTCACCGTCATTCTTATCTGTTCCGGATGGGTGATATCTAACGGAAGTATCGTCACATTATTAAGAGAAGCAAGGTCTGAAGCCGCTTCAGGGTTTCTCATTGTAGCAATCACTCTCCATCCTCTTTGTTGAAATAACTGTGCAGTCGCTTTACCTAATCCTGTAGAAGCTCCTGTTATAAAAATTGTTTTCATTTTTTCTTGTTTAAAATTACAGGACAAAGTTCAGAATCAAAGAAAATATAAGAGTTGCCAAAACGGATTAAACTGTAGCCAAAATGAATTTTTAAACTTCCTTTCGTTTTCTTGTTTTTTTGTAAGTTTGTTCCCATTAATTTTTATGGCAGAATACATTCTTGAAAACATCAATCTCAGTACACTTTCTGTATATGACTTATTAAAACATACCACAGAAAGTGCATTTGTTGGGATCACAGGTTTTCATGAAACTTATCCTGTTACCATTGAAAATAACACCGGAATTTTCACAAAAAATTCTTCGCTACAGGATTTCCCATTGGTTTCCATAAGCAGAATTGGCAATTCACTGCTTTGCAGCTGCACCTGTGATAACTCTCAAGCTCAGCTGTGTTCACATCAGGCAGAAATTATCCACTGCATTCTGGAAGAGAAAAAGTACAGGATTTTCTTTGATGATATACTCCGTAAAAATACATTACTCTCCAGAGCTAAAGGGTATGGTTTAGAAAATGAACCTGACCTTGATCAATATTTTGAACTGCAGATCTCAGATGGCAAACTTGAAATTTCTCCAAAGATCAGGGAAATGCTTCCCATGGATGAGCTGATGTTCCAAAGAGACCTTCTGCCTCAACTTCCATCTAAATTAGATGAGCTGGCTATTTCAGAAACAGGTAAAAAACAGATATTGGTTATCGGTAAACACCGTTACTACAATCATCTTGTATTTTCCCTTATGGAAGCAGAAATTACACAAGCCGGCAAAATTAAAAATCCTGTAACTCCGGTAGATGCTATGCAATTAATATGGAAAGCCGAGAAACCTCAGGATATAAAGTTCTATACCGCTATTTCTTCATTTCAGAACAATTACAATGAAGACTATAATTCCGCTGAACTGGAGGCTTTAAAACTTATTGTAAAGAATCCTCTTGATCTGGATATATATTTTCACGATCGTGAAATCGCAGAAACAATCTCCGCAAAATCCCTGACCTCCATTAAACTTAATACTTTAGATGCCGAGATACAACTCTCTGTATTTAAGAAAGATCCATTTTATGAAATTACCGGAGAATTACTCTTTAATGATTCTTCTGTCCCATTTAAAAATGTAGTGATCAGGAATGAGTATTTCATCTATAACAACCAGACATTCAACTTAGTAGACAACACTGACATGCTCAGGGTTATCAGATTTTTCAAAGCAAATAATGAGATTTTGCTCATTCATTCTTCAAAATATGAAGGGTTTATGCAGGGAATCCTATCTACGCTTGAAGAACGTATCCATATAAATTACAGCTACATACAGACCGCAACGAAAGTACAGCTTAAAGAAAAGAATTTCGGGACAGAAAAAATTATTTACCTTCGCCAGCAGGAAAATTATATTGGGATTACCCCAGTGATGAAGTATGGAGAGGTGGAGGTTCCTGTGTATTCCAGAAAACAGATTTTTGATACTGATCAAAACGGAAATCCGTTCAAAATAGAAAGAAACGATGCCGCAGAAGCACGTTTCACTTCTTTGGTGATGCAGCAGCATCCTGACTTTGAAGAGCAAATGGATGGCTATCAGTATTTCTATCTGCACCGGGATAAATTCCTTGATGACAATTGGTTTCTGAATGCATTTGAAACATGGAGAAATGAAGGTGTCATTATTTTAGGCTTTAATGAATTAAGAAATAACAAACTGAATCCTCATCGTGCAAAGATCAATATTCAGATCACCAGCGGACTGGATTGGTTTAATGCTAAGCTAAAAGTAGGCTTTGGACAGAAAGAAGCCACATTGAAACAACTACACCGAACAATCCGCAATAAAAGTAAATTTGTTCAACTGGATGATGGCAGCCTTGGTATTCTTCCTGAAGAATGGATGGATAAAATTGCAGCTTACTTCCAGGCTGGAGAAATAGATGAAGAACTCCTAAAAATCCCCAAAATCAATTTTACCGAAGTCTCTTCTCTTTTTGAAAAAGAAATACTGAGCACTGAAGTACAGGATGAGATTTCCACCTATTCCACCCAGTTTTCAACGGTTAAGAATATTCCCCAGGTCAGTATCCCTACTGAATTAAGAGCTGAGCTAAGAGATTATCAGCATGATGGACTCAATTGGCTCAATTTCCTTGATGGTTTTAATTTCGGAGGATGTCTCGCCGATGATATGGGACTCGGAAAAACCCTTCAGATCATTGCTTTTATTCTCTCTCAGAGAGAAAAAAGAGGAAAAACCGCCAATCTCGTTGTGGTTCCTACTTCCCTGCTTTTCAACTGGCAGGAAGAGATCAGCAGGTTTGCTCCTTCCATCAAAGTATTGTTACATTATGGTCCAGACAGGCAAAAATCAATCAATCATTTTTCAGATTATGAAGTTGTACTTACCAGCTACGGAATGTTGCTTTCTGATATCCGTTTCCTGAAAACATTCAGTTTCAATTATGTTTTCCTTGATGAGTCACAAACCATTAAAAACCCTAATTCCGAGAGATATAAAGCAGCCCGGTTGCTCCAGTCCAGAAACAGAATTGTACTCACCGGAACTCCGGTTGAAAACAGCACCTTTGACCTTTACAGCCAGCTTTCCTTTGCCTGCCCCGGATTATTGGGAAGCAAACAGTACTTTAAAGATATCTATGCTATTCCTATTGATAAATTTGAATACAGCAAACGGGCCCTGGAGCTTCAGAACAAAATAAAACCATTTATTCTCCGCAGAACAAAAAAACAGGTGGCCAAAGAACTTCCGGAGAAAACGGAAACAGTTATTTATTGCGAAATGAATGCTGAACAGCGCAGAATTTATGATGCATATGAAAAAGAACTCCGTGAATTCATTGCTGCTAATGATGACGATGATCTCAACAAAAACAGTATACACGTTCTTACAGGCCTTACAAGGCTCAGACAAATCTGTAACTCTCCTGTACTGATTAAAGAAGGGTATTCCGGAGAGCATGCCGTAAAAATTGAAATTCTGATGGAACAGATCCTTGGAAAATCAAGAGACCACAAGATTCTTGTATTCTCTCAATTCGTAGGAATGCTTGATTTATTAAAGCCAGAACTGGAACGGCACGGAATTCCTTTTGAATATCTTACCGGACAAACCAAAGACAGAGGTAAAAAAGTGGCTAATTTTCAGGAAAATGAAGATGTGCGTGTATTTTTGATAAGTCTAAAAGCCGGGGGTGTCGGACTTAATCTTACCCAAGCTGATTATATTTACCTGATTGATCCATGGTGGAATCCTGCTACTGAGAATCAGGCTATAGACCGAAGTTACCGTATAGGACAGACTAAAAATGTCATTGCTGTCCGTATGATCTGCTCCAATACAGTGGAAGAGAAAATCCTCGCCCTTCAGAAAAAGAAGAAGCTATTGGCTGAAAATCTTCTTAAGACTGATGGAACTAAATTTCAGGGGCTATCAAAACAGGACCTGCTGAATATTCTGGATCAGAAATAAAGGATTGGGATTACTGACTGAAGAATCTTTAAGACCTAGCTAGAGCTATTATACAAGTAACATTCCCAATTCATTTCCGGGAAGAATATCCTGTTGTTTGTGCCTGATTAATTTAAAATCGGTAAAATTCCTGCAGACACACTATACATATCCATTTAATTTTCAAATACATACAAAACAAAACCGACAGATAGAATCTGCCGGTAAAAAACAAAAATTGATATGGATATGATTAGATATGTGTTTTACTTTTTTATAACCTTTTCGGTGATTATTTTTTTATTTTTTGTCTGAATTTTAATCAGGTAAGTTCCCGGAATAAAGCCGTTCATATTTACCGTATCAGAATTTCCTTCTGAAATTTTCTGGCCTGCAACAGTATAAATCTCATACTTCTCCAGTCCTTCTTTTACTCTGATGGTTATATTTTCATGGGTAGGATTCGGATATATTTTTATTTCAATAGATTTGTCTTTAGCAACTTCAGCAGTGGAAAGACTTTCCGGCTTAATATTGATGGTATAATCTTCCACCTGACCGATAACCCATCCTGAAGGACACGGTAGATTTTCCAGTGTTCCCATCCATGAGTTGGATTCATATGCTTTTACCAGTCTGAAACGTGTATTTCCCAATAATGCATTAGCTGGAATAGTGATTGTTTCGGATGTAATTCCTGATTCATGACCTGAAACCGGATTTGAAGCATCCAAATATCCCAGATTAAATTTTTCATCAGCATCAAACTGATTATTATGATTAAAATCAATATAAGCATAAGCAGAAACCGTTGTCTGACCATGAGTTCCACCTGTTACGGTTATCGGATATGCATTTCCACGGCTGGCATTAAAAATAGTTCCCGTAAAGTCTTCAATAACACTTGAATTTCCGTCAATCTGGCTTTCATTTGTTATTCCTGCGAATTCCACCTTGCTTATTTCACTTACGGTAAGGCTTGTTATCCCCTCAGCACCGCAATAAGGAAATGGAAAAGAAGTATTATTTCCGGAAATATTCACTGTATAATCTTCGGTCTGACCAGCTCTTAACCCTGAATCACAGGCAGAATGAATAGAGTTTTCAGCATTGGGATCTGAATAGGCCAATACATTTGTATTTTTAAGGACTCTCATTCTTTTACTTCCACCAGATGCGTTGGCCGGAACCGTAATCGTGTTATCAATTGTGAAAGCATTTGCCGGATTAGCAGCTTCCAGCCTTCCTATATAAAAGCCTTCACCGGCATCATCAAAGTTTCCATTCCCATTAAAGTCGATATAAACCATTACATCACTTGGAAATGTACTGGAAGGACCTTTTACTGATATCGGATAGGTATTTCCTGCCACCAGATCAGTTGCGAGTGAAGTAAAATCCTCATATTCCTGTACAGTGGATGAATTGGTGGTTGAATTATTGTTGATGTTACCAAAAGTAACATTACTGATCATATTACTGCCTGCATCATATTGAAATGTTGGAGTGCAATACTGGGCATCCATCAGCCCACATAAAATGACAGCAGAAAGAGTAGTTATTTTTTTCATAGAGTTCTTAATTTTTGATGAGACAAATTTATATTTATTTAGAATCAATAAAAATAAGAACGTGATGATATTTATCAGTTTACTGATATTTAGCTTTAAATTATTTTAAAACAAACAATAAAATTTAAATTAATTATATAATTATCAATATCTTAATTCATTATCGAGATGAAATAATTTCTCTGGCCTTCTGTTTAAATTCCTCATATTTTTCAGAATAAGCTTTTAATTTCTTATTAAAATCAGGATGATTACGCTTAATTCTCCCCTCACCTTTACCAAGTAAACTTACATATCCTTGATCTGTATAATCCTTATTGGCAAACAAAGGCCATGAAGTTTCATTTACAAAGCCTTTTATGATTTCTGGTTTTGCAACTTCTAAAAAAGCGTATTCTCTGCTATCTAAGGTTTCTCTTGGTATTCTTATCTCTAAAAGCTTTTCCAGTCTTAAAAGAGATGTAAAGGCTGGAAAAGAAGCCTTAAGAGTAACAGACATAACACTGAGAATTTCAAGTTTGGGAAGATCTTCTAAAAAGGAGAAGCTTTCTATAGGCTGCTTCCAGTCTAAAGTACCATCAATATGAAGGTATTTCAGGTTCTTAATTCCTCTTAACCCATCAAAACCGGAGACCTTTCTCAGATTTTCAAGATGAAGTGCTTTCAGCTCCGAAAGTTTTTGCAGTGGAGAAAGGTCTGAAAAGCCTGAGACATATTCCAAAGACACTTCTTCTAAGTTTTCCAAAGTACTGATAAAGCCTATATCTTTAGTACGGAATGATTTTATTCTTAACCTTTTAAGACTCTTTATCTCACTGACAGCTTGAGCCTGATCAGGAGTAGGTTGATCCAGGGTTATTTCTTCAAGATTGGGACAATCAAAGATGAGCTTCCAGTTTTGATGGTGCTTGCCTACTGTTAAAACTTTAACTGATTTTATATCTGTCATTTCTTTGTCTACAGAATAAGACGCAGAATGATGGGTTGGAATTATTTTCCAATAATGATCTATATTACCTAATAATCCTTCAGATTCCTGTTCCATAACTTCATATTTCTTTATTGGAATAAATTCTTTTAACAGTCTTTTATCCTATAAAATTATGTTTTTTAATTCAAATTCTCAATAAGAACCGCAGATGCACCACCACCGCCATTACAAATCGCCGCAATTCCATATTTTCCGCCTTCCTGGCGCAGTACATTCACTAATGTTGCCATTATTCTCGCTCCTGATGCCCCAATCGGATGTCCTAGTGCCACTGCTCCACCATATACATTTACCCGGTCCACATCATATTCCAGAATCTGCTGATTGGATAAAATCACCGAGGAATACGCTTCATTGATTTCAAAATAATCAATATCAGCTAAGCTAAGTCCGGTATTTTTCAAAATCTTATGAATAGCAACGGAGGGAGATGTTGTAAACCATTCAGGAGATTGGGCAGCATCTGCATAGGCTATAATCTTTGCCAGTGGTTTGAGATGATACTGCTGTACAGCTTCCGAAGAGCCCAACAAAATGGCAGCGGCACCATCATTCAGATTGCTTGAATTGGCTGCTGTGAGCATACCGTCATTTTCAAACGCAGGCTTCAAGAGAGAAATTTTTTCAGGAATAAGTTTATCAATATCTTCATCCCGATCCATAATTATGGTCCCTTTCTTATTTTCAGCAGATATCCTGATCAGTTCCGAATTGAACTTGTTAGCCGACGCTGCTTCCTGAGCTCTTTTATAAGACAGTAATGCATAATCATCCAGCTGTTGTCTTGTTAATCCATATTTTTTCACTCCCAATTCCGCAGCACTTCCCATATGTAAATCATGATATACATCCCATAACCCGTCTTTAATCAGCCCATCTGTAAGGGTGGCATCTCCTAGTTTCCTCCCATGACGGAGATAATGGTAATGAGGCACATTGCTCATACTTTCCATTCCTCCCGTTATCACAAGATTTTCCATTCCGAGCTGGATTTGTTGTGCTCCGATCATCGTGGCCTTCATTCCGGAAGCACATACTTTATTTACAGTGGTAGCATCTTTATCTACCGGAATTTTTGAAAAAATAGCGGCCTGCCTCGCCGGTGACTGCCCCACCCCTGCACTCAATACGTTTCCCATGTATACACTGTCTATATTTTCTGGAGAAATCAATACACTTTCATAGGTTTTCTGTATAACTATCGCTCCCAACTGAGGGGCAGTAAAACCAGATAAACTTCCCATAAAACCTCCGATAGGAGTTCTTTTTGCTGCAATGATAAATACTTCTTTCATAGTTTTGTTTATTAAAATAAATACCAATCGGTATATTTATAGTTAAAAAAATTCCGCTCTTATATTCAAACGGATTTAATTACAAATATAATAAAATATACCAATCGGTATATTGATAAGGTAAAAAAATCTTACCCAAAAATAGATAAGACAAAGTATTGAACTATTCTCTGCTGAGCTGATCAAGCTTTTTCAGTAAGGTAGGAATTCTGAAAGGGCCATGCATCTGCTCTATATCAAGTTTAATCTGATCAACATCAACCCCTTTGGCAGTTACAAAAAGTGGTGTTTTACTATCTCCACGAAATACACTTCTTCTTTGAGAATCTGGAGTGGTAAACTCATTCTTGGCAACTCCCACTATAGGAACCTTACCCTGCAGAACTTCATAGAGATGCCCTCCTAAACCAATTTTACCTTCATCATCAAGAGTGACATATCCGTCCACAATAATGATATCTTCTTCTTTTAAAACTATTTTACTTAATAAACTCAGGATACAAGGCAATTCCCTCTTGTAAAAGGCTCCGCTTTCATATTCTGAAGTAATAGGCGTCTGTTCTGTAAAGATCTCCACTTCACGACCGGATTTCCAGTCTTCAAATGCAATACATACAGTATTGGCATAATCTTCATAATAATAGGTATCAAATGCGTAAATCATTTTGTTCTAATTGTGCTGACAAGATACATTAACTATTGATCGCAAACAAAAAGTCTGTACAGGTAATGAATGCAGAATTCTCAGGATTAAAAAAATTCACCAAAATGCCATAATATCCCTGAAGGATCATGTACAAAGCATTCTTTTCCCCAATCCATAGTTTTTACAGGAATAATTCTTACATTTTCATATTTATCCTGAAGCCCTAAGATAAGAAGTTCTTTCCAGAATTCTTCTGTATCAGCAACTTCCATAAAAATCATCGTATTATCAATCCAGTCTTTTGCATAATAGTCCTGAAGATAAAACCCTGTTTCTTCTCTTATAAACAATGACAGCTTAGGCTCAAGGATAACTTCTTCAAATCCCAGATCTCTGTAAAAATTTCTGCTGACCCCGAAGTTCTTCGCTCCGATAAAAGGTCTGATGGATTTCAATTGTCTCATATTATTTATTTTTCCAACTCTTGAGGGTCATTTCAAACTTGATTTCTTTTTTCCCGTGCATTCCGATTTCTTCCCAGCCTGATTTTCGGTAGAAAGTTTCTGCTCTTGTCTGCGGTGAAGTTCCAAGCCAAATGTTCTCTTTTGTATGTTCAAAATACCAATCGAGCATTGTATTGTGAAGTTTTCTTCCAATGCCTTTGTTTTCAAAATCAGGATGTACAAATAATGCCCAGATATTATGTTCTTTCAGATCAACAATAGAAAATCCTACAATTTTGTGATTTACTTCACTCACCCAGCCTTTTCCTCTTTGAAACATAAACAGTTCACAATCTCTGTCTGTAACCAAACCTGGATCTGATAAGGCATTTTCTTTCACAGAGTTTCTAACGATCTGAATTTGTGGAATATCTTCTGGTCTGGCTTCACGGATGATCATATTCATGATAAATTAAATTGAGTTCAGCATAAAACAAAGGTGCAAAAAACATGTTAATTCAATTGATTTCCAAGAAAATAACTAGTCTTAAAAATCTGAATCCATGAAATCCTGCACCTCTGCATGTATTATTATCTTCCAGCTTACACTGGTTATCTTTATTTTTTATCTACCACAATCCTTTCTGCTCTGTTGGCAATATCCCATGCAGTGGTAAATACAAGCTGAGTTCTTTTTTCCAACAGATTATAGTCGATCTTGTCTGGGTCATCTGTTGGTTTGTGATAGTCTTCATGAATTCCGTCAAAGAAAAATGCTACAGGAACATTGTTTTTAGCGAAATTATAATGATCTGAACGGTAGTATAACTGTTGAGGATCATTAAGATCATCATATTTATAGTTCAGCTCAAGATTATTGGTTCTTTTATTAGCAGCTTCGTTAATTACTTTAAGCTGGGAACTTAGCATATCAGAGCCTATTACATAGACGTACTGTTTTCCTCTGTTATCCGGATCATCACGCCCGATCATATCAATATTAAGATCTACAACCGTATTCGCCAATGGGAAGACAGGATTGTCTGTATAATATTCCGAACCGAATAACCCATGTTCTTCTCCTGTTACATGAAGAAATAAAACAGATCTTTTAGGTCCATTACCCGCTTTTTTAGCTTCCTGGAAAGCTTTAGCCATTTCCATAACGGCAACGGTTCCACTTCCGTCATCATCAGCACCATTATATACTACGCCATTTTTTGTTCCTACATGGTCATAATGTGCAGAGACCACTACAATTTCTTCAGGCTTTTCGCTTCCTTCGATAAAGGCCAGGATATTTTCAGAATCCGGAAGATTACCTCCGCCTCTTTTCTTCATAAACTCTGAAGGAACTTTCTGATAATAAGAACCTAAGGCTTTAGGATGAGAAACGCCTAGGCTTTTATAGTAGTTAACAATATACTCCCCCGCTTTTTTCTGTCCTTTACTTCCTGTATCACGGCCTTCCATATCGTCAGCAGCAATAACGTATAAGTTTTTCTTTAAATTCTCAGCTTTGATCATGCTATAGGCATTCGTAAACGCTTTATTATGATTTTTAGAAACCGGATTTGAGGATGCACCATCAGCAACCTTCGCTGTTCCGCAACTCGTCACCAGACTAAGGGCAAATAACGGAATAAGTAGTTTTTTCATACAGACATAAATTTCTTAAAAATAACATTTTTTATTGAATCTGAAACATATAATGCAATATCACGATAAAGAATACCAGTTTTTCAGGTATCATTAATAAAACTCTCCGTCTATTATTAAATACTTCCCTACCAATAGGAAATATTTAAAAAATCAAAACAAACATTAGCATATTTTAAAATATACATCCAATACGATATCAATTTTTTATTACATTTGAACAAAAACAAAATAAATGAAAGAAATTTTCGGATTTACTCATTATTCCTTTTTTACAGAAATGTCTGAACTGGCTTTACAACATAAAAGCTTTGATCTTTCTTTAGGCCTGCCTGATTTTGATATTGATGAACGCTTAAAATCCTTTTTAAAAGAATCTGCAGATCTGGACACTCATAACTACGAGCCTCTTGCAGGAAATCCTTTGCTGATTACAAATATTATCGGTTTTAATACAAAAAGGAAAAACAGTATTTCCTTACAATCAAATGAAATTACTATTGTACCCTGCGCAACCTTTGCTTTATATACCGCACTCAAATCTATTTTAAATCAACATGATGAAGTTATCATTATCCAACCTTCCTATTACACTTATGCACCGGCTGTTGTGATGAACGGAGGCATACCTGTTTATTATGACCTGGAGCCTGACTTTACCATAAACTGGGACCTCTTGAAGACCTGCATTTCTGAAAAAACGAAAGCAATTATCGTCAATTCTCCACAGAATCCAACCGGTAAAATATGGAAGCAGGAGGACTGGAATCGGTTATATGAACTGATAAAAGACCGGGATGCCTATCTGATTTCAGAAGAAATATATGACACATATTGTTATGATGATGCTGAGCATTACAGTTCATTTATTCATCCTGAGCTCAAAGAAAGAACATTTTGTATTTTTTCTTTTGGTAAAATGTTTCATACCTCAGGATGGAAAGTCAGTTATATGCTTGCCTCTGAAAAATTAACTGCTTTATTCAGAATCCACCAGCAATATATTTCCTATAGTGCTAATGCTCCCGCTCAGTATGCACTGGCAAAGTATCTTGAAGTATTTGATCCTTCGGAAAATAAAGCAATGATGCAGAAAAAACGGGATATCTTTGATGAAATGCTTAAAGAAACCCCCTTACAAATTGAAAAACAAGCTGAAGGAAGTGTTTTTCAGGTAGTCAACTTCAGAAATGTTTCCAAAACAATGACTGATGTGGAGTTTTCAAAATGGCTAACCATTGATAAAAAAGTAGCCTGCCTCCCACTTTCTGCCTTCTATAACTCCAGACAGAATTCAGATTACATCCGGTTCAGCTTTGCTAAAAAGGATGAAGTGATCATCCAGGCACTGGAACATCTTAAAAAAAATCTATAATAATAAACTAACTTTTTTGGGCTGGACATATCCCAGGGATAAAAAGGTTCTCAGTAAAGGACACAATATATTTTTGCCAAGAATACCAAATAAAAAATTCGTGAATCCGTGGCAAATAAAATGATCATGTTAAAATTCAGGTTGTAATGACCTAAATCTTTATCCAAAAAGCATAAAAAAAGCATCGCTCATGCGATGCTTTACTATTGTCTATATTGACATTAAAGAGCCAGAACCCTTACATCAATTCTTCTATTTTTAGCCTTACATTCGTCAGTATCATTAGCTTCACAAACCGGATGTAGGGATCCATACCCTTCAGCTTCTATTCTATCTGCAGATACTCCCAATTCCAATAGCTTAAGTTTAGCTGTTTGTGCTCTCAGATTAGATAATTTTTGGTTACTTTCTTCATTACCACTATTATCAGTATATCCTCCTAATTTTATTTTCAGATCAGGATAAGCGTTCAGAATTTCTGTCAGATTATTCAGCTGTAGCTCGTACCCTGCTTTCAGGTCACTTGATCCTGTTTCAAAATAGAGGTTTTCAATCGTATACCATTTATTAGGATCCAGAACAGTTTTGTCTTTCTGATTAACAGCATTGTAAAGTTGATACAGCTGGCTGGTTTCTCCCAATTCTATTATTTTCCCACCTTTCAGTTTTACTTTTTGCAGATTTCCGGTTTCATATACAAAGTCTCCGTTTTCATTTAAATGCCCTTTCACCTCACCAGGAGCTGCGGGAACTTTAAGATCTGAAGCTGTTCCAGCTGCTGCTGAAACTCCTGTTAAACTTTCTATTTTAGCTTTTCTGTTCGCTTCAATTTTATCTTTATGTAAAACGGCTAAAGTAGGTGCAATAACCAAGGAAACAATTGACATCAGCTTAATCAGAATATTCATTGACGGTCCTGAAGTATCTTTAAACGGATCTCCCACCGTATCTCCTGTTACTGAAGCTTTATGAGGCTCAGAACCTTTGTAATAGGTCTGACCATTGATATCAACACCTTTTTCAAATGATTTTTTCGCATTATCCCAAGCGCCACCCGCATTATTCTGGAACATTCCCATCAATACACCACACACGGTAGCTCCGGCAAGAAATCCACCAAGCACTTCAGGCCCAAAGATAAATCCGATCAATAATGGTGAAATAATGGCAATAGCTCCCGGTAGCATCATCTTCCGGATGGAGGCATCGGTAGAGATGGCAACACATTTTTCGTATTCAGGTTGGGCTTTTCCTTCTAAAATTCCAGGGATTTCACGGAACTGTCTTCTTACTTCTTCCACCATGGCCATAGCCGCCTGCCCCACTGCAGTAATGGCTAAGGAAGAGAATATAAACGGAATCATTCCACCAACGAACAGCCCTGCCAAAACATCTGCCCTATAGATATCAATCCCGTCAATACCTGCAATTCCAACAAAGGCTGCAAATAAGGCCAGAGCTGTTAATGCTGCAGAAGCAATCGCAAATCCTTTTCCCGTAGCAGCTGTTGTATTTCCTACAGCATCCAGGATATCTGTTCTTTCACGGACTTCTTTCGGGAGTTCACTCATTTCGGCAATACCTCCTGCATTATCTGCAATAGGTCCAAAGGCATCAATTGCCAGCTGCATGGCTGTTGTTGCCATCATTCCGGCTGCTGCGATAGCAACTCCGTAAAGCCCGGCACATAAATAAGATCCGTAGATTCCACCTGCCAGTACAATAATCGGAAGTAATGTTGATTCCATTCCCACGGAAAGTCCACCGATAATATTGGTAGCATGTCCGGTTGAAGACTGTCTCACAATACTGGAAACCGGTCTTTTTCCCATAGCGGTATAATATTCGGTGATAATACTCATGAGGGTTCCAACAACCAGACCAACCATTATGGCTCCAAACACACCCATTTTAGTAAATTCATGACCTCTTAGAATCATTTTTTCAGGGAGAATATAAGTAACCAGAAAATAAGAGGATATAGCTGTAATGACAATACTACCCCAGTTTCCTAAATTCAATGCATTCTGTACACTGGAAGTAGATGACCCTTCATTATCATTGATCTTCACAAATAAAGTTCCTATCATTGAAAAGATAATTCCTGTTCCTGCAATAAGCATAGGCAGAAGAATTGGAGCAAAACCTCCGAATGAATCATCAGAAATTGTTTCCCTTCCCAATACCATTGTTGCCAGCACGGTAGCTACATAAGATCCGAAAAGATCGGCTCCCATTCCTGCAACATCCCCTACATTATCTCCTACGTTGTCTGCAATAGTAGCAGGGTTTCTTGGATCATCCTCCGGAATTCCTGCTTCTACTTTTCCTACCAGGTCAGCTCCAACGTCTGCTGCTTTTGTATAAATACCACCACCTACTCTTGCAAAAAGAGCAATGGATTCAGCTCCAAGGGAAAATCCTGTAAGAATCTCTATGGTTGTTTCCATTTCGTGAGAGTCTACTGTGGCTTCCGGTGCAAAGATCTGTTTAATAATTAAAAACAAAGCTCCTAACCCTAACACCGCAAGTCCTGCAACTCCCATTCCCATAACGGAACCTCCTGTAAAAGAAACTTTAAGAGCCTTTGATAGCGAAGTTCTTGCTGCTTCTGCAGTTCTTACATTGGCTTTAGTCGCGATTTTCATCCCTATAAAACCAGCTGCTGCAGAAAAAATAGCTCCCATCACAAAGGCAAGCCCTATACTCCAGTGAGAATTGGCATTGCTTGATCCCATTACTGCCAAAAGAATGGCGACAATGACGACAAAATAGGCTAAGACTTTATATTCAGCTTTTAAGAAAGCCATGGCACCATCAGCAATATGTCCGCTGATTGTTTTCATTTTTTCATTTCCGGCATTCTGTTTACTTACCCAGTTGCTCTGAAGAAATGTATACACCAAAGCTACGACACCAAAAATTGGCACTAACACAAATAGATCCATAGTTTAATATTTTTTTGGTAATAGAAAATTAAATATAATAAATAATTACCATCAAAGCATCAAAAAAAACATGGACTTATCATTATCAATCAAAAGAATTTTAAATATGAATATTGATTTCTCTTAAAAATATGCAATATGAGAATCAATATAAAAGCTTATAGAATGAGGACTGAAAATGGTTTTGATTTTGTAAACAATTAAGATTTAAGCAATAAAAAGCACTTCAAAGGGACAGCCTTTCATCATTAAATCCTTCAATAACTTCCTTCTTCCAGCCCCCAGTTTTCTTAATTAACAAAAAAGGATAAACAGTTTCCCGTTTATCCTTCTTGTATTATTTACATCAGAGAATCTTATCCTCCGAATTTATCTGCATAGTCTGTTTGAGAAGCTTTGATTACTTTTCTAGCATGCTCAGCACCGTAAACCTCCTGAATTCTGCATTTTGCAGGCTCGTCCGGCAGGTTTTTATAGGTTAGGAAATAGTGCATCAATCTTTTTACTTCTGCTTCCGGTAACTCAGTAATATCTCTGAAGTGTCCGAAAGCATGGTCATTGATCATTACAGCAACAATTTTATCATCAGCTTCACCACCGTCAATCATTTTAAAACCACCGATTGGAATAGCTTCCATCAATAAACCTCCAGCGTGGATATTGTGAGAACTTAAAACACAAATATCAAGCGGGTCATGATCTCCCATTGTTACATCAGTAGCCCCTGCTTCTACAGCAAGTCTCATCACTTCTTTATCACAATATGTTCTTGGAACAAAACCATACAAAGCCGGGATGATGTTAGAGAATTTCTGAGGCCTGTCTACTTTTAAATATCCTGTTTCTTTATCTACTTCATATTTAATAGTATCTGAAGGAACAATTTCCACAAATACGTTTACAACATTTGGCGCATCTTCTCCTGCAGAAATTCCATGCCATGGATGTGCTTTAAAATTTGGAATCATTATTTATCTGTTATTTTTAAGTTATTATTAAAATTTCTTTTCTTAAATCTTCAATTGTTTCAGCAACGTAATCATTGCTTTCCATATAATTCATGATGAAAATGGTTTTGAACTCATCCAGTTTCACTTCACCCTTCAACCCATCATAAGTCTTATGAAGAAGGTCAATAATGGCATTTTTAGAGTCTACAATATTCTTCCAGGAATTCTTCGTTATATAAAGCTGCTGAGAGGAATTGTATTCAAATTCTTCATTAATTGCTTTTTCTGTAAGGAAAATAAACTCATGAACCGCCAATCCTTTATCAAATCGCTGAATCAGGTTGGAAGGCTTTATCCTGTCCAGAAATAAAGTCATCCTCTCATAAGAGTGAGCTTTGTTTTCTGAATTAGATTTCACAGTAAGTAATTTGAGTTCCTGGTTTTTAAGAGTAATATACGAGTGTACAAATTGTCTCAGCAAAACCAGAAAAGGAATTGCAATAATTAATGCAAATGCATACGGTAGATATCCTGAAAGACTCGTCATAATTTTAGGATGCAAAATTACTAATATTTTCTGATATTACAGTTCAAATAATGCGGGTCTTTGTGTAACTTCATGGTAGCATACACTGTTTTCGTCAAAAAAGTGATATACCAGGCTTTTCCGGGTTCTGTTTTTATCAGTATGTGGCTCTCCCCCGTGAAGAATATTAGCATGCCAGATCAGCATATCTCCTTTTTTCGCCCTGAAAATTTCTTTTTTCAAACCCAATTCTTTGACTTTATTTTCAAGAAATTCTTCATATGCCTTATAGCTTTTCTTCCCTATTTTTAAAGCAGTTCCTTCATTATCATAGTCCGAGTTCAGGAAATAAGGCAGTTTATGGCTTCCCGGAATATAATGCAATGCGCCATTGGTTTCATCTACATCTTCTAATGCAATCCATACTCCTAAAAGTCCTCCCAAAGGAAATGTTGTCATGTGAATACTGTCGGAATGGGTCTTCTGCTGGCTTCCGTTAATAAAATTGATACTTTGAAACAATTTAGCCTTACCATCAAGCAAAACAGATAGAAATTCAAGGAAATTTTTATCGCTTCCGATATTTCTGAGAATTTCCGAATGGTGAATTGCAAACATCAGTTTCCCACCGTAACGAAATTTTAAGGTTCCGTCTTTCATCAGCTTTTCAATCTCAAGATTGATATTTTCTGCTGTTTCCGGGGTAATAAAGTTTCTCAGAATCATGTAGCCGTTATCATCATAATGAAGAGCACTTTCTTTATTTTCTTCTGATAGTTTTTTAAAAAAGGCAGTAGAAGAAAGCTTTTCTTCAGCAATACTTCTTTCTGTCTGCGGAAGGTGTGAAAAATCTTTACTTGAAATGCTCGAAAAATAGCTTTTGCTGATCCCGTATTTTTTATATAATGGAATATTATGCTTTAATTTACTTTTTTTAAAGAAATTATAAAGCATATAGGATAATTTATAATTACGAATTTGTTGTAACATGACGGTTATATAACTGTTATAAAGGTACGGAATAATACTACATTAGAACCAATCTAAACAATGCTTTTTATCATTAAAAAATCCTTCCTTTTAAAAATAAAGATCCTAATTTTTTAAAAAGGTCTTTTTTGGAACGCTCAATAATGGCATAAGGTTTCAGCTCTGGGCGAAATCCTCTGAAAAACTCTTCTATATTTGGAATATCTCCCCCTTCAAAATCAAAGATATGGGTTGCAATGGTTTCTTTAATCATCCGGTCAATCAGAACAGAAGCTCCGGATAGCTTTACATATTCTTTATCACTGAAATTCCCTAAAAGCGCCACCATACCACAGTCTGAATAAGTAGCAATAACATTGATGATTTTCCCTTGATAGTAGAAAGCTAGAAACTTCAGATATTTCAGATTGTAGAAAGTTTCATAGATATCCATAAATCCGGCTAGATCACTTTCTTTACTCAATCCTATAATATTGGATTCTATAAAAGGTTTCACTTCACCATAAGAAACGCTTCTCAATTCCGAATGATCCCAAACTTCCTGATCCAGCCTCAGTTTTCTCTTCCTTTTGGGTGAATATCTTGTATAGACATCCTCATAGGCATCAGGATAAATCAAAAAATTTTTCTTTATTCTGAAAGGTGTACGAAGTTCATTGCCATCATTAAAAGGATATGCTCTTATCAGATAGTGACTTTCCAGATAATCTAAAAATTTCTCATTAAGATTCACATCATCCTTTTCGGAAAAAACTCCTAGCTGTTGACAAAGCTTAGGATTATGAACTATTTTGACACCATATTTCCTCACAAAAGGAACGGGCATTACTGCTTCATAATCGTTATATACAAGTATTTCCCACTGTTTCGGTGCAGTGGTATCCAAAAAGTCTTTTGCAGCAGAGTATTTTCTTTGTTCAGAACGGTCTAAACACTGAGAATATTTCACAAAATCAATTTCATTGTATTTCAATCTTCTAATCATAATAATCCTGCGTCTGAAAAGCTAAAATAGGAATTCTGTGTAATGATAATATGGTCTAAAAGCTGGATGCTTAATACTTTTCCCGCTTCTTTTATTTTTTGTGTAATGTTAATATCTTCTTTGCTTGGTTTAAGGCTTCCTGAAGGATGATTATGGGCGATAATCACTCCTGTTGAAAAATGTTCAAGGGCTGTTTTAAACAGCACCCTTACGTCTACAATAGACTGACTGATTCCTCCCTGGGTAAGCTGCGAAATATGTATCACCTTATTGCTGTTATTCAGAAAAATGGCCCAAAATTCTTCAGTTCTTAAATCTGATAATTGGTTTTTCAGAATTGCATAAGCATCATGACTGTTACCGATAATTGATTTTTCAGGAATTTCCTGTCCGGCTCTTCTTCTTCCGATTTCAAGCGCTGTAATAATAGAAATAGCTTTTGCCTCTCCTATGCCTTTGAATTTCATCAGATCCTGAACAGAAAGTAAGCTTAGCTGATGCCAGTTATTATTGACGGATGCTAAAATTTTCCTTGACAGTTCCAAAACGCTCTCTTCTCTATTTCCGCTTCCCATAATAATGGCTAAAAGTTCAGAATCGGAAAGTGCACTCTTACCTTTTTGCAAGAATTTTTCCCGGGGTCTGTCGTCTTCTGCCAAAAATTTCAAGGACATAGAATTAAGATAAATTATAGGTTAATAGAAAGTGTATAAGATAATAGGTTTCTCTGATTTGTCAATATATTTTGCTGTTTCTTTAAAAGCATTGATTGAAAGCATTGGGCATCCCAGGCTCAAAGTGGCAGGTTTTTCCGATTCTACATCAGAAACACTGCTAAAGGAATGCAGGACAATAGCTCTTAGCATCGCATTATCATTGGTAGGATCCAGTCCTTTTAAGCGGTAAGCTTTTCCAAATTGTCCAACATAGCTTCCTCCAACTGCATATTTCCCAAGGGAAGACTGATAAGACCCCTCAATATTACTGAATTTCAAAGCATTTGATCCCGAAATTACAGAACCGGAGCCATGAGCAACAATTGCTTTTTGTACTATTTTATTATTTTTCAGGTCGTAAATGAAGTAACGGTATTTTCCGGATGGAATTTTAAAGTTAATAAAAATGGCCAGATCCTGATTGTAGGCTTTATCTTTAATAAAAGTTTTAATTTCTGAAATTCTGGATTGGGGTATACCCAATACTTCTACCTGCTGAGATTCAGCTTTTGAGCAGGAAACTAAAAGTATAAAAAGAAAAATAAAGTGTTTCATCATATGTGTAAGAAGGCTATTCTATAATCATTCCATCTTTCATAACGAGTTTACGGTCGGTAATTTCAGCCAGATTCGGGTTGTGGGTTACAATCACAAAGGTTTGATTATACTTATCTCTAAGGTCAAAAAACAGTCTGTGAAGGTCATCCGCATTTTTTGAGTCCAGGTTTCCCGTAGGTTCATCAGCAAAGATAATTTTTGGTGAATTGATTAAAGCTCTTGCTACAGCTACCCTTTGTGCTTCTCCACCGGAAAGCTGATTGGGTTTATGATTCAGTCGTTGTTCAATTTTAAGATCCTCAAATAGGGCATATGCCTTCTCCATAGCCTCTCTTTCATTAGCTCCCGCTATTCTGGTAGGAAGCAAAACATTTTCCAAAGCAGTAAACTCAGGAAGCAGCTGATGAAACTGAAATACAAAACCAATATTCTGGTTTCTGAATTTCGATAACTGCTTATCATTCATATTGATAAATGATTCTCCTGCAATCTCAATTTCAGTATCATATTTCCCGGATTGAGTAGGATGATCCAAAGTTCCCAGAATCTGCAGCAATGTTGATTTACCTGCACCGGATTCTCCTACAATAGAAACCACTTCCCCTACTTTGATGTGAATATCAACTCCTTTCAGTACTTCTAAATTCCCATAAGATTTATGGATATTTCTCGCTTTAATCATGAGTCAAAAATAGTAACATATTGTTGATTTTACAACAAATTGTCATAACATTATTTGTATTAAAACAAAAAACCTCCCAAATTGGGAGGTTTTATTATTTTCATTCTAGAAATTACAGTAACAAAGTTAATGGATTTTCTAAATATGTTCTTAAAGTTTGTAAGAATTGAGCCCCTGTAGCTCCATCTACCACTCTGTGGTCACATGCTAATGAAAGCTTCATTGTGTTACCCACTACAATCTGACCATCCTTAACGATTGGTTTCTCAATGATTGCTCCTACTGAAAGGATTGCAGAGTTTGGTTGGTTGATGATACTTGTAAACGTTTCAATTCCGAACATTCCAAGGTTAGAGATAGAGAATGTAGATCCTTCCATTTCATTAGCCTTAAGACCTTTGCTCTTAGCTCTTGAAGCCATATCTTTTACAGATGCAGAGATCTGAGTGTAAGACATCTGGTCAGTATTCTTCAATACAGGAACTACCAGTCCGTCAGGAATAGCTACAGCCACTCCAACGTTAATATTTCCTCTGTGAATGATCTTATCACCTGCCCAGCTTGAATTTACCTGAGGGTGCTTTCTTAAAGCAATAGCTGTTGCTTTAATGATCATATCGTTGAATGAAATCTTCGTATCTGGAATAGAATTGATCTCTTTTCTAGCTTCGATCGCTTTATCCATATTGATTTCAACCATAAGATAGTAGTGCGGAGCAGAGAACTTACTTTCAGAAAGACGTTTTGCAATAATATTTCTTACCTGTGAGTTTTGAGTCTCTGTATCTTCTCCCTGTACGAAGTTTACCGCAACCTGAGCAGCAGCGCTTGCAGCCGGAGCTGAAGCAGCTGGTTTTGCAGCTGGCTGATAGTTTTCAATATCTTTTTTAACGATTCTTCCATTTTCACCTGAGCCTTGAACAGCATTGATATCAACTCCTTTATCCTGAGCCATTTTCTTAGCCAATGGAGAAATTGCCACTCTGTCAGAAGATGAAGTGTTAGCAGCCGGAGCAGCTTTTTCTTCGGTTTTAGCTTCTGCTTTCTGCTCAGCTGGTTTCTCTGATGCCGGAGCTGCTGCTTTAGGAGCTCCTACTGCTGAAACATCTGTTCCTGCAGGGCCAATAATTGCCAATACTGTGTCAACCGGAGAAGCACCACCTTCTTCCACACCTTGCTTCAATAGTACACCATTGAACTCAGATTCGAAATCCTGTACTGCTTTATCTGTTTCGATTTCAGCAAGAAGATCACCTTCTTTTACTGTATCGCCAACATTTTTGTGCCATTTAGCAACCTTCCCTTCTGTCATTGTATCAGAAAGTCTAGGCATTGTAATCACTTCTACTCCAGCCGGAACTTCTGCGGAAGCTGTTTCCACAGCTTCTGCTTTAGGCTGTTCTTCTGATTTTGTTTCTTCAGCACTTGCAGCCGGAGCAGCAGCTCCACCTGTTAATCCTGAAATATCTTCTCCTTCATTACCAATAATTGCTAAAACTGAATCTACAGCAGCTGCGGCACCTTCTTCTACACCAATGTATAAAAGGGTTCCTTCTATTTCAGATTCGAAATCCTGAACTGCTTTGTCAGTTTCAATTTCAGCTAAAATATCTCCTTCCTTTACTTTATCTCCTACTTTTTTATGCCATTTCGCCACCTTACCTTCCGTCATAGTGTCGGAAAGGCGGGGCATCGTAATTACTTCTGCCATAATCTATATTGATTTGAGATTCGAGATTTGAGATTTGAGATTTCAGAAATTTCAAACTTCAAATTTCAAATTAATTTTTATTTTTTAATTTTCTAATTTGTCTAAGAATGGATAATCTTCCTGAGCATACACATACTCATAAATTTTCTCAACATCCGGATATGGAGAATTTTCCATGAATTCGATGCACTCTTCAACAAAGTCTCTTGACTTGTTATCCATAACTTCCAATTCAGCTTCTGTAGCCCATCCGTTTTCAAGAATTCTGTGTTTCACCAATTCGATTGGGTCATCATTCTTGTGAACAGCTACTTCTTCTTTAGATCTATAAGGCTCAGCGTCAGACATAGAGTGTCCTCTGTAACGGTAAGTTCTTGCTTCGATAAACGTTGGTCCGTCTCCTCTTCTTGCTCTTTCGATAGCTTCGTAAGCAGCTTCCGCTACTTTTACAGGATCCATTGCATCTACAGCAAGACAAGGCATTTCATATCCTAATCCTAATTTATAGATATCTTCATGGTTGGCTGTTCTTTTTACAGAAGTTCCCATGGCGTATTGGTTGTTTTCTACCACAAATACTACAGGAAGTTTCCAGTTCATTGCCATGTTGAATGTTTCATGTAATGAACCTTGTCTTGCAGCACCATCTCCGAAGAAACAGATATTTACAGCTTTTCTGTCAAAATATTTATCTGCAAAAGCAATACCTGCTCCCAAAGGAATTTGTCCTCCAACAATACCATGACCTCCGTAGAAACGGTGCTCTTTACTGAAAATGTGCATAGATCCACCCATACCTCCGGATGTCCCTGTAGCTTTACCACAAAGTTCAGCCATGATTCTCTTAGGATCTACACCCATCGCCATTGGATGAATGTGACATCTGTAAGCAGTAATCATACTGTCTTTAGTAAGGTCCATTGCATGTGTAAATCCGGCAGGGATTGCTTCCTGACCATTATACAAATGTAAAAATCCTCTGATCTTTTGTTTTAGGTAAAGAGAACGGCATTTGTCTTCAAACCTTCTCCACATTGTCATATCTTCATACCACTTCAGGTATACCTCTTTAGAAAATTCTTTCATGTGTTAGCTCTTGCTTTTTTATGATGAAATAGTTGAGCAAAATTATGAAAAAAACTTTGTTTTTATTGTATGCATAAGTAACTTTTCCTTTTTTCTCTAAAATCTATTTGCAGGCGGAACAGATTATTCTTAATTTTCGACCCTTAGAACCCCCCATAAAACAGCAATTTGTCTGTTATTTTCTTATTGCAATACATAAGAAATCAGCCTGTCAGTATAGTCTTCCGGGCATCATAAATGAAACAGACTATCAAAAAACCACTTGATTTTATTCCCTTCCTCTTTCCTCTTTAATTATTGTTAACATATCTTTTGGTTATTTCAACAGCTTCTTTTCCGGTGAAAAATCTGTAAGCTTCAGTGTTCTGTCTTCAATATTATTGACAAAATCACCATGTAGTTTTGCGGTCTGAACCTTAATCTCTTTCCATTCTTTATCTGCCATAAAACCCTGCCATGCTATTTTCATTGTGTTTTCATCCTTCCATTCCAGCAGATAGACAAACTCTGTTTTTTCTTCAGACTCTGACTCCCAGATTGACACAATATTGAATCCATATTTTTTCATAATTCTCAAGGCATGATCTCTGAACCGGTCTAAAAACACCTGTCTGTTTTCTTTTGGAATTTCATAAATTCTCAACTGGTGAACAGGAAGTAGTGAGGGCGGAGAATCTGTTGAAGAATAAGTTTGTCCAAAAACAAATCCACCCAGAACAAATATGAATAATGTAAATAGTTGTTTCATTATATATAAGTATTGATATTAGTTTATTAATCCTTTGTATCAGCCTTTATTATATCTGATATTTCAAAAAATATTCAATTTTAATCATTCCTTTTATCTTCAAAAACAGAAGTGATTAAAATTAAATATTTCCGGAAATAAAGCGGATTATTTTCAAAAAAAACAAAAAAAACATTCTGTATAATAAGAAGCATCAGCACTTATCTGCATTTTCAGTATCTCAAAAACGTTATCATCATCCGGTCTTCGTTTGTTTTTTGGGCTTATAATCTTATATTTGGTCTTTAAACTTAAATATGGAAGAAAAAAAGTCTTCGCTTCTTCACAAAATCTCAAAGGTTATCTCAGATTTCTTCAATCCACTGGTTTCTCTGATTATCTTTTTTGTGTATATGAGCACCAGGGAGTATACTTTTAAGGAATCTCTGCTTTATTTTCTGCCTATATTATTAATGATTATTGCTCCAGTTGTTATCTGGCTGATATGGAATGTGAAAACCGGAAGATACACCAATATGGATGTTTCTAACCGGGTACAGCGAAAAACACTGTATGTATTTATTGCTGCCTGTGTTGTGGTTTACCTTATTTTCCATTATATCAGAAACGGGTATATTGATCTGGTAATGCTTTTTATTTTAATCCTGCTTTTTGCCCTTCAGATCAGCAATTTTTTCATTAAAAGTTCGATGCACACTGCATTTAATATATTTGTAGCGGCATTATTTTTCACCTTAGACTGGAAAATGGGTCTTGTATGGTTAGGGATCGCCAGCCTGGTGGGACTCACCAGAATTATTTTAAAAAGGCATACGGTAAAAGAAGTATTTATGGGAGCTGGAATAGCTTTTATGGTATCTTTTATTTATCTTTATTGCAATATACAATTTCAACATTAGAAGAATATATGAAAATCAATCATCTTACTGCCGCAGAAGAAAACTTTATGAAGCTGTTTTGGACAATGGAATCTTTCTATCTGAAGGACGTTATGGAGCAGCACCCGGAACCCAAACCACACCAAAATACGGTTTCCACATATTTGAAAATATTGGTTGAAAAGGGCTATTTATCTACTGTAAAAGAAGGGAGAATCTTCAAGTATACGGTACTTGTTCCGTCTGAGGAATACAGGAAGTTTTTATTAAAAGAACTTACACACAATTTTTTCAATGATTCAGGAAAGGAAATCCTTGAGTTTTTGTTCAGTGAGAAGCTGCTTACACAGAACGATCTTAAAGGCTATTTTGATCTTAAAATTGAAATCAAACCTGCGAAAGTTGAAGAACCAAAATTTGAGGTTGCTGACGAGATATTAAATCCGAAGAAAGAAAAAGACAAAAAGGCAAAAATCAGCAAAGAAAAAGATAAGGATAAAGAAAAGAAGAAAAAGAAAAAGAAACCATAAAAAAAGCGGCTTAAAAAGCCGCTTCATATTTTTTACCAACGATTTCCGCCGCCGTTACCACCACGGTTTCCACCGCCGTAGCCACCGCCACCATTTCCACGGTTGTTACCACCGTAACCTCCACCTCTGTTGTTATCGAAGCTTCTTCTTGGCTTCTCTTCTCTTGGCTTAGCTTCAGATACGTTTAATGTTTTTCCGTTGAATTCTTTTTGATTAAGAGCTTCAATAGCCTGCTGTCCTTCTTCATCACCCATCTCGATGAAACCAAAACCTCTAGAACGGCCAGTTTCTCTGTCTGTTACGATTTTAGCTGATGATACATCACCAAATTCTGCAAATAGATCGTGCAACTCATACTCTTTAGTTGCGTAATTGATGTTTGAAACAAAAATGTTCATTTTAAAATAAATTAAAAAATTAATAAAAATTTGGTATATAAAAGAAAAGCAACATAAATTAATGAACAAATATTGATTCCAAATATAAACGTATGCAAGATACAATTAAAAACGTTAAATCAAAGCTTTTTTTATCTCTTTCTCACATTGGTTTGAATTTAATGTTTAATTTCACTAAAAATCAAACATTAAAAAACTGATTATCAATAAATTAACCCTGAAACATATTAAAAAGTTAAAGTTAGTTAACATAATAAAATTCTTTTAGTATTATATATAAATAAGGTGTAATTGTTTGGAATAATCACACCCCATGTAAGACTCATTGGCTGCCGACAACCTATATTTTAGAATACAAACAGATATTAGTATATTTATAATCCCTTTTTAACATTACATTCATGAAGCCTTTAATGGGATTTTATTATGAAACAACATAGCACCAATTACACGAATACTTTCATAGAAGTTGCCGAAGACTGCCCCGTCTCCCATGCACAGGTTCCCCCTGATAAGAAAGAAAAAACTCTGGCGAACCTTCAATATGAAAAGATCAGTAAACATCCTTATCAATATTCATCAGATGATATTATTTTTGATGGCTATGCCTTTAAAAATGATATTTCAGAAAATGAAAAACAGAAAGTAAGAGAGCAATTCTTTTCCAAAGGTCAAGCCTGCCTCCGCTCTTCTCCCCTCGCCAAAAGATATGGATTCGGATTTCATCATAATAAGGAAGGGAAAGTAGCAATATTCCCCGTAGAAAGTAAAGAATACCAAAAATTCTTAACCGATCCCGACATCGCAAAAACGAAAGCAATGCGCTCCAAAAGAAAATAATTGAGAAAATGAATAATTCTCTTCAGATTCATAAATGCAATTCTTTTGACAACACCAGCTTTTAACACTAAATTTGTACTGTAAATTATTAAGAATATGAACTACCATACAAGAAAATGGGTAAAACCCGAAGATTTAAATCCTAATCATTCACTATTCGGAGGAAGACTATTACAATGGATTGATGAAGAAGCAGCATTATATGCAATCATCCAGCTTGAAAACACTAAAGTAGTAACTAAATTTATTTCTGAGATCAACTTTGTAAGTTCCGCAAAACAGGGAGACATTATAGAAATTGGTATTGAAGCCAATCACTTTGGATCCTCCTCTATTACTTTAAGATGTGATGTCCGTAATAAAATGACCCATCAGACGATCATTACCGTAGATAAAATCGTCATGGTTAATCTGGACAGTGACGGAAACCCAGCTCCTCATGGCAAAACCAAAATTGAGTTTGTAAAAGACAGGTTAAACAGCGAACTATGAAGATATTCATAAAGAATATGGTCTGCAGCAGATGTATTTCCGCTGTAGAAACCATCTTCAATAATGCAAATGTAAACACAAGTTCTGTTATCTTGGGAGAAGTAGAAACAGAGTCGGATGTTTCTGCAACGATCATGCAGTCCATTGAAGAAAAACTGCTTGAAACCGGTTTTGAAAGAATCATGGATTCTGCCCATCAACTTATTGAGAAAATTAAAAATCTTATTATTGTAAAAGTCAGTGACCTTGACATTGATGAGGATTTTCTTCTTTCTGAATTTTTAAGTTCAAAACTTCATAAAGATTACAGTTCCCTTTCAAAAACATTCTCCCAGAATGAAAACATCACACTGGAACAGTTTTTTATTCTTCAAAAAATAGAAAAGGTAAAGGAGCTTCTTTTATATAATGAATTTAATCTTACGGAAATTGCAGGAAAACTGGGCTATAAAAGCGTTCAGCATCTTTCTACCCAATTCCGTAACGTTACCGGATTCACACCTACTGAGTTTAAAAAATTAAAAGATCATCATAGAAAACCCCTCGATACTCTTTAATTGAGTTGGAGAGTATTTGAGTATGAGTGTCAGAATATTTGATATTATAATAATGTATCAATTCCCTGCTCCTCTAATACTCTCCCACTCTCAAACCTAAATTCTATAACTATTATCCTTAAATTTATAACAGCCTTATATTTTCATTTTGGAAATTTGTAGTATAAATTTAAGAATCATGGACCAACAGTATAAAATACTCGGAATGACCTGTTCCGGTTGCCAGAAAAAGATCTCTAACCAACTGAACAGTATTGAAGGCGTTACTGCCGATGTAAATCTGGAAAACAACACGGCTACGATCACTTCTGATCACGCAATTGCCCTTTCAGTTTTAAACGATTCCCTGGCAGAAATAGGAAAGTACAGACTTGAAGACCCAAACAATCCTGAAAAAGCTTTTGTAAAACCTCAGGATCGTGTATCCCCATCTTCAGTATATTATTGCCCTATGGAATGTGAAGGGGATAAAGTATATTTCAAACAGGGAGAAAGATGTCCTGACTGCAATATGTATCTGGTTCCGATTGAAGAAAAACTTGCAAAAGATCCTAATCATAAGCCCACTTACTCATCTACCCATCTTCCTGAAATCTTTAAAGACAGTATTGGCAAATACTATTGCCCGATGTTCTGCGAAGGAGATAAAGTATATGATGAAAAAGGAGACTGCCCTGTATGTCATATGCGTTTAGAGGAAATCTCCGACGATATGGCTAAAAACGCAGTTTCACACCACAATCATTCACATTCACATAATCACAACCATCATGAAGCCCCTAAGGTCACTGATGAAATGGCAGGAAGATACTACTGTCCAATGTACTGTGAAGGAGATAAAACCTATGATTCCAACGTGGGATGTCCGGTTTGTGGAATGGACCTGGTAAAATACCCGGAGAAGAAAACCGCAAAATACACTTGTCCGATGCATCCTGAAATCATCAGTGATGAACCGGGAAGCTGCTCAATTTGTGGAATGGATCTGGTAAGAATGCCCGACAGTGGAGAAGATGATGAAGATGAAACCTACAACATTCTGAAAAGAAAATTTCTGATTTCACTGGCATTCACCATTCCTGTTTTCATTCTCTCTATGGGTGGAATGTTTATAGACTTTCCGTTTTCACATCAGGTACAGGGATTTATTGAGCTTGCTTTAACACTTCCTGTGATGTTTTATTCCGGTTGGTTTCTGTTAAAAAGAGGTTGGGTTTCCTTCAAAACCTGGAATCTGAATATGTTTAGCTTAATTGCACTGGGTGTGGCTGCTGCCTTTATTTTCAGTATTGCAGCATTAGCTTTCCCTGACATTATCCCTCATGAAATTCGTGGACACAATCATGAAATCCCACTGTATTTTGAAGCAGTCTGTGTGATTCTTACCCTTGTTATTCTTGGACAGCTGATGGAAGCCGCTGCACATAAAAAGACAGGAAATGCCATCAAGGAATTGATGAACCTTTCACCAGATGAAGCGAATCTTATCGTGAATGGCGAAGAAAAAAAAGTATTGCTTTCTCAGGTGAAAATCGGAGATCTTTTAAAGGTAAAACCGGGTGAAAAAATTCCGGTTGACGGAAAAATTACAGAAGGAAACTCTATCGTAGACGAAAGTATGATTACAGGCGAGCCTGTTCCCGTTGAAAAAACCGTTGATGACAAAGTTTCTTCAGGAACAATTAACGGAAATCAGGTATTCATCATGAAAGCCGAAAAAGTAGGTGATGAAACATTGCTTTCACAAATCATTAAAATGGTGAATGAAGCCAGCCGAAGCAGAGCACCTATCCAAAAACTGACAGATAAAGTATCAAAGGTTTTTGTTCCTGTAGTAATCCTTATTGCTGTTCTTACTTTTGTTTTATGGCAGTTCTTTGGCCCGGAAGGGAAAAGAAGTTTATTCGCTTTCGTGAATGCTGTAGCAGTTCTAATTGTAGCATGTCCCTGTGCTTTAGGACTGGCTACTCCAATGTCCTTGATGGTAGGCATCGGAAAAGGAGCTAAAAACGGTATTCTGATCAAAAACGCAGAAGCTCTTGAACAAATGAATAAGGTAAACGTTCTGATCACCGACAAAACGGGAACTTTAACGGAAGGAAAACCTTCTGTAGAGTATATAGAGACAGTAAATAACGAAGATAAAAATCATATTTTAAAACTTGCCTTTTCACTGAATCAAAATTCGGAACACCCACTTTCAAACGCTGTTATCAAGAAAGCAAAGGATGAAAATGTATCCGCTGAAAAAGTAGATCAGTTTGAAAACATTTCAGGAAAAGGGGTAAAAGGAAACGTCAATGGGAAAACAGCCTATCTTGGAAATGAAAATCTATTAATCTCCCATCAGATCCAGATTCCAGCAACATTAAAGCAGAAAGCTACAGAAGTACAGTCAAAAGCACATACTATTTCTTATATTGCTCAGGATCAGAAAGTATTAGGATTCATCAGCTTTACGGATAAAATTAAAGCAAGTTCAAAAAAAGCAATAGATAGATTAATGAGCGAAGGTGTTGACATTATTATGATGACCGGAGATAATGAACATACCGCCAAAGCTGTTGCTGAAGAATTAGGAATCAAACATTTTAAAGCCAATTGCCTTCCTGAAGATAAGCTGAATGAAGTAAAAAAACTACAGCAACAAGGTAAAGTTGTAGCGATGACCGGTGATGGAATCAACGACTCCCCTGCCCTTGCCCAGTCGGATATAGGAATTGCTATGGGAACCGGTACCGATGTTGCTATTGAAAGCGCTGAAATCACCTTATTAAAAGGAGATATTTTAGGAGTAGCAAAAGCAAAATTATTAAGCGAAAAACTTCTTAAAAATATTAAAGAGAATCTGTTCTTTGCCTTTATTTATAATGTCCTGGGAATTCCGGTTGCGGCAGGATTATTGTATCCATTTTTTGGAATCCTCTTATCACCGATGATTGCCGCAGCAGCAATGAGCGTAAGTTCATTATCCGTGATTTTAAATTCATTAAGATTAAATTCGGTGGATCTGGATATAAAATAACAGCATGAAAAAAGAAAATCTTTACATAGGATGCTCAGGGTTTTATAATAATGACTGGAAAGGGTCTTTATATCCTGAGAATACCCCTGGTAAAGATTTTCTTTCCTTATATACCAGAACTTTTAATGCCGTAGAGATCAATTCTACATTCTATAGAATACCCACTGCCAAGACACTCTTAAAATGGCATAACGAAACACACGAATCGTTCAGGTTTTTTATTAAAATTCCTAAAACAATTACCCATCAAAAACGTCTTGCAGATTCAAAAGACGAAATCACCGTCTTCTGCAGACATATTCATGAACATCTTCAACAAAAACTTTCCGGCTTCCTGTATCAGTTTCCACCCTCTTTTAAACATACTCAGGAAAATATAGATTTGATCATTAACAATATTGACAATCGATTTTTAAATGTTATTGAGTTCCGTCACGAATCCTGGTGGAAGAAGGAGATTTTTGATCTTTTAAAAAGCAATAATATTGTATTCTCAGGAGTAAGTTTCCCCGGAAATCTTCCTGAAGACATTATCATTAATCATTCTGAGGTAATATACTATAGACTTCATGGAAAACCAGTTCTCTACAAATCTGCTTATACCGAAGGTTTTCTTAATCATCTTGCAGAAAGTACAGCAAATACCCAACAGACTGTATTTATATTCTTTAACAATACATGGGGAACCGCTGCCATTGAAAATGCTTTGTACCTGAAAAGCATTTTAAAATGAATATCATACTGTCAAAATCATTCCCATAATATGTCTTACGTTTGTTAAAATAAAATAATTCCCAAGTAAAGGAAGAATATTATTACTTCAACATAAATAGAAAAAGACTATCGCTTTAGTATTTATAAATGTTAAGAATTGTAGAAAACAAAACCATTATACAATAATCAGTAATTTAACGGAAATCACCTTTAAAATAAAGTTCTTAAAATAACCTTAAAAAGGAAAATTACCGAGAAATATGGCATATAATTTGTTAACATTCTACCGTTATTTTTAACGATTTTTAACAATTTAAATTTCCATTACTTTTATGAGAAAAATTTTTGCGGGAAAGTCAAAAAACAGGACTTTTCTCGGGATGTTTGCATTGATGAGTGCAACTTCAGTAGTATTAAACAGCTGTAATTTTAAAAGCGACGTGAACGACACTATGAGCTCACCGGAACATCCTACCGCAAAAACAGTTCCCACGATGGACGATGAAAACGTAGATCCGGATAAAAGAGTGATCTACCTTACCTTCGACGATGGCCCCAATCAGGGAACAGAAAATCTTTTAAAGATCCTTGATAAAAGAAATGTATGTGCCACAGCTTTTTTAGTGGGAAGACACGCCTATGGAAGCACAAAACAAAAAAATGACTTTACCCTTTTAAAGGAAAATCCTAGGATTGAGCTGGCCAATCACAGTTTTACCCATGCCCATAACAAATACAGTGATTTTTATAAGAATGCTGATGCCGTGGTTCATGATTTTGATATTGCCAAAGACAGTCTGAAACTTCATGATAAAATAGCAAGAACTCCGGGAAGAAATATCTGGAGACTGAACAATATTAATGTAACGGATATTAAAAGCTCCACTGCAGCTGCAGATGGTCTTAAAAGAGCAGGCTATAAAGTCATTGGCTGGGATCTTGAATGGAGACCTTCTCAAAAAATGACCTTAAAAGGAAGCCATGAAGCCATGCTGAAAAAAGTAGACAGCATCTTTCTGAACGATCTTGAAAAAACATCAAGACATCTGGTTTTCCTTACTCATGACCAATACCTTAGAGACACTGATTCTATCAATGAGCTGGATCTGTTTATCGAGAAACTACAGAAAAGCAACAAGTTTGTTTTCAGAAAGATCTCTCAGTATCCGAAGATCAATGAGATCCTGAATTAATTCAGGCATTAAAGTGAAGTCAAAAAATTCATGAAAAGCAGATACCTATAGGAAAACATCTGTTTTTCCACCACTTTCAACTTAAAGCTTTGAACCTTGAACTAAATTTCGGAAATTTGCATGTATGAGTATTAAGGAAAATTATAAAGCAATACAAGGTCAGCTTACATCAGATGTTCAACTGGTTGCCGTTTCAAAAACGCATCCGGTTGCTTCTATTCAGGAGGTGTATGATCTTGGGCAAAGAGTTTTTGGAGAAAACAAAGTTCAGGAACTGATGGAAAAGGCTCCTCTCATGCCTGAAGATATCCAATGGCATCTGATCGGACACCTACAGACCAATAAAGTAAAATACATCGCTCCGTTTATAGATACCATCCAAAGTGTGGATTCAGAAAAATTATTGACTGAAATCAATAAGGAAGCTGGTAAAAACAATAGAAGCATTAAAGTTTTGCTTCAGGTAAAAATTGCTGCAGAGGAAAGTAAATTTGGGCTTGAAATTTCTGAAGCCAAAGCTCTTTTCCAACAGTATATTGATGGAAATTATCCACATATTGCAATTACCGGTTTGATGGGAATGGCTACCTTTACGGATAATGAGTCCCAGATCAGAAAAGAATTTTTAACTCTAAAAGTGCTTTTTGATGAATTAAATCAACTAAAATCTTTAAAAACCTTATCAATGGGAATGAGTGATGATTTCCCTGTGGCTATTAAATGTGGAGCCAACTCTGTGAGAGTGGGATCTGCAATTTTTGGAAGAAGAGACTATTCTCAATAGAATATTTAGGTATGGTTTTTGCTAATAATTGAAACAAAAAATTTAAATTTGCAACTATGCAAAAAATCCTTATAGTAGAAGACGAAAAAGCAATCTCAGGAGTACTTCACAGTATTCTTTCTGACGAACTTACAGATTATGAATTTGTTATTGCCGAAGACGGCCTTGAAGGTTACAAACAGGTAGAAAAAGAAGATTTCGCGTTGGTGATTTCTGATATCAAAATGCCTAAACTTTCAGGAACCGAGCTTTTGAAGCAGAGTCTGTTATTAAAGCCTGAAACTACTTTTATCATGATTTCAGGTCACGCAGACATTGATTCTGCCGTTTCCTGCCTGAAAGAAGGTGCATACGACTTTATCTCTAAGCCAATTGATATCAACAGGCTTATTACGAGTGTAAAGAATGCTTTAGTAAAAGAAACCCTGAAGAAAGAAAACAAAAACCTTCAGACTGAAAATAAAACGCTAAAGAGAAAAGTAAATAAAAAATACCAGATGATCGGAAATTCTCCTGCTTTGCAGAAGATTCAGGATATGATCGAAAAGGTAGCTGTTTCTGATGCCAGAGTTCTGATTACAGGGCCTAACGGTGCGGGAAAAGAATTGGTAGCTCATGCTATTCACAATCAAAGTGAGCGTGCAAGAGGACCAATGATTGAGGTAAACTGCGCGGCCATCCCATCTGAACTTATTGAATCTGAACTTTTCGGACACGTAAAAGGTTCTTTTACAGGTGCAATTAAAGATAAGCAGGGAAAATTTGAACAGGCTAACGGAGGAACTATTTTCCTTGATGAGATCGGAGACATGAGCCTTATCGCTCAGGCTAAGGTATTAAGAGCACTTCAGGAAAGTAAAGTATCTCCTGTGGGAAGCGATAAAGAAATAAAAGTTGATGTAAGAGTAATTGCAGCAACGAATAAAAATATGCAGAAAGAGATTGAAGAAGGAAAATTCAGAGAAGACCTTTACCACAGACTTTCTGTAATTGAAATCTATGTTCCGCCATTGGATGACAGAAAAGACGATATCAAATTGCTGGTTGAGCATTTCTCCGGTATGATTGCTGATGAGCATGGTACTGCTATGAAAAAGTTTGAAGATAAAGCTATCGACGCTTTAAAAGCTCTTTCATGGACTGGAAATATCAGGGAGTTAAGGAATGTTGTGGAAAGATTGATTATTCTTGGTGGAAATACTGTTTCTGAAAGTGACGTTGCAAGTTTTGTAAGGAAATAATAAAGCTATTATTACAATATTATAAAAATTTGCAGTACACTACTGCAAATTTTTTTTTTGGACTATTTTGAATGATAAACTATATGAATCTTAAAATATTATGAAATTTTTAAACAAAAACCACACAAAAGAATGCCTGACTTTGGCTCTACCTGTAATGCTTACCCAGGTAGGGCAAGTTTCAGTGAATTTATTCGACAATATTATTGTTGGAAAACTTTTAGGCGCTGATGCATTAGCGTCCGTTTCATTAGGTAATGCAGTGTTCTTCTCTATATTTGTATTGGCTCTTGGATTTTCATTCGCGATACCACCATTGGTTTCGGAAGCACATTCAAAGGAGGATCATGCTACTATTAATTCTGTTTTTAGTCATGGTTTTATCATCAATATGGCTGTGGGTGTTATTCTTATGTTGGTATTATTCGCAGTAATGCCACTACTCTATCATTCCGGGCAGCCAGAGAAGATCATTCCTGATACGATAGGCTTTTTAAGTATTATGGTGGTCAGTATGATACCTATTATGGCTTTTCAGACACTTCGTGAGGTTTCAGAAGGCTTATCTTATACAATTGGAGTTACCAAGGCTACCATTATTGCTAACATCATCAATATTGTTCTAAACTACGTTTTTATCAAAGGGCTTTGGGGTATTCCGCCAATGGGAGTACAAGGTTCTGCTTTAGCAACTTTAATCTCTAGAATCTTCATGGTAGTTTTCCTTTATTTTGTATTGTTGAAGGAAAAGAGAACGAGACGTTATATCAAGGATTTTTCATTAAAAATCCAAAGTTTCTCAAAAGCGATGTTTGATAAAATGGTAAGACTGGGATTGCCTACCGCATTACAGATGTTTTTCGAAGTAACAGCTTTTGCAGGAGCAGCATTTATCTGCGGATTAATTTCTGCACACGATATTGCCTCTCACCAGATCGCCCTGAGTATGGCTTCATTCACCTTCAACCTTTGTGTTGGATTCAGTGTAGCTTCTACCGTAATGATCGGAAGAAAACTGGGTGAACAAAACTTTGTGGAACTCAGAAAAGTAGGGATCAATAATTTAAAGATCGCTTTTATTTTCATGTGCATCTGTGGATTGGTCTTCATTCTTGGAAGAAATATACTGCCTACTTTCTTTACGAAAAAAGAAGAAGTAGAAGTGATCACCCTGGCTTCAAAGCTGATGATCATTGCAGCTTTATTCCAGCTTTCTGATGGAATCCAGGTAACAGCTTTAGGAATGCTGAGAGGGTTACAGGATGTGAAAATTCCATCAATCTACACCTTTATTGCCTATTGGGTGATTACCATTCCACTGGGATATTTCTTCTGTGTAACATTGGAAATGGGAGCTTTCGGAATGTGGATCGCTCTAGGATTGGGATTAACGATTTCAGCCGTATTCCTTGTTAAACGGTTCTTAAATATGTCAGCAAAGAGAATCAAACAAAATATTGAGGTTAAAGCATAATAATAAAAAAACGCAGAGATAAAAACTCTGCGTTTTTTTATTATTTTTGACGACATTAATTAATAAGCATGAAAAAAACACTGATCATCTTCGCTCTGTATGCAGGTGCTCTATATCAATCTCAAACGAACAGATTCACTTACGAACTTCGATACCGAAACGATTCTTCCCAGGAATACATCACCAACCTGATGAATCTGGATGTAAGCTCCAGATCTGTTAAATTTTATGATAAAAGTTTTGCCGACTATGATGTAAAAAATAAAGAAAACAACCAATCAATATCGCATTACAGTACAAGAACAGACCAGGTAATTGAAAGAAAACCTGAATCTTTCAAAAATAATTGGTACAGAGATTTTTTTGACTATTTTGTGGTAAAAACAAATGATGAAATGAAATGGCAGGTCATCCCTGAAACCAAAGAATACAATGGTTATAAACTTCAAAAAGCTACCACAGAATTTGGAGGCAGAAGCTGGATTGCATGGTTTTCTAATGAGATCAACATCAAAGAAGGCCCCTATAAATTCAGAGGACTTCCCGGTCTCATCTTTATGCTGGAAGATATAGATCAGAATTTTGTATATAAGCTTATCAACAATGAAAAACTAAGTTCAGATTATGATACTCAGGATTTCGTAGAAACCCATTATGGAAAACAGGCTATTCCTATCACCAATGAGAAGTTCAATAAGTATATCGAAGATATTTATCAAAACCCTACAAGGATGTTTTCGGAAGGAATAAAGAACGGGCAAAAATCAACCTTTAAGAATGAAACGATAGAATCTATTGAAGCTCTTAACAGTAAAAAAGAAATGCTTCAGAAAGGAATAAAAGGCCGATATGTTTATATTGAAAAAGATAAGCAGCCTGTCTTCTGAGACTCAATGTAATACTAATCATAAAAGCGATCCTAACAAGGTCGCTTTTTTATTTAAATCCTTTTCCCCAATATTACAAGGCTTCTTTCTATTCCATCCAGAACGGCTACATTAGGAAGGTTTCCCCAATCTTCAAATCCAAAGTACCTGAACAGCTTTAAACTCGGTTCATTATGAAGAAAAATAAGTGCAACCAGGTTATTCACCCCAAATTTTCCTGCATTATCTATACAATATTGAAGAATCATTTTGCCATACCCTTTTCCTCTACAGCTCTCATCCAGATAAATACTCACTTCCACAGTCCCACTGTAGGCCGACCTTTCATGGAATGAACTGAAACTCACCCAGCCTATCATTTGACCATCTGTATCTTCTACAACCCAAAGTGGTCTTGTTTCAGTATTATGCTCACTGAACCATTGTACTTTACTTTCTACAGAAACTTCTTCAACGTCTGCAGTCACCATTCTCGAAGCAATTGTTGAGTTGTAAATCGCTACAATTTTATTTAAATCGGCTAATTCTGCATTTCTGAATTTTAAATTCCCCATTGGTATTGTATTCAATTTTATTATGCAAAAGTAATAAATTTAAAAAATACCCCCTATTTAATTGAACAGTTTATTTAAATTTAATTAATAAAAATCATCTAACCCCTATAAAAACTATAAGTCAATGTACTTAAAATCCGTTTTAAAGTTCCATAGGGACTTAGAATATTGTAATAGAAAAAATAAGTTGAACGTATTTTTCTTGCTGAGAATCTTTGATTCTCTTGCTTCTTAAATAGATATAAAGTTGGTTTAAAATCTTTACGCTTACCAACAACTATTATTTCAAATCTTTCAAAATTCTGTTCAGGCTCCGTACTGTGATTCCTAAATATGCAGCCATATCTTCTTTGGAAATCTGAATATTCTGTTTAGACTGCATTTTAAGCAACTGCGTCAATGTGTGTTCTACAGTATAAAGCTGCTGATATGAAGCTCTGCTGGAAGTATTGATAATACGTTCTGCAAAGGAATTCAATAATAGGTTATTTAAAATAAGATCTTTTTGAATCAGCTCATTAAAATATGACAGGCTGATCGTATATACCACAACTTCCGTTAATGCTTCAATACCGCATAGACAAGGGATATTTTTAATCAGTTCCACTTCCCCCATGATTTCACCACTTCCCAGAAATTCAACAATGTATTCTTTTCCATTTTCTTCTTCAAAGTAGCATTTCGTAATTCCTTCTTTAATCAGCATTACTTTAGAAACAGAGTGATCCTGGATTAATAATTTCTGACCTATGAAGAATGATTCCAGAACTATATTTTCTCCGGATTGTTTTTGATAAAGTGTTTCCAGATGGCTTAAAAAAGATTGATTTGTTCGTAACATAGGTCTTCGGGACAATTGTCCTTTGCTGATTTATTTTTTATACAGAAATTTGAACCAGAAATTTACAAAACAAAAATGAATAATCATATTACAACAATAGCTTTCGATGCGGATGATACACTTTGGATCAATGAGCCTTATTTTCAGGAAGCCGAAAAAGAATTCTGTATACTGCTTGAAGACTATCTTCCTCAGCATTCTGTCTCTCAGGAATTGTTTAAAACAGAGATGAAAAATCTCCATTTATATGGTTATGGAGTCAAAGGATTTATGCTGTGTATGGTTGAAACTATCGGAAGAGCTTCTGACAATACAGCTCCTCTCCGACTGGTCAACAAAGCTATTGAATTGGGACAGGAGCTTCTTCAGAAACCGATTGAGCTTTTAGACGGAGTAACGGAAACCCTGGAAAGTCTAAAGGGAAAATACAGGCTGGTTGTTGCCACCAAAGGAGACCTTCTGGATCAGGAACGCAAGCTTAAAAATTCAGGATTACAGGACTATTTCCACCATATTGAGATCATGAGTGATAAAAAGGAAAATGATTACAAAAAATTACTGAAGCATCTTGACTGCCAGCCGGAAAATTTCCTTATGCTCGGAAATTCAATTAAGTCTGATATTCTGCCTGTATTGGAAATCGGAGGATCAGCAGCTCATATTCCTTACCATGTGACCTGGAGCCATGAACAACATGATCTAAACCTTGAACATGACCGTTTTATGGAATTAAAAAATATTGATGAGATCTTAGAATTTCTTTAATCCTCCAATTAACTTTCATTGTCATTCTGTAAAAATAAAGGCTGTCCCAGAAATGGGACAGCCTTTAATATTATTTTTTCAGACATTTTTCTAGGAACTGATCCTGTTCCCATAAAACGTGAAATATATTCTCTTTAGCCTGATATCCGTGTGATTCTTTCGGAAGAAGAACCATTCTTACTGATGCTCCAAGGTTTTTCAAAGCCTGGAAATACCTTTCCGTCTGCAATGTAAAAGTTCCCGGATTGTTATCTGCATCACCATGAATCAGAAGCAATGGGGTTTTCATTTTATCTGCGTTCATAAACGGAGACATGGTATTATAGATCTCCGGAACATCCCAATAGTTTCTTTGCTCAGTTTGGAATCCAAATGGAGTAAGTGTTCTGTTGTAAGCACCACTTCTTGCAATTCCACATGCAAAAAGATTAGAGTGTGTCAATAAGTTAGCCGTCATAAATGCCCCATATGAGTGACCTCCAACAGCAACTTTCTTTTTATCGATATACCCTAACTGATCTACTGCATTAATCGCAGCATCAGCATCAGCTACCAATTGCGTAATAAAGGTATCATTGGGTTCTGTTTTTCCTTCTCCGATGATCGGGAATGCAGCATTATCTAAAACAGCATATCCTTTAGTCACCCAGTACACGAAAGAGCCATAATAAGGGAAAGTAAAGTCATTATCATTCTGAGTACTCTGCCCTGCTGTATTCTTATCCTTAAATTCTCTTGGATAAGCCCAGATCAATAAAGGTAATTTTTCTTTCTTCGCCTTTCTGTCATAGTTTGCCGGCAGATAAAGAGTTCCCGTTAATGTAACACCATCATTTCTTTTGTAAGTAATTACTTCTTTGTGAACATCTTTGATACTTTCAAAAGGATTGGTAAAATGAGTTACCGCTTCAGCTTTGCTAGATTTGATATTCTTTTTGAAAAAGTTCGGATATTGGCTTGAAGATTCCTGCGTTGTTAAGATTTCTCCTTTTGACGGATTTAAAATATCTACAATATTTTCTTTAGCGCCTTTAAGATTAGAAGTGTATAACCTTTTCTTTTTCAATGATTTAATATCCATCTCATCAATAAACGGATGCTGACCTTCTTTGGTAAATCCTTCTCCTATCAGAAAAGCTTTACCTCCTTTCATATCAACAACGGATCTACCGTATTGGTTTTTCACTGTATTGAATTTTCCCGGATCGCTGTAAACGTCCTGAGAATTTCTGTCATCAATTATCTTTGATTCACCATTGTTAAGATCAACCAGGAATGTTTTGGTATTTCTTGTATCATACCATTCTTCAGATACTAAGGCATAGTGGTCATTCGTCCAATCTACATCCTCAAATCTCTGTTTGATTTTGAAGAATGATTTAGGAGCAGCTGTAAATGGCGCATCCCAGGTAAAAATTTCATCTCTGTATTCTGAAGTTTTATATTGATCTCCACCATCAAGAGCTTCAGTAAAGACTAATGTAGCCGGAACATCATTTCTCCAGGACATTTCTCTCTTTCCTGTTCTTACTGATGAAAAACCTTTAGGCATAATTTCATTCAGAGGAATTTCATTGACAACTTTTACTGTATTTCCTTTTGTATCAGATACAGTTGTGGTCATAGGAAATCTGTTCAGTGGAACAATATAAGAAAATGGCTTTTTAATGACTGAAGACAACAGGTAATTTCCATCAGGAGAAAAACTTAATCCTGTATACATATCCTGGTCCATTACCTTTTTAAGGTTCCCGTTCAGATCTACATTGAATACTTCAGAAGTTACTAATGTCTCGAAGTTCTTTTCATCCTGCGGATTCTTTAAAAGATCCTGGTATGTTCTGTTTTGGGATACTTTTCCATCTGCTGTAGAGACAATGGGTCCTGTGGGAAGATCTTTTCCTGAATCAATCAAAGCAGGTCTGTTTTGAGGCAGCGTTCTGATTAGTAAACTTTGGGAATCATTATACCAAAGATATGGAGTTCCTAAATTGGCATTCAGAATATCTCCTGTAATCTTTTTGGCTGTAGCTGTTTCCATATCTACAATCCACAACTCTACTCCCTTATTCGTTGTATTGGTAAAAGTGAGTTTTTTTTCGTCCGGTGAAAACTGTACATAGGCAATTTTGGCGCCTGCAGGCAGATTCTTCACCTGAACCTCATTTTTATCACTGAACTTTCTTACTTTAAGATTGTTGAAATAAGTAACAGTGCTTGCTATATTGGTAACCGGGTTGATCCTTAATCCACCCAGCTTCATTTCCTGCTGATTAAGATCATCCAACGTTTTATAAGTTGGACGGTAGGTAAAAACCACCCAATCTTTTTTATTGTTCATTAGAACTGATGGTGGTCTTTCATAATCTGCCAGTTTTAAAATTTCGGCAGAGGGTTTCTGATAAGTAATATTCTCCTGGGCATCATAAAAATTGAGAAATGCCAGAAGGCAGATTGTCAGTTTTATCTTCATATAGATTCATTTTCTACGAATGTAGTGATTTTTGAGATAAATCTGGCATAAAAAACCACCTATAAACCCTAATAATAAAGAGATTTATAAAAATAACTCCAATAAAAAAGAGCATCTTAAGATGCTCTTTTGATTATATATTGTAAGTTTTTACCAGTCTGAAGCTCTTTTTCTTCTCTCAATCAAATGATCTACAGAAACTTTTCCGGCTCCTGTCATCATCAGAAGAAGGTATACCGAAAGATAAATAAGGCTCATTTCTCTTTTTTCAAAAGGATCTGCTCCATGAACTACAAATCCGGCAATGATCATTGTAAAGATCAGGAAACCTAAGGAAACCCTTGTGAAAAGCCCTAATATCAGCAGAATTGAACAAACAAATTCGGCAAGTACTGTAAGAACCAGAGTAATCTGAGGTCCCATGCCAAGAAAATCAAAGAATTCGATTTTTCCACCTGCCAACAACATTTGTAGTTTCGGGTATCCGTGAGATAGCATTGCAAAACCCACAAATACTCTTACTACTAATAAAATAATATCTTTAGGTATTGAGCTCGAATTTGAATTATTATAGTTCATCTACTAAAAAATTTAGACTAAGGTAATAAAAATCTTTTAATACAAGGGGCTTTACAGCATTTTTAGTCTATCTGTAGCCAAAATTCTTAAGGTCTCTATCGTTCTTTCTCCAATCTTTTTTCACCTTAACAAATAAATTTAAGTGAATTTTCTTGGAAAAGAACTTCTCCAGGTCTAATCTGGCTTCTGTTCCTACTTTTTTGATAGCTTCTCCTTTATGTCCGATAATGATTCCTTTTTGGGTATCTCTTTCCACATAAATAATAGAATCAATGAAGATAATTCCTTCTTTTTCTTTGAACTGCTCCGTCACTACTTCCACAGAATATGGAATTTCCTTATCATAGTTTAAAAGGATTTTCTCACGGATTGCCTCATTTACGAAGAACCTTTCTGGTTTATCTGTATACTGATCCTTATCATAATAAGGTGGATTTTCAGGCAATAAAGATTTTAGTTTAGGTAAAATAACCTCAGTATTAAAGGCATTCAGAGCAGAAATAGGAAGTATTTCCGCTTTTGGAATCCTATTATGCCAGGTTTCTACCAATGTTTCAAGGCCTGCCTGATCAGTCTGATCTACTTTATTTAATAGTAAAAGTACAGGAACAGGGATTTTATTTAATTTATCAATTAAAAATTCGGAAGGTTCAGCTTTATCGGTTACATCAACGATAAACAGGAATACATCCGCATCCTGTAGGGAATCTTTTACAAAATCCATCATCTTCTCCTGCAATCCGTATTTTGGATCCAATACTCCGGGAGTATCTGAAAATACAATCTGAAGGTCCTCTTCATTATAAATACCAAAAATTCGGTGACGGGTTGTCTGGGCTTTCTGCGTTACAATCGCCAGTTTCTCTCCCATTAATTGGTTGAGTAGTGTCGATTTTCCGGCATTGGGCTTTCCAACTATATTTACAAATCCAGCTTTGTGCATAAAAATAATATTACGAACTGCAAAGTTAGTAAAACAAAATTGGTCTTTACGGTTAATCTCAATATTTAAAAGAAAAAAGAGAGTTATTTGTTTTTATATTATTTTACTAAGAAGAATTATATGGTATGATATGATAAAAAGATCCGCGGTTTCTAAAACATTCTATTTATCATCCTGTAAAGATCTAAACAATTTAACATTATTCAAATACTTTGTAGAGACTCCTGTCGAAAGATAAACCTTACCGCAATACCCGTCATAATCTTTTCTTTATCCGACAGCTGATATAGTTCTCACAAAAACCATAAAATAATTTTGTATCGCATTACTTAAAACTGATACTTTTGAATATTAAAATTCATCTTTTATGAATATAGACCAGATTCTTGACCAAATTTATATCCTTCCGGAGCCCTCCAAAAATAGCTTAAAAGCATATATAACCGAAGTTTCACACCCGAAAGGGTATTGTCTGATGGAAGCTGATAAGGTAATTCCCTATGTCTATTTTATAAGGAAAGGAATTGCCCGCGCCTATTCATCCACATCGGATAATGATATTACATTCTGGTTTGGAAGTGAAGGCCAATGCGTCCTTTCTATGAAAAGCTATGTGGAAGACAAACCGGGTTATGAAAGCATTGAATTACTGGAAGACTGTGATCTGTACAGACTTGAAACAGATAATCTCAAAAAGCTGTTTAATGAAGATATTCATATTGCCAACTGGGGAAGAAAACTAGCTGAAGCAGAAATGATAAAATCTGAAGAACTGATTATTTCAAGACAATTCAAAACGTCTCTGGAGCGATACAAAGATATTATCCAGTATCAACCTGATCTGCTTAAAAGAGTTCAGCTTGGGCATATTGCGTCCTATCTTGGAATTACACAGGTGAGTTTGAGCAGAATCCGGGCGGAGATTAAATAAAGTGGGTGTTTGAGGATGGAAGCTGGAAGAGGGAGGATGGAAGTTTATGACAGTCTCTAAAAACGTATCTGTTTTATTAATTAATCTAAATGTCATTTTAGGTTTTGGCTAAAGCCGAAGGAATGGTTATTTATATTGAGAGCGGACTAAAGTCCGCTCCTATTGATATTATATTGTACATGATCTCAATATTGATGATTATTTATTGAAATAAAAGGAAGCAGTAATAGCTTTTATCTAAAAAGCTCTCATTAGTTAAGCAACAGAATACCACTCATTCCAACTGTCATAACTTCCCTCTCCCAGCCTCCAGCTTCCTATCAAAAAGCCCCCTATTGATTAAACATCAGAACATCACCCATTCCAACTACCATAACCTCCCGCTTCCAGCTTCCCTTCAAATAATAACTCCATTAATTAAACATCAGAACATCCCCTATTCCAACTACCATAACCTCCCGCTTCCAGCCTCCAGCTTCCCTCTTATATAAAACATCATTTTTTAACAATTGTAAAATGTTTTCTCCATTCAAATCCTGAAATTTGCAGTAGAAAAATTTTAAAAAATGAATTGGATAATATTAGTTATCGCAGGATTATTTGAGGTTGCCTTTGCCTCTTGTTTAGGAAAGGCAAAAGAGACATCAGGAACGGAAATGTATCTTTGGTATACCGGTTTTCTGATAACGATGACTATCAGTATGCTTCTTCTGATTAAAGCAACACAAACGTTACCTATTGGAACTGCTTATGCGGTATGGACAGGAATTGGAGCGGTAGGAACTGCTTTAATGGGAATCATCTTCTTTAAAGACCCTGTAAGCTTCTGGAGAGTATTCTTTATTATGACTCTTATTGGTTCTGTTGTAGGTTTAAAAGCTGTGTCTTCATCACACTAAGATAAAAATATAAACTTCTATCTATATTTAAAAATGAAACCGCCTTCGATATGAAGACGGTTTTGTTTTTTGATTATATTTCAGGATACTTTGCAACCTTAGCTTTGTTTGTATCCATATTTATATTTCTTATTATTTTTTGAAGACTAAAGGTAAGATTTCATTGCTTCTCAACCCGTACTTCTTTATTTCTTCTTCAGAAAATTTCTGCGAATAGAAGTTCGCATCTGTTTCAAAGCCTACTTTTTTTAAACGGTCAAAATAATCCATTCCGTACCAACGAACGTGATCATATTGGCCAAAATGTTTCTGGCGTTCCTTTGGATCTTTGATGGTAAAATCTTCATAGGTTTTTTCCAGTGAATTTTTCATCGGAACCTGAAGGATTCCCCATCCACTTGGCTTCATTACTCTGTATAGTTCACTCATTGCCTTTGCATCATCTTCAATGTGTTCCAGAACGTGGTTACAGAAAATGATATCAAAACTGTTATCCTCAAAAGGTAAATCAAGAATATCGGCTTTTACATCAACAATGGGAGAATATAAATCTGCCGATATATAATTCAGATTGCTCATTCTCTTGAATTTCCTTAAAAATTCCTGTTCGGGAGCAATATGCAGAACTTTATAACTTTTAATGAAGAAATCGGTTTCATTCTGAAGATACAGCCACATCTGGCGGTGTCTCTCCAGACTTAGGGTTCCCGGAGAAAGGGCATTTTCCCTTTGCTTCCCGTACCCATAAGGCAGAAACTTTCGGTAAGATCTTCCATCGATAGGATCATAAAACTGATCTCCTTTGAAAAACTGATAAATAAGCGGTCTTGCCCAGATGCTCATTTTAATAAGCATCGGACGTGGAATTTTGTTCAGTAAAAGCTTAGTTATCTTTTTCATTAAAAGTCCAGTTGGAAAGCTTTTTCTTCATCACTTACAATCCCTAATGCTTCATACACATAATCAAATGTGGAAAGCAATACCGGCTTACCATTGATTACTGCTACATCATGCTCGAAGTGTGCAGAAGGAAGGTTATCTAAAGTCGTTACCGTCCAGCCATCGCTGTGGAACTTTACTTTTTCTGTTCCAAGGTTGATCATAGGTTCAATAGCAATTGCCAAACCGTCTTTAATCACCTTTCCACTTCCCTGTTTTCCATAGTTAGGAACCTGAGGATCTTCATGCATCTGTCTTCCCAAACCATGTCCTACCAATTCTTTTACCACTCCATATCCTTCTTTTTCACAATGTTTCTGGATAGCATTAGAAATATCTCCGATTCTTTTTCCTCTTACACACTGCTCAATACCTTTATAAAGAGATTCTTTAGCAACTTTCAATAGTTTTTTAACCTCTGGTTTTACTTCTCCGATTTCGAAAGTATAAGCGTGGTCTCCCACAAATCCGTTAAGTATTACTCCGCAGTCTACGGAAAGAACGTCTCCTTCTTTTACCACTTCATTATTCGGGAAGCCGTGAACTACCTGCTCATTCGGAGAGATACACAGAGAATTCGGGAAACCTCCATATCCTAAGAATGCAGGGTGAGCACCATGATCTTTAATAAAATCGTGTGCTAACTTATCTAAATATAAAGTCGTAATTCCCGGTTTAATTTCTTTTGCCAACATTCCCAATGTTTTAGAAACCAATCGGGCGCTCTCCTTCATCAGACGCAGTTCGTCTATTGTTTTTAATTGAATCATTGTATTAATTTACCAATGTATTAATATATCAGTGTAACAATATGATTGCTCAATCGGTGCACTGTTAAATTGTTATTTTTTATTCTACCAGAAAAGGCCTTTTTTCTTTTCTTTTTTAAGTTTTGAATAGGCTAAAACTTCTTTACCTTCTACACGGAATTCTATTCTTTCCTGAATGATATTGTAGATTTCACCCCATCCAGGGAATCCGCCTAAATTTCTATCATCAATGAACCAGTCTGCATCCAACTTTCTGGATTGGTTTTCAGAATCGAAAACTTCTCCTTCGAAACTTGAGTTCACTGCATAAAATTCTACTCCATTCTTTTTGCAGAATTCTATTGCATCTTCTAATGTTTCTCCGTGTCTGTATGTCCAAAGAATAAGTCTGTATCCTTCTGCCTGCAATCTTTTCAAGGTCTCGAAAGCGAAGATCTTTGCCTTCCCAATCCCCGGATAAGCATCATCAACAATAGTTCCGTCAAAGTCAACAGCAATCTTTTTATTATTTAACATTTTGTTCTTTTTTTAGCTTTGCAAAGATAAGAAATAAAAAAGAGTGCCAAAAAGAAAGGCACTCAATACTTTTATAATTTAAAATAATAATATGGGCTACTAGCTCTTAACCCAGTTAAACTGGAACTGAAGATCCGGAGTAGAAACTCTGTCGGTAATCTTCTGTAGTCTTCCAGGAAGCTTCATCAGGTATTCCTGAGCTTTTTCAGCTTTTTCTGTAAGACCTTTTACGTGCTCAATCTTCCATTCATCTAACAAATCTTTCATAATATTGATATAATCCTGACCGGTATATACCATACATCTTTGTGCTGCATCTGAGAAATGCCCCCAAAGTTCACCTGCTTTCTGTCCTGACTGTCTCATCAGGTGAGCTGGCATTACGATCTTCTTACGCATCATATCTTCGAAGGCAAGAATCATTTCTGATGGATCTACTTCAAGGATTTTAGCTACGAAATGCTTGTAAGCTTTTGCGTGTCTTGCTTCATCAGCAGCAATTACACCACACATTTTAGCTAATTTTCCGTTTCCGGACTGTTTAGCCAATGTGCCTACTCTTCTGTGAGAGATATTGGTTGCTGTTTCCTGGAAACTTGTATAAATAAAGTTTCTGTATGGATCCATGCTTGTTCCCAAGTCGAATCCATCATTAATAAGATATTGAGTGGTAATTTCTACCTCTCTCATATTTACTCTACCGCATAGGTAAAGGTATTTATTTAATAAGTCTCCGTGTCTGTTCTCTTCTGCAGTCCAAGCTCTTACCCAGTTTGCCCAGCCTACTTTTTCTTCCTGATTAATTCCGTCAACACCCATTAACCAAGATTCATAAGAAGGAAGAGCTTCTTCCGTAATACAGTCTCCAATCAATGTTACAAAAAGATCGTAAGGCATTTCACGGGCAAAAGTCTGAATTTCTTCCAGATCATGTTTAAATTCGTCGCTTGAAGGGTCTGGTAAATAATCAGAAGGCTGCCAAATTTTTTCAATTGGAGTTAAAAATTTATCAAGAAAAGAACCTACTTCCTTTTCCAATAATCCCATTACTTCTTTCCTAACAAGCTTTTGATACATTTTTATATTCAGTTTTAATTAACAAAGATATGATTTATTTATTATTTAGCGCATAATAAAGTATGCAACTCATACTTTATCTGACATAAATCATAAAAAAATGCCGATATACAACTATAACGGCATTTTTTTAACAATATTATTGAATTTTAGCTAACTAAAATATCTCCTGTCATTGCATTTGGTATTTCAACCCCCATTACATTAAGGATTGTAGGGGCTACATCCCCCAATTTACCGGGCTTTAAGCTCCATGTATGATCTTTATCCATCACAATAAAAGGAACCAGATTTGTTGAGTGCTGGGTATTAGGAGTGCCATCAGGATTCAGCATAACATCTGAATTTCCGTGGTCTGCCAGAATGAACACTGCATATCCATTTTCATAGGCTGCTGTAGCTACTTTTTCGATACATGCATCAACTGTTTCTGCAGCTTTTACTGCAGCTTCAAACACACCTGTATGCCCTACCATATCTGTATTGGCAAAGTTCAGGCATACAAAATCTGCTCTTCCTTGCTCCAGTTCCGGAACAATAGCATTAGTAATATCGTACGCAGACATTTCAGGTTTTAAATCATAGGTAGGAACGTCTTTTGGACTTGGGCACAATAATCTTTTCTCCCCATTGTATTCCTCTTCCCTTCCTCCTGAGAAGAAGAATGTAACGTGGGGATATTTTTCGGTTTCAGCAATTCTGATCTGAGTTTTCCCATTCTTCTCCAAAACTTCACCCATTGTTTCCGTTAAAATATTCTCATCAAAAACAACCTGAACATTCTGGAATGTTTTATCGTAGTTGGTTAACGTAATATAGTTAAGGTTCAATTTTTTCATTGAATATTCCGGGAAATCCTTTTGGGAAAGAACTTCTGTAATTTCTCTTCCTCTGTCTGTACGGAAGTTGAAGCAGATCACTACATCATTATCAATAATTTTTGCTACCGGTACAATGTTTCCTGTAGCTGTTGTATTCATTAAGATGACAGGTTTCAGAAATTCATCCGTTACCTTATTCTCATAAGAAGCGCGGATAGATGCCAATGCATCTGTACTCTGCTCTCCTACTCCTTCTACAAGAGCATCATAAGCCAGCTTTACACGCTCCCATCTCTTATCTCTGTCCATTGCGTAATACCTTCCTACGATGGTAGCCAGTTTTCCGGTGGTTGCTTCCATATGGTCCTGAAGTTCTTCAATGAAACCTAAACCGGAATGCGGATCACAGTCTCTTCCGTCAGTGAATGCATGTACAAATACATTTTCATTCAAACCGAATTCTTTTGCAGCAGTCAGTAAACCTTTCAGGTGATTGATATGTGAGTGTACTCCTCCATTGGAAACCAATCCGATGAAATGTATTTTTTTATTTTCTTTTTTAGCGTATCCGAAAGCATCCTGGATCACTTTTTCCTGTCCCAGAGTTCCGTTTTCAACAGCCATATTCAGTTTTACCAGATTTTGATAAACAACTCTTCCGGCTCCAAGGTTCATATGTCCTACTTCGGAATTTCCCATCTGCCCCGCAGGAAGACCAACAGCCAAGCCGCTTGCTTCAAGGGTTGTGTGTGGAAATTTTTGATAACAGCTATCTATAAATGGTGTATTTGCTTTGTCTATGGCAGAAACTTCAGGGTTTGTTCCCAGTCCCCATCCGTCAAGGATTGCTAATATTGCTTTTTTTGACATTTTGTAAAACTTTAGTACACAAATTTACCTAATTTCCGATGAATAGAAGAATTTGAAACCTTGAAATTTCTTTCTACTCATCTATTCCGAATAAAAAGAAAAAAACAGTGAACGATTTTATGTTCCCACAGATCCCACAGATTTACACGGATGTTTATGGATAGGAAAATCGGAGATTTTCAAAAAACTTATATATGATTACAAAGGCTTTCACTCTAATTTAAGAGAAATTATTCTTTAAAAAAGTCTTCGAATTTCATATTGTTTTTCTTTGTGTATTCTTTGATATAGGAATCTAAGAAGCCACTTTCTTTTAAGAACAATAAAGGATCGTTAATATTTAAAATATCCCGAATTGCTTTATGCTTATCTGTCTGTTTATTGAAATAGGCTTCAGAAATTTTATATCCCATCCAATATCCGAGGTCATTGGGACGGTCGTCTTTCTTGGTGGTCCCGTAAAGCCAATCCATAGGACTGCTTGTTTTTAATACCGTTACAAATTCTCTGTATAATTTGTCAGAATGAGCCTCACCATACTGATAAAACGGACTGTTATTCGTTTCTCCTGAAACCAGCTCACTGATAAAATCTGCACTCCCTTCCATAAGGCAATATTTCAGCAAATTATCTTTCCCTTTAATATCCTGCTGAAAATGAACCTGCTCATGGGAAATAAGGCCTACAATACCATCCAGATTTCTAAGGTTTTCAGTTCCGATCATCACACCGTCTTTGGAGAATGTACCTCCGGCATTGAATCTTCCGTATACAAAATAGATGGGTGGAAACTTAGCTTCAGGATACCAGTACTTCATTCCTGCGTAAATGGATCGGATTCTTTTTTCTTTTTGTTTTAACCCTGATAAAATATTGCGGCTTTCCAGGTAATCTGCTTTTCTCTTTTTTACCATTGTGTGTAAAGAGTCTGCATTGATGATTCTGTTTTCGGTGAAGCCCTTCACTCCGGGAGAACCATTTTTCATATAGTCTATGAATGGATTTTGTTTTGAGGTATCCATTTTATCAAATGCTTTCCAGAAGTTTTCAGTATCTTTTGTTTCAAAAATAGCATTCAATGGATCTGTGGAAAAACCGGTTTGAGCGTTTGTCATCCCGAAAGCTAAAAGTAAAGCAGGAAGAATGTGATTGGTCTTCATATTAGTTTTTAAAGGTAACGATCAAAAATATAAAAAATTGTTACCAATATAGAATTCTATCAGAATAATTGAGCTGCACAACAAAATAACCTCATCATAAAAGTCTTACAAATGAATGGATTGGAGCAAATATTACCATTTTATCAGGAGTAACCATTGGTGAAAATTCAATAGTTGCCGCAGGTGCTGTAGTTTCAAAACATTCATCCGGCAATAAATAAATTAGCTAAAAGTACTGCACAACTTTAATCTGCAGCTCTATGTGAATTCTATTCTTCCTAGCCTATAAAAAACTGACGTAGAAATACGTCAGTTTAACAAAATTCATAAAAATATTTACATCCGGAATGTTCCGTATCTTCCAAAAATTATCTAAAGAGCTCTACTCCTAACCAGGTTTTGAGGGACTATCATTTGTGAGCTTAGAATCTAAACCAGGTTTTGAAAACTAAGGTTGATGAGTAAAGCAATATATGATTTCTACTTGTTTTAGTTTATACACAGTCTGAGTAAGCTGTATTAATTCATTTTAAAAATTAATAACTCTGTACTTTTTCCTACTAATGTATTTCCTGTGCCAGTACAATTTCCAGACTGTCCTCTACCTAATTTTATTGTCCATGTTTTTCCAGCTGAAAGACTTGCTGTATACGTTATTATCCCACCATGATTAGATAAACCTCCTTCGATATGAGAAGAGGTAGAATGTATTCTAGTTGCATCGGGAAAATCAACAATATAAGAACTAAGAGTACAACCTTTACTATCATGATCGCCTTCATATATAAATTCCATTTTGAAAATCCCAGCAGGAAAGGTTATAGTAGAAGTAGCAGCATTATAACTGAGTCCAGTAATACTATTAGATACCAACGCCATTGGAACCACTGAAGAATTTCCTGGTGTCAATCCATTTAAAAAATTATCAATGTTATTTTCTAACCTAAATACCGCAGGAGCCATTGTAGATAAACTTGTTTCATCCAGCAATAATTGCCATTTATTAGTAGTAGTATTGAACTTATAAAAATTGTCTTTCTTCACAGGATTAGCTCCTCCTGCATTTACCAGATTATAAACTAACAATCCATTAGCAGGATTAGGTATAGTGATAACATCAGTATTTCCAGTTAATGATACACGGGGAATTAATAATCCTTTATTAGTGGAAACTACATCTAAAATTGAAGAGGGATTGGGTGTTGTGGTATTTATTCCTACCTGTGAGAATAAATTTACAGAAGATGCTGTGATGGCAGCTAAAAATAAAAGTTTTGTTTTCATTATGTTTTTCTTTTTGTTGTTAATATTTATTGTAATCTGTTTTTATCATTTCTTTACAATCAATCTTTATTCAGTATAGAGTCACGATTCCATTTCTTTGTTTTTAGTTTCCTGATCCTATTTTTATTTAAAATTTGAGACAAAAAGTCCCTTAAAATGTCTTTCTAAACATTTTTTAATGATGAACAGTTTTTCAACCATTTCAATGTATCGGTAAGTTTTTGGTGTAGTAGATTGCCAAGTTTAAAAGCAATCAATATATAATCTTTTGGTTTTGGATTTTTTAATTGGATACTATTAAAAAGTAATCTTTTGCCTGTAGCGGTAACTATCTGATAGCTTTTAGAACTACAACCAAAATTATGTTGTTACTCCATTAATTTTCCAACTGTATTTTTCTTAATTGTACAGCACTTTAAAAATCTTGGTGCAAATTTGAATTATTCATCCTCATATTCAAAAAAAACGGATATTACACAGATATAACATCAGCGCAAACTATTGATAATCAATATAAAATAACACGAAAATACTATTGCTTTATTTTCTTGTATAATGTTATGGAAAAATGAAAACCTTCATCCTTCATAGGCTTAATGAAAAACCAGGTTTAATTTTTTATTAATTACTATTGATGTTTTTCATCCAGATATACAGATCTTCTTCTGAAGAAATATTGAGTCTTTTTCTCAGTCTATTCTTTCTGATCTGTATTGACTGAGGTTGTACGAATGTATATTCAGCAATGTCTTTTGAAGAAAAGTTCAGAAATAATAAAGCGCAGAATTTTAATTCGCTGTTTTGCAATTGAGGCTCAATTTGTAGTAGTTTTGGAAAAAAATCAGGATAGACTTCCTGGAATCTTGTCATAAACTCCGGGTCATTACTTTTAGCCAATTGAACCACTTCTTCAAAAGCAACATTTAACTTTTGAGTCAATATTTTAGTTTCCTGCTCTTTTACATTTAGAATTTTATTTTTTTTGCGTATTATATTATTTACTAAGAAAATAATAAGAATAGAGCCCGTACATCCTATTAATATAACTGAAAGTAAAAGGTTATTTCTATCTTCCAAATGATTTTGCTTTTCTTCTACTAAAAGCCCGACAGTATCTTTTAGATTCTCATCCTCTATTATCTTTAAACTATCGCTAAGCGCATTGTATTTAAGCTTATTTTTTTTTTCATTATCCACCTGACCTGTTTTTTCGTAAGCCTGAGATATTAAGTCATATAATTCTAATAGTTTTCTTATATTTTTTACTTTTGCAGCGAGCTCTATTGCTTTTTTATACTCTACAATGGCAGAATCATACTGTTTTTTCGCTCCTTTAATATCACCTAAAAGTTTAAATGTTCTAAATTCATTATTACCTAATACAATAGGCACAGATTGAGCTGATTTTACATAAAATTCTGCAGAATCAATTTTATTCTCTTTGAGCTTTGCTTCAGTTAGAGTTAATAATGCGATCTTTAAACTTGTATTCAAACCTGAATTCTGCTTTTTAGACTTCCCCACTTCTTCAATAACCCTCTTGCAGTAATAAGTAGCAGAATCATAACTCTTTTTCTCAATATAGCTTTTAGCCATTTCAACCAGAGTCATAGTATTTGAGGAATATCTGATGGAGTCTATTTTTATATGATTTGCCAATACTAAATTCTTTTTGAGTTTTTTTAATGCTTCATCATACATTTTAATTCCTCTATAATTTATGCTGTATAATAAATTCAAAGAAATTTCTTCATCATCATCATCTAAATTTTTAAACTCAGATTCCATTAATTTTAAATAGGAATTACTTTTATTATATCTGTATTGCATAGAAAAAGCAAGAGCTAAGTTATAACATGCATATACTTTTCCTTTTGGATAATTAATATGTTTTGAGTCTTCCAGTATGGAAAGATTTAACTTAACCATATTATCTGTATGACCTTCAAAAAGAAGAGCATTAGACTTTTCCAGTTTATTGTCAATAGATTTTGTAGTAATCTTTTGTTGGGCAAACAGAAACAAAGGAAAAAAGAAAATGAGTAGTCTCATCATATTGCAGAGGTTTTATTCAATTGTATTTTTTAATGAACTTAAAAACAAATAAATCATTATAACAACATTACATATATAAATTTAATAATAATTATGAAAAATAATTCATTTCACTCGTGACATATATATGTTTTATTTAATCATTTATGTTTTTTTTATAGAATTAACAGATAACAGCAACTTTATTTTAACAATATTAAAAATTCACAGATAAATATTGAACTTTTTAAACTATTACATACCTATTACATTGACTATTTTTGTGTGATATTTATCCATCTCAAGAAATTTCAATTTTCTTACAAAAAACAAATTCAAGTATATAATAATCAAATCATTATTAAAAAAAACAATGGAAATATTCAAATGTTATATGTAAGTATAGCCCTTTTTTTTGCCCTACTACCTGTAAAGATGTAACATTGTAAGATTTTTTTAACAAGCATAAGGGATCCTTAAATTATTATTATTTCCACCAATCAAATTTTAAATAATCTTTCATAGAAACACAAAATGACAACAGACCTCAAAGAAATTTATCTCGGACATCTAATAAAGCAAAGAGTTTCAGAATGTGATATTTCTGTAAACAGAATATGTAAATTTCTTAAATGTACAGAAGAAGAAGTTGAAAAAATATATAAAAAAGAATCTATAGAAACTGAGCAGCTCTTAAAATTAAGCAAATTGTTAGAATATGATTTTTTCAGGCTGTATTCACAACATCTTATTTTGTATTCATCACTAGCATCCGTTGCGTACAACAGCAAAACAACAAAGTTACCCTTCTTCAAAAAGAATATTTATACCAAGGAAATCATTGAATTTATTCTGGATCTTTTAGAAACAAAACAAAAATCCAAAGCAGAAATAATAAAGGAATATGGGATCCCCAAGACCACCCTTTATAAATGGGTCAGCAAATATAAAAAATGAAAAAGTTATAAATATGATTACTACTCCCAATTATAAAAAGATTTATATTGATATTTTAGATAAAAAGTATCCTCACAAAGTAGAAATATGCCAAAGAATATTAGAAAAAAAGATACTTTCTACTTTAGATATCATTACATTAAATAAGATAATATTTGGAGAGCAGGATAAAGAATCACAAAAATTTAACCAAAGACACCGTTCTTACTGTGAAAAGACAATAAAAGAAATTCTTGAATATCAGAAAAAAAATAATCTTAATAACACCCAGGTTGCCTTAGAATTCAAAATGAGTCGCAATAGCCTTGCAAAATGGAAGAAAAAATATCTTGTTTAAAGTCCTTTTAGAGCTAATTTTTGGACAAGCTTGCGTACTTTTATGAATTATTATTTAATTTTGCGGTATGGACTTACGTGATCAATTGAAGAATCTTTTTCCTGCACATGAAGAGCAGGATTTTGAAATGCCTGAAGAAGAATTCAAGCAGAAAGAACCATTGGTATGCAAATTTGAGAAGAAGGGAAGAAACGGAAAGCCTGTAACGGTAGTTGAGGGTTGGGAAGGCAGTGAAGAAGACCTTAAAAAAATCTCAAAGAAAATAAAAACCACCTTAGGAATAGGCGGTTCTGAGAAGGATGGAACGATTATCATCCAGGGTGACAACCGTGATAAAATAATGGCTATCCTTAAAGATATGGGTTATAAAACCAAACGTGTTGGCGGATAGGCCTAGAAATAGACCTGGGTTTCCGGAAGTAAGGTTTTTAACTTTTCAATTCTGGATTTTTCTATAGGATTTCCTGTAAGAATCAAAGTTTTCAGATTTTTAAGCTGACTGATTTCTACAGGAATATCTTTCAGATTATTGTTAGCCAGATTCATACTTACAATGTTCTTTAATCCTTTTACTCTGGATGAAATTTCAGTGATATTGTTATCACTTGCATTCAGAAATTCAAGTTCCCGGGCTTTAAAAAGATTTTCCGGAAGCCTGCCAATTGCATTCTGCTGTAATTCAAGATATTTTAAATTTTGGGGAAATGATAGGTCTCCCATATCATTGATCTGATTATTTGCCAGGTTTAAAAACTTCAGATTTTTGATCTGATATAACCGGTTGGCAATAAAACTTATCTGATTTCCCTGTAAATTTATTTCTTCCAAGGTAGGAATTTTCATAAGTGCCTCGGGAAAAGTATTAAGATTATTGGCATCAAAATGAACTACCTTAAGATTTTGCAGCTTTGCTATATTAGGATTGATGCTTGTCAGACTATTCAAATTCATAGAGAATGTGGTGAGTTTTCTGAGCTGACTGATTTCATCGGGAATATATTTGATGCTGTTTTCGTTCACATTCAAAAATTCCAGTTCTTTTAACCTAAAGAGCTCCTGATCCATTTTCTCAAGCTTATTTGCCATTACATTTAAAAAGAACAATGAATCCAGTTTTACGATTTGAGGAGGAAGATTAAACATTCCTTTTTCCCTAAAACTCATACTGTAAACAGCTTTTTTGCTGTTCAGAGCGTCTTCAATATTTGTAAAAGTAGGATATTTAACTGGGTCAATCTGAGCATTAACCTTGGACAAAGATAAAATGGAAATAAACAGGATAAGCTTTTTCATATGAAGATGTTGATAGTTTTTTAAAAGCCATAGGAAATCACATCATTCTGGCATATGTTTGTGTTTGCAAGTCATGGCGATTTCATAAACAGAAAATGCCTGCCAGTAACTTTCGTCACCAACAGGCAGAATTATAAATAATTTATTTCTTTAAAAGTTTTATCGTTTTCTGGAATCCTCCTTCTGCTTCAATATTCAGAATTAAAACTCTAGACCCTTCCAATTGCTGTGTAAAATCAAGGTCTAATGCTTTGTTCGTTCCATTGAACTTCTTGGTATAAACAATTTTTCCGTCCATACTATAAGCAGTTACAGAAATATCTTTTAAGCCTTTTGGCGAATTGATTTTCACCATTCCTAAGGTTGGGTTCGGTGCTACTGTTACTGTATTTTCAGAAGCTACGTTTTCAATTGTTCCTAAAGAACCTTGTGTTCCTAGGTTTCCTTTAAGAGCAATAACTATTGTAGCTGATTTCCCTCTATAGTCAATCGTATTTCCTGTAGCATCAACATCTGTAGAGATGGTAGAATCCGGATGCTGGATAGAGAAGAACCCGAATTTATGGTCAGGAGTAAATGTTAATCCTGTAGGTTCAGATCCTGCCGGCATAGATGCAAATAATTTCACTTTCGGATTGGCCTGTGTATGATCCGGAGCAATTACCCAGATATAGTTTTTACCACCATCCTGAAGCACCCAAAGGTTTCCAAGTTCATCAAAAGTAAGGTTGTCATTTCCATCGCCCCATGCTTCAGATTTTGAACCTTGTGCTGTTTCAAAAGAGTATACAGAGTTAGCACCTCCTACGAATGTCTCCACCTGAGAAGCTGTTGCTCCGTTGTCCTGTAAACGGTAAACCTTATCTAATCCCTTTGCTGTAAAATAAATCTTACCATCCAGAGGGCTGATATCTACATCTTCTACTCCATTAAACCTTGTTCCTCCTAATGATTGAGCAAGTGATGCTGTATTATTTTGATCTGCTTTAGTTTTGTTAGGAACCTGAATCCATGTTGCGGTAGTTCCAGCCGGATCTCCTGCTGCTGTTAATCCCTGATCCAGTTTTAATACATAAAGATTTCCTGAAGCAAGATTGTTTGGTGTATCCATCACATATTTATACACCATGTGAGTTCCACCATCCTCACCATAATATGCAGTGGTTCCAGCATTATTAATCACCACATTTTCATGGTTCATAATTCCCATCTGCCAAAGTTTCCCTTTAGAACCGTCTGTATTTTTAGAAATAACCTGAGCTGTTGCAGGATCAATTTCTACCAACCATCCGTAATCTTTGTATCCGTCACTGTTTGAATCATTAGAAGTTACAGATTCTTCTGCTGTCACTACAGTTCCCCAAGGAGTAACTCCTCCCGAACAGTTTCTGATTGTTTGCACTAAACTAGGATCTGAGAAACTTACCGCTCTTGATCTTGTCAACTGCCAAAGCTTTGTACCAACATTATAATTAACCTCAGCCATAGTAACCCCTCCCGGATTGGTTTCATGGTTTACTGAAAGGTAACCATTTGTACTGCTTCCTGATTTGGCAACATATGCTGTAAAGTCGTTCTGACCGCCTACTAGACCTCCACCTTCAGTATAGTTATCACCTTCTTTTAAAATAAGCTGATATTTATGCTCTGCAGGAATAATAAGTTTATTGGTTTGTGCAGTAGGAACAATTGAAGTAAAGCAGCTAATGTGTGATCCGTTACATACAACAGGTGTAGGTGTAGTATTAGATGTTGTTTTCAGGTAAGCATCAATTCTAAGATCTGAACTGCTTACACTTCTGTTATGTAATTCAACAGAAATTCTGTTAACTCCATTTGCAAATTTTGATTTTGGAATAGAGAAAATATTATATACATTCTCAGCTGCACCATCAATTGTTGTACTTGAGAAAGTATTGTATGTAATTGTACCTGCAGGCATATTATCTCTTACTACCTCCTCTCCATTAAGATAAACTACAATACCATCATCTCTCATTACTCCAAGCTCCATATTATCGGAAAGTGTTGAAAGGTTTACGGTAAAATCCTTTGCAAAATATGCTGTAATCAGACCAGTAGTACCGCCATGAATGGTAGTAGTAACAGGATCACCATATCCTAATGGGCTATTACCAGCAGGCCAGGAAGAGATATCGTAGTTCTTGGTCTTCCATGCATCAGGTTGTGCCTGCTCAAGGTCTTGATAGCTCCAGGATGTTCCTTTATCAAAAATAATGGTCTGCGCCTGAATGGTTGACCCAGCAAATAGAGCCAAAGCTCCGATTGTTAGTAGTTTTTTCTTCATTTTTAATTTGATTTATTAGACCTTGCAAAACTATTTTTTAAAGAGCACGTTCCTGTTAATAGGACTTTAAATATGGGTGGGAGAATATTAATTAATTTAAAACCTAATGTTAAGGGGATTAAATTTCTGTTAAATAATCAGCATCTATTTTTAGTGATGCGGGTGTGGGAATAGAAAAAGCCTTTTGTTTTCGGGAATACTCTTACTTCATAGACAAGAAAACCTAACAGGTTTTAGAAATCTGTTAGGTTTAATTAGATATGGTAAAATTCTAGCTTATCTATCCTGAAATTCGCTTACTTCGCTTTACTCACATCCGTAAGAGCATTCAGAAAGGCAATAATCTGATTTATTTCTGTCTGGGTAAGGTTTAATTTATCCGGTGCAAGGGTCTGATTCTTCATTTTTAGTCCTAGCCCTTCTCCACCACCTTCATTGTAAAAATCCAGAACCTCTTCCAGAGTACTGAAAGCCCCATTATGGAAATAAGGTTTTGTAAGCGCAATATTTCTGACAGTAACCGTTTTGAATGAATAATCATAGATCCATGATTTTTCCTTTTTCACCGGACTATTTCCCCTTCCGGGATCCTGATCCAGTTCTATAGGAAGTTGTTTAATAGGTTTTGCAGTCACCCCCAGAACCTCAGACTCATTTTCATTAAAAAATGGAGGAACCAACCCTGAAAAATGAGGAGCAAAATGGCAGGTGGCACAATTCGCTTTTCCCATGAACAGGTTGAACCCTTTTTTCACCTCTTCAGAAACATTCTTTTCATTTCTCATAAAACGGTCAAAATCACTGTCAAAAGAATACAACGAGGCTACATAAGAGCTTAGGGCCTTTGAAAAGTTTTCTTTATTGATCTTACCATCTTTGAAGGCAGTACGGAAAGCCTTTTTATATTCAGGTTTTGTTTTTAGCTTCTGAATAATACTTTCATAGCTTGTATTAAACTCATCTTCATTATAAATTACGTGTTCGGCCTGCTGTTCAAGATAAAAAGCACGCAGATCATAGAAAAATCTTTTTGCAAAAACAGCATTATACAGAGACGGTGAATTTCTCAGTACAGTTTTCCCTTCCACATTGCTTGGAGACTTGGTTTTAAGATCAGTAAAGGCATTTTCCTGAAGATGGCAGGTTGCACAGCTCATTTTACCGTTACCACTTAGATTCTCATCATAGAAAATTGATTTCCCAAGGCTTCTAAGATCCGGATTATCTTCCGAAGACTTCAGCAATGTATAAAAATAAGGATCCAGAAAATCACTGCTGAAAAAGTTTTTATTGCTGGCATTCCAGCCGGAAAACTCTTTCAGGTCATCAGCTTTTCCGTCCCATTTTCCCAGTTCTTCATACAAAGGCTGAATATATTTTTTATAAAATTCAATCCGGTCAAAGGTTTCAAAATCTTTATTTTTTGAAAGATAGCTGATGGCTTGCGTTAAGGTCTGATCTGCTTTTTGGGTATTATAATTTTTAAAATAAGGATCATCATTAATATATTTCTGCATTCCTGAAAATGCGTGGCTGGCTTCTTCGGAAATATTTAAGGAACCCGGAGTATCGAAACCTGTTACCCCAAGGGAATATATTCTGATTAATTCTATACGCAAGGGCAAAGTCTTGTTGTTTCCTTTACTCATTCCATTTTTCATGGCACTCAGGTAGAACCCTGAATAACTGTTATATAAAAAATCGGTAATGGTTTTGATCTTTTCTTTTTCATTTCCCGCTTCTTCAGAAAATATCAGTTCATCTAAAACCTGTAATCCTTCAGGCGGAAGTGTATAGGCAGAGGTACCTGCTGCCTCAATATGAAAAAGAGGAGCCGCATTAAGGTGGGTTTTGGTAAATTCAGGATAATGATAGGCAATATAGAACTCTATTTCCTTAAATGAATTTCTCGTATTCTTCAATGATGCCTGCAATTCTTCCAGAGAAATACGATCTTCTGAGAACTCCCGTACATCCGACTTCAGCTGCTCGAGCTTACCTTTAAAATCAGTTAAGCCTTTATTAATATATGTATTCTCACTTTCTTTTCCTTTGTAAACAGGATTAAAGGACATTACTGCGAATCCTATTAAAAGGATGACCACAAGCAGTGGATAAGATCTCATGAATTTTTAGCGGCAAAGCTATTAATCTGATATTATCTTAACTTTAATAGCAGATTAAATAATGTTTATATTTCTGATACAATATTTTTCACTAATTTTAAACCCCGAAATCAGATTCATTATTCTTAAGAGACGGTTTATTCTAAAATACCGACAAAATAATGGTGCGAGGTTATTGGGAGAGGATTTTTTTAATTAAATTCAACACATCAAAGCTAAAATAAGAGTATGAAAACAAAATTATTGTTTGCAGTTACGGCAAGTTTCCTTTCGCTAACCGCATTTTCACAAAAGAAAAAACCAGCGGCACAGCCTGCAAAGCAACAGGAAATGGCAGTATATGCAGAAAAAAAAGGGAATGATTATTATTTGATCCGTCTTGAACAGGATAAACCAGTACCCAATGTTTATGTATATTCTAATGGGGTAACCAAGCCCTATAAAAACTACACAGAACTTAAAGATGTTGTTATAGAATTTCCCGGAATGATGTCATCCAATAACTCTACTAAAGAAGAATTGGTTTCCATTCTTAAGAAAGATAATCATTTCTATGAAATTACTTCACAAAGAAAAGACCCTAAAAATTTTGAAAAAACAGTGGTTACGGTGTATGAAGTAATAAACGGTCAGAAAAGGATTGTTGAGGAATATGATTCTATTTATCAACTTATGGCTTCACCTTACAAAGAAGCAATTTTCATTAATTAAAAAAACAAAAAATATAAATTATGCTAAACAAACTTGCTGCTTCAGAACTTATTCTGAATGAAGACGGAAGTGTATACCACTTGAATCTTTTACCTGAAGATATTGCTGATAAAATTATTCTTGTGGGTGACCCGGACAGAGTGGCAAAGGTTTCAAAATACTTTGATACCGTAGAGATCAAAAAAAACAAAAGAGAATTTTACACCCATACAGGAACTCTTCGTGGAGAGAGAATCACTGTAATGTCTACCGGTATCGGAACTGAGAACATTGATATCGTTATGAACGAACTGGACGCTCTTGTCAACATTGATCTTAAAAATAAAGAGTTCAAAACTGAGCACAAAGCACTTGAATTATTCCGTATGGGAACTTGTGGAAGTGTAAATCCTGATGTACAGGTAGACAATATGCTGGTTACTCAAAACGTAGTAGGACTAGATGGTTTAATGCATTTCTATCAGGACTATAGCTTTGAGAATGAGTTTTCAAGAAACTTCATGGAAAGATTCCCTTACGAAAAAATCAAACCTATGTTGTACTTCTCAGACTGGGCAGAAGAAATGGGCGAATATTATAAAGATGCCAAATATCACGGAAATACGGCTACTTTTCCAGGGTTCTATGCTCCACAGGGAAGACAGCTTCGTCTAAAGGCTGTGGATGATCAATTCCTTGAAACATTAAATGATCTTGGAGTTACCAACTTTGAAATGGAAACTTCTGCCATCTATGCATTTTCAAAATTATTAGGCCACAAAGCTATTACGGTAAATAATGTAGTTGCTAACAGAAGACGTGGAGAATTCTCTACTGACCACCATAATTCTGAAAAAAACCTGATCACTTGGGTTCTTGACAGAATCATTAAATAAATCTCTATAGGACAATCCACTTCCTATGTCATACCAATCATCAGATTGAATTGAAGAAAGGGAATATTTTAGATAAAATTAAATGGCAAATGCCGTTTCTATTGAATACAAGCCTCTGGAAATTATTTTCGGGGGCTTTTTTATAAGCTTGGCTAAAGCCAATGGAATCTTGATAAAAAAGAACGGACTAAAGCCCGTTCCTATTGAATTTATAATTAAGATTTTAAGAATATTAAGATGAGCTTCGCTTGAAGAAGCCCTCTCTTAAGGGATCTTTTTGATATTGTTGATGAAAATTAATTTATTCAAGCTAATTATTATGAAATGTCCGTGGATCAGGATATTGAAAATCATATCCCAGTTCTGAAACCAATTTTGAAGACAGGACTTTCTTTCCTTTTACTTCAAGGGCATCTTTCCTATCCTCTATATTTTTCTGGGCATTGATTACCTGAGACTTTGACGGATGTAACGGAGCTGTTACATTATACAGACATCCTTCTGTTTCATTTTCGATCATATTTAAGAGAATACCCGCAATATCTACATAATGAATATGATTAACCGCTGCTTCCAGGTTACTGATATTATAATTCTTCAGCAGCCTATTGTCTCCCATCAACCCTCCAAGTCTCAGAATATTTACCTGTGAATATTTGCTTTTTATCATTCGTTCTCCTGAAATTTTTTCAACAGGAATATCAACTTCGGTAAACTCTTTATCTAGATCGGGATAAACACCTGTAGAACTCATTAAAAATATCTGTCCTTTAAAGTCGCCGACAAATGTTGCTAAATTTTGAATTCTGTTGTAAAGAGAGCTTACACAACAACTTTTCTCCGAAATCGGAATGGTAATAATTAAAACATCAAGGCTTTCCATCATGTCCCATTTGGGATAAGGTCCGGAAAGCTGATAATCCGGAAAGTTGGCAATTATAGCATGCAGTCCTTTAGCATTAAGTTTTTCAGCTTTTTCTCCAGTGGTAGTGGTGGTATATATTTCATAGTGAGCTGATAAGGCGGATGCAATTCTCTCTCCAAGACAGCCGTAGCCTATAATTCCTACTTTCTTCATATTTTGGAAATGGATTGTGTTGATAATATTTCGTCCAGCGCAGACATTAATTGCTTCTTTTTTTCTTCATCCAGATGAAAACACTCCTGAACGGCTTCCGGGATATGCCTAGCTTTATCTTTCAGGGATTTTCCATTTTCGGTAAGGCTGATAAGCACTACTCTCTCATCATTCACACTGCGGATTCTGCTTAAAAGACCATGTTTTTCCATGCGTTTAAGTAATGGAGTCAAAGTTCCATTATCCAAATGAAGATGTTCACCGATCTTCCCTATGTTCATTCCTCCATTTTCCCATAAGACCAGCATTACCAGATATTGAGGATAAGTTAATGAAATTTCATCCAGATAAGGTTTGTATAAGCCTGTAATATATCTTGAAACAGCATAGGTCTTAAAGCATAAGTGTTCTGAAAGAGCCATCATAATTTATTTTTAAAAACAAAAATACTTATTTTATTTTGTACACAATATATTTGTTTAAAATATTAATTCTTTATGAGCAATCAATTAATAATCTGCAAGAGACATGATAGGTATTTTTATAAAAAAAACTCTCCGAAACCGGAGAGCTTTAACACCATATCAACTATAATAAAACTTATTATCAAATTTAAAACTCGTTGATCATCACATAAAAGTGACCAGAGTTTAGACTGTTGGCACTTCCGGAAATATTGGTAAGGTTAATCACAATACTTGAAGTGGAAGTCATTCTTGGATTAGAAATGGAGAATGTTGAATTCCCTGCAAAATCTCCGGCTGGAGAGACAACAACAACGGCCCTTGTAGAACTTGATTGAAATCCTGATGGAACTGCAATTTCCAATGTAGCAGATTTTCCCGGAGGCATATTATTAATGGAAACTCCCGGCCATACTTCAAAACTGATCTGGTTTTTCTGTACACTGCCTTTTTCACCAAGCTTATACTGCCCATTCACATCCAATCTTGCAGAAGTATTTGGAGCCCCTGTGCCAATGCCTACATTCGCATTATTATTCCCCAACACAACAGCATTGGCCTGAGAGGTATTTGCTCCATATCCTATGGCAGTAGAAAATTGTCCCAGAGCATTAGCTCCTGAACCTACTGCTGTAGAGTTTTCTTTATTAGTAACAGTATTATATCCTAAAGCGGTTTCACTGTTTGTATTTGTTTTTGCATTATATCCCACTGCAATAGATTGGAAACCTCCTGCTGAAGCATTGTTTCCAATGGCTGTGGATTCATTTTTACTGGTTTGTGCATTATATCCAATAGCTGTTGACTTAAAAGCGCCAGCTGTTGATTTATTTCCTATTGCTAATGCATCATTTGCTGAGACTGCAGCAGCACTACCAATGGAAATCCCCTGAAATGCAGAACTTGAACTTCCGATAGCAATTCCGTTCTGGCCAGCATTAGCCCCTAAACCAAAACTTACAGAGTTGTCTACTCCTAATCTTCCTGCTGTGGCAGCATTTACTTTAAAGACCAGGTCATCCATTGTTTTTGTTCCTAATGACAAAGCAGTATTGGCTCCACTATATGTTCCTGCATTCTCTCCCATAGTATTCCATCCAGCACCATCAATTCCTTTATTGGTATTAGCAGACGTTGACAGTCTATTCCATTTGGAAGCAAACCAATAATAAAATCCAGCTTCCGCTAATCCAGCTTTTCCGTTATTCCATACAATAAGACCATCTGCGGGAGAAGGAACTGTAGTAATATCCGTATCCGAAATCAGGGCAACGCTTGGAAGCAATACTCCTTTATCTTTAGCACTTACATGAAGCATAGCAGAAGTATCAGGATTTGGTGTACCAATTCCAACCTGCGCAAACGTAAAAAAAGTAAAGAGTAAAAAGAGAAGACTAAATCTTAATTTATAATTTCCTTGCATCACCTATTTTTTCGGAGGTGCAAATATACAAACTTTTTAATAAATACATGATTTTATTAAAAATTCAATAATTTAAAACACATTAAAGTGACTAAAACAGTCTCTATTCACTTTAAAATGAAAAAACTTCTAATTAACAATAGTTTACGCAACACATTATTCATTAATATTTAGTGAATTAAAATCAAATAAACCAGATAAATCACTTACACAATAAATAAAAAACATCACATAAAATTGAATAAAATATAATTTATCACTTTCTAATGAAACAAGTTTCAATATGATCATTCACCATACCCGTGGCCTGCATATGAGCATAAATAACTGTTGAACCCATGAATTTAAATCCTCTTTTCTTAAGATCTTTAGAAATGGTATCGGAAATTTCAGTTGTTGCCGGGACATCTGATAAAGTTTTTGGTTTATTATCGATGGGTTTTCCATCTATAAATCCCCACATGTATTTTGAAAAGCTTCCGAATTCTGTCTGCACTTCCATAAATTTCTGTGCATTGATTATTGTAGCTAATATTTTAAGCTTATTTCGGATAATTCCGGCATTATTCATTAACTCTTCTATTTTCTGGTCAGAATAAGCAGCCATTTTTTTATAATCAAAATGGTCAAAAGCTTTTCTGAAGTTGTTTCTTTTAGACAAAATGGTATACCAGCTCAAACCTGCCTGAAAGCTTTCCAGAATAAGAAATTCAAATATAGTTTCATCATCATACACAGGTTTCCCCCACTCTTCATCATGATATTTTTTGTAGAGATCATCTTTTTCGCACCATGCACAGCGTACTTTTTCCATAATTTTCATATTATAGAGATAAAGGTAAACTGATTTAGAAAAGTATAACAAAAGATTATGAAAAGTTTAACAAAGCCATCTTGATTTAGGAATGGTTATTGTTTATTCAATAGTACCAAACCAAATTTATAGTATTATGAACAATTCAGATTACAACAAAGCGGAAAATGCAGTAAACAATGTAGAAAATTCTTTACAGAATGCAACGGAAAATGCCAAATGGAAAATCAATGAATTGGCAGACAGAGCCAAGGACTATATTAATGAAAAACGGAATAATGACGAAGAAGCCAAACAGGAAGACTGGCTAGACAGGGTAAAAGCTAATGTATCCGATGCATGGGAAGATATTAAAGATAAAGCAGATGAAGCTTGGGAAAAAACTAAAGATGCAGCAGAGGATGTGAAGGCAGAATGGAACAAGAAAACCAATTAAAATTTCAGTCATATAAATATTTTCAAGAAAATGGGGCCTTATAATTGATAAGGCTCCATTTTTATTATGTCATAACCACAATTATTGCTACATTTGTATTTCAATAAACATTAAAAAATTATGTCATACGGTTTACTTAAAGGCAAAAAGGGAATTATATTTGGAGCCCTTAATGAACAATCTATCGCATGGAAAGTTGCTGAGAGATGTCATGAGGAAGGTGCAGAATTCATCTTATCTAACGCTCCTATCGCTTTGAGAATGGGAGAACTTAATGGTTTAGCCGAAAAAACAGGTTCTGAAGTGATTGCTGCAGATGCTACTTCTATCGAAGATCTTGAAAAACTTTTTGATGCTGCGGTTGCAAAATTTGGTAAAATCGACTTTATCCTTCATTCTATCGGAATGTCTATCAATGTAAGAAAAGGAAAACATTATACGGAAATGAACTACGATTGGTTGGAAAAAGGCTGGGATATTTCAGCGGTTTCTTTCCATAAAGTAATGCGTGTGGCTTGGGAAAAAGACTGTATGAATGAGTGGGGAAGCATCCTTGCACTTACTTATATTGCAGCTCAGAGAACGTTCCCTGATTACAATGATATGTCTGATAACAAGGCTTACCTTGAAAGTATCGCAAGAACTTTCGGAAACTATTGGGGAGAGAGAAAAGTACGTGTAAACACGGTTTCTCAGTCTCCAACAATGACTACTGCCGGTAGTGGTGTAAAAGGTTTCGGTGGATTCCTTGGTTATGCTGAAGATATGTCTCCACTAGGAAACGCTACAGCTCTTGAATGTGCAGACTATTGTGTAACTTTATTCTCTGATCTTACTAAAAAAGTAACCATGCAGAATCTTTTCCATGATGGAGGTTTCAGCAGCTCGGGAGTTACTCAAAAAGTGATTGGTAAATATGATACTGAATAACAGTATTTAATATATGATAAATCAAATCGGCGGCCTCTTCGAGGCCGCCGATCTTGTTAGAATCGCAACACCTCATTATTGATGTGTTGCGATTTTGTTTTATGGCCCTTTCCTATTAAAGACCAATTGAAAATTGTTATTTATCTACTATTTCAAATATAAATAAAAGACAGATTACAAGATATCTATTAAATTATTTGATAACATATACTCATAGTTCTACTACAATTTTTAAAATAGTACTGAAAAAAAATTATTTTGGCATTGTTTTTATCTATATATGGTGATATAATTAAAAACACACATGATCTTATGAAAAAAAATATCTCAAACTCAGAGAAGATTTCTGAGAACCATATTTCGGGCATCAATCGGGTCATTAAGCTTGATATTGTGGTTGGGGGAAAGCTCATTAATCATTTTAAACATTTCCGTTTACAACAGAGTGCTAAAACACATCATAGTTTTGAGCTTATTCTTGCTCATGATTCTTTGAATGAAACCCAAAACTACAATCTTGAACAAGCAAGGCAGTTCATGGGAAAACGGCTGACTGTAACGTTCAAATACAAAGATCCAGAACACGAAAACCCAGAGAGAACATTTGTAGGAATTATTACAAATGTATCATTCAGCAAGGAAAAAATGAGTCTCGGAAACATTGTACTCAAAGGCTACAGTCCAACCATTCTAATGGATTCTGCTCCACATACTCAAAGTTTTGGGGGTGGGCAGTCTGTTAATACTTCCATCATTGCAGACAGGATTATTAAGGAAGTATTAGGAACGAATGACTTTGATTTTAGAGTAGAAACTCAAAACAATAGCTACATCAACTACAGTGCACAGTATTGTGAGACTCATTATAACTATCTTGCCAGAATTGCAGAAGCTTATGGAGAACAGTTTTATTATGACGGTGAAGTACTCCACTTTGGGAAGCTCCCACCTAATGAAAAGTCTATTAAACTTATTGACGGCAGTAATATAAATGATGTAACAATAGAACTGAAGGCAGTACATACAAAGCCTGAATACTTTGCCTATAACAGCAGCAGTCATACAAAAATGTTAGGTGTTGATAGTCGGATTAAGCATTTAGGTGAATTATCAGCCAAAGCTTATGAATTGAATGATAGCATCTTTAAAACCCGTTCATTAACCCCTACTCCCATTAATGCCAATATGTTTAGTGATGTGGATGATTCTCAAAAGAGCGCAAGAGGAAGTAAGGCAGTAGATGTTTTTACCGTGTCAGGAGAAACAACAGTTCCATTTCTATATATTGGTTGTGTAGCAGATTTAGCCATGAGGAAACCTGACAGCAATCAAACCTCACATTTTACCGCTTTAATGATTACTGAAGTAAGTCACGAAGTTGATGCCAGAGGATACTATACAGGAAGTTTTGAAGCGATTGCTGAAGGAACAGGTTTTATGCCAAAGCCTCATTTTGAAATACCTAAAGCAGAGCCACAAATCGCAACTGTCATCTCCAATGTTGATCCTTTAAACCAGGGAAGAATACAGGTACAATTCGATTGGCAACTAAATGACACAACAAGTTTTATCAGAATGATGAGTCCAGATGCAGGAGGAACAGATGCAATAAGCCAAAACAGAGGATTTGTAGCCATTCCTGAAATTGGAGATCAAGTAATGGTAGGTTTTGAATATCATCATCCAGATTTCCCTTTTGCAATGGGCGGAATGTTCCATGGAAATGTCGCACTGGGTGGCGGAGTCAATAATCACCTAAAATCCATTCAAACCAGAAGCGGAATCCGTATTTTGATGAATGATGCTGAAGGAAGTGTAAATATTATTGATCCAAGTGGTAATACTTATTTTATGGATGGACAAGGAAATATTTCAGTGACAGCACCAAAGAATATGACTTTCAATGCTGGAGAAAACATTAGTATGATTGCAGGAATGAATATTACATCTAATGCAGGGATAAATATTTCTGAAACAGCAGGTGTGAATCACAGCAGTTTTGCAGGAGGAATGATGATGCAAAATGCAACTTTAGACTATTCTTTGGTAGCAAAAAACATAATGGAAGTAGCACAAGGAGAAAGACAATCGTTTGCAAAAAAAGTACATGATCAATCTCAAGAAAAATCAATATCTTCTGAGAATAAAAATGAAATTCACACCAAAGGAACTTTTGATAATAACAGCGGTGAAAACTCTAAACATCATTAAGAAATGGCAAGTGGAAATATTACAAGGATAATAGGAGGTAAAAATAGTATAGAGGCTGAAGAATGGATTGTTTATACAGAAAAATTTACAGCATACGCAGGAAAAGGAAGTCATTTTACAGCTGATAAAGGAACTAATATTGGGAATCCTAAAAAAGCCCCATCTGTCGGACATTATTTTAAAAAAGCATGGTGGAGTTCAGATTATGAAGGAAATAAAAAAATAACAAAAGCTAAAGTTGGAGATAAAGTTTATTTTCAAATTGAAATGACAGATAAATTTCCACAAGCTTCCCTTCCTAAAGAGAAGCAACAAAAAGTTACTTTTTCCTTATATGAGTTTACTGGAAATATGTACAGTATTGCCTATATGTATGTTTATGGGCCAAGAATATATTTAGATAAAGAACCCCAAAAAGATAAAGAAATTAGGTATGTTACCTGGGAAGACAAAAATAAAAATGATAAAATAGACCCGGAAGAAGAATATTCTAAAAAACCTTATAACGAAGAAAAGGCCAATGGCAATAAAGTGGTTATTTCGTTTCAACTAAGTGATGCTTTGTCATCTTATTTCAATGAGATAGGTGAGCTAAAATTATTTATGTCTGTTTCTTATGATTGGGCAACAGTCGACTTGCCTGAAGATGAAGAGTTATACTTGAATATAGAACCTAAACCTCCTGTAATAAAAGAAATTTATGTACGTTTATTAAATTATCAGGTTTCATCAGCAGTAAATTTATCTCTAAAAGAAATAGAAGCCACACAGCAAAAAATCAGAGGAAATGATGATAAACAAAGCGCCATTGTAAACATGGATTATTTCTCCGTAAGAATAGATAGAATGCCCGAATTAGAAGGAGGGGTTATGCAATTGTACAAACTTTTAAAACAGAATTTTTTAACATTATCAGCAGGTTCTTTAGACTTTAAAGGACATGGTATAGTTGCAAGACAGCTAGATATGGTTGTAAATGGGAATTGGAAATTTAGACCTTACCCCAAAGAAAATGACCTTAATTATGTACAAAAACAGGTCGAAAAATGGTTTAGCGAAGTAGGAAATCCTATTTTTTATATTGAAGCTGGCTCTAATGACCTCAAAGCAAAGTCATTAGTAGACCATGGTGCAGTAGTTGTAAGTGAATTTAGTGATATGTGTTGGTTGTTTACAACGATATACACAGATAAAAGTGATTCTCAACCTTTCTCAGGTCACAGGCAATTTGGGATCCACCAAGACGAGGATGGATGTTATCGTGTATATACAAGAGCGCTTGATAGAGTATGGCCATCAAGAGCAACCTCCTTAGCAAATGCGTGGGATATGGATGATACAGTAAAAGATTATTTAACGATAGCAAATAACACTTGGAATACTTATATGAAAAATGTTTTAGATTTTATTATTAAGCTTGGAGGTACAGGAAAGATTATGGAACCTGAAATTGTTAGAACAACATTTGCGAACTTTAATGCTAATTTTACGACTTCACCTACATTACAAATTGGAAATATTCCGCAAGAAAAAGAATATGAAAAATAAATTAAGCAAATAATTTCATCTATGAACAAAAAATCATTTTTATTCGTCACATTATATACTTTACTATTATGGATATTAACCATTTTTATTACAACCATAATTATCCTACTAATAGAATTATTCATACAAGGGAAGCAAATTTACTGGAATAATCAAATTGGTTATTTTATTTATAGCTTAGTATTTTCCCTTCCAACATACATTTTATTAGGGTTAATAATTAAATTTATAACACGTAATAAATTAGTTCTTGTAATTATTGCATTTTTATTATCGTTTTTGTTTATTTATGTTTATGGACTTAATTTCGATCTAAGCAATCCAGAGGACTATATTTTACCTGGTGTTCATTCCATCGTACTCTCTTGTTTGATTTTAGTTTCAAGATTAAATATTAGTTAATATTCCGCGAGAAAAAGAATATTACATTTTATTATTATGAATAAAAGATATATTTAAGTAGTGAAAACTCCATCCCAGAAACATGATTATCTTAAACTTTTATTTCTAGTATTATTTTTACTAGGATTAACTTTGTTTGGGTTAATTGGGGATAGTCTTAAAATTCTTTATGTAGCCATTCCTCTTTTACTACCTTATATTTTTGTCTTTATTTATGAATATTTCAGAGATACAAATAACCCAACAAAAGAGTTTCAATATAATGAAATTCAGGTTGAAAAACTTCTAAAAACCGGTATTCCTATTACAATTAATTTTGAAAGAGCAATAAAAGACATTACAGAATTAAGTTCTCAAAGAAATGAAGATATTGAAATACTTCAAGAGTTTCTTTTTTCATTTAAAGAAATAGTTGATAATAAAACTGAGGAAGTATTTAGTTTGGTAGAATTAAAATATAAAATAGGCAAAAAAGATTTTTTAAAAAAGATCATTCTCCCTTTTTCAAAACAAAGTACAATCTTTATAAAGAAAATACAGAAAAGTACAACTGTATATTATAATGAAGAATCTCCACATCAATCTATTGTTGATCTTCAATTTATTGAAAAATATACTTAAAGACCTTACTACTTACTATAAAAAAAACACCTTACCCAAGAAATAAAATTCAAATCGGCGGCCTCTTCGAGGCCGCCGATTCTTTTAAAATAATATTAATATGAAGTTATAAAATTACGGTCTGTATAGAGTGTGCCGGAGCATTTACCTTAGCCGCCATGCCTTCAATCCAAAGATTAGTTTCGATATCATTATCGGAATCGTTCATAATTACAGTAACCAATTGACCGTTTTCATTCATAAAAGCAGAAGACGTTAATGCCGCTCTGTTTGAAGATGAACCTATCCTTTGTGCATTAGGTTTGATGTATTTTGATACATGGCCGATGTAGTAGTATTCATAAGTATAGAACACCTCCCCTGTTTTTGTATCGGCAATGATGGGTGCAAAACAGAAGTTTCCTTTATGGTTGGGTCCGCCGGTCTCATCTAACAGTATATTCCAGTCTGTCCACAAAGCATTTCCTTTATTAAAATCGTTCAGCATATTTTTACTGTATAGTTCACCTAGGCTTACATCATAAATTCTATCCATGGCAAACTGTTCTTTACAGCCTTCCGTGAAGGCAAGAAATTTATCTGGGAAAGCTCTGTGGGTTTCTGCAAGGTTATCAAATAATTGGGTTTTATTATTCCAGGTTTCATACCAGTGATAGCCTATTCCATGGGCATATTTTGAAGTTTCAGGGTCACCAAGGGTGGTAGTTGCTCTTTGATAAATCAGGTCTCTGTTGTGATCCCAGATCATTACTTTTTTATCTTTATAGCCGTTTTTCCATAAAGTTGGACCTAGGTTGTTTTTCAGAAATTCTCCTTCTTCTTCGGCTGTATAAATGCAGGATTCCCAGGATTGTGTTGCCATAGGTTCATTCTGAACAGTTAATCCCCAGACATTAATTCCTCTTTTTTCGTATTCTTTGATGAATTTAATATAGTAATCTGCCCAGGTCTGGTAATATTGGTTTTCCAGCCTTCCGCCTTTGTATAAACTTTTATTAGACTTCATCCAGGCTGGTGGACTCCATGGAGAGAAGTAAAAGGTGAAATTATTTCCTATTGCTTTCTGTGCTTCCTTAATCATTGGAATTTTATACTTTTCATCGTGGGCAACGTTGAAAGTTTTCAGAGAAGTGTCGTTATCTTCCACATAGGTATAGGAATCGCTGGAGAAGTCACAGGAATTCATATTGGTACGCACCACAGTGTATCCCAATCCGTTTTTCCCAAAATAGGCCTCCAGAATTTCTTTTTGCTTGTTCTTTGGCATTTTGTAGAATGTTTCTGCTGATGCATCTGTAATAGCCCCTCCAATTCCGATCAGCTTTTGATATTTAAAACCAGGAGCTACAAAAATACAGGCTTCCGTTTCCTTTGGCTGTCCGAACTGCTCAAATTTTACGGGACCTTTATCTACCATTCTTTCATTCACTTTAGAGTTGGTAAGAATGACCTTCGCTGTTTTTCCTTCATGTTTTTTCCAATAATTCTGGGCATTGACATTGATGGCAATCCCTATTACAAAACAACTTACGATTAGTTTTCTCATGATTTCTTTGTTTGTGGACCGTATGTCCTCTTTTTCATTATTTATTTTGATAGACCCTTACATAGTCTATATAATACTTTTGTGGAAAGGTGCTGTCATCTATTCCCTCTTTTCCGCCCCAGAAACCACCTACGGCCAGATTTAAAATGATAAAATAAGGCTGGTCAAAAGGCCATGCTTCATAGGCTTTTTCTTTATTTTCATAAGTGAAAATTTTCTGATCATCAATGTAAACATCTATTTTTTCCGGGGTCCAATCTGCTTTATACACATGGAATTTCTCACTTACATCCTTTACCATCAAAGTATCCGTTTTTTGGGTTCCCAGAATATGATTGTATTTTTTAGTATGTACCGAAGCATGGATATATCCTTGATTAAATCCTACATGTTCCATGATATCAAGTTCGCCGTCATCAGGCCATTTCTTCATCTTTTCACTCATCATCCAGATGGCTGGCCATGTTCCCCGGCCTTTCGGAAGTTTTGCACGAACTTCTACCGTTCCATATTGAAAGGAAAATTTTCCCTTGGTTAACAATCTTGCTGAAGTATATTTATTCTTTTCCCAATTTTCTTTTTTAGCTTCAATAACAAGATTTCCGTTTTCCAGTCTGGCATTTTCCAGTCTGTTTTTGGTATAAAACTGAGCTTCATCATTTCCATAGCCACCACCTCCCACATCGTAATTCCATTTTAATGAATCCGGAAGTCCTTTTCCGTTAAATTCATCACTCCAGATCAGTTTTCTGTTGGAATCTGCTTTGCTTGAAGCACAATTCGCCACAGATAAGGCTAATATTCCTGCTATACAAAACTGAATGGTATTTCGGAATTTAATTTTCATATTGTTATGATGATTAAGCTTTGGCTAAAGACATTTATATTTTTTATTGTGGTCAGGTTAAAAGAATATTTATTTCACCCAATTCACTCTTTTTGTTTGTACATTCTGAGAATTGGTTCCCACCATAATATCAAATTCACCTGCCTCCCAGTCAAAATTCAGTTCATCATCAAAAAATTTCAAATCTTCCGGAGTCAGTGTAAATTCTACTTTTTTAGCTTCTCCTTTTTTGATAAATACTTTTTTAAAACCCTTTAATTCTTTTACAGGTCTTACTACTTTCCCAAAAAGATCTCTTATATAAAGTTGCACCACTTCCTCACCATCATATTTCCCGGTATTGGAAACAGTAACACTGATGTTTAATTTCTGGTCTCCTTTCAGGTTTTCAGAACTTAAAATCATACCGGAATAGGTAAATTCTGTATAGCTTAACCCAAATCCAAACGGGAATTTCGGGTCGTTGTCAAGATCAATATATGCTGAAACATAATTTCTATCCGTATTGTTTTTTGCAGGTCTGCCTGTATTGTAGTGATTATAGTACATCGGAATCTGTCCTTCAGTTCTTGGAAAGGTCATTGGAAGCTTTCCTCCTGGGTTTACGGTTCCAAACAGGATATCGGCAATAGAATTTCCTGCTTCCGTTCCCAGCCACCACGTATAAACAATAGCAGGAATATGGTCTGCCGCCCAGTTGAAAATCAAAGGCCTTCCTGCATTAATCATGAGAACAATCGGTTTCCCTGTTTTGGCAACTTCTTTCAAAAGATCTTCCTGTACCCCGGAAAAACCAATAGCACTTCGGCTTTTTGCTTCACCACTCATCGCATGTCCCTCTCCTAAAGTCATAATCACCACATCTGCTTTTCTGGCGGTCTCTACTGCTTCCGCAAACATTGTTTTGTCCTGATCATCTACATTACAGCCTTTTGCATATAATAAGGTAGAATTTTTATCCAATTGATTTTTAATCCCATCAAACTGTGAAACAATTCTTTGGGGATCATCTTTAAAAGCAATAGACCAAAACCCATGATTGGCTACGGTTTCTTTTCCAAATGGACCAATCAAAGCCACTGTCTTTACTGTTTTTGAAAGGGGAAGGATATTATCTTTATTTTTAAGGAGAACAATACTCTTAGATCCGAACTCCCTTCCGAATTTCCTATTTTCCTGGTTATTAACTTGTTCTTTTTGTCTTTTCTCATTGCTGAATCGGTAAGGATCGTCGAAAAGCCCCATCTCGAATTTTTTGGTTAAAATTCTTCCTGCAGCATCATCCACCAGTTTAGTATCTACTTTTCCTTCTTTAACAAGTTTAGGAAGTTCTGCCATATATACCCGGCTTTCCATATCCATATCACTGCCTCCCTGTACTGCTTTTTCAGCAGCCTCAGCGCCATCCTTTGCATATCCGTGAGGAATCATTTCCCCGATACTTCCCCAGTCTGAAACTACAAAACCTTTATAATTCCATTTCCCTTTTAGTAAATTTCTCTGAATATATTGATTGGCTGTGGCCGGAATTCCATTGATATCATTGAAAGAATTCATGAACGTAGCAACTCCTGCTTCTGCGGCAGCTTTGAAAGGTGGAAGATAGGTTTCATTCAGTTGTCTGAGGCTCATGTCAACAGAATTATAATCTCTGCCGCCCACCGCTGCACCATAGGCTGCAAAATGTTTTGCACAAGCCATTACCGCATCAAGGCTTCCTAATCCTTTCCCCTGAAATCCTTTAATTCTTGCCAATCCGATTTGAGTTCCCAGATAAGTGTCTTCTCCTGGCCCCTCCATTACTCTTCCCCATCTCGGGTCTCTGGCAATATCTACCATCGGGGCAAAAGTCCAGTGAATGCCATACGCTGATGCTTCTGTAGCTGCAATCCTTTCTGATTTTTCTATCATTCCCAGATCCCAACTCGCAGCCTGCCCGATGTTAACAGGAAAAGTTGTCCTATATCCATGGATAACATCCTGTCCAAAAAGTAAAGGAATCTTCAATCGGGACTGCATGGCCAGTTTCTGAAATGCTCTGGTTTCTTCTGCTCCGGCAACATTCAGCATAGAGCCCACTTTCCCCTTTTTAATTTCGTCCAGCACTGCAGCCGAATTAGAATGCTGAGGCCCTGTGGCATATTCAAATCCACTGTATTGCACCATCTGCCCTACTTTTTCTTCCAGTGTCATTTTAGACAAAAGTTCTGCAACTCTCTGATCTGTTGTTTTCTGTCCATAGACATTCATTCCAAGTGTTGAGAATGCGAGTAAGAAATAAACTCTCTTCATACTTATTCGATTAAAAAATATAAGTGGCGGCAGATTGCCCAGGAATGTTTACTGTAGCGATCTTTCCGGCAAATTTAATATTAAAAATTTCAATTTCTTTACTATCGTTCTGAACAATCAATACCGTTTTTCCGTTGGGAGTTCTGAATGCAGCAGTCGATAAATATTGGGTCTGAGTGGAAGCAATACGTTGAGATCCTGAAGGGATAAACTTAGAGGCGTGTGCTACAATATAATAGGCAACATTTCTGGTAAAGCTCTCACTGTCTGAAATGGTTATTGCTCCTTTACATTCCGTACATCCGCCCTCTGTGTGGGGGGTATACTTTGAGTCATTGGCAAGATTCCACTCCAGTGCTGTTTTACTCCAGTTTCTCATAGAACCGATAATCACATTCTTTGTGTGCCAGTTCAGATCTTCATTGAAAGTTCCTTTTGAACCCGTCCACTGTTCGGTAAAATATAGGTTTTTATCTGGAAATGCATCATGAACCGTACTCAATGCTGAAATATCCCCTTCATACAAATGAAAAGCAGATCCATCTATATATTGATAGGCTTCAGGATCTTTTAAAATATCAAGAGCATACTCAGGTTTGTTACAGTTATGATCATATATTACAATCTTGGTTTTTATTTTATTGTTCTTAAAAGCAGGTCCTAAATGCCCTTTAATAAAATCCCTCTGTTGATAAGATGGCATGTACATACTCGGATTATTTCCAGGATGCAAGGGTTCATTTTGAGGAGTTACGGCATCAATAACAATCCCTTCATTCTGCATTTCCTTAATATATTTTACAAAATACCGGGCATATGTCTCATAAAATTCAGGTTTTAAACTTCCTCCTTTAGATTTTCCGTTATCTTTCATCCAAACCGGAGGTGACCACGGAGCTGCAATAATTTTAATCTTAGGATTAATAGCTAAAATCTCTTTCAACATTGCAATCAGAGCCTTGTCTTTTGCTAAACTGAATTTAGAAAGAGAAACATCCGTCTGTCCTTCCGGAAGATCATCATACGAAAAAACTTCTCCATCAAGGTCCGAAGCTCCAATGCTTACTCTCAGATAACTGATGGAAATGGAATGTTTACCACTTCCGAAAAGTTCATTCAATAAAGCTTTTCTTTTGCCTGGAGATAAACGATTAATAACCTCAACACTTCCTCCCGTTAATGTATATCCGAAACCCTCAACATATTGAAACTTTTGCGTATCATCAATTTCAATATTCTGAAGGGTATTAGATGTATTTACAAATCTGATGGGAGCCTGGGGCTGTAATTTGATGTTTTCATCTCCTTTGGTAAGCCAATATTCAACTTCATCACCATTCTTCTGAGCAACAGTAGTACATGACAAAGGAAAAAGTACCACACCGCAAAGCAGTGCAGTACCTTTAAAGAAACTATATAAGTTGTGAAACTTCATATTTAATATCCCGGATTTTGATGTAACGCTGTATTCGGCAGTTCATTAAACGGAATGGGTAAAATTTCATTTTTACCAGCTTTAAACCCTTTGAATGCAAGCTTTATAGGTGCATCTCCCCATCTTACAAGGTCAAACCATCGGTGTCCTTCTCCGGCAAGTTCTCTTCTTCTTTCATCTTTTATTGCCTGAATAGAAATAGGAACTGATCCTAAACCAACTCTTGCTCTTACTGCATCCAACAAAGCCTGAGCTCTTGCTCCTGCTGCGCCTAAGGCCTCTGCCTCCATAAGATAGGTATCAGCTAATCTTATGGCTACATAATTTTGTCTGAAGTTGAGTTCTGCGGCTCCGGGAAGTGAGCTTTTCAAATCATTGGTAGGTAAATATTTATTTAAAAAATATCCGGTATCCGAAAATGCAGGACTATAGCTAACTTTATCCTCTGCTAACAACGGTTTCATATTGAAAATAGTTGTATTCATTCGTGGGTCATCCTGCATAAAATTATACAAGTCCTCAGTCACTGTATTAAATGCCCACCCCGGATATAAATCAGGAGCATCATTATCTTTAATTTTTTTGTTAATGGAATAAGAACGAGGTCCAAGCATTGCATTGATAGAGTTTCCTTCATCTTTTCCCTGTCCCCAGAAACCCCAGTCAGAATTCCCTTTGTTAGTATGCATTACTTCCAGAATAGATTCCGTCGAAAACTTATAAGGATCTACCGTTTCTGGTCCTACTTTAAATAGATCTCCATAATTTGCTACCAATTTGTACCCATATTGGCTGGTCCCTCCAGGTGTGCCATTCACCTGTTCAAATTGTGCTGCTGCTTCCGGCATTTTCTTATCATAAAGATAGATCTTTCCTAATATTGCTCTGGCTGTCCCCTGTGTAATTCTTCCTCTGTCATTACCTGTAGCTGTTAACATCAGATCAGGAAGTGCAGCAATGATATCATTTTCTATCTGTGTGTATACTTCGCCTGGCTTTGCCTGTGGAATATTCCAATAATCATCATCAAATTTTACACTTTTAAGAACCAAAGGAATATTTCCAAACATTCTTACCAATTCGAAGTAGTATAAAGATCTCAAAACTTTAGCTTCTGCACTGTATCTTTTTTTGAGACCTTCATCCATATTAGCTCCCGGCACTCTCTCCATTAAAAGATTGGCACGTGCTACACCCTGATAATAATCTTTCCAATAGCTCGCAGGCATTGTGTTAGGGTTCAGTGAATAATTATTGAGTCCCTGAATACCTGCACCATCATTAGAATTTCCACCTCCGGAATAAAAATCATCAGATCCTGCATTAAAAAAGGTAACAGTATTCTCAAATCCCCCGGAATATTTTCTTAAAATATCATATACAGAAACCAGAGCACTAAATGACTGTCTCTCATTTTGAAAATAAGTCTCCGTTTTAAAAGCTCCTGAATTCTGTACTTCATCCAGATATGAACCACTGCAGGCCATATTGCTAAAACTCAGACCCGCCAAAAAAGTTACAGCAAGTCCTTTATATATAAAACTTTTATTTTTCATGTTATTATGTATTAAAATTGAATATTTGCCCCCAGTAAGAAGGTTCTTGCCTGTGGATAGTAAGCTCTGTCTACCCCGATAATATCCTGCTCAGAATTATTTCTTCCGGCAATTTCCGGATCATATCCAGTATATTTTGTAAAGGTGAAAAGGTTTTCTCCGGTAATATATAATCTCACTTTATTCATTCCAAACCGGCTGGTAACGTCTTGAGGAAGGGTGTACCCCAACTGAATAATTTTCACACGAACATAATCTCCTTTCTGAAGATAGTAGTTAGACATCCATGAATAATTATGGTTAGAATCATCCCTGGTAACTCTCGGACTTGCATTAGTAGAACCCTCTCCTGTCCATCGGTCTAAAACCTTTGTCTGATAATTCGCATCAAGAATATCCAGCCTTCTTAATCCCTGAAAGATTTTGTTGCCAGCCTGCCCTTGAGCAAATATCATAAAATCAAAGTTTTTGTAATTCATGTTAACGGTAAGTCCAAAGGTATATTTTGGAATAGAACTTCCTAAATTCACTTTGTCTTCCTCATCAATTTTACCATCACCATTATTATCCTGCCAGATAAAATCTCCTGGTTTAGCACCAGGTAACAGCTTACTACCGTTAGCATTTACATAGGCATCAATTTGTGCCTGATTCTGAAACACTCCACTGTAAGTCTGTCCGTAAAAAGATCCATAAGGCTGTCCTACTGCTACTCTTGAGACAGCTCCCATGGTCTGGAAAGAAGCAAGATTGAAATAATCAATATCATTCTCTAATCGCAAAACTTTGTTTTTGATGGTTGCAAAATTTCCGTTTACAGATATACTGAAGTCTTCCCAATTCTTTTTATATCCCAACTCAAGTTCCAATCCTGAGTTTTCCATATCTCCTACGTTTGACCAAGGAAAATTAGGAACCCCAACATAGCCGGGAATATTGATTTGTCTTAAAATATCAGTAGTTTTCTTCTTATACCAGTCTGCCGAAAGGGTAAAATTATTGAATAGCTTCAGGTCTGCTGCAATATTCAGCTGGCTGGTCTGTTCCCATTTAAGGTTTGGATTTTCCAGGGTACTTGGCGCATATCCTATAATGATATTATTTCCAGAATTGGAATAGTTACTTCCTGAAACCATAAAACTTGCAAATCTGAAGTTCTCCATTTCGTCATTTCCTAAAACACCATATCCTCCTCTCAGTTTCAAGCTATTAATCACTTTATTTTCTGGCCAGAAATCTTCTTTATGAGCATTCCATCCTAAAGACATAGACGGGAAAGTTCCCCAATGCTGATTTGTTGCAAATTTTGAAGACCCGTCTCTACGAACGGTTCCTGTAAATAAATATTTATCGGCATAATCATAAATAATTCTACCAAAATAAGAAGCTTTACGGGTTTGAATCCCATCCCATCCTTTGGCTGTAATATCATCCTGAGGAATATCAAAGTTAAAAGAAGCATCCTGCCAGCTATCAATAGGCAGATTACTGTAGGTTAAGCTGGCTCCGCCTGATACATTATATCGATATACCCCTTGTCCTATCAAAATGCTTAAACTATGATCTCCAAATTTATTCTGATAGGTCAATGTATTTTCCATGCTCCATTCAAACTTATTTTCATCCACTTTATTCAGACTATTGAAACCTGTATTTCTATAGTTGGGACTTAAATAATATTTAGGAGTAAAAGTGCGGCTTCCCCAATACGATTTCTTACCATTTAAACTTGATTTGAAGGTAAAATGATCAAGAAATTTAAGCTCAGCAAAAACATTTCCTACAAAATCATCAGACCAGTTGTAATTTCCCTGCTGAATAGTACGGAAAGCTCTTGGGTTTGTCATTTCGTTGTTTACATACCTTGAAATCCCATACGGATTGCCATTGGGATCACGAATGATATACTCATCGGTATACCCGCTTGGATCTACCTTCGACCAGTCTGTAACCACTTCCGGTGTAATAGGATCTAAGTTAACAGCTGAAGCCAATGGCCCACCATATTCTTCGTTGGCACTTACTCCCTGAGATTTGGTATGGGTATAAGCAAAGGTTTGTCCCAAAGTTAAATAGTCCGTAACCTTGTGAGTAGAGTTGAATCTGGCATTGATTCTTTTATAATAGGATATATCAGTCATTACAATACCCGTCTGATCAAAATATCCAAACGATGTATAATAACTTGATTTATCATTACCTCCAGTGATACTTACCTCATGAGAGGATTTTTCTCCTGTTCCAAAAATAGTATCCTGCCAGTTTGTTCCTTTTCCAAATGATTCAGGATTAGCAAAACGTGGTGCTTGCCCATCGTTTACAAAACCTTCATTGATAATTTTTGCATATTGGGTGGCATCCAGAAGGTCTAATTTTTTAGATGCATTTGAGAATCCGTAAAATCCATTATAAGAAAGAGAAAGCTTTCCTTTTTTCCCTTTTTTCGTGGTAACCAGAATTACCCCTTTTGCAGCGGAAACCCCATAAATTGCGGATGAAGCTCCATCCTTCAATACTTCAATACTTTCTATGTCAGATTGGTTAAGCCATCCGATATTGTCTACTACAATACCATCTACCACCCATAGCGGGCTGTTACTTCCAGCTCCGAAACTGGTAATTCCACGGACACGCACCGTTGCCGCAGCACCCGGCTGCCCGGAATTGGTTACTACAGAAACCCCTGCAGCCCTTCCCTGCAATACCTGTTCCGGCTTACCGGTGGGTATGTTTTCTATATCACTGGCTTTAATACTTGCAATAGCTCCGGTTACATTAGACTTCTTCTGAGTCCCATAACCGATCACTACAATTTCATCTATTTTATTTTCTTTAGAAAGCGTGTCCTTTTTCGTCTGGCCACTGAAGTTAGCCGTAAAATAGAGGACGGCAATCACTCCTAAATTTCTCGATATTCTTACATTCATATACAGCTATTTGTTTTAATTCTCAAATTGAGACAATAAAAATATATTTTTTTTCAATTAATTAACATTATATTAATAAATATTTTAAAATTTCGTTTATTATTGAGGGTTAAAAGCCATATCTTCGCATCAATTATTCACAAAAAGCTATAAAAATTCAATAAAGTTAACTCCCGAAATGACCGCTAAGCTTTCTAAAATTTCTCTCCCGTTAAAACTAACCTTCCTTATTTTCTCTATGGTGTTAAACTGTATGGGACTTATTATCCTACAGCTTGCAGACACTAATATCACCTATGGGGAGCTTGGGTTTCTTGAATCTTTTAAAGACCTGCCTATTGCTTTTATCTCTCTTTTTGCAGTAGGTTTCATCAATAAAACAGGATCAAAAAAAGCATTAATCGCCGCTTTGGCTATTGTAGGATTTTGTTCCTGCTTACTGCCGTTTATAGAAGAATTCTGGTTTTACAAGGTATGGTTTGCCATCATTGGAGCTTGTTTTGCAATTGGAAAAATATGTGTATTCGGAATTATAAGAAATAATATTTCGGATGAAAAATCTTTGGCCAAAACCATGAACAGTGTGGAAGCTTCCTTTATGATTGGAATCTTTGTAGTGAATACAGGTTTTGGATGGCTCATCTCCAGTCAGTATTCCGAATTTTGGAGATTTGGCTTTCTGTTGATTGCCGTGCTATCTGCCATTACCATATTCCTTCTTTCAAAAATAGAAATAACAGAATCGAAACCCTCGGAAAGCAAAAATATTTTCGCTGAATTATCAAGATTTACAACTCCTGTGGTTGCTTTATTTCTTGCCGTGATCTTCTTTATTGTGTTTGTAGAACAGGGATTTAATTCATGGCTTCCCTCTTTTTATAAGAACCATCTGAAAGTGAATTCATTTTTTGCCCTTCAGGCTACATCCTTCCTCTCCCTTTTTTCATACGCAGGAAGAACTGTTACAGCTAATATCATCCGTAGATTTTCATTATCAAAATATTACGTTGCATGTATCTCATTAATCATCGCTTTATTGCTGGCGATCTTAGGAATTCAGTATTTTGATTCTGAAGATTCAAAAATGCTTCTGTTCTTATTTCCGGTTATAGGATTGTTCCTGTCACCACTCTACCCTGTTGTCAATTCAAAAATGATTACTTTGGTGGACAAAGAAAAGATCAATCTGTTTACTTCTCTTATTGTTATTTTTTCTTCTCTGGGAAGTTCAGTCAGTTCTATTATTATGGCTGTACTCTTTGGAAAACAACTATTAAACTTTTATCCATTATATATATTATGCTCTGTAATTCTTCTTTTTGTGATTAGTTTGATGTATTTTAACGTCTCAAAAAGAAAATATAGAAAATAGTTTTTATTTTTACAATCATGAAAATCAAAGACACAAAAAGTAAAGAAACACTTCAGGAACTGATCGACACAAAGGATTTTGTTTCTCATATTTCTGTAGACTGTACGATATTCGGCTTTCACAATAATATTTTAAAAGTTTTATTATTAAAATATCATGATCTGGATCTGTGGTCACTTCCGGGTGGTTTTGTTTTCAATGATGAAGACCTTAGGGAAGCTGCTGAAAGAGTTTTGTATGAGCGTACTCATCTTAAAGATCTGTTTTTAAAACAATTCCACACCTTTGGAAGAATAGACCGTACAGAAAATAATGTTCACCAGATCCTCCTTAGAAACAAAGGAATAGAAGTCCCTGAGGATCACTGGATCTTTCAGAGATTTATTACTGTAGGATACTGCAGCCTTATTGATTTTTCTATGACAAATACTTTTCCGGATGCTTTTAATGAAAGCTGTGAATGGTTTGAAGTGAATAATTTGCCCAAGATGGCTTTTGATCACGACAGAATTATAGAAACCGGTCTGGAATATCTGAGAATGAATATCAATACCGAAGTGGCCGCCAGTAATCTTCTTCCGGAAAAATTTACTATGAAGGATCTTCAGGCTCTTTATGAAACTATTTTAGGTCAGAAATTCAGGAGAAATAATTTCCAGCGAAAAATATTAAGCCTAAACATCCTTGACAGGCTGGAAAAGCTTTATGACGGTTCTGCCAATAAAGCGCCATACCTGTATAAATTTAAAACCAAGGTGCATAATGCAACCAATCAGTACCCTATCTCCAATGATGAGGAGAGTTAAAATACAAGTTTTACCCCTCAAACAGGAAAAACCAGCATTATATATTTGAAAACCAGCATTTAGATAAGTTTTCAAAAAAATTTCCCAGACACCACAAAAAATGTTATTTTTAACAAAATCAAAAAATCATGTCATATTATCCTCTTACAAGCATCCCTGATTACTATGGAATTGATGCTTTACTTACTGAAGAACACAAACTGATCCGCCAATCTGTCAGAGACTGGGTTGAAAGTTTTGTAATGCCGCAGATTGATCAGGCAGCTCAAAATCATACTGACCTTCCTGGCCTTATGAGAGAATTAGGAAAAATTGGAGCATTAGGTCCGTATATTCCTGTTGAGTATGGAGGTTCCGGATTAGATCAGATTTCTTATGGTCTTATCATGCAGGAGTTGGAAAGAGGAGATTCTGCAGTACGTTCTGCTGCTTCAGTACAGAGCTCTTTGGTTATGTTTCCTATTAATGAGTTCGGTTCTGAAGAACAAAAGAAAAAATATCTTCCAAAGCTTGCTGCAGGAGAAATGATTGGTTCTTTTGGATTAACTGAGCCTAACCATGGTTCTGATCCGGGTTCTATGGAAACTTATTTTAAGGATATGGGTGACCATTACCTGTTGAATGGTGCTAAAATGTGGATCACCAATTCTCCACTTTGCGACATTGCAGTAGTATGGGCAAAAAATGAGGAAGGAAAAGTACAGGGATTAATTGTTGAAAGAGGAATGGAAGGATTCACGACTCCAGAAACGCACAATAAATGGAGCTTAAGAGCTTCCAAAACAGGAGAATTGGTATTCAATGATGTAAAAGTTCCGAAAGAAAATCTGCTTCCGGGAGTGACAGGATTGAAAGGACCTTTATCTTGTCTTAACTCTGCCAGATATGGAATTTCATGGGGCGTAATTGGTGCTGCTATTGATTGTCACTGTACAGCAGTGCAGTATTCTAAGGAAAGAAAACAATTTGGTAAGCCAATCGGTTCTTTCCAGCTTCAACAGAAAAAATTAGCTGAATTCTTAACAGAGATTACAAAAGCTCAGTTATTATGTCTTCAGTTAGGAAATCTTAAAAATGCACATAAAGCAACTCCTGCACAAATCTCAATGGCTAAACGTAATAACGTAAAAATGGCAATTGATATCGCAAGGGAATCAAGACAGATCCTTGGAGGTATGGGAATCATGGGTGAATTCCCAATGATGAGACACGCAGCCAATCTGGAATCTGTTATTACGTATGAAGGAACTCACGATGTTCATTTGTTAATCACCGGTTTAGATATTACAGGTCTCAACGCTTTCTAAGAATAGAAAGAAAGGAAAAAATATAAATAAAAGAGTCTGATCATTGATCAGACTCTTTTATTTTACTCACCTTTCAGAGAATTTAATATTCAATGAATAGTTATTAATGTCTGAATATTTTTGCGAATTTACTAAAGTTATTACCTTAACCCTAGTAAAAAAATCACGACATGAAGAAAATCACAACTTTTTTAATAGGACTGGTAGCCCCATTCTATTTCAGCCAGCAGGCAGGAGATCTTGTAAGCGCCGAACAGAAACTGAATTTAACACCGCAGGGAGTTGTTAATTTTATTGCCAATAATCTTGGCGAACAGAATTCCCCTGATTTTGTAAGCTATCTCAATGGTTTCAATGTTGGACTAAAGGGATATAAAATAACCTATTACACCAAAAATGAAAACAATGTTCTTGTAAAAGCTACAGGACTTCTCATGTATCCCAATGTTAATATGAAGCTTTCCACTGTCGTATCCAACCATGGGACTACCGATAGCAGACACAATGTTCCTTCAAATTTTAAGGGAGCTTTGGTAGCCGGATTTGTGGTTGAGCTCTCTTATGTTCTCAATGGTTATATTTTAATGGCTCCTGACTATGTAGGAATGGGAGACGGAGAAGGGGTACATCCTTACGTAGACTATGCTACCGAATCCGGAGCAACTATTGATTTTGTAACAGCAGCTAATAAAGCATTAGCACAATTAGGAATAAAGCGTTATGATGAATATTTCCTGGCGGGTTATTCACAAGGGGCACATGCAGCTATGTCAACCTTAAAAAGGTTAAACACCTCTAATCCAGGCAATTTAAAGTTTAAGTATGCCTATATGGGGGATGGACCTTATGATATGTCAGAAACCACTTTAAAGAAAGGTGTTTTAGAAAAAGATATTTATCCGTTCAGCTCATTCCTTGCCAATGTTCTTCATAGCTGTAACAATATGGGCTATAAAACTTATACTAATGATATTTCAGAAGTTATTTCTGCAGAATATCTTGACAAATACAATTATCACGTTGTTCAGGATAACGGAGGTTTGTTGTGGGGGCCATTTATATGGAAAAAACTTTTCACGAACAATTTCGTTAATGAAGTTACCAACAATCCAAATCATAAATTCAGACAGTGTCTGAAGCCTAAAGATGTATACGACTGGTATAATAAGACCCCTATGACATTAGGCCATTCTACCGTTGATCTTGCGATTCCGCCAGAAAACACCTCTAAAACTATAGATGTACAGCGAGGTTATTATGCATGGTGGGATCTGAATAAATACAAACTGGATTCCTTTTACTGGGGTCCTCTTGGACATGTGGGTGGCATTGTTCCTTTTGTTTTGGCATCCAATGCTAAATTCAATACTTTAAGAAGTGGTGGATTGTTCAATCAATGGGCTGTAGTAGGGTCTGTTTTTGGAAAACAGTCTGCAAACGCTTCACAAGAAACTCCTACTCTATTTTCATCCCAGATAAAACCTGACCTTGGAAATATGCAGTTACTTGAAGTAACTGATTTCAATAAAGAAAAAGCAAACAGACGATCAGCAGATGACCACAGCTTATCTTCTTTAAAAGATGGAGTGTATCTATTGAAAGTATCAGAAAATAATCAGGAGAAAATGCTTCCATACATTAAGAACACCCCTAATGAAGTAGCTGAAAATGAAATTGTACAGTCTGACAATAATGCAGTTTTAAAGCTGAAGATTGATCAGAATGAACTTTCTGCAGTTTATGTTTTTGATGAAAATAAAAATCTTGTTAAAACGATTTCTAAAGACCAGTATCAGGAAAATGACGGAATCAATATACAGGATCTGGATGCTCAGAAATATACATTCGAAGTAACGACCTCCTATTATAATTTGCAGTTCAGTAAAAATATCGGAAGCCGTACACTGGTAAACAGCACAGATATATTTGCACAAAACAAACAAATCAGAGCCAGAGCCAATACTGACATCAAAAATATCAGCATATACAGCATTTCCGGAACTTTAATTGTTCAGCAGGAAGTCAATTCCCAGCAATTTGAATCAAAAAACATGGATTCCGGAGTATATGTGGTACAAATGACTCTTTCCAATGGGAAAGTGATCAATAAAAAAGTTAAACTATAGCATCAATCCTTTTTATATATCATTTTCAAGTTAATTTTGGCACTCCAGCAATGGAGTGCTTTTTTTGAAGGCTAATTGACTTTATCTTTTTTTAAACGCAAATGAAATTATCAAATGTTACATTTTAGTGAGCTAAAAACTCTGCTTTGCCGTTGATAATAACAATATATAGTTATTTGATAACTTCATAAGAGGGTTCCTCTTTTGCCTCCTCAAAATACGTTCAATTATTCTTATTATTCCATTGTAAAGAAAGTAGGTATCCTTTAAACGGAAATAACTCCAACAATAAAACTTAGAAATAAATATTAAAATACACTAATTAAACAAAATGTAAATAATTAAAAATCAACTAAATAAATATATATTTATAACTCTAAATGAATATTATCAATAATGCAAGTAAAATGATTTTTATCAATTATTTTAAATTATTCTAAATAAAATTAGAAATCTTATTTAAGCCCTCCTACCTTTGCGGGAAGAAAAGTACCAGATGGTAAGCAATGATCCACGATTCCCTATTAAAACACAAATTCTCACATTTTTATTTCTCTTCAGTGCGTTTTCAACAGTCCATTCACAAGACAGGTCTGCCACTATTTCATTTGAAGTAAAGACCATTCATGCGGGACCTTTAAAAGATTCTGAAATAAAAATATTATCTACAGACCATAAATATTCGATATCTACCAATGACAAAGGTATTGCAACTGCCTCTATCAATCCCGGCCAGTACACTATTGAGATTATCAAAAACGGAATTCTTGAATATTCCGGGAAGATTGTGATCACAACTTCTCAAGCATTTACTTTCTCATTAAAAGATAAAATCAATTCTATTGAAGAAGTGATTATTACTGCTAAGGAAAGTAAGGGACTAACTTCTTCATCTATTATCAGTCAACGTGCCATGCAGCATTTACAGCCATCAAGCTTTACAGATCTTTTGGAATTACTTCCTGGAGGGAGATCCGGAGATCCGGTAATGAATCAGATGAATAAGATCAGCCTTCGTGAAACAGGTAATCCCGGAAATGATTATAACACTTCTGCAATGGGAACCACATTTTTAGTAGATGGCGCTCCATTGAATTCTGGTGCAAACCTTCAATATACTTATGATTTTTTAGACAAAAGCAATAATGGATTAAAAAGAAGGCTTAATCTTACCAGTGGAGTTGATATGCGAAGCATTTCTACAGATCAGATCGAGAAGGTAGAAATATTGCGCGGAATTCCTTCCGTTATCTATGGAAATTTAACTTCAGGGATCGTTAAAATCACCAACAAGTCAGGCTATACTCAATGGAAATCCAGATTTAAAGCAGATGGCTATAGTAAACTCTTTGCTGTCAGTAAAGGATTTGAAGATAAAAAGTATGGTCTGAAAATCAATACAGGAATTGATTATCTGAATGCAAAATCTGATCCGAGAGACAGACTTGAAAACTATAAAAGAATTACAGCAAATTTTGCCCTGGCTAAGGAGAAACAATACAGCCACAGCTCTTTCAGATGGCAAACTCATCTTAGCTATACAGGTTCTCTGGATGGTTCGAAGACCGATCCGGATGTTGACTTGTCGCAATTAAACTCTTACGAGGTCAACAACCACCTTTTGAGCCTTTCAAATGTTTTTAATTACACAAAAAACGAGCCTTCATTTTACAGGTCTACAGAAATTCAGGCAACAGTCAACCAAAGATTTGATAAAATAAAACAGACCAAATTCATTCAGTTGGAAAACGCAACAGCCTTTCCACTTTCCAGAATTGAAGGTGAATATGACGGATATTATCCTGAAGCCAGATATATTTCTGATTATACCGTAGATGGCAAGCCCCTTGACATTTTTGTAAAAATGATCAATAATTTCCAGTGGGATTTTAAAACCATTAAAAATGAAATCAATACAGGATTCGACTGGCAATTAAGTAAAAACTGGGGACAGGGACAGCTGTTCGACATTTATAAACCTATAGATCCTAAAGCGACATTCAGGCCCCGCCCTTATCGTGATGTTCCGGCTTATTCTACTTCTGCTTTATTCTTTGAAACCATAAGTACTGCAGATATCGGAAAGCATAAACTTACTGCAGCATTAGGAATAAGAGGAAATTCAATGCTGAACCTGCCTTCTGATTTTAAAATGAGCGGAAAAATCTATGCGGACCCGAGAGCCAACCTTCAATGGGATCTTCCTGCGTTTAATATTATGAACAGAAAAGCCCAGTTTACATTAACGCTTGGCTATGGAAAACAGAGCTTATTCCCGGATCTTAACCTGCTGTATCCGGAACTGGTTTATAAGGATATTCAGCAATTGAATTATTTCCACTCTAATCCGAATTACAGAAGGGTAAACTACAAAACCAATATCTATAACCCTCAAAACAAAGAAATAGAACCTGCTGTTAATGAAAAGTTTGAAGCAAGAATGGATTTCAGTCTGGGACTTCATCAATTATCTGTGACCGTTTTCAGGGAAAAAATGCATAATGCATTCCGTAGTATGAATGAATATGCGGTTTATCAGTATAAAAAATACGATACCTCAGGACTTAATCATGATGCTATCACTTCTCCACCGGACGTCAATACACTTCCCTATCAGGATATGACAGAAAACTTCACTTATTCTGCACAGCGAAACGGAAGCAAAATAGATAAAGAAGGTGTTGAGTTTCAGTATTCTTCTAACAGAATCCCTGCAATCAACACTAGATTTACGCTTAGTGGTGCATGGTTCCGTACAACATACGGCAACAGTCTTCCGATATATAAAAGATCTGATGTATTGCTCAATGGAAGACCTTATCCTTACCTCGGGCTTTACAACGGAATGGAACCTAATTCGGTGAACGAAATTCTGAATACCAATCTTATGATGGATACTTATATTCCTAAACTGGACCTTATATTTTCATCTTCTTTCCAGTTTTCATGGTATTCAATGAGAAAACTGGACCCTATGAACGGAACTCCCAGCCACTACGTAGATCAAAACGGGAATATATTGCCATTCAATCCTGATACAGCCAAAGGAACTATTCTTGAAAGGCTAATCATTGCCCAGAATGAAAACAAATATACCGCCAACAGAAGGCCACTCGAAGCCAATGTTAACCTGAAGGTAACCAAAAGTTTCAGACATAAAACCGTTATCGTTTCTATGTTTGCCAACAGACTTTTCAGCTATTATGCTCCTTATAGTGTTAACGGATTCACGATCAACAGAAAAGGGGCAAATGATCCCTATTTCGGAATGGAAATCAATTTCAATTTATAACAATTTCAACTCAATACATTATGTTAAAACAATTATTAAGAACACTATTACTACTGTGTGCTGTAGTAAGTCTTGCAGCATGTTCATCAGACTCTGACGCACCGGAATCCCAGGCTCAGACCACGCTCAATCTTCAACTGAAGGTTGTTCCGGAAAACATTAAGGTGAAAGAATACAAACACCTTACCGTTAATTTTAAAGAACTGAATACCGGATTTACAGTTATTCAGGAGCTTAATAATACCAACCTTCTGAAAGCAGTTCTTCCTACAGGAACTTATAACATTACTGTAGAGGGAAGTATTGTGTATACTGATAATGCAGGGGCTACAGAAGCAAAAGTTGGTGGAGTTCAGACCGGAGTGGTAATCAATGGTACTGAACAGACTAAAGTCATTGACATTTCAATGAAAGCGCAAAGCAGTGATCTTATCCTTGAAGAGGTGTTTTTTGCAGGAACAAAAACACCGCAGGGAGCCATGTATTTTGGAGATCAGTATTTTAAAATCACAAATAATACGGATAAAACATTATATGCTGACGGAATGCTGCTGATACAGTCAGCTTTTATGACGAATGAAAAACAGGATTACAGCCCGAATATTATCGGAACAACATTCTCTGCCGGAGCGGTCATCAGAATTCCCGGTAACGGAAGTACATATCCGGTATTGCCAGGTTCATCTATAATCATTGCAGAAGATGCTATCAACCATCTGGAGTTTAATTCTTCCTCTATTAACCTTTCTCAGGCCAACTTCCAGATTTTCAAGGAAGATTCTGATGACATTGATAATCCTGCAGTACCTAAAATGCTTAATGTATTTGAAAAAATGGTTATTCACACCCAGGGATACTATGCTTATGCTTTAGCTCGTATGCCACTAGGAATGACCAATGAAGCGTTAGTAAGCCAGAACTCATACACTTACACATATAACCTCACTTTTGGCGGAGATGTCTATCCTATGGACGGAACAGCTGTTAAGATTCCAAATGAATGGATCACAGATGCAGTTAATCTCAGTGTACAGGATTCTTTTCAATGGTTGGTAACTTCACCTTCTTTAGATATGGGATGGACTTCTGTAACATCTTTTGATGGAGATAAAAACCGTTTTGGAAAAGCAGTCCGTAGAAAAGTGATTGGAAAAACTTCAGAAGGTAAAGATATTCTAAAAGACACCAACAACTCTACTGTGGATTTTGATCACGGTGTAAAACCATCATTATTCAACTAAAATGAAACATTTTCAATCCATACTTATCCTGCCGGTTCTTTTCCTTTGTTCTGAAATGCATGCTCAGGATAATGACACCATCATGAAGAAGATTCATGAAGAATACAGCTATGAAAGGAGCCTTAAAAGCAGTATCAATTCCAACCCTGCCAATGTATTAGGCTCAAGGAAGTATGATATTACAGTTTTTAATATATTCACCCAAAACAGTAATACTCCCAATGAAATACAGCAAAAGGGCAAAGGGAAAAATATTTGGGGTGCAGAAGCCCGTACCCATCAGATATTGGATCCAAAAACTACGGTTTGGGGCAATGCTTCCTATTCACAGGGGAAAAACAAGCAGGTAGTATGGAACGAAAATGCCGACTATGACATCATCTACCCTTATGTGGCAGCAGACAGTGTAGGTGGAGATATGAAGTTTGAAAATTATGCGTTTTCAGGAGGATATTCCAGGGAATTCAATTCATTCACCATAGGTATTACAGGAAGCTACAGAGCAAGTTTGAGCTATCGTGATCTTGATCCGAGGCCTAAGAACACCTCTGCTAATTTTTCATTGGCGCTGGGAGCTCATAAAATGATGTTTGGAAAATTTAAAATCGGGGCTTATGTGGAAGCTGAAAAGTATACTCAAAAGCATTATCTGAGTTTTGTAAGCAACCAAGGTTTTCCAATGATTTACAATATGAGTGGCCTGGGTAATTCTAATGAACTGCTTTCAGGGAAACTTCGTCAGGCATATTATGAAGGCTGGTCGTATGGAGGTGGTCTGCAGATTTTTGAAGCAGAAAACAGATCGTGGTATCTTACTGCCGGAATTAAAAAACTCAACCTTGACAAACTCCTGACTGAATATACAGACCTTAATGCCTCCAGAATTGATGAACAACAGTTTAATTTCTCATTAGGAAAGTTTTTTGAAACAGGAAGAATCTCCTGGGGAATTTCTGCAAACGGAAACCATATCAACAGAAAAGGAACTGAAAATCTGTTTTTAAATGACAATTCAAGGAATTATATACAGATAGGTTCTGCACAAAGATACAATCATCAGATAACTGATATTTTATTAAAAGGATTCTTAGAACTTGAGCATAAAAAAGCAAAATCATCACTGCTCCCCTTCTTTGGATGGCTTCAGGAAAAAGAAAACTATAACAATCCTGTTTCGTTCATTGATTTAAATAAGCTTATCTATGGCGCGGATTATCAATGGATAAATACATTCACTGACAAGCTCGCTCTTTCGGTCTGCATGGGACTTGCGGTAACTGATGTTTATAAAAAAGATGCTGCGTTCAGTATTTCCAATAAACCTGGCATTCAACAAATGCTGCAGGAAAACTACAGCTATCAGTCTTCAGACTTCTGGCAGGCAAAACTTGATGTTAATTTTCACTTTAGCCTTCCGGTTATTAAGAATGCATATGCAGGCGGTAAAATGGTGTACAGTGATTTCAAAAATGGCAACAATATGTTTTTTGCGGCTACTATAGGAGGTATTTTTTAATTAAAAAAACATGAAATTTTCAAATATTAAATTAATACTGCTGATCGGGATAATCGCTTTATTCTGCATGCAGTATACTTTACCCACATTTAAAAAAGATTACGGAGAAGTAATAGAACAATATAAAAAGCCAATACAGTACTGGCCTAAACCTTCCGTAGATGCCGATGTAAAATGGAAAGAGTTTGAATCTATAGAATGGGATTCCAATTATTATGAAACCCAGGAACTGCCCGAAGTAATGTTGGGAAAAAAATTATTCTTTGATCCCAAACTATCCTCATCAAGCCAGGTTTCCTGCAGCAGCTGTCATAATCCTGAATTGGGCTGGAGTGACGGACAGGAAGTGGCCTTGGGTAATGATCATTTGCTGGGAAAAAGAAATACACAATCCCTTTATAATATTGCGGATAGAACCTCTTATTTCTGGGACGGAAGAGCCAAAACTCTGGAGGAACAATTGATAGGTCCTATTTCTGCTCACAATGAAATGAATATGAAACCGGAAAAGCTGGCCGGAAAGCTTTCAAAATATAAAGAATACAAACAGCTTTTTAAAGAGGTTTATCATACCGATAAAATTACATTTAATCACATTGCGAATGCATTGGCTACCTTCCAGCGTACCATCAGAAGTCAGCCGAGCAAACTGGATAAATTTATCAATGGTGATCACAAAGCTATGAGTGATAAGGAAATTTACGGCATGCACCTGTTCCGCACCAAAGCAAGATGCATGAACTGCCATTATGGTAAATATCTGACTGATGAATCATTCCATAATATAGGACTTACCTACTATCAGCGTGAATATGAAGATCTTGGACTTTATCATATCACCAAAGATCCTGATGATGTAGGCAAATTTAAAACCCCATCTTTAAGAGACCTGAGTTATACAGCTCCATGGATGCATAATGGCTTGATGGATGACTTACACGGTGTGGTCAACTTATACAATAGCGGAATGCTGATGATTAACCCCAGTCCGGAAGAAAAGAAAGCCGATCCTAAGTTTCCGGTTACCGATCAGAGAATGAAACCATTACAGCTCAACAATCAGGAAACAGAGGCTATTGTAGCCTTTCTGAAGAGCATATCCGGAAGTTATTACAAGATGCCACGTCCTGAAATTCCGAGAAAGTAGGAAATTATTGACTGGAAGCTGGAAGAGGGAGGCTGGAAGTTGCGATTGAGGAAATCACTTCCAGCCTCCTTTTTTCATTAATTTGAATGGATAAGTAAAATCTCCCAAAAATTTCTGGCTTCCTTATCTTAAAACAATATCCAGAGACACCGTAAACCACAATTCCTTCCCTCTTCCAGCCTACATCTTCTTACTCTCTTAAAACTTTCTTGAACTGATAAAACTGAGGTACAGCTATAGCCTTAATCTCTGGCTCTTCCCTCTCCCTACTTCCCAACTTCCTTACTTCCTTAAAACTTTCTTGAACTGATAAAACTGAGGTACAGCTATAGCCTTAATCTCTGGCTCTTCCCTCTCCCTGCTTCCAACTTCCTTACTTTCTTAAAACTTTCTTGAACTGATAAAACTGAGGTACAGCTATAGCCTTAATCCCGAGCTCTTCCCTCTCCCTGCTTCCAACTTCCTTACTTCCTTA
>NZ_JANUEH010000004.1:0-367794 GCF_024810195.1 Chryseobacterium sp. BIGb0232
CTCCTTTCCAAAACCCTCAATCTCTCTACTCCTGCGCTCCCGTTTTATTGGGACTGCAAAGATACAAACTTTATTTTAACCCGCAACTTTTTAAACTAAAAAGTGAAAGTTTTTTTCCGTCTTTATCTTTCGTAGTATATAATGTTTCTGCTTATCTAAAAGCTCTCCTGCGCTTACCGAATCTCTCTCGTTTTTCAGTGGGGCAAAGATAGAGACTTCTCCTTTACCACGCAAACTTATTTAACATAAAGTTTACACCAATATTACAATTGTGGGTAAGTTTATACATTAACTTATTGATATGATTATATTTAAATTATAAAGTATACTTATCCACAACGGTGGAATTGTTTTTGAAAAACTATATAACACCGTTTTGAGGGCTATATAACCGGTTATTCTATACATCAATTACAATATAGATGCATTATCTATATTATATGTAGGAGGTGAAATCTATATATAGTAAGCAAATAAGTTTTGGCTAAAGCTAGTGGAAGAGTGTTTATTTTATTTGAGCGGACTTCCTTCAGCTAAGCTCAGGATTATTGCCAGCTCCTACTGATGAGCTTATGCCCGTAAGAAAAACGGAGAGTATATATTATATAGTAGGGAAAACCGGAATTGATTCGAGGAATACTTTATTACTATGGAAATAATATTGTTGAGATCCTTACAGGATGATAAAGGCTGGTATTATTAAAATATCAGGAATACAGCGGTAAATAATATAATGTACGTTATGTAATGAGCTTTTAAATGTAGCCTTTATAGAAAAAGCAGGTATGATGTATGCTGATGTTTTATTGTTTTAACCACAGATAACACAGATTTTCACAGAACTTTCATAGGGCAGAAATGACTAGATTACCACCCCGTCAAAAATTCTTTGAATTTTTGACACCCCTCCAAAGGATGGGAATGATAGAAGCCATCACTTATGGATAATAGGTAATGCTATTAATTGATGCCAATCTATTATTTATTCATCATTTATAAAGTCGTCTCCTACCCTAGCCCCGATAGGAACGGTTACCCCACAGTATGGGTTGGAGCGTAGAAGGGTTTGGGTGTAGGTGTGTGTTGGCACGAGGAGTATGAGTGGATAGCGGGATTAAGCTCCTCAATGAGTTTGAGGGTATGTGCGTGCTAGAGTTGGAGAGAACGAATATATATGAAAGAGTGAAAGGTGAAGAATAGAAAAATTTATAAAAGAAAAACTATAAAATCTTTATTTAGGTAAGGAAGCTTTCAAAGGAGGGGATAAAAAAATTCCGTAAGAATCCTTTATAGCAGGTTTCTTACGGAATGATTGTAAAACTGAAGTTTATATTTTTAGTTCAGAACATAGGATGTTCCGTCTCTTCCGTCTTTTAATTCTATGCCTTCAGCAAGCAGTTTATCTCTGATCTGGTCTGAAAGGTCAAAGTTTTTGGATTTTCTTGCCTGATTTCTAAGTTCAATTAAAACTTTTAAAGTCTGATCAAGCTTTTCATTATTGTTTTCTTCTACAGCCTGCAATCCAAGGACATCAAAGATAAAGGCATTCAATGTTGACTTTAAATCTTCAAGATCTGTTGTTGAGATGGTTTCTTTACCATCATTTAAAGCAAAAATGTATTTTACGGCTTCAAACAAGTGAGCGATCAGAATTGGAGAGTTGAAATCATCTGTTAATGCATCATAACATTTGTTTTTCCATTCTGCAAGACTGAATGCAGATTCTTTGTTATCATCAGGAGTAATAGAATTTAATACTTTCACGGCCTCCATCAATCTGATAAATCCTTTTTCGCTGGCGATCATGGCATCATTGGAAATGTCTAAAACACTTCTGTAATGTGCCTGCAGGAAGCAGAAACGTACAATTGACGGGTGGAAAGGTTTTTCAAAAAAATCATTATCACCTGTTACCAACTGCATTGGAAGTATATAGTTCCCCGTAGATTTACTCATACGCTGGGAATTCATCGTCAGCATATTGGCATGCATCCAGTAATGTACCGGTGCAGCACCATTGCAAGCTTTTCCCTGAGCAATTTCACATTCGTGGTGCGGGAATTTCAGATCCATTCCTCCTCCGTGGATGTCAAAAGTTTCACCTAAATATTTAGTACTCATAGCTGTACATTCAAGGTGCCATCCCGGGAAACCTTCTCCCCAAGGAGAGTTCCATCTCATGATATGCGCCGGAGATGCTTTTTTCCAAAGGGCAAAATCCTGTGGATTCTTTTTCTCCCCCTGTCCGTCAAGATCACGGGTGTTAGCAAAAAGCTCTTCTATATTACGTTTTGAAAGTTCACCGTAGTTCAGCCCTCTTTTATTGTACTCCAATACATCGAAATATACAGAACCATTGCTTTCGTAAGCGAAACCTGTATCTATTAGTTTCTGAGTCAGTTCAATCTGTTCTACAATGTGACCTGTAGCTGTAGGCTCGATGTTTGGAGGAAGCAGGTTGAACATCTCCAGAACTTTATGGAAATCTACAGTGTATTTTTGTACAATTTCCATGGGTTCTAATTTTTCAAGACGAGTTTGCTTAACGAATCTATCGTTATTTACATCTCCGTCATCAGTAAGGTGCCCTGCATCGGTAATGTTTCTTACATATCTTACCTTATATCCTAAATGCATTAGGGTACGGTAGATAAAATCGAAAGACAGGAAAGTTCTTACGTTCCCCAAATGCACATTGCTGTACACTGTAGGTCCGCAGACGTACATTCCTACGTTTCCTTCTAAGATGGGTTTGAATATTTCTTTTTCCGCTGTAAGCGAGTTGTATATTTTTAGTTGCATTTATTTTTTGTTAAAAGATTCAATAGTTTTAAGATTCAAAAATTAGTTAAAATAAAAATCTGTCACAACAAATAATTGTCGTGATAAAGATTTTATGTGAAACTTTTTTAAATTTTATCATAATTAAATCGATTCTAAATGATGCTGCAAATGTTCTACGTAATCCTTAATAATAAACTCCAGGGTAAAAACCTGAGGTTCTGTTTTGGTGGTATCACAAGTTCTCTGTAATGCTTCATCAGGAATATTTTCTACAATATGAACAACCTGATCGTTCAAAGCTTTCCAAAGGTTGATTAACTCTGCCGTTGGAACATTCTGATAGTTCTGAGCCTTTACCCAAGCGTTCTGATCGTATGTGATATTCTCGTTCTCTTTATATTGAGTGACTACAAATCTACGGATATTTGTAAAAGCACTGTCACAAAGATGGCCAATAATTTCTTTTTTGGACCATTTTTCCGGTGTAGCCTTGTAAGTCCACTCTTCTTCAGAAATTGTCCGGAACCTCTGAAGTTCTGCATCTATACTATTTTTAAGGATCTGGCAGTTCATTGATTAGTCTAATTTGGCATGACTTCCTACGTAATGTAAGAATTCCTGTCTTGTAATTGGATTTGTTCTGAAGATTCCGCTTAGTTCTGCTGTAATGGTAGAACTTGCCGTGTCTTTAATTCCTCTGCAGTTTACACAAAGGTGCTTCGCATCAATGATACATGCTACATTTTTTGTTCCTAATGCTTCTTTCAGAGCTTCTACAATCTGCATTGTCAGTCTTTCCTGAACCTGTGGTCTTTTTGCATAGTAATCAACAATCCTGTTAATTTTTGAAAGACCGATTACTTCTCCGTTGGAAATGTAAGCAACGTGTGCTCTTCCTATAATGGGTAAGAAATGGTGTTCACAAAAAGAATATACAGTGATATCTTTTTCCACCAACATCTGACGGTATTTATATTTATTGGAAAATGTAGAGATGCCTGGTTTGTTTTCAGGAAGAAGTCCTCCGAAAATCTCGTTCACATACATCTTGGCAACACGTTTTGGAGAATCTTTTAGGGAGTCATCGGTCATATCCAGTCCTAAGGTCTCCATAATTTCTCCAAAAAGCTCAGTAATTTTTTCTATTTTTTCCTGTGGCGATTTATCAAAAGCATCTTCCCTTATAGGCGTATGTTCTTTTCCAGTGAAAATATCATCGTCGTTATCAGTAAAATCAACCATTTTTATTTAATTTGCAGCAAAAATACGGATAATATCGTTTCATATATTTCAAATGGGGCGAAAATCATTATCTTTTATAACCTACTCTGATTAAAACTATATGATTATTGTCGAAGAAGTACAAAACAAAGACCACCAAAGGGAATTTCTGGAATTTCCCGCACAACTTTATCAACACGACAAAAATTATATCCGCCCTTTAGATCAACACATTGAGGAGATTTTTAATCCTGAAAAGAATAAGTTTTTCAAGAATGGAGAGTGTAAAAGATTTCTATTTAAAAAAGACAATAAGACGGTTGGAAAAGTAGCTGTTTTTATTAACAATTGTTATGAACAGGTGCAACCTACCGGAGGTTTCGGATTTTTTGACTGTATTAACGATCAGGAAACCGCAAATTTCATTTTTGACCACTGTAAAAACTGGCTTCAGGAAAAAGGGATGGAGGCGATGGATGGACCAATCAATTTCGGAGAAAGGGATAAGTTCTGGGGACTTTTGATTGAGGGGTTTATAGAGCCCCTGTACGGAATGAATTATAACTTTCCTTATTACAAAGAGCTTTTTGAAAACTATGGGCTTCAGATTTATTTTGAACAGCTCTGTTTTACCAGGCCTGTATTTGCAGAAGTTTCCCGCGTTTTTACGATTGCTCATGAGAAAAACAGGAGAAACCCTGCTATTTCAGCACAGCCCATGAAAAAGAATAACCTTTCCAAATTTGCTAAGGACTTTACGGAAGTTTATAATAAAGCATGGGCAGCTCATGGAGAGGGAAAGCAATTGGAAGAAGGTAAGGTTTTGAAAATGTTCAATACCATGAAGCCTATTATGAATGAGCATATCTCATGGTTTGTGTATGAAAATGATCAGCCTATCGCTATGTGGATCAATATTCCGGACCTCAACCAGTGGTTTAAATACCTCAACGGAAAGTTTGGAGTTTTTGAAAAGCTTAAGTTTTTGTTCTTAAAGCGATTTAAAAAGAATGAAAAAATGGTGGGTCTTGTCTTCGGTGTGGTTCCTGAATGGCAAAAGAAAGGGATTGATGGGTATATGATCTGGGAAGGGACACAACATTTAAGAAAGCATACTGATTTTACGATCACTGAACTTCAGTGGATTGGTGATTTTAATCCTAAAATGATTAAGATTGCAGAGACTCTTGATACTACTGTGACGAGGAAACTTGCTACTTATCGATATTTATTTGATAGGAACAAGGAGTTTGAGAGGCATGCTGTTCTTTAGAGTAAGGAAGATGGAGGCTGGAAGATGGGAGTAATTGAAGTGTGGTGATTGACTAAAGGTTTAGTTTACTTTTTTCTGGATGCTTTAGATGATTTGACGCAAAGTTTTATTTGCTGCTGTTCTATTTTTGAGCGAGCGAAGGTGGAATCAACTTTGCTGATTCTTTCTAAGCGAGTGTGTAGCCTACGGCTGGTTCTTTTTATGTGTTTTATTTCTGATTGAAGTTTTTCTATTTATGATTCTGATAAAATAAAAAGCCCTGTCGTTTAAGACAGGACTACTTTCATTTTTGGTACTTTTATTAGAATAGCTCACCGGCTACTTTTTTGATGTTATCACTTTTCCCCATTGAGTAAAAGTGTAAAACTGGAACTCCGAAATCCAGAAGTTCTTTGCACTGGGCAATGGCCCATTCTACTCCGATCTGCTTAACGGCTTCATTATTTTTTGCGTTCTCCACTTCATTGATAAGCTCTTCAGGAAGATCTATTTTGAATACCTGAGGCAGGATTTTCAAATGTTTCTTCGTAGCTATCGGCTTAATTCCTGGGATAATTGGAACGGTAATTCCCATCTCTCTTGCTTTCTGAACGAATTCAATATACTTTTTATTGTCAAAAAACATTTGAGTGACAATATAATCTGCTCCGGCATCTACTTTTTGCTTCAGCCATTTCAGGTCATAGTTCATAGAAGGGGCTTCCATATGCTTTTCAGGATAGCCTGCTACTCCAATGCAGAATTTATTAAGTTCATCACAAACCTGTTCTTCGTTGTGAAGATATTTTCCTCTTCCCAAATTGTTGATTTGATCTACCAGATCCATGGCACTGGCATGACCACCCTGAGTAGGTTCGAAATACTGATGTCCTTTCATTGCATCACCTCTTAATGCCATCACATTATCAATACCAAGGTACATACAATCCACCAAAAGATATTCTGTTTCTTCTTTGGTAAAACCTCCGCATAGTAAGTGTGGAACAGTATCTACATTATATTTATGTTGAATTGCTGCACAGATACCCAATGTTCCCGGACGCATTCTTGTGATACGGCGTTCCATCAGTCCATTTCCTTTATCTAAATAAATATATTCTTCTCTTGAAGTGGTAACATCAATGAATGGAGGTTTGAATTCCATCAACGGATCTATATTCGTATACAGGTCTTCAATACCAATCCCCTTTTGTGGTGGAACCACTTCTAAGGAGAATAAGGTTTTCCCATTTGCGTTTTTTATATGTTCTGTTATCTTCATTTTATTATAGTTGATGGTTTTGAGTGAAGATTTTGGATTTTTAATTAAAATTAAATCTACCAGATTGGGGCTCCCCCATTCTCTCTTCTCTTAAATAAATCTCCTGTCTTCTTGAATACTCTTTAAATACCTTTCGGCTTCTACTATTTTTTGAGTTAAAAATTTATTTTGGGTGTACGATTCCTTTCTTTTAAGATAATTTATTGTTTCTAACAATTCTTTTTCGTTCAGCTCTGATAAATCGTAAAAATCTCCTAAAGTAGTAACAGCGGAAAAATTACTATTTTGAATGTCTGTAAATCTTGACTTTTGAGTTTTTTTTATATCAATTACAGTAAATTTTGTTGTGTCGAGCTCATTTCTACCAATAATTTCCAAATAATCATCAATGACATTCCTGTCAATGAATATTTTACCTGAGCCACAAGAATGTCTATCATCTCCATTTTTCTTAATACCGGATACCCAAAAAATTTCATCAGTTTCAATATCCTGACAATTTCCATGGCCATTTCCCATCAGGCATCTATCATTGAAATAAATAGACTTTTTGCTTTTAGAAAATTCCACTTTTGCAATCCAGGCAGGACCATCATCAGCAAAACCTGTTTTAAGTTCCAAATATTTAATTAAAAATCTCATCGTATTAATCTGCTAAATTTGGTGACAACCACTTTCTCGCTTCCTGTAAAGAAATTCCTTTTCTCTCTGAGTATTCTTTTAATTGGTCTTCTGCGATTTTTCCCAGTCCGAAATATTTTGCATGTGGGCTTCCGAAATAATATCCTGAAACAGCTGCTGTCGGGAACATTGCCAGACTTTCTGTCAAATACACTCCAATATTTTCTTCAACTTTCAATAAATCCCAGATCGCATGTTTTTCCAAATGGTCAGGGCAAGCCGGATATCCCGGTGCAGGGCGGATTCCTTTATATTTTTCTGCAATTAATTCTTCATTGCTTAATTCTTCCTGAACGGCATAGCCCCAATATTCTGTTCTTACTTTTTTATGTAGAAATTCTGCATAAGCTTCTGCAAAACGGTCTGCCAGTGCTTTTACCATGATCGCGTTGTAATCATCATTGGCTTTTTCATATTCTTCTGCCAATTCATCCGTTCCGAAACCTGTAGTCACACAAAATGCTCCCATATAATCAGTTTTTCCTGAACTTTGTGGGGCAATGAAATCACTTAATGCCAGATAGTCTTTTCCTTTTGACCTTTGAGCCTGTTGTCTTAGGGTTAAAAACTTAACCTTTTCGTTATTATCTTCATCAAAAATCAGAATATCATCCGTTTCATTGGAGTTAGCTTTAAAGATTCCAAAGATTGCTTTTGCTGTTAAAAGCTTTTCATCCAGAATTCTCTTTAAGATCACCTGTGCATCTTTGAAGAGTTCTTTTGCCTGCACTCCTACCACCTCATCTTCCAGGATATTCGGGTATTTACCGTGAAGATCCCAACTTCTGAAGAATGGAGACCAGTCAACGAATGGTAATAATTCTCTCAGGTCCTGATTTTCGATTACAGTTATTCCTAAATTATTCGGTGTGAAGATTTCTTCGTTTTCCCAGTCTATTTTGAAACGATTTTTTCTTGCTTCTTCAATGGAAACATAGTCTTTATCCACTTGTCTGTTCAGGAATTTCTCTCTGAAGTCTGAATAATCATTCTTCAGATCAGAAACATATTCTTTATTTCTGTCTCCCAATAATGAGCTTACTACGTTTACCGCTCTTGAGGCATCGTTAACGTGAACAACTGCATTTTTATATTTTAAATCAATTTTCACTGCGGTGTGTGCCTTTGAAGTCGTTGCACCACCAATTAATAATGGAAAATCTAGATTTTGTCTTTCTAATTCTGAAGCGATGTATACCATTTCATCCAGACTTGGTGTAATCAATCCACTTAATCCGATAACGTCTACTTTTTCTGCAATGGCTGTCTGAATAATTTTTTCGGCAGGAACCATTACACCAAGGTCTACGATTTCGTAGTTATTACAACCCAAGACTACACTCACAATATTTTTTCCAATATCATGAACGTCACCTTTAACGGTAGCCATCAAGATTTTTCCATTGGCAGGTCTTGATCCGTCTTTTTCGGCTTCAATATAAGGCTGTAAATAGGCAACTGCTTTTTTCATTACCCTTGCTGATTTCACTACCTGTGGCAGGAACATTTTCCCACTTCCAAATAAATCACCCACAACGCCCATTCCGGTCATCAGATTGATTTCAATAACATGAAGGGGCTTTGCAGCTACCTGTCTGGCTTCTTCTACATCTTCTTCAATAAAACGGTCAATTCCTTTTACTAAGGCATAGGTAATTCTTTCCTGCAAAGGATTGTTTCTCCATTCCAGATCTTCAACCTTTTCTTTCTTAACTGATTTATGTTTTTCGGAGTAATCAAGAAGTCTTTCTGTAGCGTCTTCTCTCTTATCAAGGATTACATCTTCTACAAGTTCCAGCAATTCTTTATTAATCTCATCATAAACTTCCAGCATCGCAGGATTTACAATACCGATATTCATCCCGGCCTGAATGGCATGGTAAAGGAATACGGAGTGCATGGCTTCTCTTACTGTATCATTTCCACGGAATGAGAAGGAAACATTACTCACTCCCCCACTTACGGATGCATAAGGAAGATTCTGTCTTACCCAACGCGTAGCTTCAATAAAGTCGATGGCATTTTTTCTATGCTCATCCATTCCCGTTGCTACCGGGAAGATATTTAAGTCGAAAATGATATCTTCTGCCGGGAATCCGATCTGGTTCACCAGGATATCATAAGATCGTTTTGATATTTCAATTCTCCTTTCAAAATTGTCAGCCTGCCCTACCTCATCAAATGCCATTACAATCATTGCCGCACCATATCTTTTTATAGCTTTGGCATGTTTGATAAATTCTTCTTCGCCTTCTTTTAAGCTGATGGAATTTACCACACATTTTCCCTGTGCCACCTGTAAACCTGCTTCCAAGATTTCCCATTTGGAAGAGTCTACCATGATTGGAATTCTTGCAATATCCGGTTCTGATGCTATTAAGTTCAGAAATTTGACCATGCATTCTTTTCCATCAATCAATCCATCATCAAAATTAACATCAAGGATTTGTGCCCCTCCTTCTACCTGATGGCGGGCAATGTCTAATGCTTCAGAGAATTTTTCCTCTTTGATCAGTCTTAAAAACTTTTTGGAACCGGCAACATTGGTTCTTTCACCAACGTTGATGAAATTACTTTCCGGCGTAATGATAAGAGGCTCAAGGCCTGATAATCTTAAATATTTCATTTTATTCTTCTAAAATATAGTAGGCATTATTGGCATTCTGCCTCAATAAATCTCTGTGCTTGCCTAAAGCAGTGAACAGCGGAAATCTTTTGTATGCTAAGCCATGTTCATTAGCAAATTCTTCTATCTCCTCAGTAATCTCGTTATAATACATATAACTGTAGTTAGGAAAGAGGTGATGTGCCACATGAAAATTAAAATTTCCTAATACATTTCTTACCAACCAGTTATTTTCCTTTAAATCGTTGGTCACTTCAAACTGGTGACGAAGCCAGCTGAATGGAATTCCATTCTCTTTATTCAATCTTGGAAAGGCATTGTCAGGAAGCGGATGCAAAGGCAATAAAACAAACAGTGCAAAAACACTCGCTGCAATAACCTGCAAAAACCAAGCTCCTAAAGCCAGTCCTATTGATACTTTAAAGAACACAATAGGAATCACAACCTGATAAAAAAAGTAAAACAACTTATAACTCACCATTTTTACTTTCTCCACGACAGGTATTCTTCCCTGAGTTTTCAAAATCACTCTTTTCTTGTCAAAAAAGTCTCTGAAGTCTCTTATAAACATCCAATTGAATAAATACAGTGGATATACTAAAAAGAAAAACCTATGCTGATACTTCTGAACTCCTTTTGCCTTAATCCAAGGCACTATTAACAGCAAACCACTCTGCTCAATATCGGTATCCCAGCCATCTACATTCGGATAGGCATGGTGACTTGCGATATGTCTTTTCTTCCAGATATAGGAATTGGCTCCTATGAAATCAAAAATGTGCAGGATCATCCCATTCAGCCTTTTACTTTTAAAGATGTTATTATGGGCTGCTTCGTGAATCAGATTTAAATAAATTAAAACCAGAGAGATTCCCATTAAAACAAAACTGAGTATATACACCCAATACTTTTCAGCATTAAGGAGTGCAGTGAAATATAAACCAACATAGATCAGTGGCAGCAGTAATGCTTTGATCTGAATATAGATATCCCTGTTTTCAGAAATAGCTTCTATCCGTTGGTTTACTTTCTTTCTCAGTTCATTAAACAATTTGGCGTCATCTGAATCTTTTAAATAACTTGGCTTTTCCATTATATTAAATTTTGTGACTCACTTAAAGATAATATTTATAATCCAGCCTTCATTCTTGATTTTAATTAAAAAAATCTATCTAATTACACAAATTCTTTCAATTTTCTTGGTTCATATTTTTCCACCAGCTCCGCAATCGCCTTGATATGTTCCGGAGTAGTACCGCAACAACCTCCGATAATATTGATTAATCCTTTTTCTGCATATTCTTTGATCTGTCTTGCCATATCTTCCGGTGTCTCATCATATTTTCCAAAGGCATTTGGTAATCCTGCATTCGGATAAGCTGAAACATAGAATTCTGAGTTATGAGCCAGTGTTTCCAAATAAGGCGTTAACTGATCTGCCCCTAAAGCGCAGTTAAAGCCAACACTTAATAAATTCAGATGGGAAACAGAAATCAAAAAGGCTTCTGCCGTTTGTCCGCTCAAAGTTCTTCCTGAAGCATCGGTAATGGTTCCTGAAACCATGATTGGAATTTTGATTCCTCTTTCTTCCTGAAGTTCATCAATCGCAAACAAAGCAGCCTTAGCATTCAGGGTATCAAAGATGGTTTCTACTAACAGAATGTCTGAACCTCCATCTAATAGTGCCTCACATTGTTGTTTGTAAGCGACTCTCAGCTCTTCAAAAGTAATAGCTCTGTATCCAGGGTCATTCACATCAGGACTTAAGCTTGCTGTTCTGTTGGTTGGGCCTATTGATCCAGCTACGAATCTTGGTTTATCCGGAGTCTTAGCTGTATATTCATCACAGGCTTTTCTCGCAATTTTTGCAGACTCATAGTTCAGATCGTACACCAGCTCTTCCATGTGATAATCTGCCATAGCAATGGTAGTTCCGGAGAATGTATTCGTTTCAATGATATCAGCTCCTGCTTCCAGGTATTTCTTGTGCACTTCTTCAATCGCCTGTGGCTGAGTAAGAGAAAGCAGATCATTGTTTCCCTTTACCGGATGTTCCCAGTCTTTGAAACGTTCACCACGATAATCTTCTTCTTCAAACTTGTATCGCTGAAGCATGGTTCCCATAGCCCCATCCAGAACGAGGATTCGTTCTTTGAGAGCTTTGTTTAGTGATTCTATATGTGTCATCTTCTTTGTAGTTGTTGAGGATATGAGTATGACAGGACTGCGTCCTATCTTGGGTTAAATCGCCCCTTTGGGGCTCTTTGGGGTTAGTCTAAGGATTGTTTTAAGTCTGCGATGATATCGTCTACATTTTCTAATCCTACTGAACAACGGACTAATCCTGCTGTAATTCCTACTTCGTTTCTTTCTTCGTCTGACAGTTTAGAGTGCGTAGTAGATGCCGGGTGGGTTACGATCGTTCTTGTATCACCTAAGTTGGCAGACAATGAACACATCTGGATCTTATCCAAAAAGTTTCTTCCGCCTTCTATTCCACCTTTTATTTCAAAAGCAACAATATTTCCACCTAACTTCATCTGCTTTTTCGCTACTTCATAGTTTGGATGGGATTTCAGGAATGGATATTTTACGAGTTCTACATTAGGATGGCTTTCTAAAAATTCAGCTACCTTCAATGCATTTTCACAGTGTTTTTCCACACGGATCGCCAATGTTTCAAGGCTTTTTGATAGTACCCATGCGTTAAAAGGAGATAATGCAGGTCCTGTATTTCTTGCAAAAAGATAGATTTCTCTGATCAGGTCTTCTTTTCCTACTGCAATTCCTCCCAATACTCTTCCCTGTCCGTCAATCAACTTCGTTGCTGAATGTACAACAACATCCGCACCATATTTAATCGGCTGCTGAAGATAAGGAGTTGCAAAACAGTTATCTACAATAAAGATCAGATTATGCTTTTTAGCAATCTGTCCGAAAAACTCCAGATCCAGGATTTCAATCGCAGGATTGGTAGGCGTTTCAAGATATAAGATCTTTGTATTCGGTTTTATATATTGTTCCACATTCTCTGCATCTTCTGCTTTGAAATAAGAGGTCTCAATGTTCCATTTTGGGAAATACTTTGTGAATAAGGTGTGAGTAGAACCGAAAACTGACTGGCAGCTTACGATATGATCTCCAGCACTTAGCAAAGCTGCAAATGTAGAATAGATAGCAGCCATTCCTGTTGCAAAAGCGTAACCTGCTTCAGCACCTTCCATTTTGGCAATCTTCTCTGTAAACTCAGATACGTTAGGGTTCGAGAAACGGCTGTACAGGTTTTTAGGTTTTTCTTCAGCAAAGCTTGCCCTCATATCTTCAGCATCCTGAAAAATAAAGCTGGAGGTAAGATATAGTGGCGTAGAATGCTCGTCAAACTGAGATCTCTCCGTCTGGGTTCTTATTGCTGATGTTTCGAAATTTTCCATATAGTTTTAATTAATATAACAATGTATCTCTGTGATATTTTTTCCAATTTTTAATTACTGTACATTTATTATAAAATGGATTACATCTATATAAATGCTATGTGTTTATGTTTGATAGGATTTTATTCTATCCTTGGTTAAATCATCTCTTCGGGATTAGCATCATTCGATACATTGCATGATTTATTTTGTACGATTATTTTGTTTCACTTAGTCTTAAAATATCTCCGAATACGCCTCTGGCAGTTACCTGTGCTCCGGCTCCGGCTCCCATAATCACGATTGGGTTTTCACCATAACTTTCCGTATAGATCTCAAAGATCGAATCTGATCCTTTCAATTGTCCTAAAGCAGAAGTTGCGGGAACAGAAATCAGTTTTACATCTAACTCCCCTTTGTCTTTCTGTAAATCGCCATGCAAATCTCCCACATATCTCAACACATGACCAGGCTCCTGATTTTCTTTAATTTTCTGGTATTCTTCATCCAGTTCATCTAATCTTGTAAGAAATTCGGGTTTTGAAACCTCAAGTAAACTTTCCGGAACCAGATTTTGAATGTTGATATCTTCGAATTCGTTGATCAAGTCTAATTCTCTAGCTAAAATCAATAGTTTTCTTGCTACGTCATTTCCTGATAGGTCTTCTCTTGGATCCGGTTCTGTGTATCCTTTTTCCAGAGCTTCGTTGATGATTGTGGAAAATTTATCGTCTCTCAAAGAGAAATTGTTGAAAACATAACTTAATGTTCCGGAGAAAACGCCTTTAATTCTTGTGATATTTTCTCCTGAAAGGTGTAATAATTTAATGGTATCAATTAACGGAAGACCTGCTCCTACATTGGTTTCATACAGATAACGTCTGTTATTTTTACTCAGCGTATATCTTAGTTTTCGGTATTCTTCGATTGGAAGGGTGTTGAAAATTTTATTGGAAGAAACCAGATCAAAGCCGTTTTCTGCTAATGCATGATAGTTTTTAACAAAGTCTTTGCTTGCGGTGTTGTCTACCACAATCAGATTTTCCAATTGATTTTCATTGGAAAAATTAATTAACTCCTGAACATCTGATGAATGTTCTGCTGTTAAAACCTCATCAGACCAGTTACTATCAAACCCTTTTTTGTTGAATGCTATTTTCTTTGAATTGGCTACTGCAACTACTTTAAGGTCTACTTTTTTACGTCTTTTAATTTCTTCTGAAGATTCAAGAACCTGTTCAATTAATGTTTTTCCTACATTTCCATGGCCTATGATCGCTAAATGAACAGTCTTCGGTTTTTTGAAGATCTCAGATTCTATGATGTTTCTGGTTTTTTCATCCTGTGAAGAAGTCACCACGATGTTTACTCTGTTTTCACCGGCAACCTGGTTTAAAAGCAATGGAAAAACATTATTTCTTGCCAATTCTGCAAAGACTTTATTAGAATCTTCTGCTACAAAACCGATCACAGAAACATTGTTGATACTATATATTTGAGATACTTTTCCTGATTTTCTTTCTGCTTCAAACTCATCAATAAGACAAGCTACTGCTTTTTCAGCATCATTTTCATGAACTAAAATGGAAATTCCGTTTTCTATGGCTTGCTGGGAAATTACTCCCACACTGATACGCGCTAAAGTAAGCGCTTTAAAAATTCGTCCGTCAATTCCGATTTCCCCTAAGAAATCTTCTCCTTCAAATTTGACAATTGATCTGTTCTTCAAAAATTTTATTTCTTTAGCATTTTTCATTACTTATAAAATGTTTTTTATGATATTATTTAATTGTTGATATTCCATTAGGAAGGCATCATGCCCGTGTATAGATTGGATCTCGTGATAAGAGATATTTTCCTTTTTCTTTTTCAGATTCTCAAAACACATTCGGATTTCAGAAGCCGGGAAGAATAAATCTGTATCTACGGAGATCATGTGCATTCGTGCCTCTATGCTCTCCAGAGCTGTTTCATCAGTATTTATATTCATCAGCAAATGATTCATCAGCTTGTATGCACTTAAACTAAATCTCTCGTTGAGTGCATTGCCATGGTAAACCAGCCAGTCTTCCGATTCCAGGCGTTGCTTGTCCTGATTGTATTGAGTTTGAAATCTGTCATTAAGTGATTCCGGAGTTCTATAGCACAGCATGGCATGGATTCTTGCTTTTTGTAATGGTTCTTCTTTATCATTCAATAAAAATTTCTGAACCAGACATTGGGCATGCAACCAATCATGGGTTCTGTAATCACAGGCAATAGGAATGAAAATTTCTGCCAGCTTGGGTTGTTTTGCTAACATTTCCCATGCGATTCCCCCACCCAATGAGCCTCCAATAATGGCATATAGGTTTTTGATATGTAAAGCTTCCAGTCCTTTCAGAAATATATTAGCAATATCTGAAGGAGTAAAGTCTTCATAGTTTTCAATTAAAAAATGATCGTATCCGTTTCCGGGAATGTTGAAACACAGAACAGTATATTTATTGATATCAACAATCTGATTTTCGCCTACCAATTGTTTCCACCAGCCTTTTTCTCCGGATACGTTTGAATTTCCGGTAAGGGCATGGTTGATTAATATGATAGGGGCTGTAAACAGGTCTTTCCCGAAAAGCTCATAGCTCAACGAGATATTGTATTCCTTTTGGGAATGAGTTTGATACGAAAGATTAATATAGTTTAGTTCTGTTTTCAATTCTATTAAATTTTAATACAATTGAAAATGCCACAGGAAATGGCTGAAAAGAACTTCAGTAAGTTATCTGTCCAAAATTACTTTGGTAGAACGTAGCACCTTCTTTGCTTGCGCAAAGGGTTGCTAAGGTTTCATAGGGTCTAATCCCTCAACCTTTCTTGATAACATTTTCAATATTTGAATGAACGAATGATGCAAAGGTAGTTCTTTTCTTTTAAAATCAAAAAAAAAATAATTTAATATTTAAAAAAGCCCTTAAACACAAGTATTTCAAGAGTATATTAATAATTCTTCAGATAAAAGGAATTGGAATTATTTTGCAAAAAAACTACCTTCGTATGGAAAAATGATGATATATGATCGCCGAAAAAGAAAGATTACAAGATACCAAATGGAAAAACTGGGGACCTTATGTAAGCAACCGGCAATGGGGAAATGTACGGGAAGATTATAGCCCGAACGGAAATGCATGGAATTACACCAATCATAATAATGCGGAAAGCTATACCTACCGTTGGGGTGAAGAAGGTATTGCCGGAATTTCTGATGTAAAGCAATTGTTCTGTTTTGCTCTTTCGTTTTGGAATAAAAGGGATAAAATCGTTAAGGAACGCTTCTTTGGATTGAGTAATCCACAGGGAAACCATGGTGAAGACATCAAGGAAATTTTCTATTATCTGGATAATACACCTACTCATAGCTATATGAAGATGGTTTATAAATATCCGATCAATGAATTCCCTTATGATGAACTTGTTGCAGAAAACGGTAGACGCAGCAAACAGGAACCGGAATATGAAATCTTTGATACAGGGATTTTTGATAATGATGCCTATTTTGATATTTTCATTGAATATTGTAAGGCTGACCACAATGATATTCTCGTCAAAATAACGGTTTGTAACCGAAGTCAGTATGACGCTCCTATTGCAGTAGCACCTACTGCATGGTTCAGAAATAACTGGAAATGGGGTTACAATACCTATAAAGGAGAAATGAATGCTTCACATGACGGAAGTATCAATATTGGGCACGACAGTATTTCCATCAAAAAGTTTTATTCAAGAAACAGGAATGCTCAAAGTGTATTTTGCGAGAATGAAACCAATACTCCAAAGCTGTATGGAGCCCCACAGGCAGAAAACACTTATTTTAAAGATGGAATCAATGATTTCATCATCCATCACAGCAATACGGTAAATCCTGAAAAAAAGGGAACCAAAGCTTCTTTCTTAATTGATGAACTTATTGGAGCCGGACAATCCCAGGTCTTTGAATTCAGGTTATGTCCTGATGAAAGCGATGAGCCCTTTGAACGTTTTGATGAGATTTTTACAGCAAGACAGGCGGAAGCGGAAGAGTTTTATCATGAAATTCAAAATGATACTACCAATGAAGATGAAAGGAATGTACAAAGGCAGGCTTTTGCCGGGCTTTTGTGGAATAAACAGTTCTATCACTACAATATTGGAAAATGGCTGAAAGGGGATCCGAACTTTGAAGCACCGAGAAACTTTAATGATTATGTAAGAAATACAGAATGGAACCATCTTCACAATAAGGATATTATTTCGATGCCTGATAAATGGGAATATCCATGGTATGCAACCTGGGATCTTGCTTTTCACTGTGTTCCTATATCCATCATTGATGCTGAATTTGCCAAAGGACAGCTTTTACTTCTGACCAAAGAATGGTATATGCATCCTAACGGACAGCTGCCAGCCTATGAATGGAATATGAGCGATGTAAATCCACCTGTACATGCATGGTCATGCTTCAGGGTTTTTAAGATTGATGAAAAAAATAATGGTAAGCCTGACTTACTATTCCTTGAAAAAGTATTCCAGAAACTTCTGCTCAACTTCACCTGGTGGGTGAACCGAAAGGATAAAAACGGAAAGAATATTTTCGGAGGCGGATTCCTTGGACTGGATAATATTGGAGCCTTTGATCGAAATACTGTTTTAGAGGATGGTCAACATCTGGAGCAGGCTGACGGAACGAGCTGGATGGCCATGTATGCACTGAACATGATGCGAATTGCTATGGAACTTGCTCAATACTATCAGGTATATGAGGATATGGCGATCAAATTCTTTGAGCATTATCTTTATATCGCGGAAGCAATGGAGAATCTGGGTGAAGGAACGAAAGGGTTATGGAATGAAGAAGACGGATTTTTCTATGATGTTCTTCAGCTTGGAAATGGAAACAGTGTTTCTTTACGATTGAGAAGTATTGTTGGATTAATTCCATTATTTGCCGTAGAAATTGTAGATCATCGCCTCCTGGAAAAGATGCCCAATTTCAAAACAAGAATGGAATGGATTTTAAAAAATAAACCAGAACTCACCAAGCTTGTTTCTCACTGGGATGAGGAAGGCCAGGGAAGAAAACATCTGATGAGTATTCTCCGTAAAAACAGACTGACAAAAGTATTGACAAGAATGCTTGATGAGAAAGAATTTCTAAGTTCTTATGGAATTCGGGCTATGTCTAAAGTATACGAAGAAAATCCTTTTGTGTTCTCTGTTCATGGTAATGAAAATGTAGTGTACTATACTCCTGCCGAAAGCGACAGCAGAATGTTTGGCGGAAACAGTAACTGGCGTGGACCTATCTGGTTTCCAATCAATTTTCTTATCGTAGAAAGTCTGCAGCGTTTCCATTATTATTACGGAAACAGTCTGAAAGTAGAATTCCCAACAGGCAGTGGTGAAAAGAAAAACCTGGATGAAGTGGCTCAGAATATCAGTAAAAGACTTTGTTCTATCTTCTTAAAAGACGAACATGGACAAAGGGCTTTTAATGGAGGAAATCCAAAATTCAATTATGATGAGCACTTTAGAGACTATATTACCTTCTTTGAGTACTTCCATGGAGATAACGGACGTGGTGTAGGAGCTTCCCATCAGACAGGATGGACGGCTACTGTAGCGAAACTGATAAAACCAAGACTTACCTTTTAATCAGTAATGAGCAATAAAAAAACCGGATGAAATGTTCGGTTTTCTTTTTTTACCCACTCTTTTTTTTGCTACGAATGCACGAATATTTTTATTTGTATAAACTCTATATATGGCTAGAAAAATTAAACCACATAGTTACATAGCTCTTAGGCGAGATATTACTCATCAATTATTTTATTCGTGTATTCGTGGCTAAATAAAAAATGAGGCTTGAAAGCCTCACTATAGTTTTAGATTTTTTCGCCGTTTACAAATACTTCGTATCCTATTTCTACATTAGGTTCTAAAGTTTTTGATACGGAACAATATTTTTCAAAAGATAATTCTGCTGCTTTCAAAGCTTTCTTTGGATCAATTTCTCCTTCCAAAAGGAATTTTACCATAATTGATTTGAATGGTTTTGCATCATCCACCTGAATTCTCTCCCCTTCTACTTCTGCCTGAAAACTTTTTATTTCCTGACGCTGCTTTTTTAAAATAGAAACTACGTCTATTCCGCTACATCCGGCTACTGCCATCAGAACGCTTTCCATTGGAGAAACTCCTTTAGCTCCCGGCTGTGAAGTATTATCTAAAAGGATGGAATTTCCCTGGCCGTTTGTACATTCAAATAAAAAGTCATCGTTGATTCTATTAAGTGTTATTTTCATTGTTGCTTGTTGCTTGTTGCTTGTTGCTTGTTGCTTGTTGCTTGTTGCTTGTTGCAAAATTATAAAATTCCTCTGGCTTTTATCTCCAAATATTTATTGATAACGTCGATATTCAAATTCTCAGGAAGTGTATATACTGTATAGATTCCGTATTTGCGGAGTTCCTGAATAATCAGTTTCTTTTCAAATTCGAATTTTTCTGCAACGATTTCATCATAAATCTCCTGCATATTTTCAGGATTTTTGTGAATCAAAGTCTGCAATTCTGAGTTTTTGAAGAATACCACTACCAATAAGTGATTCTTAGCAATTCCGCGAAGATATTTTAGCTGACGGTTTAATCCATCCAACGTTTCGAAATTGGTAAATAGCAGAATCAGGCTCCTCTGGTTGATGGAATACTTTACATCCTGATACAATCTGTTGAAATCACTTTCAAAGAAATCTGTTTTAATATTATAGAGTGATTCTGATATTTTCTTAAGCTGTCCGGATTTATTCTCAGCAGCAATTTTATTTTCAGCTTTTTTGGAGAAAGTCATCATTCCTGCCCTGTCTCCTTTCCTCAGAATAATATGAGACAAAGCCATGGTTGCATTGATAGAATAATCCAAAAGACTCAATCCTTTGAAAGGCATCTTCATGGTTCTTCCTTTATCAATCAGCATAAAAATACGCTGCGATTTTTCATCCTGGAATTGGTTTACCATCAGACGATTCGCTTTAGAAGTCGCTTTCCAGTTAATGGTTCTGATATCATCTCCCGGGACATATTCCTTAATCTGTTCAAATTCCATGGTATGCCCCAGCTTTCTGACTTTTTTTATACCACCCAGCAGAAATTCACTCTGCAAAGCCATCAGCTCATATTTTCTGAGATGGATAAAAGATGGATAAGCCGGCAACATCGCATCTTTCTGGAAACTGAATCTTTTTGAAACAAATCCTAAAGGTGATGAAACATAAATATTCAGGCTTCCGAAATGATATTCTCCTCTTTCCTTAGGTTCTAAACTATACTGAAAGAAAGTGTTGGCTCCGGTATTAATTGTCTTTTCAATCAAAAAATCTCTTTTCTGAAACTGAAATGGGATCTCATCAATAATTTTAGTTGTGATCTTAAAGCCATAATTATTTTTAATATCAATCTTTACAAAGTTCTCATCACCATTGGATAATTTTTCCGGTAATATTCTTTGTGCCTGTACAGCATTTTTTTGATTAAAAATCAGCAAATAATCCACCATGGCAGCAAGAAAACATATCAACACTGCAATATGCCCTACCCACATCAACACCGGAAAGAAAAAAGCCAGAACATACAGTATCCCCACTCCGATGAGTGTAAAGAAGAAACGTGTATTGATGTATAAGTTTTTCATTGTTTAGGTGGCGGGTAGCAGATTATAGGTTTCAGGTAGGTACTCATTAACTTCATGTTGGGAATTATTATTGTAGGGAATTAATTAAACCGTTCAACATTTTTGTTATTTCAATAATTTCCTGATTTAATTTTAAATAATCTTCTTCACTAAAAAAAATGAGATTTTTCGAAATTACTAATTGTGTTTCCACTTCTGCGCAGCTGCCTCTTGATATTTTTAAAAATTGCAGATAATCAGGCTTACTTCTTCTTGAATTTCCTTCAGCAATATTAGAAGGTATAGAAACTGCAGCTCTTCTGATCTGCGATGTTAGTCCATAAACTCCACTTTTAGGAAAAGCATCTGTAATTTTATAAATCTCAGTGACAAAATCAATAGACTTCTGCCAAACTAAAAGCTCTTTAAAATTTGCCATATCGAATACTTTATACTCTAATTAAACTTTGGCCCTCCATTACCTATTACCTATTACCTATTACCTATCTAGGAATTTCTATTCCTTCTAAAATTTGACGGATAATTTCATCAGCAGTAAGGCCTTCCATTTCTCTTTCAGGAGAAACAATTACTCTGTGTCTTAAAACGGCATAACTAGCCTCCTTGATGTCTTCAGGTGTTACAAAATCTCTTCCTCTCATTGCTGCAAAAGATTTGGAAGCCGTAAGAAGTGCTAATGAAGCTCTCGGCGAAGCTCCCAGATACAGAAATTGATTCTCCCTTGTATTGATAATAATTTTCGCGATATACTCCATCAGATGAGCCTCCACAATGATCTCTTTAACCAAACGCTGGTAGCCTTTCAACTGTTCTGCAGTGATCACATGATTTACCCCTTCTGTTTTATCTTCTTTTTTGCTTTCGTGTTGATTTTTAATGATCATAATCTCCTGCTCAAGGTTCGGATATCCTACATTAATTTTGAACAGGAAACGATCCAGCTGAGCTTCCGGAAGCCTGTATGTTCCTTCATGCTCTATCGGGTTTTGTGTAGCTACCACAAGAAATGGTTCCTCCATAATATAACGGGTTCCATCCATTGTAATCTGTCTTTCCTCCATAACTTCAAATAGGGCAGCCTGGGTCTTCGCTGGTGATCTGTTGATCTCATCAATCAATATAAAATTGGAGAAAATAGGTCCTTTTTTAAATTCAAATTCAGAGTTTTTTACGCTGAAAACTGAAGTCCCCAGAATATCTGAAGGCATAAGATCCGGTGTAAACTGAATTCTGCTGAAGCCCACATCAATGGTTTTAGCTAATAGTTTTGCCGTAATTGTTTTCGCAACTCCCGGGACACCTTCGATCAGGACGTGTCCGTTTGAAAGTAACGCTGCCAGGAGATGTTCTATCATCTTCTCCTGCCCTACAATTACTTTGCCTATTTCAGCTTTTACTTTATCCAGGCTTGCACGAAGTTCTATCATATCAATTCTCGACTGAAAGTGGTCTTCGTTTTTATTAAGATCTATAGAACTTTGATTTTCTATGTTTGGGTTATCAAGATTTTCCATAATTTTTATCTTTGGTTTTGATAGGACTCCGTTCTATCTTTTATTAAATCGTCGCGTTGGGACTCTTATTTTAGTAACTCATCTAGCAATTTATTGATTCTTGCCAGGTCTTCTTTCATCACACTGGCATACGGATCCTGTGCTCTTTTGATAAGGTTGATGGCCTCATTAATCATTTCCATAGGTTTTCCTGTTTTTAACTGTAGCTTTTGAGCAAATTCTTCATCAATATTTTGAGTATCAATCAGAAGATCCATTCTCACTTTATTCAGGAAATATTGGGCTTTCTTGGCCATCATATCATGAAAATCGCCTTCCTGAAGATAAAGATTTCCAATGCTTTTCACAAAATCCAGTGATGTATTTCTCAAAGGTTCTATAACGGGTACAATTCTCTGCTTCCTCTTCGCATTAAAGAAAATAAAAAGGATAAGCCCCCCCAGGAATATCCACCATGCATATTTCAGTGCCGGATTTCCTAATACAAACCTCATGAAGAACCGGGAAGCTTTGGTATCGTTCTCCACAAACCAAAGGGTCTCCCTATCCTGCAGATAAGAGAATACGTCCTGTGCATATCTTACATTTCCAGGTTTCAACAGATAATAATTGGTAAGAAAAAGGGGTTCGCTATGAACGTAAAAATTACCTTTCCCGAACTTCACTTTAATAAAGTTGGCTTGGTCTGTATTTTTCCTCTCTACTGTTTTTCCAAGAACTTCCACCCCCGGTTTGATAAATGAAAATCCTTTTCCTGAAGGAAATTTATCCAGCTGGATGAAATCGTTCCGGTATTTTTTATCTGTAAGTTTCAGTACATTTTCATCCTCAAAAGAAATATCTGAACTATGAAACCCAATACTATCCGCAATTTCCTTAGGCATAAGGTTCATCACCAACATAGCATCCGAGCCTTTTGACACCTGATCCATAATTTTTTTCCAAGATTCCGTATCAATATTATTTTCAATAATGACAATATTATGAACTTCTTTTTTATTCTGGCTATAATATTCGTAAGGAGCACGGTCGATCTTCTTCAAATGATTTTTAAAAAGATCTTTAGCTTCATTATTAAAAACAAAAAGACCAAAGGGTGACTTTTCATTGATATCAAAATTTTTGCGCCAGTCTGTAGTTTCTTTTTTATTCACTTCAAGCAACGCCAAAATAACCATCACAACGATGAAGATCACAGCATATATTCTGAAAGTCTTATTCATGGTTAATGGAGTTATGGTTTAAATGCCTGATATTGATTTTTAAATTTCTGATAGCTCTGTTCGTCAATATTGAATTCTCCGTACCATACATAATCAAAAATGTAAGACAGATCTGAAAATTCACTTTTAAGATTTGGAACTTTTAATTCTGCCACATAATCTTTATTGGTTTTTTCAGGATTCCAGTTAATCAGTTTCTTATCACTTAATTTTTTAAGAATGAATAGGAACTGATAACGGACTGCCGAACGGTAATCTCCTGTATGTTCAAACGTTGCTATACTTTCCGGGAAATTAATTTCATGGATATTTTCATGCAGTTCTTCTACATTCAGATCCAGTTTTTTATTCTTTTTACCAAAAATAAAATTTCCATCTTTTCCAATAATATATTTAATGATGAAATAAAGAAGAAATCCAACCAGAATAATTACAAAGAGGCGAATAAATGCTCCGGTAAATTCAGAAGATTTAGCAAAAACCGTATCACCAAAAATGCTGCGTAAAATACGGTCAAACTTTTTCAATAGCTTTTGCCAGAAAGATTCTCTGGGTTTTGATACTGAATAATCAAATTCATTTCCTTTATATCTGGACGGAACATTCTTTTTAAATTCTTTGGGATACACCGCATTTTCAGAAACCGGATTCTTCACCAGTACAGAATCTGCACGCAGCATATTATGATAATGCCCGGTAGTATACAGTGAATCTTCCATATAGTTATCATCCTGAGCCTTCACAAAGCCGAGGGAAAAGAAAAACAATATGAAAAAAAGAGTTCTATTCATTGATTCCAATCGTGTCTATTTCTTCAAGTTCTACTTTCTGATGAAGATCTGTTCTGCTGTCATAATACATCAATCCGGCATTCACATACAACAGATTGGAAAGAAAGAATGAAAGCAGCATTGAAATTCCATAAAACACAAAAAATGCAATCCCAAAACCACCGGTAAAAGGGTCTTGTTCAAAATTTCCATCGGGTGTGCTCGTCAGGATCGACCCATAAAAAAAGATCATCGGAATATATGTAAATACCGAACTTGCTGTAGATATAATGATAAACATCACAAACGCTGCTCCCCAATATTTCCAATAAGGAGATTTTTCGCTTCCATTAGGATAAGAAAACTGCGCACGGATAGAATAGCTCAGGCTTTCCATAAAACCTCTTCCCGAATTAAAATAATCGTACATCAGAAATGTAATCACATTAAATAATGTAGGATAAACCAGCATTATAAGAAAAATCCCGATCAGAACAAAGATCAGAAGATAGGAAAAACCTACAAGAAATAAAGATAAAGGAGCCACTATAAATGTTATCCCAAGGCATAGTTTAGCAATTTTACCTGCATTTTTTTTGAAATCTCCTAAAATGTCATCTGTCTTTATATTTTTTGCTCCGGTGGCAATTCTTTTCAGATAAAAGACAGGATAAAGATAATTGATAATAGCCAGAATCATAAAAAGTACGAATGTAAGGACACCCACCCCAATCAGCATTCCGGCATTCTCTGAAAAATAACGTTCAAAATAGTAGGTATCTCCTCCCAGATTAGAACCGAAAATTTGAGAGAAAAGTTCTTTATATCCGAAAATAAAAACAGTTACCATTAAAATCAACAGCAAACCGTTGATCAGAATATAATTTTTAAAATAATTCTTTCCGTATAGTTTGAAAAAATTGAAACTGTCACTAATGAAAGTTCCAAAATCCCTTTTTTTATAAAATTGTATCATTGATGTGTTTATTAGTTTTTTTATTGACTATTGACGGATATACAAAATAGTAAAACCCTATAACAGCTAATGATCCCAGAATAATAAGAAGATTCAGGACCAATGGCATTTTTAAAGCATGTCTTGTAACATAGCCTTCAATAATCCCTGCACAAATGGTAAATGGAACAGTGCTTAAAAATATTTTAAAAGAATCTTTAAAGCCTTTTTTAAAAGAGTTAAACCTCGAAAAAGTCTTCGGAAACAGAATAGATGCTCCTAGAATCAACCCACACATTGCTTCCACCACCATCGCAAAGATTTCAAAAACACCATGAAGCCATATTCCTCTGGCACTCTGTTTCAATGCTCCGTAATCAAAGAAAAAGTATTGAAAGGACCCCAACATGACACTGTTGGATAACAGGGCAAATAAAGTTCCCACTCCACCTGCAATTCCGTAAATATACAATTTGGCTCCTACCTGGATATTGTTGAAAATAATCCCAATCGTACTTCCCCAGGTTGTCCCGCTCTGATAAACTCCTACAGCATTATTTTTTTTAATATTCTCAATCGTTTCGTTTACATAGCTTTCACCGAGAATAATATTTACAAACTCTTTATCATAAATTGCAGAGAGAACTCCTATTGAGGTAAAGAGAATAAAAAACAGAAAAGCATACAACAAATACCTCCGATACTGATAGACCAGCAATGGTACTTCCGTTTTAAAGAAATAAACCAATCTGTTCTCCTCTACTCTTTTGATTTTATAAATCTTTTGGAAGATCTGTGATGAAAGGTGATTCAGATAAATGGTCGTATTACTTTTAGGATAATAAGTCTGAGCAAAAGAAAGATCATTGATCAGGTTAATATACAACGAAGACAGGTCATCAGGATTTTTTTTTATTTTCCCATCAATAACCTGTTCTATTCCCAACCATTTTTCTTTATTTTGTTTAATGAAATAAACTTCTCTCATAATTGTAAGGCTAAAATAATAAAAAATATGTCTCAGATCGCGATAAATACCTCACAAAATGTAAATATTAACTTCAATACGGCAAGTGTTGGGGAAAGAATGCTTGCATTTATCATTGATCTTCTGATAAGGGTTGCCTACGTTCTGATGGTCCTTTATGTGTTTTTCAATATCCTTGACCTGGGATATTTAATGAACGGGTTAGATACCTGGTCTGTAATGGCAGTTTATATCATACTTACCTTTCCAACCTACATTTATCCTGTTGTTTTGGAAAGCTTAATGGAAGGGCAGACACCAGGGAAAAAACTGATGAAGATCAGAGTGGTAAAAATTGACGGATATCAGGCCAGCTTTGGAGACTATATGATCCGCTGGGTATTCAGACTGGTAGATGTATCTTTTGCCGGAGTGGTAGGTTTGATTTCAATGATTGTTTCAAAAAACAATCAGCGTTTGGGAGATATAGCTTCCGGAACGGCTGTTATTTCTCTAAAGAACAATATCAATATCTCTCATACTATTTTGGAAAACATCAATGAAGATTACATCCCTTCATTTCCTCAGGTGATTGCTTTGAGTGATAATGACATGAGGATCATCAAAGATAATTATACCAAAGCCGTCAAAGTAGATGACCGACAAATTATCAGCAAGCTTTCTGATAAAATCAAAAGCATCCTTAAGCTGGATATAGACCCAGCAAAGATGACGGAAAGACAGTTTATTAATGTTATTATTAAAGATTATAACTATTACACAGGAAAGGATAATTAATGCATTGTCAATGGTCAATTTTACACCGAAAGTAGATACTGAATTAGAGAACTATTGAAGTGAATACATTTTATTACTCCTTATAATTTTCGTATCTTTAATAATTACAAACCCTGTATCATGAAATTTGAAAACAACAGATCCGGAAACGGCGGAGTTCTTACCCTGAATAACGAAGTAAAAGAAGTAGGAAGGTTAACCTATACAATTTTTCCTGAAGACCATAGGCTGATCATTTCTTTTGTTCTCGTTCATCCTGAATTTGAAGGAAGGGGAATGGGAAAATATTTAGTGGAAGAGGCCATCAAATTTGCAAGGGAAAATAACTGGAATGTTTATCCTCACTGTTCTTATGCCAGAGCCGTTATGATGAGAATGAATGATGTGGATGATATTTTCTTAAAGAATTAAGACCTCATTCACCAGAATCTCCTCAATATTATCCGGATAATCTACTTCCAGATGCTGGTCAGAGGCTACCCATTCCATAATCTCCTGCAATTGTAACACTTTAGAATTCGGAATTCCCATTTTATCCAGAGCACAGGCATTACATTCCTGTTCATATTGATTGTGAATAGGAATCACGAAGAGTTTTTTATCCAGGAAAAGCGCTTCAGCAGGTGTTTCAAAACCAGCATTGCACAGAATCCCTTCACAGCCTTCAAAATATTTCAGATATTGGATTTCATCAATAGGAAATACTTCAACATTTTTCACCTTAACCTGCACTTTGCTGTATTTTGAAAAGACCTTCCACTCTACAGGAATTTTCCTTAGAACCTTAATGATATTTTCATCTGCAAAGCTTGGAAGGTAAACAAGATAATACCCTTTCTTATACGGGTTGAGACTTCTTATCTTTCTTCGAATGACCGGTTTTTTAATCTGTGGATGATAATTCTCAAAATGAAAGCCTATTTTCCTGTCACTGGGAACATAGTATTTTAAAATCATTTCACCCAGAAAATCTTTCTTTTGAGGCTTAGGCGTTTCCGGAAAACTCATAGATGCCTGATGACTAAGTTCAATCATGGGTAATTTTTTCAATTTCGAAGCCCAGCCTGTTAAAGGTTCATAGTCGTTGATAATTAAATCATATTGGGAAAGCTCCAAATCTTTAATGGTCTTTGCAGCATCAATAAATTTATTATCAGTAAATGTTTTCCGATAGGATAAACCGCCTGTTTTGTTATAAAGAAGGGAAATACCTCTATATTGAAAATTAATATCGAAATCGGCCTTTAACTGCGATTGATGACCACTAATGAGTGTATCTACCGAAGCATACTTTTTGAGTATCGGGATTATCTCCTGTGCGCGGGCAACATGTCCGTTACCAGTACCCTGAAATGCATATAAGATTTTCATTAAGTAAAATTGGTTACGATTTTTAAAAGCTCAGAATTATCCATTTCCTGAATTTCCTCTGCTTCATCATCTTTCAGTAAATGTTTGTGGTCGTCATAGTAAAAGATTTTCCATTCTTTATCATGGTATTCCAATGCAGACAGGTTTTCAATCCAGTCCCCGGAATTCAGATAAGTACAGGATCCTTTTTTATTAACAACTTCCCGGATCTGTGGCTGATGAATATGTCCGCAGATTACATAGTCATATTGGTTATCAATAGCCAGCTCGGAAGCTGTAAGTTCAAAGTCTCCAATATACTTTACTGCTTTCTTCACATTATTTTTAATTTTTTTTGAAAATGAATATTTTTCTTTACCCATTTTTTCCAAAAACCAATTTACAATATTATTTATGATAATTAAAAGGTCGTATCCCTTTCCGCCAAGTTTGGCGATCCATTTGGAATGCTGGACAGATGCATCGAAAACATCACCGTGAAAGATCCAGGTTTTCTTCTCATCAATAGTCAGGCAGATTTTATTACAGACTTTAAGTTTTCCAAGTTCAAAATCGGTAAACTTACGGAACATTTCATCATGATTGCCTGTAATATAATAAACATCCGTATTCTTGGTAGCAAATGAAAGGATCTTTCTGATTACTTTCAAATGAGGTTTAGGGAAGTAAGACTTTTTGAATTGCCAGATATCAATGATATCACCATTCAAAACCAAAGTTTTAGGCTGAATAGAATTGAGGTATCTCAGCAATTCCTTAGCCTTACATCCATAAGTTCCCAAATGAACATCCGATATGACAACTAACTCAACGTTTCTTTTCATCCGTATATTTTTCAGCTTTTACATTGGCTGGACGGAACACCTATTATTTCCGAATCGAAAACATGAAGGCATTTCATAGTTTTTACAAAGAAACTAATTGAAAGTTAACTGTATATGAATGCTATATTATTTTTTATAAAGAGTTCATTAGCTCTTCCGTGATTTCCATATTATGATAAACGTTTTGAACGTCATCATCATCTTCGAAACGCTCAAGCATTTTCATATTCGCTTTGAACTGTTCTACACTTACCTCTTTTGTATTGTTTGGAATTCTTTGTAATTCTGCGCTCTTCGCCTCAATTCCAAGTTCATCTAATTTGTGAGATAAAGACCCGAAATCTTCAAAAGCTGTAGTAATCATTACTTCTTCTTCATCTTTTTCTACATCTTCAGCACCACCATCAATCATTTCCATTTCAAAGTCATCCCATTCCATTTTAACCTGAGCTAAATCGATTGTAAAAATCCCCTTTCTGTCGAAGATAAATGCAAGTTCACCATTTTTACCAAGGTTACCGTCAAACTTATTGAAAATAGCTCTTACATTGGCTACAGTTCTGGTTGTATTGTTTGTAGTACATTCTACAAAGAAAGCAACACCCCCTTGTCCGTATCCTTCATAAGTAATTTCTTCATAGTTTTCAGCATCTGCACCACTTGCTTTTTTTATTGCTCTTTCTACGTTATCCTTAGGCATGTTTGCCCCTTTAGCGTTTTGGATACATCTTCTCAATGCAGGGTTAGCTTCAGGATCTGTTCCTCCCGCTTTTACTGCTAATGCAATATCTTTACCTATTTTAGAGAATGTCTTAGCCATTTTATCCCATCTGGCCATTTTAGAAGCTTTTCTATATTCAAATGCTCTTCCCATTTTAAATTTTTAAATTTTCAACAAAATTACTTAAAAGTATACAAAAAAAAAATACCTCCAAAAAATTGGAGGTATTCATTATTTAGAAAAATTAATTATTTTTTCTTTTTAGCAGCAGCTTTTTTCTTAGCTGGAGCTTTTTTAGCTGTAGCTTTCTTCACTGGAGCATCAGCATAATCTTTCTTAGAGATTGCATTCCACTCAGCTTCGTTTTCGATAGCTTTAACAACTACTTTTCTGTCTACTTGTCTTTCAGCATCAGTAGCTTTAGCAGATACAGTAGCTTTAGTAGCACCTACACCTACAGACTTAAGAGCGTTAGCATCTACACCTCTTGAATCTAAAGCAGCAACTACAGAAGCAGCTCTTTCTCTAGATAATTTCAAGTTGTAAGCAGCAGCACCTTTAGCATCAGTTCTACCTTCTAATAGATAGTTACCTCCGTCTTTTGTAATGATAGCAGCAGCAGCATCTAAAGCATCTTTAGATTCAGCTTTGATAGTAGCTTTGTTGAAATCGAAGTAAACACTCTTCAATTTAGTTTCAACATCGATAGCTGTTTGACCTTTTGGTTTAGGACATCCGTTGTATTCTGGAAGACCTGGAACAGTAGGACAAGCATCATCTTTATCTAAGATACCGTCACCGTCTGTATCTGGCCAAGGACAACCTTTGTTTTCAGCAGGACCTGCAACAGTAGGACAAGCATCATCTTTGTCGATAACACCGTCACCGTCTGTATCTGGCCAAGGACAACCGTTGTTTTCAACTGGACCAGCTACATCTGGACATTGATCGTCTTTATCTGGAACTCCGTCACCGTCAGTATCAGGACATCCTTGGAATTCTGGTAAACCTGGAGTATCTGGACAAAGATCATCTTTATCTAGAATACCATCCTTATCTCTGTCTCTGTTTCCGAATCTGAATAAGATAGAAGCAGAAGCTTGCCAGAAGTTAGCAACTGTAGATTTATCACCTGGAGTTGAAACATAATCTCCTTGGATACCAAGACCGAAGTTTTTAGTTACCCAGAAGTTAGCACCAGCACCAGTAGCTACTGTAAAGTGATTAGCTTTACCTACTTCGTTACCATCTTTTCCGTTTGTTACGTTATAATCTAACACATTACCATTAGCATCAAGACCATTTTTAGGGAAACTTTGTCCTGTATAGTCATGTCTTAGGTAGTTAGCACCAACTCTTAAATATGGATCAAACCAAGATTCTTCGTTCCATAAAAGACCTGCACCGTGAGCCTGGAAACCTAGACCTGTCATTAGGAAAAATTCTTTCCCCATGTTGAATCTTTTGTTTTCAACATTTCCAACAGAAGTTTGCCAGTCGATTACTAAACCTTTACCAACGTTTCTAGCAACTGTTAACTTAGATAATGGTGGTGTAATAGAATAGCTGTTCATATTGAACAGATTCTTTGTCAAATTTTTCGCAGAGAACGTATTACCGAATGTAGATCTTGCTGCTACGTGGTTTTCTGCATGAGCACCAACTCCGATTAACCACGGATTGTTGGTAGTCTGCGCGAAAACAGTAGAGGCAACGGTAAGCGCCAATGCTGAAATTCCTAATTTTAGATTTTTCATAGAATTAAATGATTAAATAATTGATAATGCAAAATAAATATAATTTTTCTTTATATACAAAGTTTTTCAAATGATTTTTAACTTTTCTTTAATATTCTGTCCAGGTTCCGCTTATTTTCTCTATCTTTAATGGCCTCTCTTTTATCGAAAAGCTTTTTCCCTCTACCCAGCGCTATCAGCACTTTTGCTTTCCCTCGATCAGTGATATATAATTTCAAAGGTATAATCGTGTTTCCTGCATCCTTTAACTTTTTTTCAAGTTTCTGCAATTCTTTTTTGTGCAAGAGCAATTTCCGTTCCCTTTTTGTTTTATGATTGTAAAAAGTTCCCAATTTATACTCATCAATCATCATGTTGATGATGTATAACTCCCCATCAATAAACTGACAGAACGATTCTGTGATCGATGCTTTGGAAGATCGTAAAGATTTTATTTCTGTACCTGTCAAAACCATTCCGGCTTCGTATTCTTCAAGAATTTCATATTCAAAGCGGGCTCTTCTATTTAATATGCTAACTGTTTTCTCAATCTTCATCATTTTAAAATTTCGTTAATGAAATATATAAAAAATACCATACATTTAAAAACTTGAGTATTATATTATTACAAAATACCCAAATTCTTTTCGTATTTTTGCGCCAAATTTACAAAACTATATGTTAACAGTATCTAACTTATCTTTACAATTCGGGAAAAGAGTTCTTTTTGACGAGGTAAATATTATGTTTACCAAAGGAAACTGCTACGGGATCATCGGAGCAAACGGGGCGGGAAAATCTACATTCCTTAAAATATTAACAGGAAAGCAGGATCCTACAACAGGTCACGTATCTCTGGAACCAGGGAAAAGGATGTCAGTTTTGGAGCAGGATCACTTTGCTTATGATCAGTATACTGTTCTTGAAGCTGTATTAAGAGGTAATAAAAAATTATTTGAGATAAAGGAGGAAATGGATGCGTTATACGCAAAAGAAGATTTCTCCGATGAAGATGGGATTAAAGCTGGTGAACTGGGTGTAATCTATGATGAAATGGGTGGATGGACTGCAGAATCTGATGCTCAGACCATGCTTTCCAATGTGGGAGTTAAAGATGACATGCACTGGCAAATGATGAGTGAACTTGAGAACAAAGACAAAGTAAAGGTTCTTTTGGCCCAGGCACTTTTCGGAAACCCGGATGTTCTTATTCTGGATGAACCTACCAATGACCTTGACATTGATACAATTTCCTGGTTAGAAGACTTCCTTGCTGATTATGAAAATACAGTAATCGTAGTATCTCACGACCGTCACTTCCTGGATACGGTTTGTACTCACATTGGAGATTTAGATTATGCTAAACTTAACCTTTATACAGGTAACTACTCTTTCTGGTATCAGGCATCTCAATTAGCAACAAGACAAAGAGCTCAGGCTAACAAGAAAGCTGAAGAGAAGAAAAAAGAACTTCAGGACTTCATCGCACGATTCAGTTCTAACGTTGCTAAGGCTAAACAGGCTACTGCAAGAAAGAAAATGATCGACAAATTAAATATTGATGATATTAAGCCATCTTCAAGAAGATATCCTGCTATCATTTTTGAAATGGAAAGAGAAGCTGGAGATCAGATTCTTGATGTAAAAGATCTTGAAAAAACAAAAGATGGAGAACTATTATTCTCTAATATCGATCTAAATCTTAAGAAAGGAGATAAAGTAGCTGTACTTTCTAAAAACTCTTTAGCAATTACAGAATTTTTCGAAATTTTGGCTGGAAATGTTGAAGCAGACAAAGGAACTGTGGCTTGGGGAGTTACTACGAACCAGTCTCACATGCCTTTAGATAATACTAATTTCTTCCAGGAAGATTTAAGTTTGGTTGACTGGTTAAGACAATTCACTAAAAACGACGAAGAGCGTCACGAAGAATTTGTAAGAGGATTCTTAGGAAGAATGCTATTCTCAGGTGATGAAGCATTGAAATCATGTAAAGTACTTTCCGGAGGTGAAAAAATGAGATGTATGTTCAGTAGAATGATGCTTCAGAAAGCTAACATTCTTTTATTAGATGAACCTACCAACCACTTAGACCTTGAAAGTATCACGACATTGAACAACTCATTGTCTAACTTCAAAGGAAATCTTTTATTGTCTTCTCATGACCACGAAATGTTGTCAACGGTTTGTAACAGAATCATTGAATTGACTCCAAACGGAATCATCGACAGAGAAATGACTTATGATGAATACCTTGCTGATAAAAAAGTGAAGGAATTAAGAGAAAAAATGTATTCTTAATCAGATACATTCAATAGATATAAAAATACCTCAAAGCAATGCTTTGAGGTATTTTCGTTTAAACAATAAATAAAATAATTATTTTGTAAGTTTCGTTGTTGGAAGAGCAACAGTTCCCGGATCTTTCCATAATCCATCTTTTTCTGCTCTCTTTTTAATAGCCTGAGCTCTTTTTTCACTGTCAGGGTGAGAGTTGAACATTTTTTCAAAACCGGTTTGCGTACTTCCTTGTGACAATAATGCTAATTTCTTGAAAGCAGTATATGCACCTACTACGTCATATTTATTAGCTTTCATAAAGTCATAAGAATAAGTATCTGCTTCAGATTCCTGTTTTTTACTGTGAGAAGCATCTAAAAATTCATTGGCCATCTTTCCGATTTGGCTGTCATTAAGAGTCGCTACTGTTCCGGAAGCAGATGAAGCGGCATCTAATGCTGCTGCTTTTAAATAAGCAGATTTCATAGCATCTTTCGTATCCTGATTTTTAACGTGACCGATTTCGTGACCAATTACAGCCAACAACTCGTTATCTGTCATAATATCCATCAAAGAAGAGAATACACGTACGCTTCCGTCTGCACAAGCAAAAGCATTGATATCTTTCACTTTATACACTTTATAGTTCAAATTCAGACCGTCTTGTGTTTTGTGTTTTCCAAACAGTTTATTCAGTCTTACTGTATAAGGATCTTTTGGCCCTGCTACAGCATTGTTCTTATCCATCCAATCTACAGATTCTTTGGATAATTTAATGGCATCTTCGTTGGTAAACGTTAAAGCTTTTGCACCCTTTGAAACAACCCCGGCAGCTTTTCCGAGATTAAATTGTGCATTGATAGAATTCATTGCGCCTAGAAAAGTAAGGCATACGATAATTTTTTTCATAGTCATTTTAAATTTGGAGCACGAAGGTAATCAATTTTTAACAATTATTAAGTCAAAACTTCATTCTCGATCCCATCAAAATGCTATTTTTTTTCCTTATTTTTGTGAACATGAGTCAAAAATGGATTTACAAGCCCGAACCCGATGAGGAAATTGTGGACGGACTAAGTTCGTCGCTTGGTTTTGGAACTTTTGAATCTAAACTTCTCGTTCTAAGAGGAATTGACAATTATCAGAAGGCGAGAGAATTTTTCAAACCCAACCTTAACGATATACACAGTCCGTTTTTAATGGCAGATATGCAAAAAGCTGTAGAGCGTATTGCCACTGCAATTGAAAATGGCGAAAAAATATTGGTATATGGCGACTATGATGTGGATGGAACCACGGCTGTTGCCTTAATGTACCTGTACCTCAGCAAAATTGTTGAGAAAAAATACCTGGACTACTATATTCCGGACAGAAATTCTGAAGGATATGGAATTTCTACGGAGGGAATTGATTTTGCCAAAGAGAATGGCTTTTCATTAATCATTGCTTTAGACTGCGGTATTAAAGCCATTGATATGATTAACTATGCTTCCAGCCTGGAAATAGATTTTATTATCTGTGATCACCACCTTCCCGGTGAAGAGATTCCTAATGCGGCTGCAGTTCTTGATCCTAAAAGAAATGACTGCCGATATCCGTTCAAGGAACTTTCAGGATGTGGTGTGGGCTTTAAGCTTTGCCAGGGTCTGAATACGATCTATAAGCTTCCGGATGCTGAATTATTTGAGCTAACGGATCTTTTGGCTATCTCCATTGCTGCAGATATCGTTTCGATGACCGGTGAAAACAGGGTTCTTGCGAAAATGGGATTGAAAACCCTCAGAAAAACAAGAAATCTTGGACTAAGATTATTAATCCCGGAGGATAAGCTGTCTCATTTCGAAATTTCAAATATTGTTTTTGAAATTGCTCCTAAAATAAATGCTGCAGGAAGAATTTCCCATGGAAAAGCCGCTGTGGAACTTATGGTTTCTGAAAACCTGAAACATGCCAACCAGATCGTGGGAGACATCATGAACCTCAACGATGAAAGGCGTGAACTGGACATGAACTCTACTCTTTCGGCTCTGAATCAGATTATAGAATCTCAGCAGGAAACCAAACATACAACCATTGTTTATCATCCTGAGTGGAACAAAGGTGTTATCGGAATTGTAGCTTCAAGGCTTATTGAAACCTATTATAAACCTACGCTGGTATTTACAGACGGAAATAATGGTGAAATGGTTGCTTCAGCAAGATCTGTTTCAGATTTTGATGTTCATGAAGCTCTTGATTTGTGCTCTGAATATTTCCTTAAATTCGGAGGGCATCATGCTGCTGCAGGACTTTCAATGGAGAAAGATAAGTTTGAAGCATTTAAAGTAAAGTTTGAACAAATTGTTTCTGAAAAAATTCAGGACCATCAGAAAGAACCATCTATATCAATTGATACTGAAATTACCGTTGACGAAATTAACAGAGAGTTCATCAATTTTCATAGAAAACTGGCTCCCTTCGGTCCTCACAATATGAAGCCTATCTTTACACTGACCAATCAAAAGCTTTCCGGTTATGTTAAAACGATGGGTAAAGACAACAATCATCTGAAGTTTTATATCAAACAGGAATCTACAGGACGAAATATTGAATGTGTTGGTTTTAAACTCGGGCAGTTTGTAGAGGATTTTAAAAATAAAAATTTCGATCTTGCTTTTACACTGGAAGAAAATCACTGGAAAGGCAATGTAACTCACTATCTTAATATAAAAGATGTAAAGTTTAGGGATTAGGTAAGTATCATTTAAATATGATCACCTATAACCTTTTATCTGACAAATATGAAAAAAATTGGTCTATTCTTCGGATCTTTTAACCCGATTCACATTGGGCATCTTATTTTAGCTAATTATATTCTGGAAAATTCGGATATGGATGAACTATGGTTCGTAGTGAGTCCGCAAAATCCGTTTAAGGACAAAAAGTCTTTACTGAAAGATCATAACAGATTGGATATGGTACAGCTGGCGGTGAAGAATTATTCTAATATGCGGGCTTCCAATGTGGAGTTTTCGCTCCCGAAACCGAGTTATACTATTGATACACTTACTTATCTTCATGAAAAGTACCCGGACTATTCTTTTAGCCTGATTATGGGTGAGGATAATCTGGATAGCCTGCACAAGTGGAAAAATTCTGAAGCCCTGATCAAAAATCATCATATCATTGTTTATCCAAGAGTATTTGAAGGAGAAAAGAAAGATTCTGAATACCTTCAGCATGAAAATATCTCTATGATAAAAGCACCTGTAATAGAACTTTCTGCTACAGAAATCCGTAATATGCTCAAGGAAGGTAAGAATGTAAGACCTATGTTGCCGCCTGAAGTTTTTGAATATTTGGATGGAAGTAACTTTTATAAGTAATTTTGCAAAACCAGAACATTAGAGGGCAAAAATGAGAAGTCAGAGAAAGTCTCTTACTTTTTAGCTTTCAATTTATCCTTATAGAAATGGACTTCATCGAAAAATTCTTCTTCAAATATTCTCAGGAAAAACTCATCAAATGGTTTAAACAGATTTGTCTTGCAGAGGCTATTTCATGTGTTTTATTGTATTGTGTTGCTATGATCTGGATTCGATATGATGAAAATCTGTATTCTATTATTTTTATCAGCGTTGTGGGTAGTTTACACGGATTATTTTTTACACTTTATCTTTTACTTTGCATTCCTGCAAGAAAAATTTACAACTGGGATGATGAAGATTTTGTATTCGCTTTATTAGCTGCTTTTTTCCCCTTTGCTACGGTATGGGTAGATAAAAAACTGGCTCAATTCGACAGAGAATAAATTTATTTTTCATAAAATTTCACATTTTACTGTAACAAAATTATTGTTACAGTTGTCTTATTATACAGAAAGGTCAAGCAATCAATTTTTAAATATAAATTTTTAGTCACTGAAAATCAATCAATTAATATTGGTTAAAATTATTTTCAAGTACTTTGTATTGCATAATACTAAATTTATTACATATCTTTGTAATGTTAAATAACAAACCATACAAGCTATTAATTAAAAAATAATAATCATGAAAACTCAAATTCTTATTGCAGCTCTATTCTTCAGCGGACTGGTTTCCGCTCAACAGAAAAAAGATAGTTTGAAAGTAAATGCTATTGAGTCAGTCAATATCAAGAAACAGGTTTTCAAAAAACAGGGAGACCGTCTTGTTTACGATGTAGCAGCTTCCCCTATTGCTAAAGGCACTAATACGTTTAACCTTTTAAAGCAAACTCCTATGATTTCAAGCATTGATGGTAAAACGCTAAAGATTCTTGGAAAGTCTGATGCTGTTATTTACATCAATAATAAAAAGACCAATATGGATTCTGAAGCATTGATTGAAATGCTGAAGTCTACTCCATCAGAAGATATCCAGAAAATTGAAGTGATTACAGTTCCGGGAAGTGAATTTCAGGTGGAATCTAAGGAAGGGGTCATCAATATTGTGATGAAGAAGAACAAAAATAATGGCTATAATGGAACTTTGAAAATGCAGAATGAGCAGGCCTATTACAACAATCCGTCAGCAGGGGCTTCTTTTAATTTCAGACAGGGAAAATGGTCAGGAAATTCTAATTTCAGAATGGGAAGCTGGACTGAAAGACAAAGATATACGCTTTCCAACGGAGACCCAACTTTCAGAAATGAATCTTATGGTTCTAATGATGATCCTAACAAAAACTTTGGCGGTGGATTTAATGTTGATTATGAAATCAGTAAGAATCAAAGTTTGGGATTATCTTATAATATGAGATATAATAAGAGTTTCAACTCTATTCTTGATATGACGAACTGGCAAAATGGGATATTAATGGACAGAACTGTTAATCATGAAGACGCCCAAACCAGAAATCACTCTTTCAATTTAAATTATGAAATAAAAACTGACTCACTGGGAAGTAAACTGACTTCTAATGTTTCTTATCTGTGGTTTAACAGAGATAAAGCAAGCTTCAATGAAAGCATCCCTTTCGGTATAGACCCTTCCAGTGAAGACTATAAAAAGAGATACTCTGCTTTGCAACAATCTGTACCTCAAATCATCAACAATTATGCAGCTAATATAGACTATCTTAAAAAGACATCCAAAGGAGCAACCTGGTTAATGGGGGTGAGTTATAATTATACAAATACAGATAATGATACCAGACAGGACAAATTAATTGATGGTGAATTTGTAATGGATTCTAAGCAAACCAATCATTTCATTTATAAAGAAAATATTCTGGGTATTTACCTTAATTATGAAAGAAAGCTGACTGAAAAATTATCCGGAAAAATAGGAGCCCGTTATGAAATGACCAGAAGTACAGGGGATATTCTTGGAAAAACAGGATTCGAAAGAAATTATAACAACCTGCTTCCTTATCTGAATCTAAACTATGCCATCAATTCAGATCATAACCTAAGCTACACGTTCTCCAGCAGAATCAGAAGACCAAGATTCTGGGAACTGAATCCTTCCAGAACATATTTTACTCCAACGAATTATACTCAGAATAACCCTTTTGTAATGGCTGCTAAATTTTATAATCAGGAGCTGAACTATATGTACAAAAATGCATTCTATGCCAATCTCAATTATACAATGGTTGATGATGCAGCAGCTTCTGACCTGCTTCCTTTACAGGGAATTTTAACAACTCCACAAACGGATAAAAACGGTAATATCATATATGGTCCAAATGGTGATATGCTTATGCAAAAAATAAAATTCCTGAGATATATAAGAACCAACTATGGGAAGAATAGAGAAATCAGCTTAACACTTGGGATGAACAAGTCCTGGTTTAAAGATATCTGGACCACTAACTATTCTGTGAATCTGGGATATATTGTTTACACAGGCGGGGTTTGGCAGGATCCAACTTCTCAGCTAGGTCCATATGAATCTGAAGAACTGGAGCCTTATATTGTGGATGTTAAAAACTACAATATGTCTGCAACCCTCAACAATATTATTCGTCTTTCATCTAAAAAAGACTGGTTTTTAGGAGTTAATTACTATTTCGGAAGTAAAGTAGCTATGGAAGGCGGTACAATAGGAGTAAGACAAAGCTTAGATATCAATGTTAAAAAAATTATAGGCGACTGGACCGTTGTTGCAGAAGTTAATGACTTATTTAACCAGAGCTTTTACAGCGTGAATGGTATACAGCCTAATGGAAAATACAATAATATAACCAACTTCAACTATCCGCGAGTATTTAGCATTGGAGTAACCTACAACTTCGGAAATCAGAAACTGAAAAAAGCAAGGGAAATGAAATCAGCGAATGATGCTGTAAAATCAAGAACCTAATCTATAAAAACTTACCTCATTTAACCACTCTTAAAATAACAAACATGAAACGTATACTTTTGTCAATAGCAGTCATATTCGGAACTTGTGCTTTTGCTCAGGAAAAGAAATCTGACTCGACAAAAACTAAAAATATAGAAGGTGTTACCATCACGAAACAGATTTTCAAAAAACAAAGTGACCGTCTGGTATATGATGTAGCTTCTTCTCCTATAGCGAAAGGAAATACAACTTTCGATATTCTGAAACAGACTCCCTTATTGTCTTCAACAGATGACAAAACATTAAAAATTGCAGGGAAAAATAATGTATTAATCTATATCAACGGAAGAAAATCCAATATGGATGCAGAGTCTTTGGCTCAGTTCCTGAAAAATACACCGGCAGAAAACATTCAGAAAATTGAAGTGATTACGGTTCCGGGAAGTGAATATCAGGTGGAATCTTCTGACGGGATCATCAATATCGTTTTAAAGAAGAAAATGAGTGACGGTCTTAACGGAAACATGAGATTCTCCAATACCCAAGGAAAATACAATGGCAGCCAGGCAAGTTTCTCAGCTAATTACAGAAAAGACAAACTGGGAATAAGTGCCAGCCTCAGCGGCGGTGAGAATATTGAGGCTCAGACCTACACTTTGAAAAACAGCAGTGAGGGGGCATCCAATGAATCCACCGGTAATATTGATGATCCAAATAAAAACATTGGTGGCTACCTGAATGTAGATTATCAATTGAATGATAAAAGCAACTTAGCATTATCCTGGAACACTTGGGCCAATAAAAGTTATAATTCAACAGTAGCTCTGTTCAATACTATTATTAATCAAAAAGACGAACCCAGGTATACCTGGTCCAAAAACAAAGAAGATGCAAGAAGTTATAATAACTCGCTCAATTTAAATTATGAATTAAAAACGGATTCTCTAGGAAGTAAGCTGAATATAAACGCAGCATACCTGAATTATAAAAGATTCCAGTCTATAAATAATATGACCTACAATTCCAATATCAACAGAGAGGTATTGGGTGAAAGCACACAATTACTACAGAACCTGCCACAGATTATCAACAATTTCTCAGGAATGGCTGATTATATTCAGAAGTTTAAAAATGATCTGACCATTTCTGTAGGTGGAAATTATAATAAAACCAAAACAGACAATGATACTAAAAACGATACTTATTTCATTGACCCTGCAAAGCCAACAAAGTCAGCACCTAACCATTTTATCTACGATGAAAACATCTATGGTTTCTACGTGACAGCTGAAAAGAAGTTTTCTGATAAAATTTCCGGAAAAATAGGGGCCCGATATGAGATTACCAACAGTTTAGGAACTTCGGATAATCCACCTCCAGATGCAGAAGCTCTTAAAAGGATAGAAAGAAACTACAGCAATTTTCTTCCTTATCTGAGCTTTAACTATGCCATTAATGATAAGAACAATCTCTCTTATTCATTTTCAAGCAGAATGAGAAGACCTAGTTTTTGGGAACTCAATCCGGTTGTGAATAAACTAACAGATGATAACTATACTCAAAACAACCCGTTTGTAAAGGCTTCCTCTACATATAATCAGGAGCTGATGTATATGTATAAAAACTCCTACTTTGTAGTTTTAAATCATTCTTATATTAAAGATGCTATCACCCAGGTTCCTCTACAGGGATATCCAGAAAAGCCTAATGGGGATACTGGTAAAAATCTTGCCTTAAGATATATCAGAACCAATTTTGGAGATAAGCAGGAAATGTCTGCCATGATAGGAGTCCAAAAATCATTCTTTAAACAGTATTGGACGACCAACTTCAGCATAGGTGTTCAACATAACAGAAACAACGGAAGTCTGGATATGGATCCCACTACAGGAGACCGATTCAAAAATGAATCTGGGCAGTACGTCACCTATGTCAATGATATAAATTCTACCAGTCTATTGATTCAGACCAACAATACTATCCGTCTTGATAAAGCGAAAACATGGTTCCTTGGAGTGAATTTCTTCTATATAGACAAACAGCAGATAGAACTGGGTATGCTACGCGGATTATCAAGTTTAGATCTTAGCATAAAGAAAAACTGGAACGACTGGACCTTTGCCGTGAATGTAAATGATGTTTTAAGAACCAATATTGTGGTAATTGACGATTATCAAAGCAATGGAAATTATAACTATATTCATCAGAATCAGTATAAAAGAACCTTAACAGTAAGCCTTACTTACAATTTCGGAAATAAAAAACTGAAAAAGGTAAGAGATATTGAAGGGGCTTCAGATTCTATCAAGAGCAGAACAAGATAAACTATCTTTCTTCATATATATTCAATCAAATTATTTTGTATCTAAACCTGTTGATTCTTCAGCAGGTTTTTTATCTTTAGTTGTATGAAAAAGAGTTTACGATTCATTATCTGCTTGGTCTTCTTTTTACTGACTGCATGTAAAGAAAACAAAATCAGTATTGGAAACAATATAAGCTTTAGTAAAGAGAAAGATATTCGTTATGGAAAAGGCCCTGAGCAGGTTATGGACCTTTATATTCCTGATAAAAAACTCACCGGAGAACGTAAAGTCTTTATCATAATTCATGGTGGAGGCTGGCGTGGTGGAGATAAATCTCAGCTTACCTTATTCACATTTTCCCTGATGCAGAGATTTCCCGACCATATTTTTGTGAATATGAATTATAGACTCGCCTCTGCAATGCAATACGGAATTCCCAATCAAACAGATGATATTAAAAGCGTTACTGCGTTTCTCAAAGACAGATTAAGATACAGACCTAAGTTGATTCTTCTGGGAAACAGCGCTGGTGGGCATTTATCCATGCTTTATGCTTATCATTCTGATATTGATAAAGAGGTAAAAGCGGTGATCAATATTGTAGGTCCTGCTGATCTTTCAGATGCTGGTTTTAAAAACTATGAAGAATATTCTTTTGTGGAAAAACATTTAGTTGACCCTAAAACTTTACCAACCGGAACCTCAGCAATTAATTTTGCAAGCCCAGTGCATTGGATTACCTCCACTTCTTCCCCTACCCTTTCCTACTATGGAAAAACAGACCGTGTTATTCCTTTAAGCCAAAGTAAAATACTGGATTCGGTTTTGAGTAAAAATAATGTCATCCATGAATCTTATGAATTCAATGGCGGACATCTGGATTGGGATAAGCAGCCTAATAATTTTTTTCTTATTAATAAAATTGAAACGTTTCTAAAACATATTGATAAAAAATAAACGCTCTGAAAATTCTCAAAGCGTTTATTTTTTTAATATCCAACGACCTTTTTTGCTTCTGCAGCAGCGGCATTCAGAGTATTTATACATTTAGGAAAATCTTTCATATTATTTCTAAGATCCCAGAATGGCATCAGTACAACTACTGAAAAATCGGTTTCCGGATCATAAAGCATCATGGAAAGATATCCTTCAGTGGCACCATTATGTCCATATCCTACTCCCGGAATGTAGAAACACCCCAAAGAATAATTATGTTGTTCAGGAGTAGTTGCAGGGCCTTTATTGGTTCTCATTAGCTTAACACTTGAAGCATTAAGTACATTCTCTGCTTTCATTATGCTTCTGATATATTCAGAAAGCATTTTCATAGTTCCAATCCCGTTTCCTTCTCCTATATGAGCACTTGTATTTTTAAGATTGGTAAACTCGTCATGACTATCATATTTAATGAGTCCTTTCACATAAGGTGCAGGAAGCTGCTTATCTGAAGCAAGCTCCGGAAATTTGATTTTTAGCGGAACCTTTGTACCTGGACCAACAATATAATCATACATATAGTTACTGTATGTTTTGTTCATTCCAGCTTTTTGTGAATAAATCCTGGATATAATTTCACTCAGAATAGAGTATCCTGTATTTGAATAGTGATACACTGTATTGGGTGCACCATAGGTAAGGCTGTTTTTTGTTAAAATTTTCACGTATTCCGAAGTAGAAAACTGGTGATCCGGAAAATTATCAAGCATATACTCAGTATAAGTCTGTCCGTTTATATTATACTTTGAAGCATCATTCGTAATATCATATACTCCCGCATTATGTTGCAAAAGCTGCCGGATCGTTATCTGGCTTTTATTGGGGAAATTCCAATCTGCTCCGTCTGGAGTATAAGGAATATTCGTTCCGGGGATCATCTCTGTAATTTCATCATCCAGGTGCAGCCATCCGTCCTGCATCATTTTTAAAATAGCTGTAGAAGTAAAATTCTTTGTATTGCTTGCAAAACGGAAATAGGTATTTTCGTTAATCACAGTACCATTTGCTCCTGTTATGGTACTGAAAAGAGTTCCTTTTGGGGAAACTACGTAAACACTCAGTGAGGGAATAGAAGTCTTCAACTCTTTCTGAAGACTGTTGTGAATATTCCGAACAGCTTTATCCAGATTCGACTGGTAGTCCTGGTTTTCATTTTTCCCGCAACCTAAGGAAGCAAGCAGAAAAAGTGAAAATGAAATGATTTTAAGTTTTTTCATGGTATGTAGTTTGGTTTATTGTTTTAAAATTATTCAGATTTTACAATCTCTGTCCTTTCAGACATTCCATTGGTATTAAAAGCTTCGATCTGGAAATAATAGGCATCCGTTCTGTCTGCCCCGGTAAAAAAATACTCGTTCTTTTCATATACCATAATGCTTCCGTATAATTTATCAGGAGATTTTCCCCAGTAGATAACATATCCATCCGCTTCAGGGTTTTGCTGCCATTTCATCCATATACTTCTTCTTTCTCCATATTTTTTAGCATCAGCTCTGAGAGGAACAAATCCTTCTACTTTTTTTGGCTTTTCCCCTGCTCCTTTTCCGAATACCCTGAAACCGCTCAGTGCAAATTTTCCTGTGGGCATTTTAAGGTTTTCCATTTTAAGGAACCTTGCCGACACTGGTTTTTCAAGCTCAATATAATCATGAGGAACATCCTTTGTGTTTTTGCTTTTATCTACAATGACCTTCCATTTTTTCCCATCATTTGAACCATAGATTTTGTACTGATGCATTTTGCCTAAAGTCTTCCCCATAAACTCAGCATCCTGGTCTGCATAATTAATCTGGATGGCATTGATGGTGGATACTTCCCCAAGATCGGTCTGAAACCATTCTCCTGCATTTCCTGTTTTAGAACTCCAATAAGTCTTAATATCTTCATCTACGGCAAAATTGGGCTGATAACTTCCAAGGGTAGACGAAACCTGAACAGGTTTATTATAATTAAGTAACATCCATCCGGCAAAAAGACCTTTTGAAAAATCTTTCCCCTGTGCATACTGTGGTAAGTAAGTCGGGTAATCTCCATATGCTGTATTGGTATACATGACATCATCTTTATCGAATCCTGCAGGCCATATTCCCAGTCTTCTTTCAAAATTATTTTTCGTGGAAATAAAAATGGTTGAAACATGCCACCAGTTTTTATAATTATCTTCAAAGGTTGCTCCATGTCCGGCTCCTCGTGCAAATCCTCCCGGTTTATAAGAAAACGGATTGTGCTGCTGGTATTCGAAGCCTTCTAAAGGATGTTTACTTACATATACACCATCTGAATATCCGCTGAACTCAGTAGCCGGAGCGCCATACTGCATATAATATTTCCCATTGTGTTTGGTCATCCAAGCTCCTTCCACAAAGGGCTGAAGAAAAACATTATCATTATATTCCCCAAATCTTTCCCAGCCATGGTCTTCCGGTTTCAGTTTAATGATAGGCTTTACGAAGCCTTCAGACTGAAGGGTTTTAACTTTTACTTCTGTTCCCAATAAAGGCCATTCGTTACTGGATCCCCAGTACAGGTAGAGCTTATTTTTATCTTCATCATAATGGAATGCTGGATCCCAGGCACCTACTTTTAAGGTATCCACAGCAATTTTCCAGTCGTCTTTCGTAGGATCTGTACTTTTCCAGATCGGAAAATCCTGTTCCCAGGTAGAGCCATACACATACAATGTATCTTTCATTGCCCATACCGCCGGAGCGTTGAGATCATGAATATATTTATTATCCCTGAGAAATTTTCTTTTGATAAACTTCCAGTCCAGCATATTATCACTATACCAATACCCTTCCTGATTCGTAGAGAAAAGGAAAAGTTTATTTTTAAAATTGACAATAACCGGATCTGCTGTAGCACGGTGTTTTCCTTGTTTTGAAAAGACTTCAAAAGGAGTATAACCATAATCTATATTGATCGGATTACAGAATGTTTTCTGTTGTCCTCCCACAAATATTCCGAGGAAAATTGCTAAAGTTAAAAAGTATTGTCTCATTTTTAGATTTTAAAAATTCCAGACAAAGTTAGCTAACTTTTTTCGGTCTTCTCCAGATAAAACCATCTAACAGGTAGTGAGTAAGCTGCGGAACTACTAATAAGGGTACCAAAAACTGAAGCAGACTCTCTGAAACAGCCAGATCCATTGAAAAGTGTTCATTCCACACCAAGGTTTCCCATAAAAACTCTTCCAGTAAGGCTAAGCATAAAATAATGCCAACAAATAAAAAGATCCCTGAAAATGGTTTAAAAACCTGCATCCAGTTCAACTGACGATGATCCTTCTGTTTAATTTCACGGATATAGATCAGGGCAATATATGGAATCCCATGGGAAACTACATTCAGAAAAGTGAAAAGCAGATCATTATTAAAATATATGATTCCAAAATACCAGGATAAATAAGTTCCGGTAATCAATGCTGTTTTAGGAATATTGACCGTCTTAGTTTTAATGACTTCAACGATAGTTTTTATAATCCAAACCGTTACAATAAGAATATACAGAACCGTAATAACACCAATATAATCCGGTAAATTTTTAAGCCAGTCAAATTCATTATTAACAAACCAGGTAAAGGCACGTGGGGTTTTAAACCAATATAACATGGGAAAGACAGTAGCGGTATAGATCGCAACCTCATCTATTTTCTTACTCCAGTTATCCGGTTCAAAACGGGCATAGATCCTCATAAAACCATACTGCTGTCGGATAAAATGAAACACAGCAATGAGTGCCAGTACTGACCAGAACGTTAAAGCTCCAAATTGGAACAAAGCAATTCCCAAGCACCAGCTTATAACCGGTATGCCCAAATACAACAGCTTTCTCCTTTGTACTTCAGCTTTCACGAAATAGGTTTTAAACAAAGTGGAATACACATGTGCTACATCTACAAAAACAATCAGGAAAAGCCATGTATAAAAGGAATAATGATTCTCCAACCCCTGAATTTGCTTCTGAAAAAGAAAAATGATCAACAATACCAGAAATGGTGGGGATAAGATAAACCACCCGTCTGTTTTTGCATTATGTATCCAAGGTTGTTTCATCTGTGATAGTAATTTGTTTTTTAAAATCAATCAGCCTTGACAAGGCTATTTCTTTAGATTATATACCAATCATGGGGACTTAAAACATTTGTTGGGCTGTTCTTATTCCCTGATAGAAAGCTTCTTCAAAAATAGAAATTCCTGAAAGATCGGAATGGGCAAAAAATACTTTTCCTTCAATAGGCTCTTTGGCTGCTTTTGTATGTTCTCCAAAAATCTGATCCGGAACGGGAGCAATCATAGCATGGCCTATTTTATGAAACTGCATTTCCAAAATAAAATCTTCTATCAAAGGATGAGCTTTCTTCAGGTCCTCTAAAACTAAGTTTTTCAGTTCAGGTTCTTTCATAGAATACAGCTTCTTCCTTGCCTTTTTACAATCGTTTGTAGAGAAGCTTTTATAGTAAGTAATCACTTTCTCGCCGATGACCTGACTGATATTCTGATGCTGATCAAAAATATATCCTAAGCCGGATGATCCATAAATTACGTTATCCCAGGCAAGCTCTTCATCTCCTCCAAAATCATTTTTCAGGGTAATGGTTGTCAATAACCATGGAACATAATGGAATGGTGATGCTTTTCTGTTTTTAAATATTCTTTCATTGACAAACTGTGGAGTGGCTAATAAAACTTTATCAGCAATGATCTTTCTGGTCTTCTTCTGAACATTGTCAAAACTTAAAACTTCGACCTTATCATTGATCTCAATATCAAAAACTAAATTTTTAGTTAATATTTTATCTTTTGTATACTTTGAAAGATAATGAGTTAGCTTTGCATTTCCTTCCGGCCATGTGAATACCTGATCCTTATACTTTTTACTCCAATTGTTTTTCCTGCCGGCAAAATAATGAATTCCTGCCCAGGCTGAAACATAATCTATTCCTAAACCATAATCATCTCTGCAGGAATAATCCAACAGCCAGAGAAGTTCCTCCGATTTGAAATCATATTCTTGTAACCAATCTTTGAAAAGCATCTTTTCCAACTCCAGAACCTCATCTTCCCTGCTGGAATCATGAACAGGAATCGCAAACCAATAGTTTCCATGGATATCTTTCTTTTGGCGGAAACCATCCATCATTTTAAAGAAACGGTCAAGCTCTTGCTGTACCTCTGCAGAAATACCTTTTTGGGGAACAATATCATTCTGCCATGAGTTTTTATAGAACAGTCTTTCCTGTTGTGGAAAAGTCATCTGATACTCATCCAAAACAGGTTCTCCGTTCTCTTCTGTTCCCTGACAAATCCCAAATTCAGCAAGGAAGTCTATAATCTCAGTATTCTCTTTATTGGGTAGGGGCAGATAATGTGCTCCCAGCGGAAATTTTGAAAATGTGTTCTGCCCGTTGGAGGAATTTCCTCCCAAATGATCTTCCATTTCCAGTAAAAGATAATCATTTTCACCATGCTGACTGAAAAACCTGCAGGCAGAAAGCCCCGAGATCCCTCCACCTACCACGAGATACTTAATGTGGATAACTTCTGAAAATTGTGGAAAATCCTTTGCCCATAGCTTATGCCCTAAAACATGGTTGGTGCCCGTGATTTTCAACAACAGAGATTTCACCTTCTTTCCACAATATTGCAGAAATGGAAGCATCAGTCCGCCCAACATTACTGTTTTCAGGAAGTCTTTTCTACTGAACTTTCCCCCACTCTTCATCAAAATAACGGACTAATATCTGGTTATCCAGACGGTTAACTTCTACTTCATTCACTTTCATATCTTTGTTGAAGTAAGATATTTGTGAAAAATCATAATCATAGTATTTCAGATTGGGAAGCCTTCTGTAGATCTTATTCTTCACCGGCTCAAATGAGGCCATTGAAAAACCCCATTCTCCAAAAGACGGAACATATGTATGATATGCTGAAGTAAAAGGAAAAATCTGATTAAGCGTTTTCTCTATGCACCAAAATGATTTAGGGGCAAAATAAGGAGAGGTAGTTTGTACTACAATTTTAGTATCCGGAGTAGTCAATCTTTCAAGCTCTTTATAAAACTGCAGAGAATACAGTTTTCCTAAGCTGTAATTGGACGGATCCGGAAAGTCAATAATGATGACATTAAACTTCTTTTTATTTTCTTTTACCCAGATATAAGCATCTTTGTTGATCACTTCCACCTTTGGATTAGACAAAGAACTTTGATTCAGTCTTCGCATGGTTTCATTGGTTTTGAAGAAATCAGTCATTTCGCCATCCAAATCAACGAGCTGAATCTTTTTCACCTCTTTATATTTCAGAACCTCACGTACTGCAAAACCGTCACCGCCGCCCAAAATTAATACATTATCAATATTTTTAGCCATCGACATTGCCGGATGTACCAATGCTTCATGATAACGGTACTCATCAGTTGAGGAAAACTGCAGGTTATTGTTCAAATACAGCCTGAATTCACGATTGTTTCTTGTTAAAACAATTCTCTGATAGGGAGAACTTTTTGTATATACAATATTTTCCCCATAAAGTTTCTCCTCCGAGTAAGACAAAATCGTATCTGAAAAAATGAAAAGCCCAACCAATAAGATAAATGCAGCAATTGATTTTATTTTTAATGAGAAAGGTTTTGATAATTCTTTTTTAAGATAAAAGCATAAAAATATGGCAATGGAAATATTAATTAACCCGAAGAACAAAGGTGTTTTTACAATGCCCAGCTGCGGAATCAAAACCAAAGGAAAAAGAATAGATGCAAGTAAAGCCCCAATATAATCAAAGGCAAATACATTTGAAACTAAATCTTTAAACTGAACCTTATCTTTCAGAATATTCATTAAAAGTGGAATTTCCACACCTACCAAACATCCTGTGAAAAAGACAAAGAGATATAGAACACTTTCAAAATGGGCCAGGGTATTAAACAATACAAACAGTACTACTGAACTGACTCCGCCAACAATTCCTACCAGTATTTCAATCTCTACGAATTTATCGATAAGATTCCCCTTAATGAATTTAGCCAGATAGGAACCTACTCCCATAGAAAACAGGTAGACCCCAATGATAAAGGAAAACTGCTTTACCGAGTCTCCTAAAAGATAGCTTGCCAACGCTCCCGCCACCAATTCATAAATCAATCCGCATGTAGCAATAACAAATACCGAAAACAGTAAAAGCAGCTCAAGAGGAATCCTCTTTTTATCCATGAATCGCTGCGCTTATAATCATTGAAATTCCGATGATAAAAGCCCCGAAAACAATAGCCAGTGCTATATTTTTATTTTGAGCAATCTCATGCCATGTTTTTTCAGGAGTCAATTTCTCTATGATAAAATAACATACCAGTAAGATGGCAATTCCTAAAAATGAATAAAGAACTGAATTGAATATAGGTAATACATTCATGTTGTCCATAGTTTTTAATTTTTATTTGTGATAGTATCTGTAAAATCCTGTTCGGGAATGGCTTTTTGTGGTTCCGTCGCGATATTTTTCTGTTTTTACACAGTCGCAGAATTGGTTTCCTGTAAATGTAAGGTAAACGAACCAGCCCATAAAAAATCCTCCGATGGTAAACAGCAGCCAGTTGCTTTTGATATAATTAATTACTCTTTCCATAGTTTAATTATTGGAATAGGGTGAATTGGAACTATGACTCCATTTGCCTGATTCAAAAATACGTTTCATCCAGGAGATTACTACGGCAAATATGATGAGACAGGCCAACACAATTCCAAAGTTCCAGAAGGAAACCGGCAGCCAGCTTGCTTTAATATTTACAGAAGGATTTCTTTCATAGTTTCCAGGATAACCATATTCCTGAGGCATATTGGTAAGGATAGAATCTAATTTTCCTGTTTCTTTCATATTATTCTGAAGGCCGGTTCTCAGTATAATATCATTGGCAAGAATACCTCTTTCGCCATAGGTACTGATGGTTTGGTCTTTATCATTTTTGAGAAAGAAGCTTCCCGCATCGTTTTTAATAATAGAAAAATCTGCATTCTCCGGCCTGTAGCCAGATTTAAACAGGTCTTTTGTACCACCTTCTTTTTCTGCTGAGATCAGAAAATGATAAGTTCCTCCAGGAATACCGCACAGATTAAAGTCTTCAGTAGTACTTCCTTCGCTCCAGCTTTCTCCTCCTTCAAATCCGGAATATTTTTCAATATCCTTGGAAGCATAAATTACTTCGTTGGTTTTTTCATTTACAAGGCCGAGGCCTACATTCGCCCAGGAGTTATCCACATCAGAAAATACATGTACTTTTAACGGGGCAGATCCGCCTGAAAGGGTAAAGCTTTTACTTACCATCTCCTTATCAGTAACATCTGCAAAGTTGACACCCTGCTCAAAGACGGTCTGATTACTTCTTGAGGTTACCACATATAACTGCAAGATACAGATCAATAAAGCTGTAATTGCCATAATATTGGTACATTGTTTAACATTAAAGAGAAACGGCTGAACAATTCCTGTTCCAGAGCGGTAAGGCATATCTGTTATACCGAATGCTTTTTTAATTTCACCCCTTGAAATATGATTTCCTTTGAAAAACTGTACTGCTTTTCCATATTCTTCGCGGGAGATCATTTCTGTACCGTTTACATATTCTTTATAGTACGCTAACCCAGACTGTAATTTTTCTTCAAAAAAACCGGCAGCAGCATGAACGTTACAGGGTGTGGTTTCATACCATCTGTATTTCTTACCATCTGCTTCAGCATAATATTGGAATTCTTTAAAGGCAAAATCTACAGGACGAAGGAAAACCCAGTGGCCGTCACTTTCACTCAGATACACATTGTTTCCGGCACGGTCTTTCAGAGCATATTCCCGCCAAAAGGTATCTGAACCATATTTTTTAATAACAATATTAATTATCCAGTACTCCTTACCATATAGCAAACCCTTGCGACCCACTTCCAGGACAACATTTTCTACAGGCTTTTTAACAATCTTTCTCTTGACAGACTGTCCTATTGTAATGAGATTATTACAATGGCTGCAGATAAATTCTTCAATGGAAAAATCTATGGCCAGATCATTATTATGAGTTCGGCAAACGGGACATATATGATCCATTTCTATCTGTAAATTTTGTGTTTCTGAATGGTATTAGCTTTAAAATACTGAACAACCTCATCCGCAATCTGCTCTACTTTTGCGGTATTATCCTGAGTATAATTACAAAGGAAAACATCGAAAGTAAGCTGTTTAAATTCCGGCCATGTATGAATACAGAGATGTGATTCTTTAAGGCAGACTGCCGAAGTGAAACTCTGATTTTCAAATACATGATTGGTAATTCCTACAATCTCTACTTCTTTTGTTTTGAGAATACGTTCTGTAAAAGCAAGAAAACCTGTGCTGTCTAATAACAAATCTTCTGACTCTGTTTCCAAAGTCAGAAGAATATGTAAACCTTTATTTGATAATGGGTTCAATTAATTTTTTCGTAAATATATTATTTTTTTGGAAGAAAAACCTCTGCCAGCATACATCTTGCACTTCCTCCTCCGTTTACCTCAATGGTATTTAAATCTGAATAAATAATTTCACAATATTTTTCAATGGCAGCTACCTGTTCCTGATTTAACGATTGATAAGCTGTCTGACTCATGACAAGGAATTTTTCTCCATCTTTATTCTGAACCTGAAGCATATTTCCAGCAAACTGCTGCATTTGATCTTCTGAAATTTCAACGATTTCTTTTCCTGAATTCTTGATGGTTTCAATCACCTTTTCTCTTTCCAATTCATCATCAATACAATCAAGGCAGATCACTACAAATTTATCTGCCACGCACATCATGACATTGGTGTGATAGATAGGTAGTCTTTCTGTACCCACAGTCTGATAAGAATGGAAAACAACCGGTGTAAAGTCATACTTTTCACAGAATTCTCTGAATAGGTTTTCGTCTAACCTCAAAGAGACAGATCCGTATGCAATCTTATTATCGTGATCGAAGATCATACTTCCCGTTCCTTCCAGGAAATGACCCTGAGTTTCAGGAAATGACCAGTCATCAACTTCAGAGACTTCAAATCCCTGGTCCTTGATGCTTTCAATAATATCATCTCTTCTCTCCACTCTTCTGTTGGAAGCGAACATCGGGTATAAAACCACTTTTCCGTCTTTGTGGAAACTTACCCAGTTATTTGGGAAAATAGAATCCGGGGTATGAGGATCCAATGTATCTTTAATAGTAATTACATTGATCCCTTTTTCTCTCAGTTTCCCAACGAAGGTATTGAATTCTGCCAAAGCTTTTGACTGAATATCAGAACCTGTCTGTTCTACCTGAAAGTAATTATTTTTCGCAGTTTCTGCGTTGTAACCGAATGCAATCGGTTCTATCATTAATACTGTATCTGTTGTTTGCATGTTTTTTTGAATTAAAAAATTAAAAGATTCTCTCTCACTATAACTCTACAACTCAACTATTCTCTTACAAGCGGCATTGTAGAGCATCTCAACAGACCACCCATTTTAGAGATTTCTCTGTATGGGATTTCCTCTACGGTCATTCCCCATTCGTTTCTTAAATGGTTGTTCATTCTTGTGAATGCTTTGTCTGAAACGACAACATCCGGAGAAATAGAAAAAATATTAGGGAACATTTCAAACATTTCTTCATCATTGATGTGGAAGCAGTTTTCTTCTCCGAAAATATCGATGATCAGGCGGTAATCGCTTTCGTCAACAAATCCGTTTTTGTAGATGATACATTTGTCTTCTCCCACCGGATTGAAAGTACAGTCCAGATGTAAGATTCCCTCAAACGGAATTTTATCATTTTTCTTCAGTTCAAGATCAATGATTCTTTTCTTGGGGAAGTATTCTTTTAAAATTTCAATGGCATACTCGTTGGTTCTTGCCGTTTTATAGTTTCTGTAATCTTCGCTGAAACAGGTTCCGATGAAAATAAAATCATTCCATACGATTACATCGCCACCTTCAATATGTGCTGTTTCCGGAAGATTGATAATTTTTCTCCAGGCCACTTTTTCAAAAACGCTTTTGTATGCTTCCTGTTCATCTGCTCTGTCTGCAATCACATTTGAAATGATCATTTTATCATCAATTACAAATGCTACATCTCTTGAAAAGACCTGATTATAATCTTGGATAATGCTTGGGCGTAATACTTCAACGTCATACTTTTTTAATACCGCTTCAAAAGCGTTCATTTCATTGATAATATCCTCTTCTTTAGGATAAATGTTGTGTTCAATTGAGTAATATGACTTAGCGTCATAACTTTCCTCTAGCGTGGGAACGGCTCCCAATGAATTAGGCTGGCCCAGAACTACTGATCTCAGCCTGCCCGTTTCGTTTTTAATGTTTAGTCTCATAAAGATTTATGCAATACTACAAATATAAGTAAAGGTCTCTATCTAGAAAACTTTTGGATTATTTTATACCTGAATTTCGGCCTCCGCAAGAACCTCCTTTCAGCGAAATTTACCCCCTATTCAACAAACCGCAGTATAAAGTATAAAAGAACATCTATAAACTACTATATTTCATCTACATAAGGACCAAAAAATAGATTTTTTTATAATTTAATTTCCTACATTAGTGATATAATTATCGCGAAATTATATATATTAAAATTAACTATTAACATCAAAAACAAAGTTATGAACAAGAACATTCAAGTGCTGAAAAAGGCACAAAAATTAGGTAGAGACCAACAAAAATCAGTAATCGGAGGAGCAATACCAGGCAGAAGATGTTGTGAGTGGGATGATGTCACTGGAAAATGTTTCATCTGGACATGTGACAGATGTATGTGCCCATAAAATATCCTAGGCCGTTTCTACAAAATGCAGAGGCGGCTTTTTAATACTTTATCATCAATCTGCTTTTGGAAAAGATATTTATACGAGACTCTTTATTTTTCTTTTTTGAGTATAAAATATCCTCATTATTTTATGAAAAAAAACATTACAACCTCATCTAAAAAGATACAAAATTCTATATTTCATATACATAATGATAAATTTTTCTTTTTTAAATAAAATAAATTCCTATATTAGTGATATAATTTCCGTGAAATTATATTGTTTACAAATTAACTATTAACATCAAAAAATCAAAATCATGAACAAGAACAATTCAGTGCTTAAAAACGCGCAAAAATTAGGAAGAGAGCAACAAAAATCAGTAACCGGAGGAATTGGCCCTACTAAGCCAAGATACTGCTGTGAATGGAATGACGACGGTAGCTGCAGAATCTGGACATGTGGTAACTGCGTTTGCCCTTAATAAAAATAATAAACCTGCTTTTCCAAGCAGGTTTTCTTTTATCTTGCTCTGTTTTCTTCCTCTGTTCTCTGAGATTCTTTTGCCTGATATTTTGAGCCTCCAAAGCTATAGCTCAGTGAAAAATAGAAACGACTGTTATCCCACCAATGCCTAAACTGATTGTCCATAATCTGTTTATGCCTGAACTCTAACTGCTGATCATAGGTATCAAAAATATTATTATAGCCGATCTTTGTGTTCAGCTTATTATCAAGCCAGGATTTTTGAATGGATAGATCTATGCTATACCGTGGTTTGATAATATAAAGACTGTTTCCGGTTTTAGATTCATAATTAGCAAATAGATTAACAGTGTATCCTTTGGGTAAAGTAAATACCTGGTTTAGCCTGATTTCATAGTTATAAATCCCCAGTGTAAAAACCTGATCAAGATAAGGTCTGAACTCATAATTGTAATATCCTGAAATCTGGCTTGTCATATTCCACCATTTTGTAATTTTCACAGGAAAACTTGTTTCCAGGACTACAAAATTACGGTATGGAAGATTGGCTCCAAGATATTCCAATACATTGGTTTTCGGATTATATATAGGATAGCGGGCCATCACATCTTTTTCTTTTCCTATTGTAAAACTTGTGATCCAATTTTTGTATCGATAAGTTGCTTTGATCTGGCTTGTAAAAGAAGGCTGCAGATAAGGGTTTCCTATTGAGTAATTCAAAGGACTGAAGTAATACCGAAATGGATTAAGCTGTGAAAAAACAGGCCTTGTTATTTTTCTGCTATAGGATAGTGAAAGTTCATTAGATTTATTAAATGTATAGTTTGCACTGAAAGATGGTAGCCATTCCAGATAATTTCTTGAAACAATAGAATCTAAAGTAACAGCATCAGAAACACTATTTGTATTTTCAAGCCTTAATCCTGCATTGATCTGAAGTTTTCCAAATTTTTGTTTATAGGCTAAATACCCTGCCAATACTTTCTCTTTGTAGGAAAACAGATTACTTCTATCAGGATCGAATGCAAACTGGTTATTCACAGATAAAGTATCATACCTGATATTGTTGTTGGTATCAGACTGGCTATATTTAAGTCCTGCCTCTACTTCTGCTTCTCCTATTTTTTGAGAGGCATCAATCTGCCCTGTATAAATATCTATCTTATTAACAAGATCAGATTTCCAATAGGACAATACCTCAGAAGAAGCTTTGTCTCTGTTAATAAAATCATCTTTCTGCTTGTTTTTCACGGAGAGATAATTACCTAAAAAATTTATTTTAAATCCTTTATTTTGAAAAGAATAATCAGTGGTAATCCCGTAATTGTTCTGGGAATAGTGCATTGGATTTTCATTTCTGGTATTAAAAACAAGCTGTTTTTCACTTTTATCAGTAGTATATAATGAACCTAAGCGCATCCGGTCAATCTCCCTGGAACTGCCCCTTAGGTTCAGCCTTAGCCTGTTTTTATCATTCAATCTAAAATCTGCTCCTGCCTGAATGTTGTACACATTTACCTGATCCTCCTGATAGGTTCTGGTCCTCATAACATTGGTATTAGCCAGCCGTTGTAGGGCATTGTATTGATAAAATGAGATTCCATCGTTATATCCTCCCTGAAAACTGTATGCTACTTTTTCTGTGTTATAAGTAAGATTCAGAGTATTCTCCCGGGAGTTGAACTTATATGCATACAGATTCCCATTATAATTTCCTTTCCAACCCAGATCGGTATTCTTTTTCAGCTTAATGTCAATAATTCCTTTAAACTCTGCATCATATTTTGAAGATGGATTGGTGTTTACTTCAAGAGATTCTACCATTTCCGGTGATAAAGACCGTAAATAAGCCTGCAACTCCTGATTACTCATTACAATAGGTTTGCCATCAATGAATATGGCGGGAGTCACTCTTCCTCCAATAAAGATTCCTTCTTCCTGATCGATAGTTACTCCTGGTGTTTTTCTTAAAACATCAAGCAGATGGGTGGAAGTCTTAAAGTCTTTATTTCCGGAAACAGCCACCGTCAAATTTCCGTCATTCAATTTGACGCTTCGTGGGGCGGCTTGGATAACAACTTCTGAAATATTTGTTGTTGAAGACTTTTGCCGAGCCAGAGAATCCGATTCATTATTTCCCGTGGCTTTCTGTGCCTTTCCAAAAATTGGTAGAAATAGTAATAACAGAAAGAGCCATAATTTGATCATCATAATTTTTAAATTTTATGAGATCAAAAGTATTGGCTTATGGTAAAAATCAGGTTTTAGAATTAAAATTCAGCAGTACGAAATTATAAATTGAGACTATGAACCCCAGTCTCAGAAGGTGTTTGCATCTGTTTGTATAAAAGTGGTGTGGTATTCTTTATTTTCTTGAATGTTGAAAAGAAAGTTGATTTTGAATTGAATCCAACCTCATATCCAATCTCTTCAATTTTTAAATAAGAACCATTTTCTATTTTTCCGCAGGCTTCACCAATTCGGTATTCATTAATGTATGTGGAAAAACTTTTCCCTAAATTATCATTCAGCAGCTGGGATAGCTGATGGGTTGATATATTCATTCTGAAGGCAAGATCACTTAATTTAAGATTTGGATTTTTATAAAGTTCTTCTGTATTCATCAGTTTTTCTAATCTGGAAGCAAAATTATCTGCCTGTTCTTCTGAAATCTTTTTATTAGAATATCTGTTACCAGGATCTTTTGCCGGAATCTGTTGATCTTTTTTATTGAATAAAATTAAAAAGTTAGCATACAGAACAAATGAAAAAACCAGACTTCCTCCTGCACAATAAATCTGTACCCAACCTGTAGAAATTAGCTGGTAAGTCAAAAAGATAATCACATTACTGATGAGAACCGGAAGAACAAATTTATTGGAGCTTCTGATATTCTGTTTAGAAAAAATATAATACTGATAAACTGTGAGGCAAATAAATACTGACCAAACAGTATATATAAAACTTCCAAAATAATCATCCCAAGCCACCGGAAAGACTAAATATAGCAATCCAACAACTCCCAAAAGAACGGTTAAAAATCCAAACGCTTTTCTGGATGAATTCAGGTCAAACTGTTCCTGATAAAAGGAAGATTTGATGTAATAATATAAAGCAGGACCTGCAAAAAACAATGCAGACATCCCCAGATGCGGAATGATCCTTGGTAATTCGGGATAAAAGTACATACAAACTGCTATCCCAACTCTACTGCTTAACATTAAAAGCAAAACTCCCAGAAAGAAATCCTGTAAATTTCTCAGCCTTTTAACGAACAGCAGATAAATACCAAGCAAAACTCCATTGAAAGCTCCCAAGGCACTGAAAAAAAATAGTATATGTTCTCCGAAAGTCATTGTTAATTAGTTCTTATTTTTAAATACTGGCCAGAAAATAATCTTCATTTCTGATCACTAGAAACGGATTTCAGCTCGTTTAATCAATCAATATCATTCATCTTATCTTAGCCGAAAACTTACATTCTGCAGGAGTAAATTTAGTCATTTATTGAATTCAATTTCAACAAGATATATAATTTTATAAAAAATTTTGGTTTGTTTTGGCTAAAGCCAATGGATGATTTGATTTATGATTCAAATGGGCTAAAGCCCATTTCTATTGAATGACAAGCATTGTGGATAATTATTGTGGATAACACTGTTTGAATATTTATAAATGAGGCTAAAAGCTGCTTAATAAAAAGCTTTTTATTGGTAATTAAAGTTTCTCGCAGATCTTATCACAGATGATTGCAGATATCAAAATAAGAGATTTTAAAACTTATGTATACTCCTCATGCAATATGCTTATAACTTAAAATCACTTAAGTGTTTCAATCTTTTATGGCTTTTGTCGTAAATAATTTTCTAAAGAAAATTGTAAATAATACGAAATTGTGCTGTTTCTATTTAAAGAAAAATTCTTAATTGTTAAAAACAAAAAATCCCAAAGCAAGCTTTGGGATTTTGATATGGTAGAAGCAAATATTATCTGCTTGCGATATCGATATAGTTTCTTTCCTGAGCACCTTGGTAAACCTGTCTTGGTCTTCCGATTGGGTCTCCTTTCAATCTCATTTCCTTCCATTGAGAGATCCATCCTGGTAATCTTCCTAATGCAAACATTACAGTAAACATTTCTGTAGGAATTCCTAATGCTCTGTAGATGATTCCTGAGTAGAAGTCTACGTTTGGATATAGTTTTCTTTCTACGAAGTACTCATCTTCAAGTGCTACTCTTTCTAACTGCATTGCAATGTCAAGAGCTTTATCCTGGATTCCTAATGCTTTCAGGATATCGTCAGCAGCTTTCTTGATGATTTTTGCTCTTGGGTCGAAGTTTTTGTACACTCTGTGTCCGAATCCCATCAAACGGAAGTTATCATTCTTATCTTTAGCTTTAGCAACATATTTAGAAACATCACCACCATCTTTCTCGATAAGCTCAAGCATTTCGATTACCGCCTGGTTAGCCCCACCGTGAAGTGGTCCCCAAAGTGCAGACACCCCAGCAGAGATAGAAGCGAAAAGACCTGTGTGAGCAGAACCTACCATTCTTACTGTAGAAGTAGAACAGTTTTGCTCGTGATCTGCATGAAGAATTAATAGTTTATCTAAAGCACTTACTACAACCGGATCGATTTCGAAATCGGCGTTTGGTAATCTGAATGCCATTTTGTAGAAGTTTTCTACATAGCTAAGGTTGTTATCACCGTGGTTTAATGGTAAACCTTGAGTTTTTCTGTATGTCCAAGCACAAAGGTGAGAGAACTTAGCAATCATCAGCTCAGCTGCGTGATCCATTTCTTCTTTAGAGTTTACGTTAACGGCTTTCGGGTTGAAGGCTGTCAATGCAGACGTCATAGAAGATAAAACTCCCATAGGGTGAGCAGAACGAGGAAAAACATCAATGATCTTTTTCATCTCATCTGCGATGAAGTTATATTTTTTAATATTGTTGTCGAAAGAAGTAAATTGATCCTGAGTAGGTAATTCTCCATGTAATAAAAGATACATTACTTCTGTGAAGTTAGATTTTTCAGCAATTTGCTCGATTGGATAACCTCTGTAGAATAATTCTCCTTTATCTCCGTCTAAGTAAGTGATGTCGCTAATAGTAGCTCCTGTATTTTTGTAACCTAAATCCAGAGTGATTAAACCTGTCTGGTCTCTTAATTTCGAAATATCAATCCCTCTGTCTCCGATAGTACTATCTACGATAGGATATTCATATGAATTACCGTCGTAATTCAATATTACTTTGTTGTCTGACATTATTTATTTATTTTTTTTAAATATACCACTTTCCATAAAATACGGCAAACAAAAATTATCGCTTGCCGTTATTTATAAATTCAATTATCTTTTTATTTTGAATGCTTCTAAACCTGGGAAAATAGCAGTTTCACCCAATGCTTCTTCGATTCTTAACAACTGGTTGTATTTCGCCATTCTGTCTGATCTTGAAGCTGAACCTGTTTTAATTTGTCCACAGTTCATTGCTACCGCTAAATCAGCAATGGTAGAATCTTCAGTTTCTCCTGATCTGTGAGACATTACTGAAGTGAATTTGTTGTTCTGAGCCATTTGTACGGCTGCCATTGTTTCAGAAAGAGAACCTATTTGGTTTACTTTTACAAGGATAGAGTTAGCAATATTTTCTTTTACTCCTCTGGATAGTCTTTCTACATTGGTTACAAATAAATCATCTCCTACAAGCTGTACTTTGTCACCGATTTTATCAGTTAACATTTTCCACCCCTCCCAGTCATTTTCCTGCATACCGTCTTCAATGGAAATGATTGGGTATTTTGCAGCCAGTTCAGCTAAGTAAGAAACCTGCTCGCTGCTTGAAAACTGAGCTGCGTCCTGAGTCTGGAATTTTCTGTAATCATAAATTCCGTCTTTGTAGAATTCAGAAGCTGCACAGTCAAGTGCTAACATAATGTCGTCACCTGGCTTATAGCCTGCTTTTTCAATGGCCTGAAGCAATGTATCCAAAGCATCTTCAGTTCCTTTGAAAGTAGGAGCAAAACCACCTTCGTCACCTACCGCAGTAGATAAACCTCTTGAATGAAGAATAGATTTTAGATTATGGAAAATTTCTGTTCCTTTTCTCAATGCGTGAGAGAAAGAATCTGCTTTTACCGGCATGATCATAAATTCCTGGAATGCGATAGGAGCATCTGAGTGAGAACCACCGTTGATTACATTCATCATAGGAACAGGAAGTGTGTTTGCATTTACACCACCTACATATTTGTATAAAGGCATTCCCAATTCTGCAGCTGCAGCTCTTGCTACTGCCAAAGAAACTCCAAGGATTGCATTAGCTCCCAGATTTCCTTTGTTGGGAGTACCGTCAAGATCAATCATGATCTGATCGATATAGTTTTGTTCAAAAACCGGCTGACCAACTAAATTTTCTGCAATTACTTCTTTTACATTTTCAACAGCTTTCAAAACTCCTTTTCCTTGGTATTCTGAACCTCCGTCACGTAATTCTACGGCTTCATGCTCTCCTGTAGATGCTCCTGAAGGAACAGCTGCACGACCCATAGCACCGTTTTCTGTAAATACATCCACTTCAATGGTAGGATTACCTCTGGAATCTAAAATCTGTCTTGCTTCTATGTAAGAAATTGCACTCATTTTTTATTTTTTTTAGTTTAGACAAATTTAATCAAAATTTAACTTTCAGGGGCATTTCGCAGGTTTTTTTTGAAATAATTCGAAGTTAAATTTTAGTTAATTTATATTATGATAAACTCATGATTTACTTCCCAAAAAACCTTTCTTGACATCACATCAAAAAAGGTTTTTATTTTTAAATTGAATATCTATACTTATATAGAAATGGAGAGGTTTGCCTAAATGATTGTTATTTTATTCAATCTTTTTTTCATCAGGAGTATTGACGAAAACACTTGGTTTCTCAGAGTCTAGTCCCCAATTAAGGCCTAAAAAAGAAATCAGATTATCTTTCTCTCCGTAATTTTTGCCAAACGCCGCGTTAATATATACTTTATCCGATACTTTATAAGCCAATAAACCATTGGTTCGAAATGTTTTTTCAATATCATTGATACGATAAATATATTCCCAGGATACAGAAAACCTTTTATAAGTAAACTCTGCCTTTCCTCCAAAATCATAGTTTTTAGTTCTGAGAAATTGCTGATTGATGTCTAGCGTTGTTCCATCATCAAGATATCGAACGATCCCGTAAAAATTAAGTTTCTTCTCTGCTTCAGGATTCTCTTTTTTTGTAAAATCAAAACCTGTATTCAACGTTAACCAAAACCCTAGTTTTCCAAAGTGACTGTTTGAAAATTTATTATCAGAAAAAAAAGTACTGTAGCCACCAGCAAAATCCACAGCAAGTATGGGGGAGGCTTCTAAGAGGCTCCTGTAATAATCGACATTTTTGAGCCCATTTTCATTCTCTTCATACTTTTTTAGTAACTTGCTTAAGCTGCCTTCTAATAAATCCTCACAATCTGAAGGACTTAAATTTTCATCAATACACTTTTGTTCAATTTCTAATTCTTTATCGCTTAAATATTTACTGATCAATTTTAATTGAGCTTTTTTTGCAGAATCTTCTTTTACAATTTTTTTGAGATTATCCTGAGTTCGAATCTTAATTAAAGTTCCTCTTACACTTACAGAGAATGCCGGATTTTTAATATCATCATCTGAATTTAGAATTAAATCTCTCACAAATCCTAATGAAAATGATGCCTTATTCAAGTCATTAAAAACATTTTGTTTATATACTTTTCCGTCATATCCTTTAAACCCTGCATATTTGAGCGAATTCATTCCTTTTGAACGTAGTAGCCAATATGGTGTAATTTCAAATGCATACGTATCCGGAATTCCTTCACTTTTCTTAAATGAATTGACTAAACTTAAAACAATTGCTTTTTTTGACTTTGGAGTTTCCAATTCGGAGGGAGAAATACCCAACAGAATAATAGACGCTGGATTTGAAATGGCGAGTTCTTTAAGTTCCACATCAATTTCCTTTACTTCGGTGTTTTTATTTTGTGATCTATATCCATGTATAGATATAAAAGTCAACACCATCAAAAATATCTTTTTCATGATCTTCATTTTATATTTATCACTTTTACGCTAATAATTCTTTTCATTGGAGAAAGGTCAGCCTTTGTATTCTTCTCAAAAGGAAGTACCATATTATCCTGACCTCGTAAAGTATACATAATGCTAGTGTGCTGCATTGCTGGATCTAAAAGACTATCATTAATACCACTAAAATCAAAAATGTGGCGAATTCGTAATCTTTTACCCTGTATGATGTCTACCGTAATTACATCATCAGAGCCGTCATACAAATCATTAATTGTGGCCAGATACCTTACGTTTGTATTTACCTGGGCATCCGTAGAAATCGTAATTGTTAAAACATAATCGTTATCATCTCCCGTTAATTTAAAAGTTTTAACTGATTTTTTAATTAGAGTTTTCATGGCTATCAAGTTTTATATATCAAAGTTCGGCCTAAAAAACATATTTGTCAATTACACAAAAGGGTGATTATACAAATTAAAAAGTAAGATTGCATATGGCAACCATTATAATACTACTTCAAAGGTTAAAGAAGTTCCGGGATCTTCAGGTGTAATCTCACATTTTCCTTCTATATCGCTCATCCTTCTTTTCATATTCCGGAGACCATTTCCTTTATGGCATTCTTCCGGAATTCCTGTTCCGTTATCTGAAATCTTCATAATGAAGATATTTCTATCCTGATAAAATGAGAGTTTAAGCGTATCTGCCCGGCTATGTTTGTAGATGTTATTAACGGCTTCTTTCAGGCATAAGAAAAGATTACGCCTTAATTCTGTAGAAATGGGGGTATCACTTATGATATCTATACATTCTGACTTTAATACGATTTTAGTTTTTTTTAGAAAATTTCCGGAATAAATAATCGCATAATCTATGAAACGTTCCAGCGTATCATTACCTGAGTTCAGACTCCAGAGCATTTCCCGCATGGAAATATTCATCTCTTCTGATGTTTTCAGCAATTCATCAATATCATTCTGGAGATCATCATCGTTTACTTTTTGTTTTAGAAATTCTGAATGAAGCTTAAGCGCAGAAATCCCTGCACCGAGATCATCATGCATATCGTGAGAAATACGTTCCCGTTCCTTTTCTATTAACTTTTGTTTCTCCAGTTCTTTCTGAAGAAGCTGGTTTTGGTATTCGGCTTCTTTTAACTGCTTTTCTTTGAAGTAAAGAAGCTGCTTTCTGTTATACATTAAAACCACGAAAATGATGAATCCTACGAATAGCATCATGATAACAACAGCAAGGATATAGGTTGCTTTAATTTCTTCGGGAAGTTCTTTCATTCTGTGTGAATATTAATCCTATTAAAAATAAAAGATAGATCATGACATTCACAATTGAAAATGTCATTGTCAGAAAGCTTAAAAGCTGGGAATCATTTTTTTGTAAAAAATACATCGGGATAGCCCGGAAAATAAAAAATACAGACCAGATCAAAATACCTGAGCTGATCCAAAACAAAAAGTTTTCAATAATGCTTTTATCATCAACATTTTTAAGTTTATATATGAACCAGGTCATAGAAAGGAATATAAAAAGAAGAGGGAGGCTTATGATTGATGTAAAACTTAATTGTTTTATATCCGTCTGAAATTCCATGAGATTAAAAATAATCAGTAAACAGCTAAAGCAAATTATTGAGATTCTGAAAACACGATCATGAATACTTTTAAAATAGATTGTACTAAAATAAATTAGAGAAAGAATAATATATCCGAAAAATAAATTATTCCTGTCAAACTCTATCCATGATGATAGATTTACAGGAATAATATCCACTCCTATAATAAGAAGCAGATATACAAAAAAGTAAAACTGTTGTTTTGACTTGCGCTTATATATCCATAAATATACAGAGTACAGAAAGCAGATCAAAACAACAATTTCATAAATTCTGTTTAGGGACATTGCTGAGGGCAAAGAGAGTTCATATCATAATTTCTCAAATGTTCTATAGTATTACCATTAGTATCTATGGCATCTGTAAGACAAGTAAGCTGTCCCTGACTTTTAAGGTATTTACTACTATAAAAAGATGTTGGCGATTTAGGATCTATGGCTTGTGCTAATGTGAATGTTAATGACTGAACATATTGAGGGCTCATACTGCTATTATAGACTTCTATAATCTTTCGCTGTACTTTAAAATCTCCGGCATCTATTTTCAAATAATTCGTATTTTGACCGGAAGTACTGAACTTATTTATTTTGTTTTGGATGTTATTTAAATAGCTTTTATGCATTTTAATAAAGTCTTGGGATTCTATTTCTACTGTTTTCTTAACAGATAACATTCCATAATATTTACCACCCACTAAATTCTGAGATTGATCAAAAAAGCCTATTCCAATATAAAGTTTACCATCAAACGGTGCCAATTCTGTGTATTTTGATTCAAAATCATTTTGGATAAATTGGAGAAAATATAGTCTTATCGTAGTAACCTTTGGGTTATTCTGTAGAAAATCACAGAACTCTAGCCATTGCTGGTTTTCCAGGATGAATACATCAGTTTTCAACAAGCCTTCATTATTAAGGACAGGATAGGTATTATCTATAAATGCCTGACGCATATCTTTTGCAAAAGCTCCTGCTAAAGGAATATATACAGGACTTTTCCCTTCCATAGATTTCATTTCTTTTGCCAATATAGACTTTTTCTCCTTTTCAAATTTGGCTAGCTTTTCCTTCATGCCTTTCTCGATTTGGGCTGGAATTTGGATACCCCATAACAGCAGTATCACAATGAATGTTTTAATGGTTCTCATGATTTCTTAGTTTTTAGATTGGTTTAGTTTATTGACTGCTTCAACTTTATTGTTGACATGCAACTTTCTATAGATATTTCCGACATGCTTTTTCACGGTATCCATACTGATACACTTTTGATCAGCAATTTCTTTGTAGAGCAATCCTTGCGAAAGAAGTTCAAGAATTTCTTTTTCCCTTTCTGTAAGTTCATCGAAACCTTTAATCTCCGGAAACTTTTTCTCAAAATGCTGCAATACTCTTCGGGCAATAGAAAAACTCATAGGAGCACCACCATTATAAACATCCCTGATGGAAGAAAGTATCTTGTCCATACTCTCTCCTTTCACAAGGTATCCCATCGCACCGGCTTTTAAAGAATTAAAGATTTTCTCATCATCATCAAAACTTGTACACATGATGAAGTGGGTATCCGGCATTTCTTTTTTGAGCTTTTCAATAATTTCAATCCCCAGCATATCCTGAAGCTGGATATCCATCATGACAACATCGGGAGAAATATCGGGAAGGTTTTTAAGAGCATCATTCCCATCAAAGAACTGGGCAACAACCTTCATATCCTGTTGATAATTGATTACCTTCTTCAACGCGTTGTTGTAGTTCTTTTCGTCTTCTACTATGGCAATGGAAATGCTCATGTCTTTTTTATTTGAAGCAAATATCAACAGAAAACAGATCGGAATCAATTACACATTTGTGTAATCTTAAGGTTTGAGTTTAGGGTTATGGTTTGTTTTTAATCTTATTAAATTTAATTATTTTTTCATTTCAAAACCTTATTTTTTTAATAAAAATTAACAAATCCGGACTGCCACTATATTGGTAATGATTTCATTAGTTACCATCCGTCATTTCATTCAGGTTATAAAAGGAAAATTATAGATAAAAATTGTAAAAATTCACCATATTGCAAGGCATGATTTTTGTAAAATTAAAGAATAAAAATCATATTGAATATCAAATAATATAATCATGAAAAAAAGTCTTTTAGCACTTGGTGCCATACTTACATTAGCTGTAGTAAGCTGCAAAAAAAGTGAAGGTGGAAATAAGAGTATCATTAAAACAGACAGTACTGAAACAGTAGTTACAGATAATAACGGAAAGGTTGATTCTGTTGCTCAAAGTTCATCCACTGTAGACGTCAACGGAAAGAAAACGGAAAAAACAGATTTTGTCTATAAAGCGACAGATGGAACATTGGTAAAAGTAGTATTCAAAAACGATCCAAAAGAAAGTACGGTAGCTATTACCAGCAACAAAAAAACATTTACGCTTACTAAAGCTGAAACCAAAGGGGATGAAACCATCTATAAAAAAGATGATATGACTGTGAGGGTAAAAGGCGACAGTCTTCACCTTGAACAGGGAAACAATATCATTCCATTGAAAAGAACGAAGATTTAAGAATACATAAAAGCCCTCATATTCAATGAGGGCTTTTCTTTTCCTGAATTTGCCAGGAAAGCTTACTTAAGATTTTCGATAATTGAAATATAAGGATTTATATCCCTCTGCTTAATAAAGCCGTTTCTATCCAACCTGATTTCTTTCATTCGAACTGAATCAGATTCATTTCCTCCGATAGTAAGCAGGTATTTTCCTTTATGATCTTCTCCTACTTCAATCACAATAGCAGAATGAGACTGGTAGCCGGAATGATCTCTTGCATAATTATAATCAAATTCTGAGTTTCCTCTGTTGTTCTGAATAATGTCTCCAATTTTAGGATGATATTCATCCAGTCGTCGCCCCTTGAAGACCCCTGTATTCTGGATTGTATTCTGGATCGCCTTATGAACGAATTTAGAATGGGCAAGAGAGAATTTAAACTCAGTGGCATTTGCCCCAGCTTTAAGGACGCACCAGGATATAAAAACTGCAGACCAGGGTTCAGTGACCGAACTTGTAAAGTTAAAGTCAAGATCTTCATAATATTTCCTGATCTGTCTAAAGAGCTTGTCATCTGCTTCGTCCATGCTTTTGTAGAGCTGATACTGCTGATACGCTGTATCAATTAATTTTTTGGTAAAAATACTTGTTGCCATGATATTAGATTTTGTTGTTATGTCTAAGCAAAATTACAAGACCTATACGATGGATTCAATACCACTTTTGGGTAATAAAAAAAGCCACCCGTATCCGGATGGCTTTCATTTATATCTGAATGAATATTATTCTTCAGTTTTTTCTTCAGTAGTGTCAGCTTTAGCTTCTTCTACTTTTTCTTCTACAACTGGAGCATCAGCAACTACTGTTGCTTTAGCTGGTGTAGATCTTCTGCTTCTTCTTGTAGCTTTTTTCTCCTCAGCATTCGGGTTGTAAAGCTCGTTGAAATCTACCAATTCGATAAGAGCCATATCAGCAGCATCACCTGGTCTGAAACCTGTCTTAATGATTCTTGTATAACCACCGTTTCTTTCAGCGATTTTAGGAGCTACAGTTCTGAATAATTCAGCAACCGCAAATTTATTTTGAAGGTAAGAGAATACTACTCTTCTGTTATGTGTAGTATCTTCTTTTGCTTTTGTTAATAGAGGCTCAACATATACTCTTAAAGCTTTAGCTTTAGCTACAGTAGTGTTGATTCTTTTATGCTCAATTAGAGAACAAGCCATATTAGAAAGCATCGCACTTCTGTGAGATGAAGTTCTTCCTAAGTGATTGAATTTTTTACCGTGTCTCATTATTAATTATTTATCAGCGTCTAACTTATATTTTGCAACGTCGAAACCGAAGTTAAGACCTTTTGAATGCACTAATTCTTCTAGTTCTGTCAAAGATTTTTTACCAAAATTTCTGAATTTCATCAAATCAGACTTACTGTAAGAAACCAATTCTCCAAGAGTTTCTACTTCAGCTGCTTTCAGACAGTTAAGGGCTCTTACAGAAAGATCCATATCTGCTAATTTAGACTTAAGAAGTTGTCTTGTGTGAAGTGTCTCTTCGTCATATTGGATAGATGCTTTTACAGCTTCAGTTTCAAGCGTGATTCTCTCATCAGAGAATAGCATGAAGTGATAAATTAATATCTTAGAAGCTTCTGTTAAAGCATTCTGAGGGCTGATAGACCCGTCAGTTTCTATATCTAATACAAGTTTTTCGTAGTCTGTTTTTTGCTCTACACGATAATTTTCAATGCTATACTGTACTTTCTTGATCGGCGTGAAAATAGAGTCAATGGCAATAGTACCTACAGGTGCATTGTTTGACTTATTTTGTTCTGAAGGAACATATCCTCTACCTTTTTCAATATTGAAAGTAATTTCGAAAGTTACATCAGTATTTAGGTTACAAATCACTAAATCCGGGTTTAAAACCTCGAATCCGTTGATCGATTTTCCTAAATCACCAGCAGTAATAATCGTTTGACCTGAAACTTTAGCAACAACCTGCTCGTTAGCCTGGCCTTCTGCTAAAGCTTTTAATCTAACCTGCTTAAGGTTAAGAATGATTTCGGTAACGTCTTCGATTACTCCTGGAATAGTTGAAAATTCGTGCTCTACACCTTCTATTTTGATAGATGAAATAGCATATCCTTCCAGAGAAGAAAGCAACACTCTTCTCAAAGCATTACCGATTGTAAGCCCGAAACCTGGTTCTAAAGGTCTGAATTCAAATTGACCTTTAAATTCATCAGAGTTAAGTAAAATTACTTTATCGGGTTTTATGAATTGTAAAATTGCCATATTATTGGGTTGAGCAAAAATTTGATTAAAAAATTATTTAGAGTAAAGTTCGACGATAAGGTTCTCCTTGATGTCTTCCGGAATTTGGATTCTTTCAGGAGCAGAAATGAAGGTACCTTCTTTCTTCTCATCGTTGAATTGTAACCACTCATAGTTTGACTTAGAAGCCAATGCATTGGTAACAACATCAAGAGACTTAGACTTTTCTCTTACAGTGATTACATCACCAGCTTTTACCAAGTAAGAAGGGATATTAAGAATCTCTCCGTTCACAGTGATGTGTCTGTGAGAAACTAATTGTCTTGCTCCAGATCTAGTTTTAGCAAAACCTAATCTGAAAACTACATTATCCAATCTTGATTCACAAAGTTGTAATAGAACTTCACCTGTTACTCCTTTGCTTCTGTGTGCTTTTTCAAATAAGTTAGCAAACTGTCTTTCTAAGATACCGTAAGTATATTTAGCTTTTTGTTTTTCAGCTAACTGAACTGCATATTCTGATTTCTTAGCACCTCTTCTTTTGTTAGGACCGTGTTGTCCTGGCGGTTGGTTTTTTCTTTTTTCGAAGTTCTTATCATCTCCGTAGATTGCAGCACCAAACTTTCTAGCAATCTTAGTTTTAGGTCCAATATATCTTGCCATAATGGGTAAATTCTAAAAATTAAACTCTTCTTCTTTTTGGTGGTCTACATCCGTTGTGTGGCATAGGAGTCACGTCAACGATTTCTGAAACTTCAATTCCTGAATTGTGAATAGATCTGATTGCAGATTCTCTACCTGCACCTGGACCTTTCACAAACACCTTCACTCTTCTTAAACCAGCTTCGTGAGCTACAGCAGAGCAATTTTCAGCTGCCATCTGAGCAGCAAATGGAGTATTCTTTTTAGAACCTCTGAATCCCATTTTACCGGCAGAAGCCCAAGAGATAACCTCTCCGTTTTTATTTGTTAAAGAAATGATGATGTTATTGAAAGAAGCTTGAATATGTGCTTCACCAATAGCTTCAACTTTTACTTTTCTTTTCTTAACTACTTTAGTTTGTTTTGCCATAATTCCTAACGATTATTTACTAGCTTTTTTCTTGTTAGCAACAGTTTTTCTCTTTCCTTTTCGGGTTCTAGAGTTGTTTTTCGTTCTCTGGCCTCTTAAAGGTAATCCAAGTCTGTGACGTATTCCTCGTTGGCATCCTATGTCCATCAATCTCTTGATGTTCAATTGCACTTCAGATCTTAATTCTCCTTCAACTTTTACGTTGTCTAAGATATAAGTTCTGATTGCAGCCAATTCATCGTCATTCCATTCGTTGACTTTTTTGTCTTCGCTAATACCGGCAGCTTTAAGGATTTCAGAAGAAGTACTTCTTCCAACTCCGTAGATGTAAGTTAAACCGATAACTCCTCTTTTGTTTTTTGGTAAATCAATACCTGCAATTCTCGCCATAATTTAATTAACCTTGTCTTTGTTTAAATTTTGGGTTCTTCTTGTTGATTACGAACAGTACACCTTTTCTGCGTACGATTTTGCAATCAGCGCTTCTTTTTTTAATTGATGCTCTTACTTTCATTTTGATAGTATTTATTTTTTACAAATGCCAAATGGAATGAGAATTCCATTTGGCTAAATGTTTTTAATATCTAAATGTGATCCTCCCTTTCGTTAAATCATAGGGAGACATTTCTAGTTTTACCTTATCACCAGGTAAAAGTTTAATATAGTGCATTCGCATTTTGCCGGAAATATGAGCAATAAGAATATGCCCATTTTCAAGTTCTACACGGAACTGAGCGTTCGAAAGTGCTTCCGTTATAACGCCGTCTTGTTCAATATGTTTTTGTTTTGCCATAAATTAATATCCAGTCGTTCTAGACAGTTTAGACTGCATTAAACCATCATAATGATGGTTCAGCAGATATGTATTAATCTGTTGAACTGTATCTAAAATTACACCCACCATAATTAATAGTGACGTTCCCCCGAAAAATAAGGCGAACGCATCTGTCTGAACAAAGCTTCCATGCACAATTGCTGGAAGGACTGCAAAGATAGATAAAAAAATTGCACCTGGCAAGGTAATTTTTGATAAAATATCATCTAAATAATCTGCTGTCTCTTTTCCGGGTCTTACTTTCGGTACTAAACCTCCATTTCTCTTCAAATCATCAGCCATTTGGTTCACCGGAATTGTAATTGCAGTATAGAAAAACGAGAAGATAATAATTAATAGCGCAAACAATACGTTGTACTGCCAGCTAAAAACATTCTTGAAACCTGCAAGAAAAGTATTGGACTCGTCGAATTTTGTTAATAATCCTGGTACGAACATCAATGCCTGAGCAAAGATAATCGGCATTACACCAGCAGCATTTACTTTCAATGGAATCCATTGTCTTGCGCCCTGCATAAGATTCTTGTTTACACCTCCTCTTGCTTGAGCTCTGCTTACATACTGAATAGGAATTTTTCTAACAGCAACTGATAAAATCACAGCTAAAAGAACTACCACCATCCAGAATAATACTTCGATAAGGATCATGATAGATCCCATTCCTCCTTTTCCGTTCTGCACGGCCATCTCCTGAACGAATGCCTCAGGTAATCTTGAAAGGATCCCCACCATAATAAGGATAGAGATACCATTTCCGATTCCCTTATCGGTAATCTTTTCACCTAACCACATTGCAAATACTGAACCACCTACCAAGATTACAATACTTGGTAACCAGAACATAATTGAATTTGGTTCTACAAAATATGCAGATTGGAATTGAGCATACGGTAAGAATAATTGAGTAATAGAAGTTAAATAAGAAGGTGCCTGTACCAGACAAACCCCGATCGTTAACCATCTTGTAATTTGGTTCAATGTATTTCTACCTGACTCTCCATCTTTCTGAAGCTTCTGAAGATAAGGAATAGCCATCCCCATCAACTGAACAATAATAGAAGCAGAAATATAAGGCATAATTCCCAACGCCATTACGGAAGCGTGGCTGAAGGCCCCCCCCGTAAACGACGAAAGCAAGCCAAGGAGACCTGCTCCTTGCTTGTTACCGCCTTGATTTTTATAATGCTCTAAGAGATCTCCCACTTCTGCAAGGTTAATTGCTGGAAGTGAAATATAAGATGCGAATCTATACACAAGGATTATACCTAAAGTGAAGAGAATTTTATCTCTAAGCTCTTTAAGACTCCAAATATTTTTAAGTGTTTGTATAAATTCTTTCATTAGTAAGTATTATAAGGTAATTGCTTTTCCACCTGCTTTAGCAATAAGCTCTTCAGCAGATTTCGTGAATTTATCAGCAGAGATTGAAACCGCAGATTTCAATTCTCCTCTACCCATAATTTTCACTAATTCGTTTTTAGAAACGATCCCGTTTGCTACTAAAACTTCTTTCGTGATTTCTCCAGTGATGGATTTGTTCTCGATTAAAGTCTGAATAGTATCAAGGTTAACACCTCTAAACTCTTTTCTGTTTACGTTTTTGAATCCGAATTTAGGTAATCTTCTTTGTAAAGGCATCTGTCCACCTTCGAAACCGATCTTCTGAGAATAACCAGCTCTAGCTTTCTGACCTTTGTGTCCTTTTGTTGAAGTACCTCCTTTTCCAGTACCTTGTCCTCTACCAATTCTTTTTGAATTGAAAGTAGAACCTGCTGCTGGTTGTATATTGTTTAAATTCATTTTAATTTCTCTTTTATAAAATTATTTTTGAACTTCTAGTAAGTGACCTACAGCAGCTATCATTCCTAAGATAGAAGGAGTAGCTTCGTGCTCTACAACTTGGTGAAGTTTTTTTAATCCTAATGCTTCAAGCGTTCTCTTTTGGGTTTTTGTTCTACCAATAGCGCTTCTTACTTGCTTTACTTTAATTGTTGCCATTGTTTTATTATTAACCGTTAAACACTTTACTTAGAGAAACTCCTCTCATTCTAGCGATCTCTTCAGGTCTTCTGATATCCAATAACGCTTTGAAAGTAGCTTTCACCACGTTGTGAGGGTTAGAAGAACCTTTAGATTTTGAAAGGATATCGTGAATACCAGCTGATTCCAATACCGCTCTTACCGCACCACCGGCGATAAGTCCTGTACCGTGAGAAGCAGGTCTTAAGAAGATATCTGCACCACCGTATCTAGCAGTAGTTTGGTGAGGAATAGTGTGGTTCATTACAGGAACTTTCACAAGGTTTTTCTTAGCGTCTTCAACTGCTTTAGCAATTGCAGAAGCAACCTCTTTAGATTTTCCTAAACCGAAACCGATAACACCTTCTTCGTTTCCTACTACAACAATAGCAGAAAATCCGAAAGCTCTACCCCCTTTAGTTACTTTTGTTACTCTGTTAACAGCTACGAGACGATCTTTTAATTCTAATCCTCCCGGTTTTACTCTTTCTATATTATCTAGTCCTAACATATTTTCCGAAATTTAATGATTAGAATTTAAGTCCACCTTCTCTCGCACCATCAGCTAAAGCTTTTACTCTACCGTGATATACGAAACCGTTTCTGTCAAATACAATACTTTCGATCCCTGCAGCGATAGCTTTAGCAGCAATAGCTTTACCAACAGCAGCAGAAATTTCAGTTTTAGTACCTTTAGCGTCTACACCTTTCTCTCTAGAAGAAGCTGATGCTAAAGTTTTACCATTTTTATCGTCGATTAACTGAGCGTAAATTTCCTTATTACTTTTGTATACAGATAATCTTGGCAATTCAGAAGATCCAGAGATTTTCCCTCTTACTCTTCTTTTGATTCTTATTCTTTTTTCTAATTTACTTAATGCCATAATACTTATAATTTATTAAGCAGATTTACCAGCTTTACGTCTAACAATTTCTCCTACGAATCTTACACCTTTTCCTTTGTATGGCTCAGGCTTTCTGAAAGAACGGATCTTTGCAGCTACCATTCCTAGAAGTTGGTTGTCGTGAGACGTTAAAGTAATAATTGGGTTTTTACCTTTTTCAGTCAATGTATCAACTTTTACTTCGCTAGGAAGTTCTAATACGATACCGTGAGAGAATCCTAAAGCTAACTCAAGTTTTTGACCTGCGTGTGAAGCTCTGTATCCTACCCCTACTAGTTCTAGTTTCTTTTCGAAACCTGTATTTACACCAACAATCATGTTGTTGATTAACGCTCTGTATAAACCGTGAAGCGCTTTGTGTTGCTTAGAATCAGATGGTCTGTTTACATTAAGCTCACCATCTTTTTGTTCTAAAGTAATTCCTGCTGTAAGCTCTTGAGAAAGTTCTCCTTTTGCTCCTTTTACTGTTACTACACCATCATTTTCAGTGATTGTAACTCCAGCTGGAATAGTTATAATTGCTTTACCAATTCTTGACATTTTCCTCTGATTAAAAATTAATAAACATAGCAGATTACTTCACCGCCTACTTTCTCTTCTCTAGCTTTCTTGTCAGTCATTACTCCTTTAGAAGTAGAGATGATAGAAATACCCAAACCGTTTAGTACTCTTGGAAGTTCAGTAGAACCTTTGTACTGTCTCAAACCTGGTCTTGAAGCTCTTTGAATAGACTTAATAGCAGGTTTGTTAGTTTGCTTATCGTACTTTAAAGCGATTTTGATCACTCCTTGAACAGCGTTATCTTCAAACTTGTAGTTTAAGATATACCCTTGATCAAATAAGATCTTAGTAATCTCCTTTTTGATTTTCGATGCAGGAATTTCCACCACTTTGTGGCCTGCGCTTTGTGCGTTCCTTACTCTTGTTAGGAAATCTGAAATTGGATCTGTTACCATTTTTCTTTTATAAATTATTGGTTAAAGAACAATCAGTATTGAAAAGACTTGAAGATTAAAATATCAGACGTCAGAAATCTTCGGTCTGATATTTTTATTCTTTAGTATCTAGACAACTTAATTGTCCCGATTTTTAATTAGTAAGTATTACCAACTAGCTTTTCTTACACCTGGGATAAGACCGTTGTTAGCCATTTCTCTGAAAGTTACTCTGGAAATACCAAACGTTCTCATGTATCCTCTTGGTCTACCTGTTAGTTTACATCTGTTGTGTAATCTTACAGGAGAAGCATTTTTAGGCAATTTTTGAAGTCCTTCGTAATCACCAGCTTCTTTAAGAGCTTGTCTTTTAGCAGCGTATTTAGCAACTAGTGCTTCTCTTTTGCGCTCACGCGCTTTCATTGATTCTTTAGCCATTTCTTAGTTCTTTTTAAATGGTAAACCGAAGTGAGTTAATAATGCTTTAGCTTCTTTATCTGTCTTCGCAGTTGTTACGAAAGTGATGTCCATCCCTTGGATTTTTTTCACTTTGTCAATTACGATTTCAGGGAAGATAATCTGCTCAGTAATACCTAAGTTGTAGTTACCTCTACCATCGAAACCATCTGCTTTGATACCAGAGAAATCTCTAATACGTGGTAAAGCAGAAGCAGTAAGTCTGTCTAAGAACTCATACATTCTGTGAGCTCTCAAAGTTACTTTAGCACCTACAGGCATTCCTTTTCTAAGTTTGAAGGCAGCTTCATCTTTCTTAGAGATTGTACCTACTGCTTTCTGACCTGTGATGTTTGTTAACTCTTCTACAGCATAATCAATAATTTTCTTATCTGCAGTAGCGTCTCCTAAACCTTGTGATACAACGATTTTCTCTAATCTAGGTACTTGCATGATTGACTTATACCCGAATTCTTCCATCATTGCAGGAACAATTGTCTCTTTGTATATTTTTTTGGGTCTTGCTATAAATTCCATGTTAATTCAAATTATAAAGTTTCACCCGTTTTTTTGTTAATTCTTACTTTCTTATCTCCTTCGATTTTGTAACCGATTTTGATAGCTTTTCCGTCTTTATCAACTAAAGCTATGTTTGAGATATGAATAGAAGCTTCCTTTTCAGTAATTCCTCCTTGAGGATTTGAAGCTGAAGGCTTAACGTGTTTTTTAACGATATTAAGTCCTGCAACAATTACTCTTGGGTCTCTACCTTCTTTCTTAATCACTTCAATAACTTCACCAGTCTTACCTTTGATATCTTTCTTACCAGTAGTAATGATTACGTTATCTCCTCTTTTTATTTTTAACTTTGACATTTCTTTTAAAAATTTTTAAAATTAAAGTACTTCAGGAGCTAATGAAATGATTTTCATATATTCTTTGTCTCTCAACTCACGAGCAACTGGTCCGAAAACACGCGTTCCTCTCATTTCTCCCGCTGCGTTTAGTAATACACAAGCATTGTCGTCGAATTTGATGTATGAACCATCTTTTCTTCTTACTGCTTTTTTAGTTCTTACTACTACAGCTTTAGATACCTGACCTTTTTTAGCGTTTCCTGATGGTGTAGAATCTTTGATCGTAACAACGATTTTATCACCAACTGAAGCATATCTTCTTCTGGTTCCTCCCAGAACTCTGATAACTAGTACTTCTTTTGCACCTGTGTTATCAGCAACTTTTAATCTTGATTCTGTTTGTAACATTATTACTTAGCTTTTTCAATGATTCTTACTAATCTCCATCTCTTGCTCTTGCTCATAGGTCTAGTTTCTTGGATCAAAACTGTATCACCTTCTGTGCATTCGTTGTTCTCGTCGTGTGCAGTATATTTTTTCGTTTTCAAAACGAATTTACCGTACATCGGGTGCTTTACTCTTGTAGTTTCACTAACAACAATAGTTTTTTCCATTTTATTGCTGGAAACCACTCCGATTCTTTCTTTTCTTAAATTTCTATCCATTGTAAAATGAAATTATTGTTTGTTAGTTAACTCAGTATTTAGTCTAGCGATTGTTTTTCTCAAATCTCTGATTTGAATCGGGTTTTCAATTGGGCTGATTGCATGAGCCAATTTCAATTTAGAATATTGAGCTTTTGCTTCAGTTAATTGAGTTTGAATATCACCCGCGCTTAAATTTTTAATATCAGCTTTTTTCATTGTATTCAAAGATTATAGAGGTTTAACAAAATCGTTAGCAACGATGAATCTAGTAACTACAGGTAATTTTTGCGCAGCAAGTCTAAGAGCTTCTTTCGCAACTTCGTAAGGAACTCCACCTACTTCAAACATAATTTTACCTGGTTTTACTACAGCTACCCAATATTCAACAGCACCTTTACCTTTACCCATACGTACTTCCGCTGGTTTTTTAGTAATTGGCTTATCTGGGAAGATTTTGATCCATAGTTGACCTTCTCTCTTCATATATCTTGTTGCAGCGATACGAGCTGCTTCAATCTGTCTTGCAGTGATCCAAGCTCCTTCCGTTGCTTTGATCCCAAAAGTTCCGTAAGCAAGTTGACTACCTCTTTGGGCATTCCCCTTCATCTTCATCTTGTGAACTCTACGGAATTTGGTTCTTTTTGGTTGTAACATAATTTCTAAATTTTAGATTTTAGATTTTAGATTTTAGATTTTTTTTATTTTAAAAAAGTAACGGTAATTTAAAATTCAAAATTTCTAATCTAAAATTTTAATTATTATTGTTATTGTTGTTGTTTTTTCTAGGTCTTCTGTTGTCTCTGTCTCCTCCTCTATTTCCTCTGTCTGACTGACCTCCTTTTTTCTGTTGTCCTACTAATGGGGAAAGTTCTCTTTTACCATAAACTTCACCTTTCATAATCCAAACTTTTACACCTAATCTACCGTAAGTAGTGTGAGCTTCTGCCCAGTGGTAATCAATATCAGCTCTGAAAGTTGACAATGGAATTCTTCCGTCTTTGAAAGATTCTGATCTTGCCATTTCAGCTCCGTTCAATCTACCAGAGATTTGAACTTTGATACCTTCAGCACCCATTCTCATAGTACTTGCCATTGCCATTTTAACAGCTCTTCTGTAAGAAATTCTGTTTTCAATTTGCTTAGAAATACTATCAGCAACTAGTACAGCATCTAATTCAGGTCTTTTGATTTCGAAAATGTTGATTTGAATATCCTTACCTGTAAGTTTCTTCAATTCTTCTTTCAATTTATCAACTTCCTGACCTCCTTTACCGATGATAAGTCCCGGTCTAGCAGTAGTAATTGTAACTGTTACTAATTTTAATGTTCTTTCAATATAAATTTTTGAAATACCACCTTTAGATAATCTAGCCTCAAGGTATCTTCTGATTTTGTAGTCTTCAGCGATTCTGTCTCCATAATCTTTTCCACCAAACCAGTTTGAATCCCATCCTCTGATGATACCTAATCTGTTACCAATTGGATTTGTCTTCTGTCCCATACCTTGATTAATTTTCTTTTTTACCTAAGATTAATGTAATGTGGTTTGATCTTTTTCTGATTCTATACCCTCTACCTTGTGGAGCTGGTCTTAGTCTCTTCAATTGTCTTGCACTGTCTACAAAAATTTCTTTAACGATAAGATTAGCTTCTTCAATATCAGCACCTTCGTTTTTAGTTTGCCAGTTAGCCATTGCAGAAAGCAATACTTTTTCTAACTTGTTAGATGCGTCTTTTTTAGAATATTTTAGAATGTATAAAGCTTTGTCTACCTGCTCTCCTCTAATGATATCAGCTACTAATCTCATTTTTCTTGGAGAAGATGGGCAATCATTGTGTATTGCTTTTACTACATCTTGGTTTGTCAATTTACGTGCTAATGCACTTTCTCTTTTTCTTGATCCCATGATTATCTGCTTCCTTTGTTTTTGTTACCACCATGACCTCTGAAAGATCTTGTTGGAGAAAATTCGCCTAGCTTGTGACCAACCATGTTTTCTGTAACATAAACAGGGATAAAAGATTTCCCGTTGTGTACTGCAATAGTTTGTCCTACGAAGTCCGGAGAGATCATTGATGCTCTAGACCAAGTTTTGATAACTGTCTTCTTACCAGACTCTATATTTGTCTGAACCTTCTTATCTAAAGTATGATGAATGAATGGTCCTTTTTTAAGTGATCTTGCCATAATTATTTACGTTTAGATATGATATGACGGTTAGACGCTTTATTTTTCTTTCTGGTTTTGTAACCTTTAGCAGGCATACCGTTTCTAGATCTTGGGTGACCTCCTGAAGAACGTCCTTCACCACCTCCCATTGGGTGATCTACAGGGTTCATTACAACAGCTCTTGTTCTAGGTCTTCTACCTAACCATCTGCTTCTACCAGCCTTACCTGATACAGTTAACTGGTGGTCAGAGTTAGAAACAGATCCAATCATTGCATAACATTCAGTAAGGATCATTCTTGATTCTCCTGAAGGCAATTTGATGATTGCATATTTTCCGTCTCTTGAAGTCAATTGAGCTGAAGAACCAGCACTTCTTGCTAAAATAGCACCTTGACCAGGCTTCATTTCAACACAAGAAATAACAGTACCTAATGGAATGTTTTTCAACTTCATTGCGTTCCCTACATTTGGTTCTACGCTATCACCAGAAATTACTTTCTGATCTACTTTGATACCGTTTGGAGCGATGATATATCTCTTCTCTCCATCAGCATACTCTAGTAAAGCGATAAATGCAGTTCTGTTTGGATCATACTCTACAGTTTTTACAGTGGCTTCAATGTTTGCTTTGTTTCTTTTGAAGTCAATAATTCTGTATTTCTTTTTGTGTCCACCTCCGGTGTAACGCATGGTCATTTTACCAGTTTGGTTACGTCCACCTGACTTACTAATACCAACTGTTAGAGATTTCTCTGGTTTGTTGGTAGTAATTTCTTCAAAATTGTTTACAATTCTGAATCTCTGTCCCGGGGTGATAGGTTTTAATTTTCTAACAGACATTACTATTATATATAATTAATAATTAATTTACAGCAAAAATATCGATAACATCACCTTCAACAAGTTTGATTACCGCTTTTTTCAATTTGTTTGTCTTTCCTACTTGAAGACCTTTTTTAGTGTACTTTGAAGAAACCTTCGGAGCATAAATCATTGTATTAACGTCTGCTACTTTCACACCGTAAGCTGCTTCAACAGCCTTTTTAATCTGGATTTTATTCGACTTAGGGTTAACTAAGAAAGAATAAGTACCTCTTAAATCTGTAAGGTAGTTAGCCTTTTCTGAAATAACTGGTTTAATAATAACTGACATGACTTATTTCTTTAAATTTTCCTGGAATTTTTCAACTGCACCTTCGAAGAATACAACTTCACCTGCATTTACTATATCGTAAGAACTAACTTCGTTGAAGTTCATTACTTTAGTTTTAGGTAAGTTTCTTGAAGATAGATACACATTCTTGTTAGCTTCAGGAAGAATGAATAAAGATTTTTTACCATTCAATGCTAAAGCATCCAATAAAGCGATAAAATCTTTAGTCTTAGGAGCATTTAAGCTCATATCTTCTAAAACTCTGATGCTGTTGTCTCTCATTTTCTGAGATAAAACAGATTTCTTAGCTAATCTCTTAAGAGCTTTGTTCAATTTGAATCTGTAGTCTCTTGGTTTTGGTCCGAATACTCTACCTCCACCTCTGAAAGTTGGAGATTTAATATCACCATATCTAGCAGATCCTGATCCTTTTTGCTTCTTAAGCTTTTTAGTAGAAGCAGTAATTTCGCTTCTTTCTTTTGCTTTATGAGTTCCTTGTCTTTGTGCAGCAAGGTACTGTTTAACTTCTAAGTAAACCGCGTGCTGATTTGGCTCAATTCCGAATACTGTTTCGTCTAGAGTTACTTTTCTTCCGGTCTCTTTTCCTGATGTATTTAATACTACTAGTTCCATTTTCTGATAATTACATAAGAATTTTTAGCTCCCGGAACAGCACCTTTTACTACTAAAAGATTTTGTTCTTGATCAACTTTTAACACTTGAAGGTTCTGAACAGTCACCTGCTTACCTCCCATTCTTCCAGCCATTCTCATCCCTTTGAATACTCTTGAAGGGTCTGAACCAGCACCGATAGAACCTGGAGCTCTAAGTCTGTTGTGCTGACCATGAGTTGCCTGCATTACACCTCCAAATCCGTGTCTTTTAACAACACCCTGGAAGCCTTTACCTTTTGAAGTTCCTGTTACGTCAACATATTCACCTTCTAGGAATAAATCAACTTTTACTTCTTCTCCTACTTTTACTTCATCAACGAATTCTCTGTAGAATTCTACTAATTTAGCTTTAGGAGCAGAACCAGCCTTTTTAAAATGGCCAGCTAACGCTTTACCAACGTTCTTCTCACTCTTGTCATCGAAACCTAACTGAACAGCTTTATAACCGTCTTTTTCTAAGGTTCTGACCTGTAAAACCGAGCATGGACCAGCCTGAATAACTGTACAAGGAATGTTTTTTCCTTCTTCGTTAAACAAAGACGTCATACCGATTTTCTTACCAATAATACCTGACATTGTTTATATTATAATAAAATTTATCCTTTATTTTTTTCCATTTTTCGGAAGTCTGAAGTGATTTCTACTTTTGATATAGGCACACTACGCTCCTAAAATGAGAGTGCAAATTTATGAATAATTTTGTAACTGACAAATATTTCAATTAAAATATTTTGATTTTTAATCATTTAGATCATTTTCAAAACCAAAATGGGTTTTATAAAAATGAATCCTTCATAAAAAGCACATTTTTTTTCTTTGATTTCCAATTCTAACAATTCAAAGCCAACAGCTGATAACAAAAAAAATGCCATAACTATACGATAATGAAACATTTCGAAATTTCCAACAACAAAAACAACCTATACATTATAAAGAAATAAGAACATCTCTTCTTCTTTTTATAATGAAACCCCAAACTATATCATTATAACAGCTTCTTTAAAAAAAATTAAAGCCTCATGATCACTCATGGGCTTTATATTTTTACATATTATGCGATAAATTAAGGAACTTACACAGAATTATTTCATAACATTGACTCCATTTTCTTCAAGTTTAACTTGATCCTCCGCTGCAATCCCATCATCCGTAATCAGGTAATCCACCTGATCAAGTGACGCAATCTTACCAAAACCTTTCTTATTCAATTTTGATGAGTCTGCAAGAACCACTGTTTTATCAGCACATTCAATCATCACCTGATTGAGATGAGCTTCTGCAGCATTCGAGGTACTGATCCCAAATTCCAGATCAATTCCATCTACTCCCAAAAAAAGTTTATTGCAGGAAAACTGTTTAAGAATTCCTTCTGAAATGGATCCCACAATTGAAGTAGAACTCTTTCTCACCTCTCCTCCCAATTGAATGACATTAATATTAGGATTATTGCAAAGTTCAATAGCGACCCTCAAGGAAGAAGTCAAAACTGTAAGCGGTCCAAAATTCATCAGCATCCTGGCAAGATAATGCATCGTAGTACCCGACGCCAATATGATACAATCATTTTCCTGAATTAACGGAAGTGCCGCCCTGGCAATCGCCTGCTTTGCTTCTACGTTGATATTTTCTTTTTCTCCTACATTTTTTTCATAAGCATACCTTACCTGCTTACTCGCTCCCCCATGATTCCTGAACAGAAGCCCCAAACTTTCGAGATAGTTCAAATCTTTTCGTATCGTAACTGAAGAAACATTCAGTCTTTCGCACAGATCCTGAACAAGAACATGTCCTTTTTCATCCAGTTCTTTTAATATTTCATCATGCCTTGGTATTAGCTTCTCCATTTTATTCATTTCCTCAAAATTACCGTTTTTTTTTAACATTTTAAAATTTCATTTATTTTCTTTTTGCTTTCATTTTTAATTTATATATTTGAAAACGAAACATAAACGAAACATTTATGAAACGAAACGAAGAACTCAGTAAATTAACCAATGTAAAAGAATGGGACTTTTTAGTCATAGGAGGGGGAGCCAGTGGTTTAGGTTCAGCATTAGATGCAGTAAGCAGAGGATTCAAGACATTATTACTTGAATCTCATGATTTTGCAAAAGCAACTTCCAGCAGAAGTACCAAATTGGTACATGGTGGAGTAAGATATTTGGCACAGGGAGATGTAGGTCTGGTGAAAGAAGCCTTAAAAGAAAGAGGTCTTTTATCCAAAAATGCAGCACATATTGTAAAGAATCAATCTTTCATTATTCCTAATTACACCTGGTGGGGCGGAATCTATTATAAAATAGGTCTATCCGTTTACGATTTCCTTGCCGGAAAATTAAGTTTGGGTAAAACAAAGTACATCAGTAAATCAAAAACTATTGAAAAACTACCTACTATTGAACAAAACCATTTAGCAAGTGGTGTTGTTTACCAGGATGGACAGTTTGATGATGCTAGACTTGCTGTCAACTTAACCCAAACCATTATTGAAAAGGGAGGAAGTGCTGTTAATTATGTAAAGGTTATCAACCTTCTGAAAGATGACAAGAATAAAGTCATTGGTGTGGTTGCTGAAGATCAGTTCTCCAAGCAGCAATACCAGATTCATGCAAAAGTAGTCATCAATGCTACCGGTGTTTTCACGAATGACATCCTTAATATGAATAACCCTAAACATGGTAAAATGGTAGTACCAAGCCAAGGAATTCATCTAGTTTTGGATAAATCATTCCTGAAAAGTGATGATGCCATCATGATTCCTAAAACTTCTGATGGAAGGGTTTTATTTGTCGTGCCTTGGCATGACAGAGCTTTGGTAGGAACTACGGATACTCTTTTGGAAAGCGAAAGCTTTGAACCTCGCGCTTTGGAAGAGGAAATCAGTTTCGTTCTAAATACAGCAAGACAATACCTGTCTAAAAAACCAACCCGCGATGATGTAAAATCTGTTTTTGCCGGACTTCGCCCTCTTGCCGCTCCAAAAGATGGTAGTAAGAGTACAAAAGAAGTTTCCAGAAGCCACAAGGTTATTGCTTCCGACACAGGTTTGATCTCCATTATTGGTGGTAAGTGGACCACTTACCGTAAAATGGCGGAAGATACAATCGATAAAGCGATGCAGGTTCATAAACTGGGTAATACAACTTCCAAAACAGAAAATATGTCTATTCATGGTAATGTAAAACCTGAGCAGGTAGACAGAACGAATCATCTGTATGTATATGGTTCTGATATTCCGTCCATAAAAGCTTTACAGGAAAGCAATCCCCGTTTTTCACAGAAAATACATCCTGACCATCCATTCACTGTAGCTGAAGTGGTTTGGGCAGCACGAAATGAAATGGCAGAAACCATTGAAGATGTACTGGCAAGAAGAGCTCGCCTGTTATTCCTGGATGCAAGAGCTGCTATAGACAGCGCCCACAATGTGGCAAGAATTATTGCTGAGGAAAAAGGATATTCTGAAGAATGGGCTCAGCAACAGGAAAATGAATTCATCGAATTGGCAAAAGGGTATTTATTGACACCTTATTCACCTAAAGTTATCAACCTTAATTAATCACCATATGAATGAAAAGTTAATCCTCGCTTTGGATCAGGGAACTACTTCCTCCAGAGCGATTCTATTCAACCATAGCGGAGAGATCAAGTATGTGTCTCAAAAAGATTTCAGACAGATATTCCCAACTCCAGGTTGGGTAGAGCATGATCCAAATGAAATCTGGTCATCACAGATCTCTGTTGCTGCAGAAATTATTGCCAAAGCAGGCATTTCCGGACTGGAAGTAGCCGCTATTGGAATTACCAACCAGCGTGAAACAACAATAGTTTGGGATAAAGAAACCGGAGAACCTATTTATAATGCCATTGTATGGCAGGACAGAAGAACCTCCAAGTATTGTGATGAACTGAAAGAACAAGGTCACGCAGAAACCATTAAAGAAAAGACAGGTCTTGTATTAGATGCCTATTTTTCTGCTACCAAATTAAAATGGATCCTTGATAATGTGGATGGAGCAAGAGAAAAGGCAGAAGCCGGAAAATTATGTTTCGGAACTGTGGATACCTGGCTGGTATGGAAGCTTACCCGTGGAAAAATGTTTATCACCGATGTTTCGAATGCCAGCAGAACCATGCTATTGAATATCCATACATTGGAATGGGATAATGATCTTTTGGAATTATTCAACATCCCAAGAGCCATTCTTCCTGAGGTAAAACAAAGCAGTGAAGTGTATGGCGAGACAGCCACTACTCTATTCTCTACTAAAATTCCGATTGCAGGAATTGCAGGAGATCAGCAGGCGGCTTTATTCGGTCAGATGTGTACCAATCCGGGAATGGTGAAAAATACTTATGGAACAGGGTGCTTTCTATTAATGAATACAGGAAAAGAAGCGGTTTCTTCAAAGAATAACCTTCTGACAACTGTTGCCTGGAAAATTAATGGAGAGGTTAACTACGCGTTGGAAGGAAGTGTATTTGTAGGGGGCGCAGCGATTCAATGGCTGAGAGATGGTCTTAAACTTATTCATTCTTCTGACCAAGTGAATGATCTGGCAGCATCTGTTGAAGATAATGGTGGGGTTTATTTTGTTCCTGCCCTTACAGGTCTGGGAGCCCCTCACTGGGATCAGTATGCCCGTGGAACGATTGTAGGAATTACCCGTGGGACTACCGACGGACATATTGCGAGAGCCACTTTGGAAGGAATTGCATTCCAGGTATATGATATTGTAAAATCTATGGAAGCTGATTCTGGAAGAGCAAGTCTTGAGCTGAGAGTAGATGGCGGAGCTTCGGCAAGTAATCTACTGATGCAAATACAGTCTGACCTTTTCGGATTTAAAATTATAAGACCAAAAACACTGGAAACAACAGCATTGGGAGCGGCTTATTTAGCAGGTCTTGCTGTAGGATACTGGAAAAACATTGATGAGATCCAGGAACAATGGATTGTAGACAAAGATTTCCATCCTCAATTGGAAAAGGAAAAAGTAGATGCTATGGTTCATTCATGGAACAAAGCAGTATCCCGTGCTCAAAGCTGGATTGAAGATTAATTTCTGACCTTAAAAATACACATATGACTCCATTTATCGCAGAAGTGATCGGGACGATGCTTCTTATTTTATTAGGCAACGGTGTTGTAGCCAATGTTGTCTTGAAGGATACCAAAGGAAATAATTCCGGATGGATTGTGATTACCACAGCCTGGGCATTAGCCGTTTTTGTGGGAGTAACCGTTGCCGGGCCCGTAAGTGGCGCCCATCTGAATCCGGCTGTTACGATTGGTTTAGCTGCTGCAGGAAAGTTTTCCTGGGATCTGGTTCCGTCTTATATCGCGGCTCAGATGATTGGAGGAATGTTGGGAGCCTTTTTGGTTTGGCTGTTTCATAAGGATCACTTTGCCATTACAGAGGATGAAGGGGCAAAACTGGCTTGTTTCAGTACCGGTCCTGCAATCAGAAAAGTTTCGTCTAACCTTATCAGCGAAATTATCGGAACCTTTGTACTCGTATTTGTTATTTTCTACATTTCGGATCCGAGTATTAATTTACAGGCAGATCCTAATGCAAAAGTAGGCTTAGGTTCGGTAGGTGCTATTCCTGTCACGTTTCTGGTATGGGTAATCGGGCTTTCGCTAGGTGGAACAACCGGATATGCTATTAACCCTGCGAGAGATCTTGCTCCAAGAATTATGCATGCTATTCTTCCGGTAAAAGGGAGCAGTGATTGGGGCTATGCCTGGATACCTGTCATAGGACCTATCAGCGGAGCTGTCATTGCAGCATTATTGTTCATGGCTTTAAAATAAAAACAAAAAAAATACGAATGATGAAAATATTAAAAGGAATTTTCCTGCTTACTTTAGCAACAGGAAGATTATTTTCACAGGAAAGCAGTGAAGGTAAAGAAAACCGATTGGATTTCACCGCCAATATACAAAACAACCACTTATGGAGAGGTTTGATTATTACAGATAAGCCTGTAGTGATGGGAAATCTTTCTTACGCTTTGGATGCGGAAAAGAAATGGAAAGTTGGTATTTGGGGTGCTTCTGCTCTGGCCGATGATAAGGACAATACTCATTATAAGGAGATTAATTACTATGTTCAATATTCCAACGGACGTTTCTATATCGGATTATGGGATCTTTATAACTCCAGAAATATCAATACAGCTAATGCTGCAGATGATATCTTCAGCTACTCACAAAGAAGAACAGCTCATATCATTGATTTAAGAACCAACTACACTTTTGGTCCTTCATTTCCTATCAATATTGAAGCAGACATTATGCTGTATGGAGGTGCCAATGCGGGAGAAGTAATACTGGAACCTGATGGAAGCTACAAAAAGAACAGATATTCTACCTATGTTCAGGCAAGTTACCCTGTAATCAGCGGACAAAAAGTGAATCTGGATGCTTTTGTAGGAGCAGGATTTTCATTGAATGGCAACACCTTTTTATATGGCAATGGGAAAAATAACTTCGATATTGTCAATGTAGGAGTAAAAGCAGGAAAAGTTCTTAAAATTACTGAGCATTACAGTCTTCCGGTTTCAATGATGGCCATGTGGAATCCTTCTAATAAATATGCAAGAATTCAGCTGGCTGCGACCGTTTTTTAATGTAAACATTCAACTAGATTATATAGAGACCACTCCTTTTGGGGTGGTTTTTTGTTAGATGGAAGGAGGAACCACCCCGGCAAAAATTCTTTGAATTTTTGCTACCCCTCTACTGGAGGGGAATGGTTATACGAATGAGAGGTAAAGAAGAAAGGAGACTGGAGAATATTAATGATAATCGCTTTCTTAATTACCGGGATTTTACGGTTTACAGATTCGGCAGATATTTTTTACATTTGAAGAAAAATAATATGAAAAAGATTTTCAGTTTAGTAATCTTATGCATTAGCATGTTCACTCTGGCACAGGTAAAGGTTCCTTTTACCGGACACAGAAGCTTTGATATTCTGGAAGGATATAGCGGTACCGGTACTCCTCACTATTATTTAGATGTGAAAAAGAACGGTGATGTACTCTTTGGGTACGTTCAGGTAAATCAGGCTAACGGAAAGGAAACTACAGAAGAAGTAAATGCTGGAAAATATGCAGCTAACAAAGTAATGAAGGTACACTTCAAGGAATACAACGAAACCTTCTTTGTGAAATTTGATAAAGATAAGATCTACCTTACGGATGAAAAAGGTAATATTCAAAATCTTGAAGGTTGTTGCTCCGCCAGAGAAAGTATAGATAAAGAGACTTGTACTTGTGAAAGTGAATTCTATAAGTAACAAGATTAAACATAGCCACTCCTTTGGGGTGGTTTTTGTTTGTTGTGAGGGAAAATTCTTTGAATTTTTGACACCCTTTCGATGGAGGGGAATGATTATACTAATTGTTTGCTTTGTCAGCAAGAAACGTTTGAAATTATGGAATTTGTCAGGAATAAAAAATCCCGGGATTTCGCGATGAATAGTTTGTATAAATATCTTTACTTTTGAAAAATCAATTACGCACACCAAAGTATGAAAATACTAAACATTTTATGGGTTTTACTTTTCATTGTTTCATGCAGTCAAAAAGAGAACCATCCTTACACATTTTATTACTGGAAAACAAATCTGAAGCTGGATCAGGAAGAGAAGAAAGTTTTGGATCAGGCCACTGTTCCTTATGTATACACAAGATTTTTTGATGTTGATAAAGCAGGAGGAAAGTTCCAGCCCGTTGCTGTTATTACTAAAGACCAAAGTTTTCAGACGGATAAGCAAATTGTACCTACTGTTTTTATCACCAATCAAACTTTGCTGGGAATTTCTCAGAAGGAAGTCAGATTCCTTGCAGAGAGTATTCATCATTTGATTCAGAAAAAAGCTGAAGAATATCATTTAAACATCAACAATGAAATTCAGATCGACTGTGACTGGACTGCCGGGACACGGGATGATTATTTTAAATTTTTAAAAGAACTTAAACGTATTTCCGGAAAGAAAATTACCTGTACGTTACGTCTTCATCAGGTTAAAGATAAAAAGCAAACAGGAATTCCCCCAGTGGATAAGGTCTATCTGATGTGCTACTCCACTTCATCTCCTTTGGATAAATCGGACAAAAATTCTATCCTGGATGTCAGCATCCTGAAAAGCTATCTTTCAAAAATGGAGGACTATCCTATTAAAAAAATTGAAGTAGCCCTTCCTATTTATTCATGGGGAATCATTACGAATCATCTGGGCAAGCATAAACTTATTAATGCGTTGTCTAAAAAAGATCTCAACAACCCTAATTTTAAAAAGATCTCTGACCATGAAGCTGAAGTATTAAAAGATGGCTTCTACTTTGGGAGTTACCTGAATAAAGGTTTCAAAATAAAAGTGGAAGAAATATCGGAGGAACAATTAACTGATGTGATTCTTTTTCTTCAGAAAAAAATACAGCAGTTTAATATAATTTATTATCAATTAGATAGTAAATTTGTGCTAGATCGAAAATTTTAAATCTACTATAGATTAGGACAGAGAATAGACATTCAGCAACTTGTGTTATTTTCTGCCAGCACTTTGATTACAAAACAACTCTATAAAAACTAAAAAAACACCACACAAACCCTATGAAAAAGTACATTCTTTCACTTGCGGTTGTATCTCTTTTCTATACAAATTCCAACGCCTGTGCGTGGTCGGATCCGGATTATGAATACTTCAATCTTTTTACACAGAGCATTATTAAGGATAAGTCTTACCTTCCTTTCCTTCATACCTATTCCTCAAGATTCTTTGGTGAGTATAATCCGTCCATGATTCCTGATGATAATATTGAAACATGGAAAAAGTATTTTAACAATCAGCTTAATTATGCCGAAACTCAGAATCTGGTATATAAATTAAGCATGAATGATCTTAATGCTCTTAAAAGCGGAACTCCTGCCAACCCACTTTTACAGAAACTGGGAACAGGATTTTACCAGAAATATAAGGAAGGAATTGATTATTTAATTGAGGCTAAATATCTGGAGCCTTACATGAGCATCAATTATATTGAAAGTGAGAACTCGTTTTACTATAACAGGGATGACAGCAGAAAGAATGCCACCTCTCTTGATTATAATAAAACAATTTCTGCTCTGACTTCTTTGTATAATGCAGCCAGAAATCCTGAGATCAAACAACGGTACGGATATCAATTGGTTCGTTTAAATCACTATACCAGAAACTATGACTCTGCTCTACAGGCTTTCAAAAGTTATATTGAGCCTATCAAATTAAAGGGTACAGTCTATTATATGGCATTAGATCAGCTTGCAGGCGCTCAAAGAGGATTGGAAATGAATGGTGATGCCAACTGGAATTTCTTCCAGGTATTTATGAACAGTAAAGACCGTAAGGAATCTGCGTTCATTTCTATGAAGCTTTCGGACACGGCCTCTTTCAGCAATATTATGAAAAGAGCCAATACGAATGAGGAAAAGAACATGGCTTATTTCCTTCTAGGATACGAAGATTTCAACAATCCAATTCCTATTATGGAAAAGATGTTTGACATTAATCCGGATTCTGAAATCTTAAAGGTAATGGCAGTAAGAAGCATCAATGAACTGGAAAGAAGCTACCTTCCGACCTATTATTATACTTCGGATGCGTATGGCAGAATATCTGTTTACAGAGGAAATACTGAAAACCATAATTCAAACGATCCAACTACAGATAAAGTAACAACCAAAGAGGTAAAAGAGGTAAAGGAAGAAAAAGTGTCCTTCTGGCAGAAAATCGTAAGGTTCTTCAAAAATCTTTTCGGAGGTTCTAAAACTGATGCTTCCGGAAATGGAAGTAAAACTGACCAGAGCGATGATGAATTACTGAACAACCCGAACAGAATTCCTTTCTATACAACCGGATATAGCGGATATGATGATAATACTAAAGATTATCTTAATGACCTTGAAAAGTTCACTTCAAAAACGAAAGAAAAATCTAAAGATGAATATTGGCAGATTGCTGATGCCTACCTTAAGTTTTTAAAGAAAGACTATAAAGAAAGTACTGAAATCCTGAATGACATCAAGACAACCAATCCTGAATATATTGAGGAAATAAAAAGGATGAAAGTTCTGAATGATATTGTTTCCCAACCGAAAGTTGATGCGGCTTTTGAAGATCATCTGATGAAGGATTATGCTGAATATTTTGTGGAAAAAGAAGTAAAAAAAGACACTGCTAATGTCAATAGTGATTATTATGGAACGGTACCTTCTACAGCTGATTTTTTAAAGGATGTGATGGCCAACCGTTATTTCCTTCAGGGAGAAGATGGCAAATCATTCCTGATGAACAATAAACTTTCCGATCTTCAGTACAACCCGAACTCCAGCCTGGTAAAAAGTGTAGAAGATTTCTATAGAAAACCTAACAAAACCCAATTTGAGCAACAGATCATCGCTAAAAATATGGATAGTGTAGGAAATATTGAAGCATTCTTCAACACAATCTATGGTGACAGAGCTATGAGACTTGCTGATTTTGAAAAGGCTAAATCATATTATGAAAAGGCTCAGAAATTTGGCGGAGTTCCAAGGGAAAATTATGACTGGACAGAGAAAGACGGCCAAACCATAACGCAAAAACAGTATACTCCTACTGAATACAATGGCTTTAATAATATTCCAGGTCTTGTTTTTGGACACAATGTTTGGGAAAGCTATCAAAGCAACGATGCGGAATCCATGAAATCGGAAGGCTATACTGATTTCTCTTTTATCAAAAACAATATGAATAAACTGGAATTGACCGATGCGCTGATCCAGCTTAAGAAAATAGGGAATGGTAAAGATGAAAAGGCAGCAAGAGCGAATCAACTTATCGGAAACCTACTCTATAATACTTCCATTTTAGGATATTACCGACATTTATTTGTGATGGATATTGATAACAGCAACGGTGGAAAATATTATTTCTGGAATAATGACAAGGGCAATCCTTACAAATATTACTATAAGAACTTCCTTGATACTTCTTATATTGAACCTGATAATTTTGATCTGGCAATCAACTATTACCAAAAGGCTCTAACCCTTTCCAACAATAAAGAGGAAAAGGCAAGAATTCTCTTCCAGATGGCAAGTGCCGAACAGGGTAAATATTATCAGTATGAGGCAAAAGCTCCAAAAGATTTTGATTATTCTGACCCTAAATGGTCTGAAAAAGAAGACACCCGTCAAAAGGAAATGGACAATCTTAAGAATCAAAAATACAGAACGTATTTTGCCCAGCTTAAGACACAGTACTCAGATACTGAGACCACCAAAAGTCTGATGGGAAGCTGCAGTTATTTCAGCTATTTCATGAGATAAAATCATTTATAAAAAAACCTCTGAAGCATCAGAGGTTTTTTATTTTATTATATTATATTATTTTTTGACAAACTTGGTTTTAGTATTTATATCCTTACTATTAATTGTAATGAAATAAACTCCTTTTACCAAGGTGCTCACATTAATGCTCCCCTCACCTATTGTTCCTTTTGAGATTAATTGTCCGGGAGTATTAAAGATCTCGTAAGTAGCGCCTGGAGAAACGTTCATTACATTCAATATATCCTCAACAGGGTTTGGATAAATATGAACAGCTTTAACATTCTTTCTGGTTTCAGAAACAGCTAATGTAGCTAATACAGTAGCCTTCTTCACTGCGTAAAATACATTTCCAATAGCAGATACTCTCACATGAATTTCCTTTCCTGCTAAAGAAGCAGGGACGAAAACGCTTGCTGAACCATTATTTGGGACTGATGCCGCCAGGTCATTCCATGTTGCACCGTTATCTTCTGTATAATCAATCTTAACATTGGCAACATTGTATGGAGAAGCTGTGGTTCCGGATACCGTCCATGTAATGGTAGAATTAGCATTAGGGGTAAGAGAGGCTGTGTTTACTGTAAATGCAGCAGCAGATCCTACAACAACGATTTGATTTGCAGAGGCAGATTGCGCCTGCCCTCCGGGTTTATTGTCTCTTACCGTTACACGGAAATTGGTAGTTCTTGCTATTGTGCTTGCTGCTTCAAAATCAGCAGTTTTTTTTACTGCTCCACCCAGCACTGTTTCAAGCTTAGGAAAGTATCTTGTAGGACTTGATGCTGGTGGCCAAGATCTAAAATTGGCCCCTGAAGTTGTATTTCCGATATTTGTTTTTGTCACTCCATTAAGCAGTTTACTTGGATTTATCTGCTCCCAGCAATATGTTAAAGCATCTCCATCAGGATCTGTTGCAGATGCAGTTAATACAAACGCAGTAGATTTTGGAATGGTATAGGTTGTATTCATTGCAGTTACAACAGGAGGATTATTAACAATCGGTGTTTCTACATCAGCAGTTACTGTTACAAGGTTTGTCTGCACCTGATCAATACTCACACTATGAAAATAAACATCAGAATGCCTTTGAACATCTGTACTTGTGCCGGTAATTCCGGCATATCCCATAATTGTAGATCCTGAGCCTGGCTCAACTTCCTGATTCAAAAAGTTCTCATTGAAACTATATGTATGGGAATCTCCCAACTGGTGTCCCAGCTCATGAGCTACAAAGTCAATATCAAAAGCGTCTCCACTTGGTGGTAATTGAGCTGTACTGTTTTGGTTCCATGTACCACTAGCATAAAAATCAATTCCAGGAGAAGTATATCCACTTCCTTTATAATTACCTGGAGAAGGAGAGTTTCCACAATCAGGATCATTATCTGTAGATATATCATTACTTCCTATACAACCAATACATCCGGCACTCCCGCCACCGCCTGTAGCACCAAATAAATGTCCGATATCAAAATCTTCATCCGTAACACCATAAGCTCCTCCATGCAGTGTATTCATCAGCTCATAATTCCACTTACACATAAGATTGGAAGTACTGTAAGGGTCATTAGCAGCATCCAAAAATATAAGACCTGGGGCATTAATTGCATTGACATGTACATTAAATTCTCTTTCAAACACCCCATTTACTCTTGACAAAGTAGCATTGATTTGTGTAAGAGCACCTGCTACGCCTCCAAAGAAGGCCGTATATTCTCCTGTCACAGACATTGCCAGTCTAAGGGTATGAAAAGTTTTGTTATTTGATTTTGCTGCCGTTCCGGAATTTATCAGCTTCTGTATTCTGGCAACAGCTTCTTTATCCTCTTTGGTATTACATACAAATGCATGACCGCTCTTATTTGTTTTTCCGTGTACAGAGTAATAAGATTTGTCGGCAGTTGCCGGCTCTATAAATTCATATTTACCATCAGCACCAATAATCATAGATTGAAAATCATTGGGAGCGATACTGAATCTGATGTATTTGGAAGGATCATCAGTTCCGATCCCAACATACGACCCCAGCTGATATTTATTCGCTAAAGTCTCATCCATTACTGGAAAACTATTTACTGTAAATTTTTCAATTTTTCCGTCAAGAGTAGGAATACTGATCGTAATAGGAGCGCCCTCGCCTATTTTAGGAGCTCTCAGCAGTTGAGTTCTGAGCTGATCTATATCGAGTTTATAGTAAACCGAATGATCACTTTTCTTTGTGATTTTTTGTTCTGGAAGCCCTCTGCTCCATTGCGCATTTGCTGATATTGTTAAAAATAATACCGGCAAACAAAATAATTTTGCTTTCATATATAATATTTGTAGAACAAATTTAAATATTTGTTAAAAAAAACACTAAAAAACAAACAAAAAATTAAAATTAAACACAAAAATACAAATTACAACAATTCAATATTAATAAAATACTATAATAATTTAATTTAAAAGATTTTTTTTAATCAAAAGTCTATTCGTTTTTTCGCTCCTGCTTCTGCATCCATTCTTCATGTTTCCTTTTAAAGAATTCATATTTGTAATCCTGATTCCTCTGTGCAGCATCTATGGAATGGGAAGTATGGATATCTGTATCTTCTTTAGCAAACTGAGCCAGGTTTTCATAATAATGATGAAGCTGATCCAATTCAGCCTCTGTAAGATCTTCAATATCTACAATTCTGTTGCTGGCTTTTTCATGGGCTGCAATGATTTCATTCAGCTTGATCTGTATTGCTTTTGAATCTTTATTCTGGGCTTTTTGAATGAGGAAAACCATGAGAAAAGTAATGATTGTAGTTCCTGTATTGATAACTAACTGCCAGGTTTCGGAATAATCAAAAAAGGGTCCAGAAATAGCCCAAACTATAACGATAAGCATGGCACCAATAAAAGCGTACTGACTTCCTGTAAATTTCACAGCCCAGTTTGAAAATTTTTCAAAGAGATTGTTATTCTTATGATCCATAGTTCAGGTTATTTTATATTAAATGTATAAAATTAACCCGAACAGACGAAGATAATAGTGAAAATGAGGTATGTAAATTTGAATTAAGGGATATTTTACTTTATTTTTCTAAACCTATGCCACCAGATCAGGAATCCTGTAACAGGCAATGAGCAACCGATAAACGAAACGATAAAATAAAGAATAATACTTGGCAGTCCCATAATTTCTCCTGTATGCAATGGCTTGGCCAATGATGTGAATTGTTTATTTAATGGTTTATCTGCAAACAATTCTTTGGTTTTAAAATTTCCGGTTTTATCAAAAGTAACTTCATCCGGAAGCATCATCCCAAGGAAATTTTGGGTATTGGTTTTAATGACAACGTATCTCGGATTATCTTTATTAGGTAGCTCTATACTGGTAACTGCAGTATAAGGAAGATACTGATCTGCCAGCTGTAAAATTTCATCAATGGAAGCAGATTCGGAGTCTTTAAGATTTTTCTTTTCATCCTGTTTCTGGAGCATATCTTCCAACAGTCCGCCAAATGCGTCATCACCATTCCCTGTATCTTTTGAAATATTATCAATGGAAGATCCTCCTAAGCTTACAATAAGACCATTCTTCACCCAAGGATAGGTTACATACAATCCGGTAACTGCAATAAAGAATAATATCAGAAAGGTATAAAAGCCAAGGGTGTTATGAAGATCATAATTCACTCGCTGGAATTTTGCCCTGAACATAACGGTTAAACCCTGTTTCAGAAACTTTAGCTTTTTAGGCAGCCAAAGGATCACCCCTGAGATCAATAATACACAAAACATCAATACGCCGGCTCCCAGGATCTGACGACCAGCATTTCCCATCATCAGATTTCTGTGAATATCCAGAACGATTTCAAAAAAGCGACCGGATCCCACTTCAGGCTGACCAAGAATTGTTCCGGTATATTGGTTATAATAAGTACTCTTGTCTAATTGATTTTCACGATAACCAATGACATAACTGCGTCCTTTATCATCAGGAATCAACAGTGAGGTGAGTTCTTTATTCTGTTTCAGTAATTCTGCCTGGATCAGATCCGGATTCTTAACCTGGGTGGAGGTTTCACTGATATATACTTTGTCTCTGTTTGTAAAATCAATGATCTGATTTTTGAAAGCATAAAGACAGCCACTAAGGCAAACTATAAAAATGATGACACATGATAAAAGTCCCAGCCAAAGGTGAATAATCCACATTACATATTTAATGAGAGATTCATTCTTGCGTCTTTTCCTGTAAAGGCTTTTAAACAGTGTTTTCATTTTGGTATTATAGCAAAAACATTAAGACAGTTGAAACCGTCTTAATGTTTATAAAATTAATTTGATATGAATAAATTAAAAGTCAATACAAATTTGAGAAAGGAATCTTTAGTATATCCTCCTTTCTAAACCGGTATTAATATTGTTTATTTTCTTCCTTTGAACTGGATTTCTTTTACAATCTCCTCGAACTTTGTATAATGTTCCGGAGTTAATGCTTTTTGAATCGCAGCCTTTCTCTGCGTATCAAATTTCTCCCAGTATTCTTTAGCAAGATCATTATTCCCATGATATACATCGTGTGCATCGCTGAATGCTTTTTCAAAAGCATCGTTTGCTGCATTTACTACTTTGAACTCATCTTCTGAAAGCTGAGCTTCTGCTTTTATTCTTTCCAGTAAAGCATTATCATATCTTGGTCTTTTTCTGGCATTTTCATCAACAAATTTGTTAAATCTTTCCATTTGTGGAGCATCCAATACTTTAGCCATTTCAATAGACTGTTGGTTTCTCAGTTCTTCTCCTTTGATCCCCAATGCCACACGGTCCATATTCCCGCCCTGAGCTTTTGCAGCCTGAAAGTTCTGCTCCTGCAGCTGCTGGTATTTTGCAGTGATCTCATCAAAGCTTTTTTCCTGGTCTGGAGTAAGCTGTACTTGTGTTTTAAACTGATTGTAATCCACTCCCTTCTTTTTATCACCTGAACATGAAGCTACCACTAAGGTTGCCAATGCTACTACAATAGTTTTGATATAAGTACTTTTCATGTCTATTTTATTTTAAGGTTTTACAATGTTTTAGAAGAAATAATTAGCTCCGAACTGATATCTGATTCCATCGATTCTGAAACCAAAATTACTAGCCGGATCAGTAGTATCATTACGAATATCCTTATCTAACAGATTATATACTCCAAATGTGAAACGAACGTGTTTGTTCAATCTGTACACCGTTCCTAAATCTAATAAGAAGTAAGATGGAATTGGGTATTCCTGGGCTCTACCTCTGCTAACTCCCGGCTGGCTTTCGCTTCTGTAATTTCCTCTTGACCAGAACTCAAAGCTATCGTTAGCTTTCCACGAAAGATTTACATTGGCCATATGTTTTGGTATTCTTGCATATGGTTTATTGTACAATGCTGGAATTTCTTCAGATTTAATCTTAGTATCAGTATAGGTATAGTTTGCTTTTAATACAATATCCTTTGTCATATTTACTCCTAGGTTAGCTTCAAGTCCCATACTGTTTGCCTTACCAAGATTTTCTCTTGTTGAGATAAAGTCATAGATATGGTTGTATAAAGCTTCAAATTGCTTACATTCTTCGGTGTTATTACATTTTCTAACTTCAACCAGTTTGTTTTTAAAGTCTGTATTAAACCCTGTTACGCTAAGGTTAATCACTTTTTTATTATCCTCAAACATTACCGTCAATTCCTGATTGAAACTTTTCTCCGGTTTAAGGTCTTTATTTCCGATAATTACTCCATCCTGAGTTCCACCACCCGTCACCTGTCCCCATCCTGGGTTTACAGCTCTTAGCCCCGGAGCTTTATATCCCCATGAAGCACCTCCTTTAAATGTAAAGTTGTTTGTTGCACTCCATACTAAATATCCTCTTGGCGTAAAGTTAGAACCATAGTTCTCATCATTATCCAGACGTGCTCCTGTAACCAGGTGTAGTTTATCCACTAACTTCCAGTTACCTTCCGCAAAAGCAGACCAGTTCCAACGGGTCAGTTTGGTTACCACTTCCCCATTTTCGGATTTCATTTTATTTCCTAAATCATTCAGCCTTTCATATCTGTATTCTGCTCCAAAGCTGATGACATGATCTTTAATATTGAAATTATTAAGACTGTATGCGGCAAAAGTCTCATACCTCATATCCCTGTTTGGGTTATTCGTGTTGTCATACTGGATATAAGAATTTGTATGGAAATTAGAATAGTCACCTTTATGACTTAATGCCAATACATTTCTCTCGTAGTTATTACGTGAGCTTTTTGCTTTTGGTCCCAAAGAATATCCAGGATTCTGATTTCTTTCCTGACGGTTATAATCGTAGCTTAGTTTAAAGGTATTTTTAGTATTTGGAGTAAGACTGAATTCTGTTCCAAAAGCTTTAATAACTCTTTCTGTAAATCCACCAACAAACTTATCTTCATTTCTGTCGGAATAGCTCCCGGTCACTTTCATTTGAAGAAGGTTTTTCACTAAAGAACCGGCAGCATACCCATCAATCTGGTATGTATTTCCAGATTCTTTATGTACCTGCTGTATTAAGCTGGTTCCTACAGATCCTCTCCAGCCGTTACTCAGTTTTTTAGTGATAATATTGATTACTCCGCCCATCGCATCAGAACCATATAGTGAAGACATTGGCCCTTTTACCACTTCAATCCTTTCAATGGTTTCCAATGGTGGCATCCATCCTTGTTCTATACCTGGGCCATCAGAATTGGGTCTTGTCTCTCTTGTATTGATTCTTTTCCCATCAATTAAGACTAATGTCTGCCCAGATTCGGCACCTCTTATTGAAAAATCACTTGTACTTCCTCCTCCTGTAACGAAAACACCTGGAACATCCTGTAATGCATCGGTAATGTCTCTATACGCTCTTTTTTTAAGATCTGCCTGAGAAATTACAGAAATCGTAGCTGGTGTGTCTTTGATTTTCTGAGCATACCCGGAACCCGTTATTACGACTTCATTAATATGGTTACTTTTTAACGTGTCCTTAGTTTTCTGACCGCTCATGAAAGCTGATCCTAAAACAAGCAAGGAAAAAGATACTGTTCTAAACATCAAGATTTTTTTGCAAAGTTATTATTTTTAATGATTCTAAATAAACAAACTAAGGTGACATATCTCACCTTACAATTACCATCAATATAGGATCAACAATCTCATCATAATTATGATAAAAATATACTAAAGTAGCTTTTCGGCTATTGAGGATAAGCACTCCATACTATACAATGATTATCAATATTGGAAAAGAAAAAAATGCGCATATATAGATCCCTATTTCATTTATACCCATCATAAAAAAATAAAAAATCCATCCCTAAAATAGGGACGGATAGTATTATGTATTGTCTTTATATTAGTTCAAAGGATACTTTATAGCTTTATCAATTTCGATTGGATTATTATCCCGAAGCATTACTCTTCTTCGCTCATCAGACATTCCTTTGAGCTGATCTATGCTTTTAACCTGTACTCCGGAAACCCAGAAAGTATTCTCGGGATTAGTATTGGATTTAAACGATTCTGCGACATCATGTAACGGATCGTTGTACAGTTCCAATTGTTTTTTTGCAATCATATTATCGGTTACGGGAAGAGGTTTCTTTCCCAAAAAGCTATCCAGAAATGGGGTCTTATAAGTGTTGGAAAACTTCATACTTTTTGCCAGTTTAAAGAGGTAGTTCTTTTTACTGTCTTCTATTTCAAAGATCAGTCCGGGAAGTCCACGAAACTTGTAAGGTCCTTCGCTTAAATTGATGTCTTTGCAGAACCATGCAATCCATTGTCTGCCCCCGAAATCTGTAGTTGCTTTCTGTAATGTATACTGCCCGTCAACTTTAGTTTCATCTGATAATTTCCAGTTGATTTTATCATTTGATTTTAAAGAATAAAAATCATTCATCAGAATGAGTGAGGTATTTTCAGAAGAGTTCTTTTTTCTGATGACAGCGGGAAGGTCATCATCCCACCTGGCACTTTTCTGTCCTCTGATCATATTTAAAGAGTCATTTTTTGCATAGGCATAAGGGTAGAATTTGATATCATCAGGATTGATATCAAGTACCATATTGGCTTTGGTAAAATCCTGTGCCAATGAATCTTTTTTGTATTGAAGCAGATATACGAAACGATGAGTCTGTGCACTCAATAATAAAGGGAATAACAGAAGTATTAGCTTTTTCATGGTATAAGTTTGAGTCAAAAATATTGATAATGTTTGATTCAATCTAGAGATAATAAAAATCTTTTTAAAATTGAAACAGAAAAACCGTCCCTAAAAAGGAACGGTTTCTATAATCATTGCAAAGTATGCAGTTATCACACTTTAATTTCAACGTCTACACCTGAAGGAAGTTCTAATTTCATTAGAGCATCAACAGTTTTAGAAGAAGAAGAGTAGATGTCCATTAGTCTCTTGTGAGCTGATAATTGGAACTGCTCTCTTGCTTTCTTGTTTACGTGCGGAGATCTCAACACTGTGAAGATTCTCTTATTCGTTGGTAATGGAATAGGACCGTTTACAACAGCACCAGTAGCCTTTACCGTTTTTACGATTTTCTCAGCAGACTTGTCTACCAAGTTGTAATCGTAAGATTTTAATTTTATTCTGATTCTTTGTGACATTTCTTGTACTTTAAAAAATTAACCTTTTGCTTTAGCTATGATATCTTCAGCAACGTTTTGTGGAGTAGCTTGGTACTTCTCTAATTCCATAGAAGAAGTAGCTCTTCCTGATGAAAGTGTTCTTAGAGTTGTTACATATCCAAACATTTCAGAAAGTGGAACAGAACCTTTGATTACAACAGCTCCATTTTTCTCTTCCTGACCACTGATTGTACCTCTTCTTTTGTTAAGGTCACCAATGATGTTACCCATATATTCTTCTGGAGTTACAACTTCCAGTTTCATAATAGGCTCCATGATTACTGGCTTAGCAGCACGTCCCGCTTCTTTAAATCCTAATTTAGCTGCCATTTCAAATGAAAGCGCATCAGAATCCACCGCGTGGAAAGATCCGTCTTTAAGAATAACTTTAATACCTTCAACTTCGAAACCAGCCAAAGGACCGTTTTTCATTGCAGCTTTAAAGCCTTTTTCAATTGCAGGAACAAATTCTCTAGGAACGTTACCACCTTTGATCTCATTGATGAATTCTAAACCAATTTTACCTTCGTCAGCAGGTCCTAGTTCAAATACAATGTCAGCAAATTTACCCTTACCACCAGATTGTTTTTTGTAAACTTCTCTGTGCTGAGCAACTCTTGTTAAGTTTTCTTTGTACTCTACCTGAGGTTGTCCTTGGTTTACTTCAACCTTGAACTCTCTTCTCATACGGTCTACAATGATATCTAAGTGAAGCTCACCCATACCAGAGATAATCGTTTGTCCAGAAGCTTCGTCAGTTCTAACAGTAAACGTAGGATCTTCTTCAGCCAATTTAGCTAGAGCGTTACCCATTTTATCCTGGTCAGCTTTAGTTTTAGGCTCAACAGCGATACCAATTACCGGATCAGGGAAAACCATCGATTCAAGAACGATTGGGTTTTTCTCGTCACACATTGTATCACCGGTTTTGATAGATTTGAAACCTACCGCAGCACCAATATCACCAGCTTCAATATATTCTACTGGGTTTTGCTTGTTAGCGTGCATCTGATAGATTCTAGAGATTCTTTCTTTATCTCCTGAACGAGTGTTCAAGATATAAGAACCTGCATCTAGTCTTCCAGAGTATGCTCTGAAGAATGCTAATCTTCCCACGAACGGGTCAGTAGCAATCTTAAATGCTAATGCAGAGAAAGGCTCATCTACAGATGGTTTTCTTGTGATTTCAGCGTCAGTTCTTGGGTCAGTACCTTTGATATCATCTTTATCCAATGGAGAAGGCAAGTATTTACATACTGCATCCAACATAAACTGTACTCCTTTATTCTTGAATGAAGAACCACAAGTCATTGGGATAATAGATAAATCGATAGTAGCTTTTCTAAGAGCTTCGTTGATTTCCTCTTCAGAGATTGAATCTGGATCTTCGAAGAATTTCTCCATCAAAGTATCATCGTAGTCAGCAACAGCTTCTACTAGTTTTTCTCTGTATTCAAGAACTTCATCCTTCATATCTTCAGGAATTGGCACTACTTCGAAAGTAGCTCCTTGTCCTGCTTCATCCCAGATGATCGCTCTGTTTTTAATTAAGTCTACAACTCCTTTGAAATCTTCTTCAGCACCGATTGGTAAAACGATTGGAACTGCGTTTGATCCTAACATACTCTTAACCTGGTTTACCACGTTAAGAAAGTCAGCACCCTGTCTGTCCATTTTGTTTACGAATCCCATTCTAGCAACTTTGTAGTTGTCAGCAAGTCTCCAGTTTGTTTCAGACTGAGGCTCTACTCCATCTACTGCTGAGAATAAGAATACCAATCCATCTAACACTCTTAAAGATCTGTTTACTTCTACAGTGAAGTCAACGTGTCCCGGTGTATCAATGATGTTGAAGTGGTAAGGCTTAGTATCTGCAAGAGGCTTTCCTTGGTCTGTTGGAAAGTTCCAAGAACAAGTAGTTGCAGCAGAAGTAATAGTAATACCTCTTTCTGCTTCCTGCTCCATCCAGTCCATTGTAGAAGCACCATCGTGAACTTCTCCAATTTTGTGGTTTACTCCTGTATAGAATAAGATTCTTTCAGTAGTGGTAGTCTTACCTGCATCAATGTGAGCAGCAATACCAATATTTCTTGTAAATTTAAGATCTCTACCCATTTCAGATTAGAATTTAAAGTGTGAGAAAGCTTTGTTAGCTTCCGCCATTTTGTGAGTATCAGATTTCTTTTTGAAAGCTGCACCTTCTTCTCTTGAAGCAGCTACAACCTCATTAGCTAATTTCAAAGCCATAGACTTATCATTTCTCTTTTTAGAGTAGCTAATTAACCATTTCATTGCCATAGAAATTTTTCTATCAGCTCTGATTGGCATAGGAATCTGGAAGTTAGCTCCACCTACTCTTCTAGAACGTACTTCTACGTGAGGCATAACGTTTGTTAATGCATCTTTCCAGATTTCAAGGGCTGTTTTCTCAGTTTCTCCTTTTTTAGTTTCTACGATATCTAATGCATCATAGAAAATTTTGAATGCGATAGACTTCTTACCGTCTAGCATTAAGTTGTTTACGAATCTCGTTACCAATTGATCATTAAACTTCGGATCTGGTAACAACGGTCTTTTTTTCGCTTTTGTCTTTCTCATTGCTTCTGTACCTTATTTAATGATTATTTTTTCTTTCCTTTTGCAGGAGCTGCAGCAGCTTGTCCTGGTTTAGGTCTCTTAGCTCCGTACTTAGATCTTCTCTGAGTTCTTCCATTTACACCAGCTGTGTCTAATGCACCTCTTACGATGTGGTAACGTACTCCCGGTAGGTCTTTCACCCTTCCGCCTCTAACCAATACTATCGAGTGCTCTTGAAGATTATGTCCTTCGCCCGGGATATAGGCGTTAACTTCTTTACCGTTTGAAAGTCTTACCCTTGCTACTTTTCTAAGTGCAGAGTTAGGTTTCTTAGGTGTAGTAGTATATACTCTCGTACATACACCACGTCTTTGTGGACAAGAATCAAGGGCAGCCGATTTGCTCTTCTTGGCAAGCGTGGCTCTTCCTTTTCTTACTAATTGTTGAATAGTAGGCATTTAATTGCTTTTTATTTTAGGGTGCAAAAATAATAATATTTTTTTAATTGACAAACAGTTATGATATTTTATTTCTTCATCAATTTTCTTTATCCGTTTTCATAACTGCCTGAATCCCCCATTAATTTTATGTTCTTGAATCATTTTAAGCAATGGAGGCCAGCATCAAAAAATCAAAATCTTATTTAAAGGCATCTTTTATTACTTTTCCTTTCATATATTGTTTAGGCACCCCCAAAAGTTCAGCCATTGTACTTGCAATATCAATTTGCTCATAATTTCCTGTACTAATGGTTGTATTCTTTTTAAAATCAGGTCCCATAGCAAAGAACTCAATATGTCTACACCCTTCGCAATCATCTCCATGGTTTTTGAATCCACCTTTACTATCCAAATGTCTTCCATGATCATTGGAAACAATTAAGGTTGTTTTATCCTTATAAGCAGGCAGAGACTGAATATAATCCCAAATCTCTTTTATAGAAGCATCTGTTGTTTTTATAGCCTGAATATATTCGTTGTACTTATTATCATGTCCGTATGAATCTACATCCTTAAGGTTGATCACAATGATATTAGGACTATACTTTTTCATGACCTCCTTCGTATTGGTCATTGTAACGGCATCAGCTCTATAGCCAGATCCATTTCCGCTTATCCCACAATCTACACTTGGCTGATATTTCCCTTTCCAGTCTGCTTGTTTACAATCGTTTAAAACTTCCAGCTTATCTTTGGATGCAATTACCCAGGCTTTGGTTTTATCTGCTCCTGTAAACTTTAGCCATTGTTGCATCACAGACGGGTAGCCTGGTAATTCAGTACCATCATTGACGATATTTTCGTAGACTCCTGAACACATTGCACTATGTCCGGGATTGGTATTGGTGGTTCCGTTGTTTCTAAAATTACTGATAAATATCCCCTGGCTCAGAAGACTTACTCTGTTCGGAATATTCACTTTACCGGCAGATTCCCAGGTTTCAGAAATACGAGGCCCGTCAACAACCAAAAGAACTACATTTTTAGTTTGGTATTTATCCTTAGGTTCTACCTTTGCCTGTGCTTCATTGTCATTGTTACTACATGAAAACATAGATAAGGACATAGCGAAATACATGAAGATTTTTTTCATAGCTTTTATATTATTTGTGGATTTCGTGTGCAAAGCTAGAAAACACAGCCTCCCTATTGATGAACAAATTGTTATCTATTTCTTAAGAATTTAATATATAAATCAATAAAAAGGGAAATATCAGTGCTTTAAAGGGAAAATGCTAATTGATATTTATTTTATCATGGTAACGGTTACATCTTTGTTCCAATGAAAGTCTTTAATATTCTGTATCAAAGCATTTCTGGTTTGCGGATCTATAGAATAAATGAACAGGCGCTTAAAACCTAGTACAGCATTATCACTTTTTACCTCCAAAGCGGCCACTTTTTTCCAGTTTTGGGGAGTATGCCCATCCAGCCATTCTTCATAGGCAATTGCAAGCTGATAGTTTTGATCCCTGGTATAATTGCTAAGAAACTCTTCGGTATCATCATCAAAAGTCTTTTTCCTGATTTTGAAATCTACCAGTTCCATTGATCCCAACCCTACAAAATCCAACAGATGAATTTCCGTAAAGTAAGTAATGGCTCCAATGTCATTAGCAACTACTTTAGAGGTATTATAATATCTGTTTAAAAACCTTGCAGACTGTATTTGCTGTTCATAAATATTTGCACTTCCGTTAAGAATCAAAGCATGAGAGTAATTACACTTATATATCAATAGTAATGCATTGGCAATAATAAAGATCCCTATTATGGGTCCTGTCTTAAAAGCTGACCACGGTTTTATAAAGTAAGACAGCAACCTTGGAATAAGAACCATACTAAAGGCAATCAATAAATACGCCTCATATCTGAAGATACTTCTTATTTCACCAAACAGACAATGCATTATCAATGTAAGCCCAAGAGCGATGAAAAGAAAATTACCGGAGATTACGGACCGGAAGTCTGGTTTGCTCTTATAATCCTTATACATCAAGGCTCCTCCAATTAATAAAGGAAAAAGTCCAATTTTATAGAATGTAATATTAAGGAGCAGCTTTTTGAGAATAATATCAGTAATCTGAGTTAAGACATTTCCTGAGAAATCTATCAGGGTTCCTTTTACCACTACTGAATTGGGAAAGAAATAACCGCTTCTATGGTAATTAAAATACCCAAAAACCACAATCGGAATGAAACCGAAAAGAAGTACCAGTACAGCATTTTTAAAATTTCTTACCAGTAAGAAAACGAAAGCTAGTGATAGAAAATAAAACATGCTTTCAAATCTTATCAGCCCCAACAGCAATACCGTAAAATAAAACCAATATGCATGAAGGTTCATTTTAAAATTACCTTTAATCCAGTGCTGAAAGCAATATATATTCACTGCTACCACAAAAACCTGTAAGACATGTTCCATTCCAGACATAACCTGTACATGCAATACAGAAATAAAAAGAGTAAAAAGACATGCTCCAACAACGTGTTTAGCGGGATGTAAAAAATTAGAATAATACCTGGTAAGTATGATAATAAGCAGACCGCAAACAATAATATTAAAAACCAATGGTATTAAAGCATGATTTCCAAAAACTGAGATCAGAATACTTAATATAAAGGTAAATACCGGAGATGATGATGAAGACGAAAAAGCATATTTTGTAACTCCCCATACTCCATGAAGAGCAAAATTTTTAGCTACTGCCAAATGAATATAAGCATCATCCAGGATATAGGTAAAATAATTCTCAGTAACTGACAGCATCATCAGAATATAAGCAAGGCATATCCCGAAAAAAATAGCAGCTGTTATTAAAAAGCTTTTCATCATTACAATATTAATATATCCAAACTATACAGAAAATCAGTCCAGAACCTCAACCTTTATACCCTTATTCCAGGTAAAACTTCGTATGTGTGCTTTCAAAGCATCATGAATAGCCGGATCTATAGAATAAATATACACATGGTCTCTTCCCAATACGGCATTCCTGCCACTGATCGTTAAAACAGCCGCCTTCCTCCAGTTTTTTGGAGTATGGCCATCCATCCATTCATCATAGGCGATAGCAAGGGTATAATTATTTTCAGCAGAATATTTAGTCAGAAAAGATTCTACCTCAGCATCTACCTTCCTTTTCTTCATTCTTAAAGGAACGATCTCTTTTGACCCCAATCCTACGAAATCGAACAAATGTATATCTGTAAAATAGCTGACAGCTCCAATATCGTTAGCCATTACTTTAGATTGATTGTAATATTTTTTCAGAAATCTTGCAGACTGTATCTGTTGCTCGTAAATGTTTTTACTTCCTGTTACGATTAGAAAACTTACTAATCCTATTTTTAAAATAAGCGCTCCCATTGAAAAAACAATCAAAACAGCTATTGTCCTGTTTTTCTTTACAATAAACTGCTTCTCTTTAAAATAAATTTTCAGCTTTGGTACTATCGCCATGGCAAATCCTGTAAGCAAATATGCCTCATACCGGTAAAAGTTGGTAAACTGACTGAATGTTCCATGTATACACAATGCAACACACCAGACTACAAGAAAAAAATTACGGGCAAGCACTTCCTGAAAGCCTAATTTCTTTTTAACATCTTTAATAATAAAAAATACAGAAATGAGTAATGGACATAAAGACGCATTATAAAAGTAAGGGTTTTCAACAAACTTAAACAGAAAGATATTAACCAGCTGTTCAATATAATCTTTCGAAAGATCAAACCTAAGTCCTTTGATAATAACCGAGTTAGGAAAGAAATATCCTGTTTCCTGATAAGTAAAATAACTAAAAATCAAAACAGGAACAAAACCAAAAACAATCACTCCTGCCATCTCTTTATACCTTCTTAATAAAAGAAGAACAAAAGAAAGTGCTGTAAAATAAAACATACTTTCAAAGCGGATCAGCCCAAGCAATGCCAATGTGAAATAAACGCATGCAGAATCATATCTGTTTTTATATCCGGATTGTCGCCACTTTTCAAAATATAAAATATTGACGGTAACCATCATGATCTGTAATACATGTTCCATTCCAGAAAAAATAAGCAAAGGGACAGAGGTAAATATCAGGGTGAATAAACCGGCAATAACAACAGTTTTGCTTTGACTAAAGTAATATGCATAATATTTATTCAGAAAAAACAACATAAAAACAGCACATACGACATTAAATATCAAAGGAATGAGCTCATGATTTCCCAAAAAGAAGATCAAAATACTTAGGATAAATGTAAATACCGGTGAAGAAGAAGAAGAAGAAAATGAATATTCAGTAATACCCCATACTCTGTGAAGAGCAAAATTTTTGGCCATTGCCAAATGGATATAAGCATCATCCAGGATATAGGTAAAGTAATTTTCAGTCCCGGACAACATAAGAAAGAAGTACCCCATACATACTCCCAGAAATATTGCCGCTGTAATTAAGAAGCTTTTCATCGTTTGCAATATTAACACTTCCTCCCTATTTAAAAAAATTAAATATTTAATAGGGTCCGGACTTAATCTATGATCTTAACGGTTATATTTTTATTCCAGTTAAAATTTTTCACCTGTTCTCTCAAAGTATTATGAATACGGGGGTCGATAGAATAAATATATAAGTGATCTTCTCCCAATAATGCATTACTTCCACTGACTGTCAACACAGCCACTTTTTTCCAGTTTTCAGGGGTATGTCCCTGCAGCCATTCTTCGTATGCTATGGCAAACTGGTAACCATTTTGAATAGTATAAGACTTCAGAAACCTTTCAAATTGATCATCTATTCCTACTGGTCTCATTCTGAATGGTACCACTTCCTTGGATCCCAATCCTTCAAAATCCAGCAAATGAATATCTGTAAAATAACATATTGCCCCAATATCATTAGCCACTACTTTAGCATTGGGATAATATTTCTTTAAAAATCTTGCTGACTGTATTTGCTGTTCATAGACATTTCTGCTTCCTACTACTGTAAGGTAACTTGTGAACCCTACCTTTACCATCAATAATACAAACGAAAGGAAAATCAATACTGAAATACCCCTGTTTTCTTTTAATAAATAGCTCTTGTGCTCATAAACAGATTTCAGCTTCGGAATGACAGCCATAGCAAAGCCTGTTAAAATATATACTTCATATCTGTACAGCTTTGTAAACTTGCTGAAGGCTCCATGTAAAAATAAAGTAATACACCATACTATCAGAAGAAGGTTCCTGCTGAGTATTTGTTGAAAACCCAATCCTTTTTTAATATCCTTTGCAATCAGCACTGCAGAAATTAATAATGGTAATATACCTGCAAAATAAAAATTGCGGTTATCCAGAATCTTATGATACAGTAAACCTGCGACCTGCATAAAATAGTTACCAGAAAGATCAAATCTACTCCCTTTTATGATTACTGAATTAGGAAAAAAATACCCCGTTTCCTGGTGAGTAAAATATCCAAAAATCAAAATAGGAATAAAACCGCAGATCAATACTCCCGCAGCATATGTAAACCTTCTCAGTAATATGAATACCAATGCAAGAGCCAGAAAGTAAAACATGCTGTCGAATCTTATCAGCCCAAGTAAAGCAAGACTACTGTAAAACCAACCGGAACAGTAATTATCTTTATATTCTGAACCTTTCCATCTTTCGAAACAGAGAACATTCACTACAATAACCATTGCCTGCAGCACATGTTCCATCCCTGAAAAAACAAGCATTGGAACGGAAGTAAAAAGCACTGTAAAAAAAACGGCTGCTATAACTGATCTGGCCTCACTAAAATAGTCTGAGAAATATTTATTCAGAAAAAAGATCATAAAAAAAGCAGTTACTGTATTAAATAATAAAGGGATAAGTTCATGATCTCCGAAAACATATATGAGACTACTTAAAATAACAGTAAAAACCGGTGAGGATGAAGTAGATGAAAATGAGTACTGAGTCACCCCCCATACCCCATGAAATGCGAAATTTTTGGCAATTGCCAGATGAATATAAGCATCATCCAGTATGTAGGTAAAATAATTTTCAGTTCCGGACATCATCAGAAAGAGATAAACCATACCTACTCCCAGAAACAGTACCATTGTTATTAAGAAACTTTTCATCGTTTGCAATATTAATACTTCCAAACTATTTTTAAAAATTTTCTTATAGTTATCATCTATTAATATACAAAGCTATTCGGCACGATATTTCGTAACTTTGAGATATATAAAAAAATAAACTTATGAAAAATGCCAGTATTATAGGGCTTAAAGAAGCCGACTGCAAAAAAATAGCAGAAAAACTAAATATACTTTTAGCCAACTATTCTGTATTTTATCAGAACACCAGAGGTTCTCACTGGAACATCAAAGGAGATCAGTTTTTTACTCTTCACCCAAAGTTTGAAGAACTTTACAATAGTCTGGTTTTAAAAATCGATGAAATTGCAGAAAGAATCCTTACACTGGGAGCAACTCCGGCACACAACTACTCTGACTATTTAAAAGTGGCAACTATTAAAGAAAGTAAAGAAGTTACGGATGGAACTAAAAGTGTTGAACAGATTCTGGCTTCATTCAAAGTAGTGATCGATCTTCAGAGAGAACTTTTAGACATTACAGATGAAGCTGGTGATGAAGGAACTAACTCTCAGATGAGCGACTATATCACTGAACAGGAGAAAGAAGTTTGGATGTACAATTCTTATTTAGGGAAATAACGGATAAGATCATCAAAATATTTCAAAAAAATCGCCTTACATTTAGGCGATTTTTATTTTTAATTTTTATATTTGCGTTAAAATTACACATATTATGAACGACGTAAGACTGAACTCCATCCTGGATAATGATTTCTATAAAATAACCATGCAGAATGCAGTGGTAAAATTATTCCCTAATTCTATCGTAAAATATGAATTTATCAACAGAGGTAAGCATCATTTTCCGAAAGGTTTTGATGCAGCATTAAAGGAAGCGGTCAACAAGATGGCTGAACTTAAGCTTACTAAAGATGAAAAGAAATTCATGGCCAGAACATGTCCTTATATTGATCTTCCTTATCTCGATTTCCTGGAAGGCTATCACTATGATCCGTCTGAAGTGAAGATCCATCAGGAAGGTGGCGATCTTTCAGTCATTGTTGAAGGGCTTTGGTACAGAACAATTCTTTGGGAAGTTCCTCTATTAGCGTTAATCAGTGAGCTACACTATGAAATGAATCATATGGAGAGGGATTCTAATGAAGAGGTTATGAACAAAACCGTTGAAAAAGCAGATGCTCTGGGCAGGCTTGGCGTTACCTTTGCTGAATTCGGGACCAGAAGAAGGCATTCGTATAAGGTACAAAATCTGGTAATGGAAGCTTTAACACAGAAGAAGGAGTCTACATTCATCGGAAGTTCAAATGTACATTTTGCGATGAAATATGGGGTAAAACCTATCGGAACTCATGCTCACGAATGGTTCATGTTCCACGCTGCAGAATATGGTTTCAAGATGGCTAATGAACTGGCTTTGGAGCATTGGGTAGATGTATACAGAGGTGATCTTGGAGTAGCACTTTCCGACACCTACACTACTGATGTTTTCTTCCAGCAGTTTGACAAAAAATTCGCAAAACTTTTTGATGGTGTACGCCATGACAGTGGTGATGCTCTTGAGTTTGCAGATAAAACCATTGCCCATTATCAAAATAACGGCATTAATCCCATGTTTAAATATATCATTTTCTCTGATGCCTTAAATCTTGAAAAGGTAGAAGAAATTACCAATTATTGCAGAGGAAAAATAGGAATCTCTTTTGGAATAGGAACAAATCTCACCAATGATGTAGGCCTGAAACCGATGAATATCGTGATGAAACTGATTGGAGTGCAAGCTCCTAATAAAGAATGGATCCCAACAGTAAAACTTTCTGACGAGCATGGAAAATATACAGGTGATCCAAAGATGATTGAACTTGCTAAAGAATTTTTAAGAATAAAAGATTAATTATACTATTAAAATGACTGAAAAATTTTAAGAATTATCGTCTGCTTTTTCTTACATACCGAGTATAAAAAACCTTCTATAATTGTGATGAATAGTGCAGGTAGACATTTAATCACCTGCATTTTCACAATACCCATCTTCAAAACAAACACCACAAAATCCTAAAATACCACAATAAAAATAACAATAACCCCCGTATAAAACGTAAAAAATACTATTCTCTTGTCAATTTAATAAAATATCGTTACTTTCGGCGAAACAAAAACTTTATTTTATGAAAAAATTACTATTCTTGAGTTTTACCGCATTATCTATCATGGGCAGTGCACAAATTTTAGTAACGGAGAGTTTTGAAAACGCAACCTATCCTGGATTTGAAGCCACTGGTGGAGTTACAGGACAAACAGGTACCTATACGGGTTCTGCAGCCTGTAATGGCTCTGGATTTATAGGAGGAATATTAGCTGGTACTTCTGATGCAAACAGAACTCTGGATTTAATGTATACCAAACCTGCAACTATCACTGCCAACGGTAAGAAGATTGACATTAAATTTTCATATTCCATGCTTGCCAATAGCGATGTAAATGATATAGGAGGTACTATGAATGTATCTTACTCTACAGATGGCGGTACTAATTATACACCTATTGGAAGCACCATTACTCTTAGTGAAATAAACGAAACATCCTGCGCAGTATTTACCGGAACCATTCCTGAAAGTGCCAATGTAAATGGAAATTTCAAACTAAGAATAAGAACAGTAGGAACTCTAGGCAGTGGCTACTCTTCTTATATCTTTCTAGATAATGTAAGCATCAAACAAGAAGTAACAGCAATACCAACGTGTGCTACCATAAGCAGCCCAGTAAATGGCGCAACCAATGTTCCTGTTCGCCCACAAATTACGTGGAATGCTGTAGCAGGAGCAGAAATGTATAAAATAAAAGTGGGAACTACCTCAGGAGCTTCAAATGTATATTCCGGGACTTCAACTACTACGTCTTTCTCCCCTGCAGCTTCCAGTGCTTTCCCTCAAAACACTACTCTTTACGCTTCAGTTACACCAACTAATGCTTTAGGAGATGCTTCAGGATGTCAGGAAATTTCTTTTACAACAGGAGCAAATCCGTTTATCCCTTATTGTGGTCCTCTAACGGCTAAACTTGGTGTTTATCCAATCTCAAAGGTTCAGATTAGTGATATGACCAACAACTCTACATTATCAGTTGCCCATGAGAATTTCACCAATAAAGTAGCCACGGTTACCCGAGGTACATCCTATCCGCTTTCTCTTGGAGGAGCAGGTGTAGGAATCAATAACCGCTTTGGATTTACAGTATTTATAGATTGGAATCAGAACGGAAGCTTTGCTGACGCGGGAGAAGCATATTTTGTAACTTCTGATTTTGCAGGCGGTGCAGCAGCAAGTGGTGCTACCATTACAGTTAATAAAAACATTGCAGTACCTGCTACAGCAGCATTGGGTAATACCCGTATGAGAGTAAAATACCAGTTTAACGCCTCAGTTACTTCTGTAAGAGCAGAATTATCTGACCCTTGTGCTGACGTGAGCCAAGGACAGGTAGAAGATTACACAATTAATGTACAGGCTACCACACTTGGAACATCTGAAGTAGGGATGAATAAAACTGCAGATATCTCTGTTTATCCTAATCCATTTAAGGATGTTCTAAAAATCTCTGATATAAAAGGAGTAAAATCTATCACAGTAACGGATATTTCCGGCAGACAGCTAAAAACGCTTAAAGCCAGCAATGAAATTAATCTTTCTGATCTGGGTGCAGGTCTTTATCTGATCACCCTTCAAATGGAAGATGGAAATAATAAAGTACTTAAGGCAATTAAGAAGTAATATATTCCTTTAAATACATTGAAAGCGGCAGTTTTACTGTCGCTTTTATTTTTTATCTTAAACATATGAGGTTTTACTATATTTATAAAAAAATATTATGATCTCAAAAATACTATTCATACTCTCTTTCACTATATTCACATTTTCTCTCGCACAGGAAAAGGAAAATGAAAAACCGAAGTTCAATCAGGAGCTTGCCACTTCATTGGGAGCAGATCAATATGGCATGAAGCCCTATACTATTGTTATGCTGACAACCGGTACTGCAAAAATTGAAGATAAAACCAAAATGGGTTCTTTAATGAAAGGCCATATGGAAAACATTGGCAGACTTGCCAACGAAGGAAAAATTGTGGTAGCTGGACCTTTTCTTGAAAAGAATAAGGAAAACTATCGTGGTATGTTTATTTTCAATACAAAATCTAAGGAAGAAGCTGAACAATGGGTAAAAACAGATCCCGCAGTTCAGGCTGGAGTATTCAGCTACGAAGTCTTTCCTTGGTATGGCTCTGCTGCCTTACCTTTATATTTGAAGCATCATGATGAAATTTCAAAAGAAAATCCATAGAAATAAAAAAATCCCTCAGTGAGGGATTTTTTTATTAGTCCATACAGATATATGGTCTTCGTGGTGGATAGCAACAATAAGGATTACTACAGAAAGTATAATTTGCCGGGCAGAATCCTCCATCCACTGGCACAAGACATACAGCTGCAGCCCCTCCTAAAACAGTTTTCAACTCATTTCTGTCTAAGTTTTTTAAATTTTTCATAGTTATTTAATTTAGTTTTAATTTCCTACTCTTCAAGATTTTCGGATTCCTCTTTTTATTTCTCATTAACTGGAAATAAATATACAATTTATTTTTTAATCAACTGCTTTCCAAATAATTATCAAACAAATAAACAATAATATCTCTTTTTTAAATGAATAAATTTGATTATTTTAGCATATAGCAAAACGAACTTACCAGACTGGTTGTAAGTGTTTTATAATTATCATCAAAATAAAAAATTAATTCCATGAAAAAAATGAATCTCTCAAAACTTTCGAGAACAGAACTGAAAGATGTATTCGGCGGATATTTACATTTACCGGAATGTCCCGGAGGATGCCCTGGTGAAGGTATGATCAGATGTCCTGACGGCTCAACGACTATGACTAATTTTATATGCATGGGTGGAAGATGTGAACCCGCTGCAAGGTGTAAACCATTAGTTCTGGAACCTTTTCCGGATCCGATTACAATCACCCCATAACCTGATCAATAAGAAATAAAGTGAGCTTCCGGCTCACTTTTTAAATATTAAAAAGATCATTCTACCAGTTTCCAAAGCCATACATCACTGATCACAGGTTTTTATTATCTTTAAATAAACAAACCTATCATGAAAACCATTGAGGAAGTCCTGAAAAAACTTGATGAAATTATCATCTGGTGTAAGGAAAATAAAAGTCCTGCGGGATATTTCGCCTGTACTTACCGTATCATGACAGCACAGGTTCTAAAAGGGATTCAACAAAAGAAATTTGAGGACAATCCCAGAATGACACTACTTGATTTAGCTTTTGCTCAGCGCTATCTTGAAGCATGGGAAAACTACAGCAATGCTAAAAAATGTACCAACGCCTGGTATATAGCTTTTGAAGCCACTAAAAATAAAGATCTTCTGATACTACAGCATATTTTTTTGGGAATGAATGCCCATATCAATCTGGATCTGGGAATTTCTGCAGCTTCTATTATGCCCTACCGGAAAATCAATCCCTTAAAAAAGGATTTTGAGAATATCAATACCGTTATTGCCTCCATTAATCAGAAAGTTCAGGATGCTCTCAACATAATATGCTATCCGGTACAGCTTATTGATCAACTTTCTAATGGAAAAGATAATGCCGTTCTGGATTTTGCAATATCCAGAGCCAGAGATACATCATGGGCCACCGCTGTTATTTCTTCAAACACCCCTAATTTCTTAAAGGAATCAGTCATCAGCATTGTAGATTATGCTGCGGCAAAAGTTGCCACACAAATCTTAAATCCTAAGATCCTCACTCCTGCCCTACTCCAAGAACTGAAAAAATGTGAAAGTAATGATGTGGTAAAGAATATTGAAATTCTGGAATCCACGAAAACCGCTTAAGCTCAAAATAAAAAGGCCGGGATCTTCCTCACGGATCCCGGCCAAATAATGAACAAATAAAAAAGAAACTACATTGCTTCCTTATACTTTTTACGATAAGCATAGTGGAACACAATAGGTAATATGGTAAATGAAAGCAGCATACAGATAATTAATCCGCCTACAATCATAATGGCTAAAGGTTTTTGAATTTCAGAACCCATTCCGTTAGACATGGCTGCCGGAAGAAGTCCCATAGATCCCATCAGAGCAATCATCACTACCGGACGTATTCTGCTTTTCACTCCGTCTGAAATGGATTCTTTGAGAGACATTCTGTTCTGCAGATTCTCTTTCATTACTCCAATCAGAACAATGCCGTCAATAGTAGCTACTCCAAAAAGAATAATAAACCCGATCCCGGCCGAGATTCCAAAGATGGTTCCCGTGAACCACAGGGATAAAAATCCGCCAATGAATGCAAAAGCCAATGTAATGGAAGAGATTAGCGTATCTTTTACATTTCCGAAATTGAAATACAGTAACATCAGAATAAGCACCAATGAAATAGGAACTACCATGGCCAATTGCTTAGCAGCTCTTTCTTTGCTTTCAAATTCACCGGCCCATGTCATTTTATGGCTTTTCGGAAGTTTTACATCTTTATCTACTTTTTCTTTCGCTTCTTTAATGGTACTTCCCAAATCGCGCCCTTCAATATTGAATCCTACTCCAATGTATCTGCTGTTTCCTTCACGGTAAATAAATGAGGGCCCGGTATGATAATCAATAGTTGCAATTTCTTTCAATGGCACTTTTTTATTATCCTGGGTCGGAATCAGAATATTTCCCATTTTTTCAGGAGTGTCACGATAATCTTTTTCAAATCTCAGCATTACATCAAACATTCTTTCTTCTTCATAGAACTTGGTAGCTGCCTGCCCACCGATGGTCATTTCAATTACAGCCTGAGCATCTGCTGTGGAAACTCCGTATTTTGCCATTTTAGAATCGTGAAGCTGTATTCTGAGTTCCGGAAGTCCTATATTTTTAAAGACATTCACATCTGAAATTCCCGGAACTGTTCTGATGGAATTGGCTACCTGATTGGCATAATTTTCAAGTTCGAACAGATCATTCCCGAATATCTTAATCACCAATGGTGCTTTTACTCCTGCTACATATTCTTCCACATTATCCTGAATAGGCTGGCTGAATCCAAAATTGATTCCCGGATATCTTTCAAGGGAAGCCCTCATTTCATCCAGAAGTTTATCCTTTGATATCTTTTTCTTCCATTCATTTTCAGGCTTCAGTTGGATATTAAATTCGATATTAAAGAATCCTGTAGGGTCTGTTCCGTCATTGGGACGACCGGTTTGAGTCATTACAAATTTCACTTCATCATACTTCATTAGGATCTCCTTCATCTCTTTGGTTAGCCGGACAGATTCATCCAGGTTTACACTATTCGGAAGAGTTGCCCTTACATAGATTGCTCCTTCATTAAGTTTAGGCAAAAACTCTGAACCGTAGTTTGAAAATCTCCATCCACAAAGCGTAAGCAAAGCAACAAAACCGACCATAAATGCTTTTTTATGGCGAATACTAAATTCATAAATTCTATAAATATTCACCTTGAAGAATCTTGAAATAAAGTTTTCTTTTTCTTCAATATTTTTGGTTAATAAAAGCTTACACATTGCCGGAACATAGGTTAAACTTAGAATCAATGACCCCAGCAGAGCATACCCCAGTGTAAATGCCAAAGGAGAGAACATTTTTCCTTCCACTTTCTGGAAAGAGAAGATCGGCATCAAGGCTACAATCAGGATTAATAATGCAAAGAAAATATAGCTTGCCACACTTCCTGCACTTTTCTTGATGATTCCCAGTTTGGAAATTTTATTAAATCTCTTTAATCCAATCTTCTTGGCTTTCAATTCAAGGGCAACAAATACATGTTCAACGATGACGAGTGTTCCTTCCAGTAATAGCCCAAAGTCCAGAGCACCCATCGAAATCAGGTTGGCCGGAAGTCCCTGAATTTTCAGCATAATAATGGCAAAAAGAAAAGCCAGCGGAATGACTGAGGCCACAATAAATGTTGTTCGCCAGTTATAAAGGAAGATGAATACAATAATGGAAACCAGAATAACTCCTTCAATCAGGTTTTTGGAAACCGTGTGAACAGTTGTATTGACTAATTCTGTACGATCAATGATCGGAACAATCTGAACATCGCCAGGCAATTCTCCACCATTTAATTGCTCTATTCTGTCTTTAAGCCTTGCTATCACCTCACTTGGATTTTCTCCACGAAGCATAATGACAATTCCTTCTACAACATCATTCTCTTTGTTGTATCCTACCTGTCCCAATCTTGGTTTTGCCGACACTTTAACCTCGGCAACATGTTTTACCAGAATAGGGGTAGAACCTTTTACTTCAATCTGAATATTTTCAATATCCTCCTTCTTCTCCAAAAGACCAATCCCCCGCACTACATAAGCCTGATCTCCTTTTGCCACTACATCTCCACCTACATTAATATTACTCTTCGAAACTGCTTCATACACATCCAGGGGGGAAAGGTCATAATTGTGTAATTCTGTAGGATTAATTTTTATTTCATATGTTTTTTCTTCACCGCCAAAGCTTACCACATCAGCCACTCCGGGAACAGCCAGCAATTCTCTTTCAACCACCCAATCCTGAATCGCTGTCACTTCTTTTATTGGTAATTTACTCTTGATGATATATCGGTAAATCTCACCGGTAGCTCCTGACGGAGGCTCAATACTGTATTCTGCCCCTGAAGGGAGATTTACATTTCCTAATTTATTGGAGGCATACTGCTGTGCATAAAAGTCGTTGACATGATCATCAAAAATCACCGTAACTACCGATAACCCGAATAAAGAAATAGACCGTACCGAAGTTTTATTCGGAATGGCATTCATCTCTTTTGAGATTGGCAGTGTGACAAACTTTTCTATTTCCTCAGCACTTCTTCCCGGCCATTGGGTAATTACCCTCACTCTGGTATTGGTAACATCCGGAAATGCCTCAATAGGAGTATGTATATAGGAATAGATTCCTCCAAGCAACAACATGAAAGTTCCTAAAAGAACAATCAGTGAATTTTTCAAAGAGAAGGAAACTATGTTCTGTACAAATTTTCGCATTACTTCTTAGAATTATTTAATTGGTTTTTCAGGTTCTCATAAATCAACAATCCATTGGAAGCTATTACATTTTCACCTTGCTTCAGATTTCCTTCTACATATATATATTGACTGTTTGAAGCGATCTCTGTTACAGGTCTTATTTCAAGTTCACAGTCTTTTTTGTACACTACTACATAACTCTGATTATTGTCAAAGACCAACGCCTTTGCAGGAATCGCCAAGGCTGATTTATTTTGTGAATTTACAGGCAGTACAACATCTGCAGACATTCCGGGCCTTAGTTTCATTCCGTTATTATCCATAATGATCTTAGCTTTCAGCACTCTTTCATTTTCATTAAAAACCTGGGAAATATTGTTGATCTTTCCTGAAAAGCTATCATCCGGATAGGCCAACGTTTTTACAACTACAGGCTGATCTACGTATACATGCCTCATATTGGTTGCATACACATTCGCCATTACCCAAACCTTATCCAGATTGGAAATGGTAAAAAGCTGGTCACCACCGGCAGTTACAGGCATTCCTTTCGAAATATTCTTGGAAATCACATATCCGTCTGCAGGTGCTTTAATCTGAATGGTACTTCCACCGGCAGAATACAGCTGCATATTCTTTTGAGTTTTTGAAATATTAGATTGAAGAATCGTAACCTCTGCTCTTGCTTCCTGAAGATCTTTCTGAGAAGCAATATCATCTTTATACATCGCTTCTACAGAGGATAATTTTCTTTTAGCTACGGCAAGCTGAGCCTGTAATGTTTGGGTATCATCCTGCATTTCATTGACAGCCGTACTTTTTACACTGGCCAGAACCTGTCCTTTTTTTACATAATCTCCAAGAGAAAAATAAGTATCGGTAACTATGCCGTCTACAAGGCTTACAAAGGGAACTGTTTTATCGGAATTGCTTTCCACTTCTCCGGTAAGGGTAATACTTTCTTCAATCGGAAGCATTTCAGCTTTAGCCAGTTTAATATCTTTTTTAAGTTCTTTGCTGATACAATAATTCTTTTCCACTTCTTCAGTCTGCTTCTGATCTTTACAACCTGTAAGCACAACCAGACCAGACAGATAAATTATCGCGATATATTTAGTAGTATTCATTCTCATAAGTAGATGTTCATATTTTTTAAGGTCATTCTTAATGGGCACTTACAAATCCTGTCCTACAACATATTGCAGGTTTTCATAATATTGGTTAAGCTCTTTTTTAGTATCCAGAATAATCATTTTATTGCCGATATAGGTATCCAGAAAATCCATATACTCCAGCATACTGATGTTTCTCAGTCTGAAGTTCTTTTCATGGCTTACCAATAAACCATCCAGCGTAGATTCGTAAGTGTCATCAATCTCTTCAGAAACTTGTTGGGTACGGATATAGTTTCTGAAAACGGAGACTATTTCATTCTCCGACTTCAGCAGATTTTTACGGGTCTCATTTTTACTTTTTTCAATTTCAAGTCTGGCTTCCTGGATATTTCCTTTATTTCTGTCGAAGATGGGAAGGTCAACTGAAACACCCAGCCCAATAAAGTCTTTCATAATATTTCCACCACGGTCATATCCTATTGAAACGGCTACATCTGGAGTTTTCATGGCATTCTGAATCTCAAGACTTTTAGCAGCATGTTTCTCCTTATTCTTGGAGATCAGGATATCAGGACGATTTTCCTTTGCTTTTTCAAGCCATTGTGTTAACTCGATTTCTGAAAGTTGCTTTTCCGGCATTGCGAATGAATCTGAAATCACCAGATAAGAACTGGATGGAATCATCAGTAAGGATTTTAGCTCCGCCTGCTGTTCTTCAATTTCCTGCTTCAATGAAACAAGTTTTTTCTTGAATTCAATTTCCTGAGCCTTCAGACGGATATATTCTGCCTTACTGATATTCCCCAGAGTTAACTGATTGTTGTAGGATTTTGTTAATTTTTCGATAGAAGCTATTTGTCCCTGATACATTTTCTGTTGCTCCTGATTGTACTGAATTTCAGTAATCGAATTCCTTAAGGTCTTTTTCAGTTCACGCAAGACTTCCTGCAGTTCATACTTTTCGCCTTCCACTTCTATTTTTTGAAGTTCAATATTTTTTCTTCGCTTCCCTGCGGTCTGAATCACCTGTTCTATTTCTGCTGAGATCTGGCTATTCTTTCCCCAGTTTCCAATTAGGGCTGGCTGCTCTTCAATATCATAAGTCCGCCAGAGATTCACTTCACTGATGCTTAATTTAGGATTTGGCCAGTATTTCGCCTGGAGCGCTCTGGCTTCTGCCTGAGATATTTCCAGTTTCTGAGCAATAAGATCTAGGTTATTGGCAAGAAAGATTGTTTCAGCCTCCTTTCTGCTGATCTTCAGGGTATCTGACATCTGTGCTGAAAAGAAACTGAAACAATGAATATAAAAAAGGGTAAAAAAAATCTTCTTCAAGGTCTCTTATTTTAAGACCACAAAGCTATTCTCCTAATATTAGAGCCAATTTCGAATGAAATTAAAATTCAATTAGGCCAACATTAGAGTTTGATTAGAATAGGTTGGGATTTATATTAAATCTCTCGCAGATTTTAAACACAAATTGCACTATTTATGTTATACAAAGAATTTATCCACAAATATTCGTGAGATCTGTGGGAAATAGAATTTAATTAGTTTTTAAAGAAAATGATGAACCACAAAAGTCACAAAAGATTTAAACGCTTAAATAGTTTTAAGATAAAAACATATAGCATAAGAAGTACATATAAGTTCTTGAAAATCGTTGATTTTCATATTCGCAAACATCTGCAAGATCTGTAAAATCTGTGTGAGATTAATATCAATAGAAACGGACTTTAGTCCGCTTACATATAAATAAAGATTCGATTGGCTTTAGCCAAAACCTAAAAAAGAGTCTTATCATTTTAGAAATTAGCAGGAAATACAAGCAGGACAGTTGTACCAACATCCACTGCAGAATCAATATTCATTATAATATGATGGTGGTCAAAAATACTTCTTGATAATGACAACCCAATACCACTTCCTTTAACTCCCTCCACATTCTTTCCTCTGTAGAACGTTTCTGTAATCTTAGCCAGATCATCCACAGGAATTCCTTTTCCCTGATCTTTCACCTCAATATTCAGTTGATTATTCTTTTCTGATAAGATAATCTCTACAGGATGGCTATAAGAATACTTAATTGCATTTTCCACAATATTATATAAAGCCAGATAAAGAAGAGTTTCATTTCCAGGAAATTCCAGTAAAGCAGGCTTTGCCACCTGAAGCTGTATTTTAATATTAGAATGATTCTCTTTCGCCCGGGGTTCCAGTTTTGCATATATCTTCCAGATCAGTTCATCTATTCTTACCTGCTTGTGGGAAGATTCCAACTTGGTCATCCCTGACATCAGAAGAAGATTATTAAGAATATTTTCAATCTCATACACGTTATCCAGAGATTCTTTGGCTACTTTTTTATACTCTTCCGGAGTACGGTCTTTCTGAGCAAACACTTCCAGGTTTCCGGAAATAGCGGCTAAAGGTGTCTTAAACTCATGAGAAACATAGTTGATAAAATTCTGCTGCAACAGCACATTTTCAGAAATACGACCTAATAATTTATTATATGATTTAATCAGATCTTCAATCTCATCATTGGTATTTGTGGAGGTAATAGCCGTAGAAATATTATTATAATCTACTTTATTAATACGTTCCACAACATTAGAAATAGGTTTATACACAACTTTTGACAGATACCGGCTCAAAAAATAAATAGCAAGCAGACCAATAATCAATACAGAAAGCATGATAATAGAAAGCCTCCAGATCTGTGATTGAAATGAATCATTTGGAAATTTTACAAAAACAACGAAGTCTCCCTGATTATCCGGATAAAAAATACCATAATAGAACTGGTTACCAGACATAAACTGGGTTCCTTTATTATTTCTTGCAGCCTGTAAATGAACGGGCTTAATATTTTCATCATTCAGGTTTTGTCCGAACGTCACCTCATTATTTTGGTTATAAACCGCTACTTGATTATTCTGAATAAGATGTTTGTATTCCTGTTTAATCTGGGCATGTCTGTCTTTGGGCAATTCATCTTTTTCAAGATAATAAATGGCAGAAATCAGGGCTGTATTCCTAAGCTTTTCAAAATAAAAAATCTTCGTACTGTCATAATACGCAAAAAATATCACCGCAGATGTGATGATAGAAACAATGCCGAATGAAAGGCTGGAAATAAGGGTAAACCTGTTCCTGAGTGTCATTTTAATCTTTAATTAAATATCCCGTTCCTTTGACGGTATGAATAATTTTCTGTTCCGATTCATCAATCTTGTTACGGACATACGAAATGTAAACATCTACTACGTTCGTTGAACTGTCAAAATCGATCCCCCAGACGTTATGCAAAATCTGAGTTCTGCTCAACACTTTGTTTTTATTCTCCATAAGGAAAGTAAAAAGCTTGTATTCTGTAGGAGAAAATTCGATTTCCTTATCATTCTGGGTTACCTTGTGAAGATCTGTATCAATGACAATATTACCACATGACAGGTAATGATCTTCTTTCTGATAGCTTAACTTATTTCTTCTTGTCAATGCTTTGATCCTTGAAATCAATTCTTCAAAATGAAATGGTTTGGATAAATAATCATCAGCTCCCAAATCCAGCATTTTAATTTTATCATCCGGACTGTTCAATGCACTTAAAACTAAAATTGGAGTATAATTTCCCTTAAACCTTATGATTTGTGTGAGCTGCATCCCATCCAGTCCCGGAAGCATAATATCCATTAATATAATATCAAAATCATAGGTATGAAGAATTTCTCTGGCCTTTTCCCCTGAATCTGCAAGCGTCATATTATAACCGGCTTCCGAAAGTCCTTTCAGCAGAAAGCTGCTAATTCTCTGATCGTCTTCTACCAATAAGATATTCATAATATTTCTGAAATTTCCCATAAATATAGGAATTCTGATTGAAGAAAGGAAGTCAGAACAAAGGATGCGGGGATTTCTCCAAAGATTGGGGAATGGTTAATAAGGAACTGAAACTCCTTTCGGAAATTTATTATTCAGCATTAACTTCCAGCCTTTTTTCCTAATTTTGAAGAATGGAGATGACTTATTTAATCATTGGATGCATTGTTGGCGGAGTCCTTGGAGCCATTATTTTATATTTTGCCTTGAAATCGTCTACGGTTTCAAGAACCTCTTATGATGAACTCAATTTTTCACATATTAAAAACAAATCTGACCTTGAAAATTCAAACACAAAGGTCCAGGAACTGAATCAGAACCTCAGTAAAGAAAAGGAACTCAATATACAGCAGCAGGATCTTCTGAATGATCTTAAAAATGAATTTGCCAGGCTCTCTGCACAGCATTCTTCACTCACCAGCCAATTTCAGGAGCAGAAACAAATGTCCTTAAAACAGGATTTTCAGATAGAAACCCTTATTGCTGAAAAACAGGATTTTTTTGCTAAAAACGCTGAGCTTTCTGCCCAGAACGAAAGTCTTCAGAAGTCCCTGAATACCCAAAAAGAAGAGATCACCAAAATACAGGAAGAATCCAAACTGCAGTTTGAAAATCTGGCCAATAAGATTTTAGAAGAAAAAACAGAGAAGTTCACCACTTTAAATCAGAATAACTTAAAAAACATCCTTGAACCTTTCCAGGAAAAAATTACAGATTTAAAAAACAGGGTGAATGAAGCCTATGAAAAGGAAAACAAAGAACGTTTCTCTCTGGCCGAAAAGGTAAAAGAACTTGCAGAACTGAACCAGCAGATCTCAGAGGATGCCAAAAAATTAACCCGGGCCCTCAAAGGAGAAAGTAAAACCCAGGGAAATTGGGGTGAAATGATACTTGAAAGTATCCTTGAAAAATCAGGGTTGGTAAAAGGAAGAGAATATTTCCTTGAACATGAGCTTCGTGATGAAGACAACAAAGCCCTCTTCTCAGAATTTTCCGGTAAAAAAATGCGTCCTGATGCTGTTGTAAAATATCCGGATGAAAGAAATGTTATTATTGATTCTAAAGTTTCTCTTACTGCATTTACAGAATTAGTGGATGAAACTGATCAGGATGTTTATTTGATGAAACTTAATCAGCATTTAGGTTCCATCAAAAACCATATTACACAGCTTAGCCAGAAAGCTTATGATGATTATGGAAAATCTTTGGATTTTGTAATGATGTTTATTCCTAGTGAACCCGCATATATTGCCGCGATGCAGGCTGACCAAAACCTTTGGAACTATGCTTATGACAGAAGAATTTTATTATTGAATCCAAGTAACCTGATCACCTCTTTAAAACTGATCGCAGATCTCTGGAAACGTGAATATCAGAACAAAAATGCCCTTGAAATTGCTGATAGAGGAGCCAGATTATATGATAAATTTGTAGGGTTTGTAGATAATCTTGAAAAAGTAGGCCGAAACCTTGACCTTGCCAAGAATGTTTACAATGATGCTTACAAACAACTATATACAGGAAATGACAACCTCGTGATCCAAACTCAAAAATTGAAATCATTGGGAATTAAAAATAAAAAAGACCTTCCTCAAAGTCTTATTGACAACAGTAATTTGATAGAATAAAAACCGGAATACCATGAAAAAATCAAATCTTATCTTATTAATATGTCTTGCTCTCTACATAGCTTCACTTCCTTTCACTGCAGTGTATGCAAAAGGTCATGAAATGAGCGGGTTGGCCTGTGCTCTTTTAGGCTGGGCAGAAATGGAGGGTGGTGGAATAGCATGGATGGCTAATCCTTTGCTTTTTATCGGAGCTTTTTTCCTGCTCTTAAAACAAGTAAAAATAGCTGCAGCACTTAGCCTTATTGCTTTTGGCCTTACGTTTTGTTATCTATCCGTTGGTGAAATTACGGTGAATGAAGCGGGACATCAATTCCCCATAACAGGGTATGGCCCAGGATATTTTCTTTGGATAGCAAGCTGTTTTACCTTATTCTCAGGCTGTATTATTCTTATCGTTACTTCTAAAAAGAATAAAGATCAAAATCCCACATAACTGATAAACTGAAATTTTGAAAAACTGAAGATATGCTTTCTTTTACGCCTTATTCATATCCTAAATCACACTCTGTAAAGGAGATACTGCTTTCCTCTCTTGCAGCAGGAGTGGTGGTTTATCTTTTCCTGATTATCTTTCAACCTTTTGGTACAGAAAACTTTCATCATCCTTATAAATACCTTATTCTTTTTCCTTATACCCTTATTTTCGGAGCAGCATTTTTTATCTCAAGTCTTTGCGTCTCCCGGTTCGATGAGTGGAATCTTGTATCAGAACTATTAAAAATATTGGCCATTTTATTTCTGGGATCAGTCTTTTCTTATTTTTATAATTCATTATTTATAAGTCATGTACCCCTTAGTTTCGAAAATTATGGCTATATGTTCCTTTATTCTATGGCCATTGGGATTCCTACATCTTCCATTTATATTTTATCAAGATATATTTATTTAAAAAATTCCCGCGAGAATATCTCCGAAGATATTGACTCCATAAGCAACCCGGTAAATTCAACAAAAGCTGTTCTTACAATTTCAATCAATACTACAGAGCTGGGAGTTGCTGAAGATGATTTCTTATGTATTCAGTCTATGGAAAACTATTGTACACTATATTATTTGGACAACAATACTGTAAAAAAACGGTTACTCAGAATAAGTCTTTCCGGTATTCTAATGCAGGTACAAACCCAGACAATCAAAAGATGTCATCGCTCTTATATTGTTAATCTAGAAAAAGTAAAAAGTCTAAAGGGGAATGCTCAGGGCTACAAACTGCTTCTTCCTGAAATTGATTTTAATATTCCTGTATCAAGAAGCTTTATATCAGTTATTATTCCTCAATTACAGAAGCTTAAAAAATAGAAGTTTGTCATTGGTCACTATTCCTTGATGCTCATCACAATAAATTGATCTGCATTCCGGAAAGCCACATTTTTGCTCAAAATAATTAACATGAGTAAAAACATCCGCTTCTTTTTTATCTTTATCCTGGGATTTGTAATCTATTATTTCTTTGATCTTTTTTACTTTAAAAGTATTCAGTATTTCATAAAAGACCTTTTGCACAGCAAAGCTATAGCCCATGTATTGGCCTATATCATTACTCTGATCCCGTTAATGATTACCCTGAAAATTTTATTTCCAAAAAAGACTATCATTAATTTGTTTTCACTGGACAGATCTGCTATTAAAGGATTTTCTTTAGCTTTTTTAGGAACCTTACCTATGTTAATTGGTTACATAATACACTTTACAATAACCGGTACAGTAAATTATGAATCATTATTCATCAATACCCTATCATCTGCATTCTTCGAAGAAATAATATTCAGAGCCTTCCTCATTGGTACATTATATAGATTTACCAGGCTGGGATTTCTATCATCAATTCTGTTAGGATCACTGTTATTTGCACAGATTCATTTATATCAGAGTCAAAATATGACAGAACTTATTGAAATATTTGCTATTACATTTCTGGGTTCGGTATTTTTCACATGGGTTTATTTTGAACAGAATTTTAATCTATGGATTGCTATATTTCTTCATTTTCTCATGAACCTGTATTGGGAGATATTCAATGTTTCAGAAAATGTTTCCGGAAACCTATTCGGAAATCTGTATAAATTTTTATCTATATTTTTAATAATAGGAATGGTTGTCTACCATAAAAAGAAGAGTAAAAGTACATTTCAGATCACCTGGAAAAGCCTTTTTATAAAAAGCAAAGAAGTACAATCATAAATTTTGCATAATTTTGCGAAATGTTGATAGAAAGCTTTCAAAACGAAAAAATAAAAAATGTCACTAAGCTACTTACTGACAACAGGTTCCGTAAAAAATCAAAGGTTTTTGTTGTAGAAGGGCAGCAGGAAAATGCCAGAGCCATACAATATGATTTTGAGCCTGTAGAATTTTTCATCTGTGAAAATATCTTTAAGGAAAAGCTTCCTGAAGGGAAAATTCATTATGTAAGTGATAAAGTCTATGAAAAGATAGCTTACAGAGGCAGTTCAGAAGGAATCATCGGGGTTTATACTGCAAAAGAAACGCCTCTTTCTTCTTATATTCCAAAAGAAAATTCTACTGTTATCATTGTTGAAGGAGTAGAAAAACCTGGTAATTTGGGAGCTATTTTAAGAAGCTGTGAAGCCTTTGGTATTGATGCCCTTATTGTTGCTGATGGAAAAACCGATTTTTATAACCCGAATGTCATCAGATCCAGCGTAGGCTGCCTTTTCGGAATGGAGGTTTATCAGGCGGAAAATGCAGAAACCCTAGAATTCCTTCAGAAAAACAGCTTCAATATTTATACAACATTGATGGATAAAACGGCTGAAGATCTTTATAAGAGAGATTTCACACAACGTTCTGCTGTATTATTCGGGACAGAACATTCTGGGTTAAGTGATTTCTGGATTGGAAAAGGAAAGAACACCCTGATTCCTATGTCTGGCAGTATAGATTCACTGAACCTGAGTAATGCAGTTGCAATCACCTGCTATGAATCTTTGAAGCAAAAGAAAGGATAAATAATAGTAAGTGTAGTTTGACGATTGTCTTACAGATCAATATTACTATAACATTCCTATAATAGAGATTGCTTCACCTTCGGTTCGCAATGACAGGTTAGGAAAGAGTTGAGGATAAAGCATAAAAAAACCGTTTCACTGGGTGAAACGGTTCTTTTATTTTTAAGCTTAAGCTAGGATTATTTCTTAGCAGCATCTTTAGCAGCATCAGCAGCTCCTTTAGCAGCATCAGCAGCACCTTTAGCAGCGTCAGCAGCACCTTTAGCAGCATCTTTAGCAACGTCAGCTCCAGCAGCAGTAGTAGCAGCAGCAGCATCTTTAGTAGCTTCTACAGCAGTAGTTGCAGCAGAATCAACAACTTTAGCAGCAGAATCAGTTACAGTAGCAGCAGAATCAGCTACAGTAGCAGCAGCAGAATCAGTTGTACCTTCAGTAGCTGTAGCGTCAGTTTTTTTACAAGCAACTAGAGAGATTGCAGCGATAGCAGCTACGAATAATGACTTTTTCATAATAAATTAAATTTAATTTTGTTAATATTGTTTTATAAAATTTTCTTCTGTTCTGTTATTTGAACAAGACAAAGGTATAGCAGTTAGAAAGTTTGTTTATGAAAAATAATTGTAATACCTTTGTAAAATAGTTTTACAAAAAAACATAACTGATAATCAACAATTTAATTATTTAAAAAAAAATTGACAGATTTAGATCTATTACACTTTGAACAGCTAAAAAAGGATGTCCAAGGTCAATATTTAAAAGAATACACCCCTTCACAGGATGACATATCCAAGTGGAAGGGTATAGATATCATATATTTCCAGGAAGACCTGCGCAAAAAAGCAAAAGGTAACATCAGTGAAAAATCATTTTACACCTATTTCAAAACTTCACCAGTCACTAAATTACCCAGAATAGACATGCTCAATTTATTGAGTATTTATGCGGGTTACGACTCATGGTATGAATTCAAGAAACTGCATCTTTTTGCAGGAGAATTACTTCAGGAAACTGAAAATCCTGATGAAGAAGATATGAATGATTTGGAAGAAACAGTTTCTACAGCTCCTGATCTTCCAAAAACTGAAATTCAACCTAAAAAAGTTGAAACAAAGACCCCTGAAAACCCTGATTTACAAAAATCAAATACTGATAACCAAGAAGTTAACAAAAAACAAATTTCCACCAGTGCAGTTGAAATTTCAACAACTCCAGCTAAGAAAAATTTCTTAAAAAAGAACGCCTGGGCACTTATTACTTCCGTTTTAATTACCATAACCGGATTACTGGGTTTTAAAGATGTACTTTTTTCAAAAACTTATACTTATTGTTTTATTGATAAGGATAGAGGAGTTTCTGTTATTAACACACTGGATATAATGGTTATCAAGGAAAATGAATCGCCTTTGATGTATAAAATCAAACCTGGTGAATGTTTTTCTTATTCAACCAAAGATAAAAACCTGAAAATGAAGATCAGTGCTGCGTTCTATGAGCCACTGGATGTAAACAGGAATCTAGAAAATGCCCCTGAAGAAGAAAAAATTGAGCTTAAACCGGACGATTACAAAATGGCTGCTTATTATTTCTCCAGAAAAGATATTACAGGAAATTCAGAAGAGCAGGTAGCCCTTATTAAACAGAAAAGAAATCAGCTGGAAAACCTGATCAGCAATAATGCTATTATCTACCAGGTGTATGACAATAACACTTATGGTATTGAAAAAATAGACAAACAAAAGTATATCACCCTCGTTACAACCCCTACTACATCTCTGAAAAACCTGAATGTAATAGAAATGAAAAAAGATAACGGTAAGATCGTATCCATTAAATTCAAAATTGCGACTACAGATGAAAAGAATAAATAATTTTTTACCCCTCATTATACTTCTGACTTTATTTGTTACCTGTACTAAAAAAACAGAAGCCAGTGACCTGGATAAACTAAGAAACAGTAACAACACAAAAAGTTATCCGGCTGTACAAATGGATAGTATGCAGGCTATTAATTCTATTACCAAGCAAAAAGTTCAGGAACTTCTTGACCTTTCTACTCTTTATGCCAGTGGTAACAGAAATACTGAAGTAGACAGTTTTATTTATTCACAGATAGAAAGTTACTTCCATAAACCTGATTCTTTAACCTTCAAAAGAATGTTTAAAGAATTAGATAGCATGAAGGTGAAAGCAGCAAAGGTAAATTCACTGAACGTTTACAAGGAATACTATAAAAAAGACACTTTAGACTATGCCAAATTCAATGTAGAATATTTTGATGAGAAAAATAAGTCTTTAGGAAGCTTTGAGAAGAATGCCCAGTATATATTACTATCCACATCCAAACTGAAAAAGGAATTTAAGTTTTACTTTTTAGATTTTTATTCCAAACCACTTACAAAAGACAGTACTTCTGTTGGAGTAACTAAATAGTCCAGGGGAATATCATTTTCCCAGACATCATCAATAGAATCATCGGGGTCAAAATAATTGACTCCGATTTTTTTTGTCTCTGAAGATATATTTTGGAAAAGAGCATCATAAAATCCTTTACCGTACCCTACTCTATTTCCTCTTCGGTCACAGTATAAAAGCGGAGTGATTACATAATGAAAACTATGTTCTCCGGAATCTTCATTGGAAACCGGTTCTGAAATCCCCCATGCATTTGAAACAAATGCAGTATTTCCGAAGATCTCAATATTAATCAGTTTATCTTCTACAACTTTGGGCACATAAACACGGATATTCTGCCCTAAAAAATAATTGATGAAGATTTGGGTATCAATCTCATTAAACTTCTCAATCGGAACGAAAACATGAACCTTCTGCCCTGCATGAGGAGTAAAGTAATCTATGAAATTCTGAAAAATATTTTCGGATAACAGGAAAGCCTCATCATGAGACAAGGCTTTTCTTTTTTGCATATATTTTTTTCTAAGCTCAGCTTTCAACATAACAGTTAAATTATTTTTACTGAACAGCTTTTGTATTCATTATGCTTTTTCAGCAGGTTCAAGAAACTTATACAGCTTATCAGATAAGCGAACTCTGAACGGAATTTCAAAAGTAATCTGATCTCCATGTCTTGCAGTTTCACAAGGTTCTCCGTTGGCATAAATCTGAGTGATTGTAAGCTCCTGTTCTCCTGTCGTAGGACCGGAAATCAAAACTTTATCGCCTACTGAAAGTTCTTTACTTTCAATTAAAAACTGTCCGATTTTTGATTTTGAAAAGTAATGCTCCGCTTTTCCAACCAATACCTTCTTAACGGATATTTTCTGTCGGATATTTTTTGTTTCTGCTTTTGCTAAAGGTGCTTTAGGCAGGTCTCCTGAGTTTTTAAATTTCAAGGCATCAGATTTTCCTTTTCTGAAGACTTTATTTCCAACCTGTAATCCTTTTCTTAGTTTCAGCTGCTCTTCCCAAGGCAAATGAATGGTATCCAGGCATTCTGTAGAGCAGCAGTTTTCCATTGCTGCTTTACATTCATCACATTGGATAAATAAAAGGTGACAGGCATCATTGGCACAATTGGTATGATTGTCACAAGGTTTTCCGCATTGGTGGCACTGTGCTATAATATCATCTGTAATTCTTTCTCCTAAGCGGTGATCGAATACGAAATTCTTACCGATGAATTTACTTTCAATGTCTTCTTCTTTTATCTGGCGGGTATATTCAATGATCCCGCCTTCCAATTGGAAAACATTTTTGAACCCCTGATGTTTGAAATAGGCACTGGCTTTCTCGCAACGAATTCCACCTGTACAATACATCAATAGGTTTTTATCTTCTTTAAAATCCTGTAACTGGTCATTAATAATCGGTAAGCTTTCTCTGAAGTTTTCCACATCAGGAGTAATGGCGCCTTCAAAATGTCCTACTTCACTTTCGTAGTGATTTCTAAAATCAACGACAATAGTGTTAGGATCATCAAGCATATTATTAAATTCCTGTGCTTTTAAGTGAACTCCTTTGTTGGTAACATCAAAGGTATCATCATTCAGACCATCAGCAACAATTTTATGTCTTACCTTAATGGTTAATTTTAAAAAAGAGTGATTGTCTTGCTCTACCGCTACATTCAAACGGATACCTCTCATAAAGTCATACACTTCCAACGTATCGCGAAAAGCTTCAAACTGATCTGCAGGAACACTCATCTGAGCATTAATTCCTTCATGGGCAACATAAATACGGCCAAGGGCATCAAGGGCATTCCAGGCTATAAATAAATCGTCACGAAATTTTTTGGGATCTTCAATTTTAGCGTACGCATAGAAAGACAATGTAAGACGTTCCTTACCAGCTTCATCAATAAGTTGAGCTCTTTCTTCTGCGCTTAAGGTGTTATACAGTTGCATGCTATAAACGTTTTAAGTGAGAAAAATATTTTTGCAAAGATAAACATTTTAAATTAATTTTATCGACGAGAGCTTAGGGCAATGGGTAACGTAAGACACTTTTATCTTATATTTTATAGGGCACTATTTTGTCATATTTTGTTTAAGTTTTTTTTAATTTTTGTTAACTATGGTCTTAACAATTATGACATAATGTATAAAATGATATAATAGCCGTTAAATTTTAGTTAAAATTGAAACATAGCATACTAATTGCTTACTTATTTAACATTAAATTTGTTTACTCAAAAACATAAAAAGAAATTAATTAATAAACAAGAAAGATATACAATGAAGAGTACTTTAAAAAAACTATTACCATTTGCAGTAGTAGGAGTTGTTTCCGGAGCTACTACCGTTGGAGCTATACAATATTTCGGACATGGTTCCAACAATGGAGATCAATCATTTTTCACAACATCAGCCCCTACCGCAACCTTTGCAGGAATGAATACGGGTGCAGTAGGCGATGACTTTGTAAAAGCGGCTAAAACAACTGTTCCTGCTGTAGTTACTATCAAAAATTATCAAAACAGAACAGCAAACAGAGCTTCTGAGCAGGATCTGTTCGACTATTTCTTCGGAGATCCGTTCGGAGGAAGAGGACAGCAAAGGCAAAAGCAGCAACAGGCACCGGATAATATGCCTTCAGGAATGGGTTCCGGAGTTATCATCTCTCCAGATGGTTACATCATTTCAAATAACCACGTAGTGGCAGGTGCGAATAAACTGGAAGTTGTACTGAGCAATAAAAAATCATATATCGCTACTTTAGTGGGAACGGACCCCAACACAGATATTTCCCTATTAAAGATTGAAGAAAAAGGACTTCCTTATTTAAATTTTGCCAACTCAGACAATATTGATGTAGGACAATGGGTACTTGCAGTAGGAAATCCACTGGGACTGAATTCTACGGTAACAGCAGGTATTGTTTCTGCCAAAGGAAGAGGAATCGGGATCTTAGGAAGCCAGGGAAAAGCAGCAAATCCAATTGAAAGCTTTATCCAGACGGATGCTGCCATCAATCCGGGTAACTCTGGTGGTGCTTTGGTGAATACTAATGGTGAGCTGATTGGTATTAATTCTGCTATCCAGTCTACAACAGGTTATTATCAGGGATATGGTTTTGCAGTTCCGGCTAACCTGGCAAGAAAAATAGTTGAGGATATCAAGAAATTCGGTATTGTACAAAGAGGTTTCTTAGGGGTTTCTTCATTAGACCTATCCAATGACCAACAAGTTGCAGCCTATAACAAACAGTTCAAAACCAATTTAAAATCAGGTGCAGGAGTGTATGTAACAGGATTTGGGGATAACAGCGGTGCAGAAGATGCAGGGCTGAAAAAAGGAGATATCATTACGAAGATAGACAGCTATGACATCACTGATTTTGCAGATCTTTCTATGTCAATCGGAAGCAAGCGTCCTGGTGATAAAGTTCAGGTAACCTATTCAAGAAACGGTAAAGAATCTACAACAAACGTAACGTTGAGAGACCAGAAAGGAGGAACCTCTACCAGAACGAAAGCTGATCTTAGCGTAACGGAAAAAATCGGAGCCGAATTCGAGCCTCTTACAGAAAGATTCAAAACCGAATACGGACTGAACAGTGGTGTAGTAGCTAAAAGCGTATCTGAAGGAAGCGAAATGGCTAAGATCGGAATCGTAGACAATTATATCATCATCGAGATTAATGGTAAGCCAGTAAATTCACAAAAAGATATCGAAAGTATCCTGAATAAATATCAGGGTAATGTACAGGTGAAGTTTGTAGATGACTACGGAAGAATTTACACTAAAGGATTTAAAATGCCTTAATCAATAACAGAACAATAGTTATTTTCATATCAAAGAAAAACGCTGCAAAAATTTGCAGCGTTTTTTTATATTATTTACTTGATTTATTCATTTTCTCAGCGATCCTTTTCTTCTTGTTCCGTTCATAGATCACTTCTACAATCTTACCGCCAATCCAGGAAAACGGAAAAAACGTAAGGAAGATTGAAATCTTATAAAACGTAGGATGATAAGGAAATATGATCACGTCCAGCATGGCAATGAAAAGCATGATAAAACCGATCAGAATAGCATAGGCCACTTTAGCGTATTTAACGATGATTGCTGTCGCTACTCCACCAATGGTGGTTCCCAGTCCGGAAACAAACAAAAGAAAGCCAAAAAAGGCCTTATCGTCTTTCATACTGAAAAGAAATCTTTGCCAGTGTTCAAACGGAGCAAAAGCCTCAAAAGTAACCCATTGCGGAAAAGCTCTTATACCAAGAGTAATAATAAGGCCAGCTATAGCAAGACCTACCAATACCGCAAATGTATTTCTAATAAAATTCATTAATCCTGATGTGCAATCATAGAAATTTCAATATCCACATTTTTAGGCAGACAGGAAACCTGTACAGTTTCACGCGCTGGATAACTGTCTGCATCCAAATACGATGCATAAATATCATTCATTACCGCAAAATCATCCATACTCTTAAGGAAGATTGTTGCCTTTACAACATTTTTAAAAGTCATTCCAGCTTCTGTAAGAATTGCCTCAAGATTTTTCATTACCTGGTGCGTTTCTTTTTCAATTCCTTCTACCAGTTTACCCGTTGCAGGATCTACAGGGATCTGTCCGGAGATGTATAAAACTCCGTTTGCCATATTAGCTTGTGAATAAGGACCGATAGCTGCAGGTGCATTAACTGTATTGATTATTTGTTTCATATACGGATATTTATTTTTCATGAATCATCTTTCATTGCCAACCATTAAGTTAAACAATTTCATGATCATTTCGTTAGATTTATTTTGGTTGCAAATATAAAATTTATATTGTCAAATGCCAATCTGATATTAGAAAGGTGAATTTGGCTGCGTAAAACTTCTGTCTTTATACTTCAATGCATCACTTAAGATATTGGCTTTGATCCCGATAAAGAAGTCATACACTTTATATTGTCCGAATGGCACCCAGTTAAAATTGATTGTAAAACTTCGCTGATCTCTTGAAAAACCAATCCTGGTATAGGCCAGTTCTTTTGTCACTAAGTCATAATGTGTACTTCCGGTAATATTCCAGTAAGGCGTAAGCTTCACACTTCCATCAAGCCCTAGAGAGGCAATTTTATTTCCCAATCTGTTGAGCCCTTTTGAGTAAGCATAGTTAGCATTAATATTCAAAGTCCATGCCTGATCGAATCGCGCATAATTGTCGTCATCAAAATAATAGTTTTCATTTCGGACTTCCCCTTTTGAACTATACTTTTTGGCATAATCTGTTTTTTCTCCAAAGATCTCGCTGCTTAAAGGATAAGATACCTGGATATTGAACCCCTGTACACTGAACCCTCCAAACTGCTCCGTTCTGATTCCCGTATCCTGTCCCGGAAGGAATTCAATTTTATACGGATCAAGAGAAAGACTTGTGTTCACAGTAAGCTTATTATTAAAGAAAGAAGACTGCCCGTTGATACTGAAGATAGACCAAGGGTGGTCTTTAGCAGCAAAGTTATAGCTTCCCGTAAGGTTTAAAGATTCAAAAATCTTAATTTTCTTTACTCCGGTAGAATCGCTTTTAGACTTCACTTTCATCTCAATATTATTCCCCAAACTAAATCCTAATGCTCCAACAACTCCACTGGAAGGACTTCCTATAATTCCTTTTTCAAAAATAGAGTAAGGGGTAATGGCTCCCACCGCATTGTAATAATTCTTATAATATCCAAAACCAGGACTTGAAAAATCAGGAGAATAAGTAAAGCTCATACTTGGAGTCATCATGTGTCTTACCGCTTCCACAACAGATCCTTTTTTAAACTTCATCATACCGTATAAAGTAGTCTGAAGGCTGGCGCTGGTAGAAAACGTAGAGTATCCTCCTAGTTTTTTGTTCATTTCATCTACAGTCACATTCTTTACAGGATCATAAAATCTGTTCAATGTTTTTGTAGTTAAGGCGTTGTCAATAGTAGCACTTAAGCTGAATGTAAAATATTTAGCCAGCGTTGTATTGGTTGCCAGGGCGATATTATTCTTTAGACCCGTCTGCATTTTATCCCACATTTCTTTTTTGAACAGCTCATTTTCCTGAGTGTTAACAAAATTGGTAAGGTTAAAACCTGTATTTACTGTAATATTTTCAAGAAGTCCCTGTCTCACTCCACTTTTCGATTTGAACAGATAAAACTGATTTACAGCTACATTCATCTGCGGAAGACGAAGATCAGCCAATCCTGTTGCAAAGTTCTGTGAATAAGAAGCCGTTCCCGTAATGGTTACCGGAAGTTTCAGAAATCTTTTGGTAAGTGTTACCGTTGAATTCTGCTGGGTATTCAATACATTCTGGTTGAAAATATAATTATTGTTAAGTGGGTTATTATAAAACTTCGTACTTACAATATCCACAGAGGCGCTGAATGTAAGAAAAGGATTCGCTTTTGAATCCTGGGAATGCGTCCAGCTGATACGATAAGTACTGTTTTTTGTATAATCATCCAGTCCTTTGATTCCTCTTATCATAGTTCCTACATCAGCATTAAAGCTTCCGGAGTAACGGTATTTTTTCTGATAATTCATCTGTGGCCGGAGGTTCCAGCTTCCTTTGGTATAAATATCTGCGAGTACTTTAAGATCAAAATGTTCTCCGATCGGCTGATAATATCCAATTCCGTTCAGGAAAAATCCTACATCTTCCCTCTCCCCGAAACTTGGGATCAAGATACCTGCTGCTCGTTTCGCTGAAAAAGGAAGGATCGCAAAAGGCATAATAAGTGGCGTAGGAACCTGTTCTATATACATCTGAATAGGTCCTGTAACGATTTGAGACTTTTCTTTTGATTTTATAAGTTTGATATTGGAAGCTCTCATAAAGTAATCTGCCACCGTATCTTTTTTCTTCACAAAATATTCATCGGTTGTGTAATCTGCTTTTCTCATGGCGTACACCGAATCATTGTATTTTTTAGTTTTCTGAGCTATAATTACCCCTTCACTTTCTTCTGTTCTGGCATTGAAAGCAATAGCCTGTCTGGTTTTTGTATTATAGCTGAATTCGTTGGTTTCGTATTTTTTACCAGCCTGCGTAGTGATTACAGGTTCTATAATCTTTCCTAAAGAATCCTGTTTTCCTCTCGCATAGATCAGGTTTTTGTTATCATCAATGGAAATATAATCTGCATCAATCTGCATATCCTGATACTTTACCTGGGCATTCTTATTGAGGAATGTCATTTTCTTAGGGATATCTCTTCGCTGATCATCGGCTTTTGTATGAAGTACATCATCTAAAGATTCTTTTTTTGCGATTATGGTATCCTTTTTGGAATTGGAAATAGTATCATTAACCACATTTTTAGGCAATTTTTCAGGTATTTTCTGTGCTAAAAAATTGTTAAAAATTAGGATAATTAAAATTTGTAATATATTTTTGAGGACGGTTTTGGCCAATTTTATTCTATATAATTAAGGCCCAAAATTAATATAATTTTTATAACTGTAAGATGCACAAACAAAATTTTAGAATAATTTTATCATTTCTCCTTCTCCTAACCTGTAACTTTCTTTTCTCTCAAAAGAAGTTTACTATAGTTCTTGATGCGGGACACGGAGGAAGTGATCATGGAGCCAACAGAACCTATTCTGACATAGGAAGAATCGCAGAAAAAGACATTACACTCGCTATTACTTTGAGAGTAGGTGCCATGCTTGAAAAAAACAGAGACTTCAAGGTAATCTATACCCGAAAGATTGACGAATACCCTTCTCTGTCTGACAGAACCAACCTTGCCAACCGAAGTAAAGCAGATCTTTTTGTATCAATTCACTGTAATTCTTCTGCAAGACCTACAGCTTATGGTACGGAAACTTATGTACAGGGACCCAACCAGAACAATGAAAACCTGGAGGTGGCAAAAAGAGAAAATGATGTAATCTTTCTGGATGAAAAAGATAAACAGATCTTCGGATCTTATAATCCTGAGTCTCCGGAATCTTTAATTGCGTTAAAACTTCAGCAAAGCAAATATCTTGAATCCAGTCTTCTTTTAGGTGGATTGGTAGAGGATAACTTTGTAAATAAGGATAAGAGGTCTTCAAGAGGAGTTTTCCAGAAAAACCTTCACGTTCTCCGTATGAATGCCATGCCTTCTGTATTGATAGAAACAGGTTTCATTAACCATCCGGAAGAAAGCCATTATATTGCATCCGAAAAAGGACAGGATGAAATCTCAGAAAGTATTTATAATGCTATCATCGATTACAAAAAGGCAGTTGACAGAAAATCCGGCGGGTCTTTCACCACCAAAAAGCAGGAACCTGAGAAACCGGCAGAAACTCCATTGAAGAATGATTTCAGAATATTACTGATGAGTTCTCCAACAAAATACAATGAGAATGATCCGGCTATGAAAGGACTAAGCTACATACTTACCCTCAAAGAAAACGGACAGTACAAATACTACTATGCGGTGACCAACATGGCTTCTGTAAAAGATATCAATCTTAAAACAGCCAAAGATGCCGGATTCAGAAATGCATTTGCAGTAGGATTTATGCCTAACCAGCGAATCAGCATGGGCTATTATACGCTGGAAGTCTATACCGGTGAAAAACTCAATGGAAATTCATATATTCTCCAGAATCTTAAAGATGTAGAAAGAGAAAAAGACAGTGGTGTTTTCTATTACACCTATGGAAAAGTTTATACGTTGGAGGATGCTGTGAAATTACAGAAAGAAGTTGAAGCTAAAGGAATTAAGAATACGGTCATTCAGAAAGTCTATAAATAGTTGAAAAATAATTTTGAAGTTTAAAAAGCTTTTTTTACTTTTGCAACCTCAAAATTCAGGCCTATTCGTCTAGTGGTCAGGACTCAAGATTTTCATTCTTGCAACAGGGGTTCGATTCCCCTATAGGCTACAAAAGAGGAGAAATGATTATAATTATCATTTCTCCTTTTTTTTATTCCAACACCATTCATTATTAATCTAAAGTATTGTGACAGTTTCAAAAATGACGAACGGGTGAAAATTTTGGATCATTAAGAACAGTCTTATATTTTCTTCTCTGGATAAACATTCCAGTTTAGAAAAAGAGTCTTATATCAACGTAATAAAAAAATAACCTGTCACAAGCCCTCTTAAAAAAGATCAATAAAATTGATTTTGCTTTTAACTATTTTAAGAATTAAGACAAAACAGTCATTTTGCCTTCACTAATTTTCCTCATTTTGCATTTTTATATCAGTCTTGAAAATAACAAGTAAGAATTCTTGAAAATATAGAACACTGATATACTGACCCTTATTATTATTCAGATAAAAATTTCACAACTTTTTTTCTAAAAAACGTCTCTATTTACGTTATATCTCACAAAAGCATTATATTTGCAAAAATTTTTTAATAAATTTAACCATAATTGGTAAGACAAATATGGTAACACTGATGAAAAATAGTATTGATAACCCACAGTCTGTAGGAGACTACAGATTATCAAATTTTATATCATGCCGGATTTAAAAATACAAGAAGCGAAATTGCTTTTTAAGAAAATCCACTCTAACCCAAAAAGTTATGATTTACAAATCAATGAAGACGGGATTACAGGCAAAGATGATAAAATCAGTTTCAGACTTTACAGGACTGGAGAAAGGGTTGCTTTTGAAGTAACAATAGACGGACTTACTTTCACCAATACCACTGGAGAATGGAACAATGGCTTGATCATGTTGGGAAATACGATCAAAAAAATTGAAAAAGAACAAGAAAATTTAAAAATAGAACAAGCAATAGATAAGCTTAGAAAATACCTTTCAGAAGAAAATTAATTTTTTTAAAAATAAATTTGGTAGTTTCAAAAAAAGTTTATAGTTTTGCACTCACATTTGAACGATATGGCAAATCATAAATCAGCACTAAAGAGAATCAGACAGAACGAAACTAGAAGACTTCGTAATAGATATTATCACAAGACTGCTAGAACAGCATTGAAAGCCTTAAGAAATGAGGAAAACAAAGCGGCTGCAACAGAGCAACTGCCAAAAGTTATCGCTTTATTGGATAAATTAGCTAAGAAAAATATTATCCACAAAAACAAAGCGGCTAACTTGAAAAGCAAATTGACAAAGCACGTTAATAAATTAGCGTAATAAGTATAGCTGGCCCGTTCGTCTATCGGTTAGGACCTCAGATTTTCATTCTGGTAAGAGGGGTTCGATTCCCCTACGGGCTACTTAATTTTTAAAAACCACTTGTTTTATAGTGGTTTTTAAAAACAAAGTGGAAAGCTAATACTTAAACAAATCTAACCGGCCCGTTCGTCTATCGGTTAGGACCTCAGATTTTCATTCTGGTAAGAGGGGTTCGATTCCCCTACGGGCTACAAACTAAGAGTTGACACTTATAAAAACAAAAAGCTAACACATTATTTCGGTAATGGAAGATAGAGGGCCCGTTCGTCTATCGGTTAGGACCTCAGATTTTCATTCTGGTAAGAGGGGTTCGATTCCCCTACGGGCTACCAAAGGACTTTTTTAGGAAAGTCCTTTTTTCGTTTCTATACTACTTCACTATATTCATCTACAAACAAAATCTTATAGGGAGGCCTAAAGTAAGCTCATCAATATCTTCAAAGGGATCAGGATAGATTGGAGAACAAAAGCTTAGTAACCGAAAGAAAAAATTATCTTTTACGGTAAAGCTTTTCACCGATCAGGTGCAAAAATTGGAGGCTAAGCAAAAGTTTTAGTGAATCTGAAGTGAAAAAAATGGCGTAAGATCAAGCGCAAAACTTGGAGATTAGCACAAAATTTATACTTTTTGTTGAAGAAACAGATTATTTATAATCACAAAGAAAGATGATCCAAATGTTTTATTTCAGAGAGGAAGGAAGTGCAATTTTGTCACTAAAGAAGTTTCGTGGGATATACATTCGCTTAGAAAGAATTAATTCTATTCTTTACCTTCTTAAGAATACGAGATAAGGCGCTAAACTTCACGTCAAATTAAATTCCATAAATACAACAGCATTATCCCCCTGGTTTTTGAAACTAATTCAGTAATTATACCCACTACCCTTCTGGCAAAAATCTTACTTTAATCTGTATATAATATAAAATCCGTTAAATAAAAACACCTGTCTTTATACTGTATATAAAATTGACAATATAAATATGTTTATTTTGGACAATATTAAATTTCATTAAAAAAATCACCAAAAATGGAAATATAATTTTTAGCTTCTTCTTTAATTTCTTAAATTTGACTAAAACTATTCATCCAAAAATCAATAACATGAAATTTAATTTACCTCTTAGAGACAATTTCTCTTGTAAAGCTGCTTTTGTAGCATTATTTTTATTTTCAACTCAGTTTTTAACTGCCCAAAACAGAATCTACGCTCACGCTCAAAGTTCTGGCGTATTTGGAGTAGCCTGCTTAGGATGCCGGGTTGACAATCCACTCAATGCCATTGGAGGCAATGAAGATGACTATTCTACAATGGTATTGGGAACAGCATTATTAGGCGGAATCCAGCAGACATTAATTTTTCCTGATCTCAGATCCGATACAAGACTTGTTGTAGGCATCGGAACGGACAACATTCCTTTATCTGTACAGTTATTAAGCGGTGTGACTCTGGAAACAATGAATGGAGGAACTTCTAATGATGATCGTAGAACAATTGATATCAGCCTTCTAAAACTGGGAGCAACCCCAAATAGAGGAACTGTAGAGTTCAAACCGGAAAAGCCTTATGATGGAATAAGAATCGGCTTAACCGGAGGAGTTTTAAGTCTTGGTGGTGGATTCAGAATTTATTATGCTTATCAGGATCCATTGATTCACCTGTTGGCCCACAGTGAAAACGGACAGATTACTCTAAGTGGAAATGTGGCTCTGGAAGGTTCTGAGGTTGCATTAACCAACACTTCAGGAAAAGAAGTTTACCGGTCTAAGCTTAGAAGCAATACATTTGAATCTAATCAGACAGACGGAGTTTACATTATGACTCTTCAGACTAAAGAAGGAAAAACATATTCTAAAAAAATTGTTATTAAATAAATAATACAGCAAAACCGGCAGTCTTTAAAGAGGCTGCCGGTTTTTTTTATCCACAACCCAATAAATATTATTTCATAACTAAAAAAAATACATTATATAAATAAAATACCTAACATAATTATTTTATTTATAAATTTACACAAAACTAAATATCCAAAATTTTTTATATATGAAAACTAATTTATTATTGAGCTCACGCAATTTAAAGGCTACAATTTTTGCTTCCTTATTATTTCTAACAGGTGGCAAATCTTTTGCCCAGATAGTAAAATACTATGCCAACAGCCAAACCAATCAGGTACATGGAGTATGTATAGGGTGTGGAGTTACAAATCCACTGAATGCAATCGGACCTAACGAGACAGACTATTCCGTTATACAAGTTTCCATTGGTTTATTGGCCCGTACTGAGCAGACCCTGATTTTCCCTAACAGTGCTTACACCAATAAATTGGTAATTGGCATTGGCTCCAATGGAACACCATTGAGTGCACAAGTACTAGGTGGAGTATCTATTGAGACATTCAACGGAGATGTTTCTAACAATGATTATCAAAACCTGAACAATGATATTCTAAAGCTTGGGGCGGCAGATCCAAGCAAAGGGGAAATTGAACTTACCATGAACAAGCCTTATGATCGTATCAAGATCAATGTAAACGGAGGATTACTGAGCCTGGGTGGAGAACTTAGAGTATACTATGGATACCAGTACAGAGATCCTTTCATCAGCTTTATGGCTCACAGTGAGAACGGACAGATAACTCTGGATAAAAATTTACAGGCAAAAGGTTCAGAGATTACGCTTATCAATACTTCCGGAAAAGAGGTATTCCGTACGAAACTGAATTCTAATACATTTGAGACAAAGCAAGCACAAGGAGTATATATTATGACGATCAAAACGAAAGAAGGAAAAACTTATTCCAATAAAATTATGATTAAGTAATAACAAATAATGAATATAAATGAAGCCGTTACAGTTATGAGACGGCTTCATTTATTTTTGTAAACAATTAAAAAATCAATTTGAGTTCAAAGCTTCATATTTTATAAATATACATCAATTCTGTATTGACACATTTTTATAATTACGGCTAAGATAGGTGGCTTCCAATTTATCGATTACAACTAACCTTATTACCAAATCTTTAGCGCAAAAGTACCCAAACTAAACTCAATCTAAAACTTGGGCATCACAAAAAGTGAATGCCTGTAGAATATCATTGAAATTAGTTTCATAGGTTACTGTAAGTTCCTTAAAATAATTTTCTGCTGAAATTGTAAATGCAATCCCACTAAAATCGGTAACTCCTGTTACAGCCTGCGCCAGTAATGTTTGTCCTTCCGTTCTTATTCTTAAAGCAGGCGTGCCTTGTATTCCTACCATTTTAAGTTTTCCTCCTGTATCCGTTGAAATTAATTGAGAATCTCTTGAAGTATTGTTTACATATCTAAACCAGGTTGCTTTAGTACTAACAAAGTTAATTGGCTTGTCAAAAACTAATGTAACCTTACTATAAGCTCCGGTTCCCAGATCTCCTAAAGTACCAATTCTGTAATAGTTTCGTTGCATAGTTATCCCAGCCTGTGTTGCCGTTGCAGAAAAAGCAGTATAAGGGTCCCTAACAGCAACTCTACTCCCTTGTGTAACTTTAGCATACACTTTTACTGTTTTACCACCTTGAACAGTAATAGTTGTAGGGCTGTTGGGATTTGTACTGATATTAAATCCATACTCTTTACTGGTACAGATAGAATTCCAATTATTGTTTGCAGTGACATTTATTGTGAAATTACAAGTTTTTCCATTTAAATTTATTGTAAAACTTGCCGTTCCAGAAGTAATAGGGACACCTGTAATACTAAGATTTACACTTCCATTACCATTTGCCAATGTCCCTGCTGGAGCCGTTGCAGTAAGACCTATTACTCCAATAGAAGATACAGAAATAGCACCATAAGATTGTCCGCTACCACCTGTATAATTAATTATTTTTGTACCTGAACTCTGAGTTGCTTCAGTATACACTCCTGTTACAGCCCCACTGGAACAAACTAATGTGAAATTACATTCACACACACAATTGGACCATCCGGAAGATCTGAATACTCTTACACAATCCAATGTGGAATCATACATCGTTGTTCCTATAGCGACATTCCCCCCCATTGGGTTAACAATGTTCTGAGGGCCTGAGTTGGTAGGAAGAACTAATCCCATGGTATTGGTTGTTCCTCTATTGATATCTAAAGCACCTCTAGGATTAGAGGTTCCCATTCCTACAGTTCCGCCAGTCGGATTGAGGATAAGAGGAAGACCTGCATTAGATATCTTACCCCGGGAATGAATATAAGATCCATAAGGAGAATTAGACAGAGTACCAAAATCTAAAGCGTGATTGGTATTACCATCTACTCTCAATGTACCCTTTCCTTCGTCATTCGAAGTTCCATCAGGATTATAATTTGTCCCTTTAATATCAAGCATAGCTTTGGGATCTTTCGTTTTAATTCCAACCTGACCAAAGGATGCAAACGATAGGAATAAGCTATATAATATTATTATTTTTTTCATTATAAATAAGTTCTATTTGTGTTGTACTAAATAAAGTCATCTCAACCTTTTATTTTAAAATTTCCTAAGAGCGATTACTATAAATGTTTACTCTTTGTATAATTTCTGATCAAAATAATGATCAGAAATTATTTCAAATACTCATTGTGTTTTTTATTGAAAGTCAAGATGACTCTAACAATTTAAATAGTAAAGGGAAGCTCAAAACTCAAAATTGATCAACATAACTGATAATGGATTCATATAAAAAATATGAATATCCTTTTCTGCCATGAAAGAAAATTTTATTATTTTAAATTGATCTGATAAATCAATTAATTTTAAGGCGTTGTACACAGACATTGTGACCAGCCTGTAGACTTAAATACTTTTATACAGTCTGAAGTGGTATCATATATTATAGTACCTATTGCAACAGATCCTCCCTGTGGATTGATGATATTCGAGGAATTCTGATTCGTAGGTAAGACCAACCCCATGGTATTTGTAGTTCCTTTATTGATATCTAAAGCACCTCTGGGACTTGTTGTCCCTATACCTATACTACCTCCATTAGAGTTCAGCACAAGAGGAAGTCCTTTGTTACTTGATTTATCAAGGGATTGAATGTATGAACCAAAAGGAGACTTAGAAAGCGTACCAATATCTAAAGAGTGGTTTGAACTTCCATCTACCCTCAATGTAGCCTTTCCGTTATCATTTGATGTTCCATCAGGATCATAATTCATCCCTTTAATATCAAGCATAGCTTTGGGATCTTTTGTATTAACTCCTACTTGGCCGAAGGCTACAATGGAAGCTAATAAATTGGAAAATAAAAGTATCTTCTTCATATTTGTGTTATTTAACAATAAATAAACTTTTAAATTTATGTTTTTGCGAAATTACATACCATGCGCCTAATATTCCAAAAATACACACACTACATACATACATCGTTATCAATGTTTATAATGCATTTCTCAACACTACACCAATACTACAAAGTCAATAAATAAAGGATAAAATCAAAATAATTATGGACACTCAATAGCATTAAATCCAATTATATTGATTTATTTTTTCACCATTTTTCCAAGATTTCATAAATAAAATCAACTTATTATCGTTCAAAAAAAATCGTTTAAACCCAAAAAAGTACTAGATTTTTTGAATAATTTTCAGGTATTACTAACTGACTGATCATTTCATTCGTAATTATTTTTACAATATAACAGCCATTAACCCATTGTTCTACTTACTTATTTCATCCCAAAACAACAGTTATCCAATAACTAATTTTGAATTACTATGAATTTTCATGAACAAAATAAGATTAATCTTTCTTTTCCGGTAAGCAGTATTCTTTTATTGTTATTTTAAAAAAAAGATCAAGGTCATCTGTATTCGAAATATCTTTATCAAAATAATCAATAATGAATATTAAAGCAGGAAATTGTCCGAAATTCCCATAAGAAGCTGTAAATTACACACTTAATTAAAGAGAAATCCTAAAGTCTATACAATCTTACTATTCGTTGTAACTCTTCTGGTACGACTTTATTATTGGTATTTAAGTTTATATGGATCCAACATTTCTGAAGCTTTGATCAGTTAAAAACTCTGTGTTATGACACATTATACATTTCTGTTTAAAAGTAAGATAACCTTGTTTTCGTTTTCTATAAAAACCACTCCCTAATTTCGCTTTACTTTATCTTACTTGCTATTGAAGTTGTTTAAACTTATTTAGAGATAAAAAGAGTTCCGAGAAAATCAGCAATTTTGAATTGCAATTTAAACAAATAACAATCTGGAACTCATAAGAAAAGATAAAATAGAGAAATGGATTTCACCTCATTTAAGCAGAGGGAAACGGGCATTTACCACAAAATTTGATTTAACCCAGGTTATGTGTCTAATAATAAAACGATTGAAAACAGGTTGCCAATGGCGGGAATTGAGGTTGAAAGAATATTTTGGAAGAGAAAAAATAAGCTGGCAAAGCATCAATTATTATTTCAATAAATGGAGCAAGGGTGGTTCTTTCAGGAGAATTTGGATTCATCTTTTGTACAGTAACAAAAGCGCTTTAGACCTGTCAAGTCTCCAGCTTGATGGAAGTCATACCAGAAGTAGAATGGGAGGAGAAGGGTTGGTTATCTAGGTAGGAAGAAGTGTAAAACGGCTAACATTGTTTTTATCTGTAATAATCAGGGACAAATGCTTTCAATGAGAACCCCAAAAAGTGGAGAGCATCATGATTTATATGAAATAGAAAATGTTCTTGAAGAAATTATATATTATTTGAATCACGCAGAAATAGAATATAAAGACCTGTTTATCAATGCTGATTCAGGTTTTGATAGTGTTTACCAATCACATCAAAATAGAAAGCCCAATTTCTTCAATAGTGATAATAGAAACCAGTGGCAGGTTTTCCTATTGAAGGATATTCCCGTCCCAATTATAAAATCTTCATAAGCATCATGTTCTGGATGCCAGTGCATTCTGTAAACCTACTTGATTATGAATATCTAATCTCTGAACATTAGTATTCGCAAAAGCGTTCCCTTGAATATGGAAGCCGGAACAGACAATGGTATTATCTACGCTCAATCTTTTATCCTGAAATAATTTTTCTCCCAACTCTACTCCATATTCTATGGGCATACTCCACTAAAAGCGCCGGTGGAACAGTCTAAAGTAAAACCTGAGCCTGGTGTAGGACCACATTGGCAACAAAGGAAGTTTGGCCATCCTGTAGGTTTATATATTCTTACACAACTTAATGTGGAATCATATATAATTGTTCCTACAACAGACTCTCCTTCTTTTGAATTGATCATGTTTTTACGATCTGCATTGGTAGGAAAACCAACCCCATTTATTGGTGGTTTCTTTAATTGATGTCTAACGCACCCCTGGGGTTGGCCCTACCTAGACCTACCTGATAGAACAAAACATTCGCAAAGAATATCAAGGGATAATAAATAATTTCTTTTGTTTTCCATTTGGTTTGATTTTAAACAAAAATATATTTCCCATCGCTCAAACGCCAAAAATACACGTACACCTTATATACAACAGTTGTAATATCCATGATACTCCGAATACTCTACATGCATCCTACAACCTCAATAACTAAAAGGGCGCAGCTCCTGTATTTCGATCATTCCTTCTTTGTCAATTTTAGTACAAAAAACATAAGACTTTCATCTTTTTCTGACAACGCCAAATAAAATACGCAACGTTTCTATAAAAAAACCCGGCCAATTCCTGGCCGGGTCAGAGTGAAACAAAAATTAGCTATGCTAAAATTAATTTTTAATTAGTTTTTGCTGATATACTGCTTTCTCAGTTGTAGCTTTTAGAATGTACATTCCTTTTGGTAAGATGCTTACATTTACCTGTCCGTTGTTAAACTGAGTATTGATCAGTTTACCTGAAACATCATAAATAGAAACATTTACCACTTTTTCCTGCGTTTTGATATATAAAATGTCTGTAACAGGGTTGGGATAAATACCGAATTCCAGTTTCTTCACCTCTGCTGTTGCCAGTGTAGAGGTAATACTGTTTACCTTAAGTATTTTTTCCACCACTTTACCGTTAGAATTAAAGCTGATTACAATATCTGTTGTTCCTGAACCTATTGGAGTAAGCACTAATTCTTCATTGGCATTAATTTCCGCTGACACTACTGATGGATTCGTGTTTGATTTGATTGTTTTTACAATAGATGATCCAAAACTGTCTTCATCGGAAACCATTGTTTTCAGATCAATTGTGGTAATACCAGTCGCGGTAACCTGTGACGGAAATGTATTGCTTACTACCGGAGCTGTATTATCCGGAAATACAGCCAATGAAGGGAACCAATAGTAATCATTTAATATTTTCGTATTAATAAGGTTACCATTTCCATCAAATGTATGAATCCAGTTCTTCATGAAGTGTATTGAGGATCCGCTTTCTGTAGTATTCAGGATAAGGTTTCCTGTAGCCGGATTTACACGAAGTGCTGCACCATAAGGAATTTGTTTATAAGTTCCGGTTTGTCCCGGCAACGTAATAAAACTTTCGTTGAATGCTTTTGTATTAACATCAAATCTTACAATCTGGTTACCCGCGTTAAATCCTGATCCGGCTTTGATCCAATATAATGAGTTTTCCGTATTGCTAGCTGTAAAACTTCCTGCATTCCATGCTCCCCACGAGTCAGAATATTTTGTAGTTGGAATATTATAATACTGTACAGCAAGTGTTGTTGGATTAATATTGGCCAGTTTCTGGCTCTGAATCGCCCAGATACTTCCATCCTTCGCCTGAGTAACAGAAATAAAAGGACCTGCAATAGTATTGACAACTGTATCTGTAATTGGGTCAATCACTAAAATTCCTGTTGACTGCTTTATGGCAAAAACATATTTTGAAGTACGAATCATATTTCCGATCTGTCCGGCATACTGACTTCCGCCACCAGTTGTTGCAATCATATTACCAACCTGTAGGTTTGCAATATCAAATAAGAAAATACCATTAGACGCTCCAATATATCCTTTGGTCTCATTTACACCTAAGAATGATCTTCCGTCTCCACCTCCAATATTGTTAAATGTTGCAATTTTCTGCATCGTCTGTGCATTGGCAATTACCAATCTGCCTCCAGGTGTATACTGGGTATCTCCTCCATCAGCTGCCTGCTTGGATACAAAATAAAATTTATCTCCGTAGATGGTTCCATATTGAGTAGTGGCTCCGAAAGCATTGTTATTGTTTGCATTGCTGTAAACACGGTAATTGATTGATCCGTTATTATCTATAAAGTTTACGGAACCATTAGTGTGCCCGAACCATTCTTCATTCACCATAAAGAATCCGTTGGTAAAGTTGGTAGAACTTACATAAGGGGAAACCGGTGTAAGAGTGGAAGATATTGCGGGTGTTTGAAAATCCGGGCTGTAATTCCAAACATCCCACGATCCATTTTCTAAAGCACGGGAGGAAGCTCCTACACCAGAAAACCCGAAGTCAGCATCAGCTGGATTTTTCACCCAATAAGACCAAAATCCATTATACCAACCTGATTTCCAATGATCGTTGATATCTTTTGCTAAATAATCATCAAAATCATACGCTGCTGTATTTACAATACCATCAATAGGATACAGAGGGTAAGTCGCATTACCGCTTTTAATCAATGCGTTAGAATCCTGTCCATTCAAATCAAATCCCAATCCTCCTATTGCAGTTCCGAACTGAGTCCCCTGATAAAGCAATGTAAAGAATCTTTTGTCTGTCTTTGCAATGGCTTTAAGCATATCTTCACCTGTCGCATTACCATCCCATCTGAATCCCCATACCAAAGCATCCGGGTTTTTACTGTCATTCCACTGTACTACGAATGCAGCCTGGTTAGAACCTGTTCCCACCCAATACTGAATATCAGAAAAACTGATGTTCGTTGCAGCATTCTTGTTGATGGTATTCGAAAGGTTATTCCCCGAAATATCATTTCGCGGTACACCCTGTACTTTTATCTGAGCATTCGTGAAAAATGCAAACAGAAAAAGTAGGATAAAAAGGTAAAACTTTTTCATTTTTATTGATTTAAATATATTTTATGTTCGTTATTTTTTTAAATGCAAATCGTAGGCTCCTGCCACTTCTGTAGAAACTTCTCCCAGCCAACCAGCTTCCTGGTTTATTCCTGTATATACTTTTACGAAATCAATTCCCGGCAGTTTTACGTATTTTCCGTTTCTGTCAACGGCCCATGAAATATCAATATTGGAAGCCTCATCATTATTGGGGGCATTATCTGCATATCCGAATTCGTAGGATTTTCCTACCCAATAGTTCCCGGCTCCGCTTTGGTCGTAAAAATTATCTTTAAGTCTTGTTCCTGTAAACCCGTAAGAGGCATCTGAAAACCATAAAGGATAATAACTTTGTGAGTGGAAAGTATTTCTTGTTTTAAATCCCGTGTTCCCCTGGTTATCCTGCCATTTAATATATTCTATATCGGTTTGCCAAGAATCATTTCCAGGAACAGGTGTCTTATTTTCATTGGGTTTGAAATAGGTAATACTGTAATTTTTGGTGGTTGTATTTTTAAAATATTCACTTCCGGCAATTTCATACCATTCATCATCATCAGGCTTTCCGTTTTTATTTTTATCATAAGCTACCATAATAATTCCCGGCTCACAGCTTCCTGAGCGGGGATCATTGGCAGAGTTTCCAAAAAATGCATTTCCTAAGACCTTAAAATCTCTTCCTTCCATATTGGGAATGGTATGGTCAAAACCAAATACGACATATCCTCCAAAACCTCCAAGACTTACCATAGAGGAATTAGATCCTACCAGATAGTTATTGGCTTTTTTGATCATATCTGCGGTTGTATTTCCCTGATCGAATTCAGGAATTTCATTCATAAACTGTCCTACAGCCGGACGAAAGTCAAATACTTTAGAAATATATTTACTTAGCGTTCCTGCTTCCTTAGTCACTTTGATTTTAGAATGAAATACTTTATCAGTTCCTACTTTTAATGTTAAAGGATAAATAGCGGTCTTGGTGCTGATAAATTCCAGTTCTGAATTCTGGGAAATGATGGAATCATTAATGCTCCAGGTGATGTTTCCTGAAATATTCGTAGGAATACTCAATACTCTGAAGCGTTCAATGGTATAAGCAGTATCTAATCCTTTAAACGTTGGAGGTATTACTTCCGGATCGATAGGTGCTGCAACCTCATCATCATGTTGACAAGATGCAATCATTCCTACAAACAGAAGGGATAAAAACCCGGCTGTTAAATAATTAATTGTTTTTTTATTCATGTTGATCAGTTTCATTTAATTATATAAAAAGGCAAAATGGGCAGGGATATTTCCGCCTTCAGTCTTCCATTTAAAATGTCCGTTTTTATCAAAACAGTATACAAATCCCATGGACACATAGTTTCTGGCATCTGTCATATAAATATCTTCGGTAATTGGGTTTACTGCTATTCCGTAAGGCGTTTTAATGATTGTTTCATACTCCTTATCAATAATCCTGTTGGAAATAACCTGCTCGGTCTTTACATCTATGATTCCAAATGTTTTTACATACGCGTGAGTATTGTAATTGAATTCATTTCCGTAATAATACAGTTTATCATTTACGATGGTCATTTCACTAACGGCAATATGAAAGTCTTTCTTGATCACTCCGGTTGCTGCATCCACTAGATATAAATTGGAAGGAACGTTGTAATAATCTCCTCTTGAACTTACATACAGATCTCCGTAATTGTCTTTTTTAAGACGGTGAAGGTTGATGGCTACATCAATTTTTTTCTTTTCTGTAAAAGTGTTCAGATCAATTACTGAAACAGTTCTGTCATAATTTGGAACCATATATCCTCCGGAATTGGCAACAAATAATTGATTACCCACAATTTCCATTTCTTCAGGTTGATATCCTACTGTTGCTGTACGCTGAACAGTCAGCGATACCGTATCTATTTCTGCAACTTTTCCTTTAGGTGCTAACGGATTGATATCCACAGGACCAGCATAGCTGCTGGCATAGGCTTTCCCACCTTTAAAGGTCATGTATCTGCAATTCTGTAAATAAATAGATTTGATATGTTTGGCTGTCTTCGCATCCAGCACTTCGATGGTATTGGAAACATTCACCACAATGTAGAGCTTACTGCCATAGATTTTAATATCATTTCCTACATCACCCAGTTCTTTTAAAACATTTGGATTGATCTCGGAATAGATATTTCTGAAATAGGTTCCTTTGGTGTAATCAAAAAAATCAAGGGTGCATTTATTGCTTCCCATATTTCCTTCATTCAATACATAGAATCCTTTTATTGCTGTATTCTCAACAGGGTTAAGCCCTTCCACTACTTCCATAGGAATAATGACATCATCGGTGCGGCAGGAAACAAGCGCAATCAATGTCAAAAACAGAAAACAAATATTTAGCTTTTTCATAAATTAAAGTTTAAAGTGAGTCTGAAGTTTCTTCCCGGCATAGGATAGTTGAGTACCACATCATAATACTGGTTAAAAACATTATTCATTTCCAGATTGATTTTAAAAGGATGTCCGGCCAGGCTCAGTTTTCTCTGAATAGAAAGATCGTGGGTATACCAAGGCTGAATAAAATTATACTGAATATTATCCAGCTGCCCATCATATCTTTTTCCTACATAGATTGTACTGTAATTGAAGCTCCAGTCTTTATAATCAGCCATTAGGGTAAAGGATCCGCTATGCCATGGTGTATAAGGGATCTGCTCTCCATAATAAGTTTCTTTCTCTCCGGCATTGTTTGTTATGTCCTGAGCCTTCTGATAGGTATACGATAATAATGGTCTAATTTTCACATTCCCTAACATCATTTCAGCCTGTACGTTTACATCTGCTCCAATGATTTCAACCTTCCCAAGGTTCACCATCATCCAACGAAACATATTAGTGGTAGGTACAGCAACAATTTTATCTTTTACTCTATTGTAATATCCGTCTACTTTTACATAAAGACCTTTAAATAGGGAATGATCATACCTTTTCTGATAGGTAAATCCCACATCATACTGATGAGTAAACTCAGGTTGCAAATACGTATTTCCAACACTCGTATAATACAGGTCATTAAAGGTTGGTAATCTGAAAATATTTTTATAAAAAGCTCTGAGGGTCAGCTCTGGTATTGCTTCCGGCTGATAGCTCATAAAGAAAGCGGGTGTCCATTCTCTCCTGTCATCAGGGCGCTTATTCATTTTTACTTCCTCAAAGGTAAATGTCCCTAAAAGGCTTCCTAAAAACTTAAATCTGTTCCATTGATAGGTAGAAGCTAAAGCTACAAGCGTAGTATAGCGGGTAGGATATGAAAAATTATACAAATTAGCATCCAGATTATTGTACTGAAAATCTCCATTCAGACTGACATCCCAATTAGGAGTAATGGAGTATACATTGGAAGAGGAAAGATAAACCTCCCGTTGAATATAGGTATTGATAGCGGGCATCGCAGACTGAGACAATACCGTATCGTTAAAATAAGTGTAATCGTAAGCAAACTTTGCCTTCAGCTGAGTTTCAAGCTTAGGAAACAGCTTTTTCCTGAAATTGGCCTGAACAAAATAATTTTCATCAAGCATTCTTGCTCCTCTTGCCTTAAAACGGTTCTTCACAATGGGCGCCGGAATACCACGGTTTGAAATATAACCATACCCACGTATATTCCAGCTTCCGTTATTTAAAGTTCCATTAATAGCGGTTTCAAAGCGCTTTGCTTTAATGTCGGAATCATATCTTTTAGAAATGGTATCAGAAGCAGTAACTCCATTAGGATATTTCCTGCTATAGTGGAACTTGTAAAGCCCATCACTTTGGAGAAATTCTGCACTTACGCTTGCTGAAACTCTTTTTGAAATCTTTTGCTCTAAGCGAAAAGAAGGATTAAATAAATCAATAGAAGCACTTTTTGCTCTTATCAGAAGATTGGTTTTCCTGTTTCCTGTGAATACCGGCGTTTTGGGTTGTAAATAAATAGATCCTGACGATCCGAAGTCTTTTGCCGGTTGAAAAATTTCACTTTTCTGACCATTGTACAACGAGATCTCTTCCAGATCATCCAGAGAATATCTTCCCAAATCGACCACTCCGTTCTGAGCATTTCCCAGCTGGATTCCATCATAGAAAACACCTACATGCTGGCTTCCCATACTTCGGATATTAACCGTCTTCAAACCACCCATTCCACCGTAATCTTTAATCTGAACTCCGGAGAAATAGCGTAAGGCATCAGCAACAGAATGACTGTTGAGCCTTTCCAGTTCTTCCCCCTGTAAGACCTGAGCCGGAAGGATTTCTTTAAAATTCTTTTTGTAAATATTGACAGTCTTTATGACTTCTCCTTTGATACTGTCTTTTTTTCTGGTTTGAGAAAACAGAATCTGAGAGGTTAACACGAATACCGTGAAAACAGTTTTATGGAATTGAAATGTACTTAGTTTTGCTATCATTAGCTCATTCATGGATCATGATGACGCTAATGGATATAAGAAAAGCAACGACAAAGCACAGCTGTTACTGCACAGAATCATTGTTGTCCTAAGCTTTATTCCACGAAAGCGTCAAACGTTTATTATTTCTGGCAGGTCTTCTGACTTACTCCGTTTTTGAAATCCTTCCCATTCCTAAAAACAGTGGATCTATTCTTCAAAAACTTTGGTGCGGAGCTTACAGCAGCGGGTCTGTTCCGGATTTTCACCGGATTCCCTTTTAAGAGCTTATTATGGCTCACCAAATTCCGGCAAAGATATAAAATTCTCACCAGATACGATGGCATGCAGAATAAAATGATTATCAATTAGTAAACATGAAAAATCCCGCTACATTGTAACGGGATTTAAGCAATCAATTTTTGTTGAGTTTTTCTGTTTTTACCTGTGATTATTTTTTTACAAATTCACGATCACTAAGCGTTTTCATAAACAGGATAAGATTTGTCTTTTCCTGCTCCGAGAGAGGAATTCTGTTTCCATTATTTTTAAAAACAGGATCAAGGTTATCTGCAGATAAAACACCTTTGTCAAAATAATCAAGGACTGCCCTTAATGTTGGGAACTGTCCATAACTTCCATAAGGTGCTGTATATTCTACATTTCTTAAAGAAGGAACCCGAAAACTCATATAATCTGCCGGAATACCCGTAACCCTTCCACGGCCGGCTTCATTGGTATCCGGATTTACAGGAAACCCAATATTCCTGAAACTCTGATCAGTAAACAACTCTGTATTATGACAACCCGCACATTTCTGTTGAAAAGTCTGATATCCCAGAGCTTCATTTTCCGTGAAAGTTTCTCCTTCTTTTCTTTTTACCTTATCATATTTGCTATTGGCAGAAATCAGGGTGTACTCATACTGTGCAATACTCTTATAAATCCTTTCAGCAGTAATGGCTTCATCTCCAAAAGCTTTTCTGAATAAATCTTTATACATCATATCATCCCTTATTTTCCCTATCACTTCCAGAATAGAAGAGCCCATTTCTTCATGAGTGATAATAGGAACCAAGGGTTGATTTTCCAATTGAAGGATATTGCCATCCCAATTATAAAACTTCATAAACAACATATTCTGGACCGCTGGTACATTTCGCAACCCTACTCTATTCTGAATTCCTATTCCTTGTGCATTATGATCTGCAAAAGCATTTCCCTGAATATGACAGCTGGAACAGGAAATAGTATTATCTGCACTTAACCTTTTCTCATTAAATAATTTCTCCCCTAATTCTACTCCATATTTTGTAGGTTTATTAGAGTTCACCGAATTGTTTAGTTCCGGAAACCCAGACGGAATATTGAGCAAGACCTGTGGATTATCGTCAGAAATAGGTTCGTAACGATCATTATTACAAGATATTAACAGAATGATAATGGCTAAAAAACTTAATCCTTTTTTCATTGCAGCAGAGAAGAGTCTAGTTTTCAACACCACTCACTGAAAACATTCCGGAAATATCACTTGAACCATTTCCACCAAGGTTATCAACAAATTTTACCATTTGGTTAGCAGTATGAATATTCGGAGTGGCATTCCCATCTGATCCTGTTCCGATAACCAATACAATCGTATTGATTTTACCCGTCAACAACTTATCAAAATCTGCTTTAATAATAATTTTAGGAGCTTTGTTATCCACTATGGCATTGTCAGGAAGATTTAAAGTAACCTCTCTGTATGCATCTACTCCCTGAGTGAAATTACCTTCTGATCCTTTTATTGTGCTCCCAGTGTGGATAGACATCTGTTTGTTATCTACTCCATAAAAACCTTCGATTTTTGTAAAACGATACCCTGCTCCCCATTCCCACATCATTTGGGTATCGTTAGAACCTGCAGTGGCATAGAACTTTGGAAATCTCACCTGATCCAAAACATTCAGGTCTTTTTTTACTCCTAATCCGAATTTGATCTTTTTATACTCTCCGGCAGGGATATTACTCAGCAAATAACGAAGCGTTTCCGGTTTTGATTGATCAATCACTGTAGCACCCTGATCCAGATCATTGACTTTATAAGGAACTTCATTACCATCTGCTTTTACCAGACGAATATTACTGATCACATATTTCAATTCTGAAAAATGATGAACTTGTCCTTCTGCTGAAGTATTGATAGTGGCTGTACTTGAAGTGGCACCTCCGAGAACAATCGTTTCATTTCTAAACGTATTCTTGAATTCAAGGGTAACATTATTGGCAACAGGATTATCATCACTGTTTTGGCAAGAAATTACACCTAAAGAAAAAGCGGATAATAGTAGATATTGTTTTAAGTTTTGCATTTTAAAAATTTTAGTTGTTGTTGTTTTAATTAAAGTTTTTGTCATCTTTAAAAGTTGAATTTTAAAGACGTATAAATATTGCGCCCCATTCTTGGGATGTTTCCCCAGTCTGCATAGGTGCTGTAATATTTGTTTAACAGGTTTTCGGCTCCTACCTGAAAAACGGTTCTAAGTTTTTTGATTCTGAAAGTATAATCCATGGAAAAGTTCCATATGGTATATGCCGGCGTCTGATCTTCACCATATTCCGGACTGTAATTGAGCTGGATAAAATCTCCATTTACAGAGGTCTGAATTCCAAAATTCCCATGGGTATAATGTAATGAGGTCAGATAGCTTAAAGGGCGGATGAAAGGCAGATTTTTTCCTTTATCATCCCTTCCTCTTGCATATGTTATCGTTCCTTTCCAATGTAAATCCGGGATAATGCTATAATTTGCATTCAGAGACATATTAAAGAGGGTCGCATGATCCAGTGAAGTATAAGCCTTCACTCCTACGGATTGATAATTCATGGGACTTCCCATACTTAAAATTTTTCCGATAATATAATTCTGAATATAGAAGTAATTTACTTTGGCTTCAATACTCATTTTTTCATTTTTAAAACCTGTACTGGCATTGGTTTCGTAAGAAATTTCATTTTTTAAATCAGGGTTTCCAATATAGTCATAGCGGTCAAAGCTGTTGTAAATATAATATCCATATCCTTCTGAAACGGAAGGTGCTCTGTGCCCGTAACCAGTTCCTACAGAAAAATTAAAATGATTATTGGTAAATTGGTAACCTGCATGTAAACTGGGAAGAATTCTTGTTTTTTGCTGTGATGCTCCCGGATGGAAGATCCAGTTAAATTCGACATATTTAGACTCATTATAATTCAGTCCTAATGATCCTCCGAAACTCAACCGGCTTTTATCTGAGATATCCCATTTATTATTCATCGAAAGGCTGGCAAAACGGGTAGTCACCCAAGGCCAGCTATAAGCAAACATAGTTCTGTTCTTTCTATCCTGCGGATACATCCGCATTTCTGCAATAGATGTATTATTGTAGGCATTGATCTCTATGTCTGAGGTATACCTTTCCTTAGTGAGGTTCATTGAAGAAACCAAACCATAGGTAGTACTCCAGCCCGGCATATCCATGTGTACCAGATTTTCAGGGCGGTTGGTATCATCCATATAATGTTCAATGGTATTGAAATAGATTTTTGTATCCCAGGATTTTATTAATCCTTCTTTAAACAATTGCCTGTAAGACGCTGAAGTAATCACTGCCCTAGAAAGCCATAAATCCATTGGTAGTGCGGGAAATCCGACATTTTTTGCCATATCAAAAATAGCATCCACTTTAATTGAAGATAAAGGACTTGCTTTGTAAGCTATTCCAATTCCGGTATTGAACTTATTATATTGAGAGTGATTCACTTCGGCATCGTTTCCGTCATAATAATTACCAGCTTTCCGGAATGAGATACTCCCATCTACCACAAGCTTTTTCCCGGAATAGGAAATATTTCCAAGATTGAAAAACTGTTTATTATTGAATTCAAAACCTGTCTGATAAGTTCCATTCCATTTTTTTTCAAGACCAAAAGAGGTACTTTTTCTTTTCAGATCAATACTTCCGGCTACTGTTGCTCCGTGTGAACTCCCTTCCTGACCTGATTTTATATCTATCCCTGAAAGATTATTGCTTTCCATATACGAGGTAACAGGATCCATTTTATCAGTACAGGCTCCAAAGATGCGCATTCCATCAAGGGTAATGACAGATCTTTCCGTACTCATATTATTGAGTAAAGGTTCCCATGCATATGCACCCCGTTTTATAAAGCTTATTTTATCAGAAGATGCCAGAAATTCATCCACTGAAACAGCCATTTTCATATCCGTTTCAATCTTCTTTTTATTGCTTTTTACTTTTACCTCAGCTAAATGGGCAATACTGTCTTTTTTTACTTTTTGGTGTTGTGCATTGATTGTCACTCCCAAAAAGATCAATATAATTCCGAACTGCTTCATAAAATCAGAATAAAGTATCAATAAACAGTTCACTTTTGGTTCCCTGAACGCCTGGTGTAAAATCTGTTGAAACCTTAGTTCCCTTAATGATCTTGCCATTTTGATTCAGCATGATAAAATTTAAGGTCCAGTTTCCTGTCATTGTATAGTTGACAATACCATGATACAGTCCGTCATCCCCTTGTATTAAATCCTGATTATTAGGAGAGGAATGATTCCCCATCGATGGTTCCGGCATTCTCGGATCCAATTGCAGCGTATATCCTTTTACCTCCGAGTATGAAAACTGTGAAGGATCAGGAAAATTTCCGGCAGGAATAGTAGGTTTATTATATTTATAAATTCCTGCTACTAATTTGTTTTCCGCCACTTTAGGTTTTTGAGGGGCAATAAGTGCAATATAATATTGCCCGCCATCATTTCCTGTAAACGAAGTCATATTAAGATTCTTATTGCCTTGCTCATTTACCGCAATATCTTTATTTACCGTATATGTTACCTCTTTCACTTTGAAACTCATATAAAGTTTCCAGCTTATTACAGAATTGCTTTTATCCGTAAATACAGAATACCCTGAATAGTATTTACCATCCGGTTTGTAATCCAAAGTGTATTGATAGGGACATGACGTCTTACTTCCATCAGCTTTCGTCATGATGGGTAAAAAAGTAATGCTCGAAGCATTGATATTTTCATTAGTCTGAGTATTGATAACCTTTACTCTGATTTCATTATACCCATGGTAAAATGTTCCGTTTAAAGTCTCAATGCTTATTTTATATTGATCTTTATTGATAGCCGTTGCTTCTTTAAACTCATAGTGTTCCGGAACGGCTGTATTGATTTCGCTTTCATAATCCGTTTTTTCGAGGGTACAGGAAATAACCATGAACAGCAAACTCACTATGAAAAGTTGATATATTTTCATTATTGATTTTTTAGTTGGTAAATACAATAGATATACATTGAATGCAGAAACATCCAATATTTTTTACCACAAAAGGCACAAAAGATTTTTAAAGCTGATCAATAAACCGTTTAGAAGTATACCTAAGCTTTTTTGAAAATCAAATATTTTCAAGTTTTGTGAACTTTTCGCCCATAAATATTTTAGCTTACTTAAACATTCTTAAATAAACTTTTGTGGTAGTATTTTATAGATAACACTTAAAAAACCGGTGGTTTGAAAATGTGATTCAGAAACAGAAAAGAATAAGCTGTTTCATAGATAAAGTTGAAATTGGAAAGTATAATTTTTCCAGGGAGGGTAACCTCTGTAATCTCAGGAAGTGTATAGATATCAAGAATTTTCTGTCCTGAGTTTTTTATTTTATTGAAAGGAGTGGATTCTGTCTCATTATTGGCTTTTGCAAGCTCTTTACTCAGGTAACATTTTCCGTTACAATGGAGTTCCGGCTTAGTTTTATTGACACAAAGAGTATTAACGATATAATCATAATTTACAGCATACTCAGCCAGTGGTATCAGAGGTCTGAACACCATATAGCCTATAAAAAGTATGCTGTAAATGTATTTCATTAATTATTTTTTGCTTAAAGCCCCATCATATCTTTTGCTGACTTCTTTCCAGTTCAGCACATTCCAGATCGCTGAAAGATAATCTGCTCTCTTGTTCTGATATTTCAGGTAGTAAGCATGCTCCCAAACATCTATTCCCAGGATAGGAGTTCCTTTTTCTTCTACGATATCCATCAAAGGATTGTCCTGATTAGGCGTAGAAGAAACGAATAGTTTTCCGTTTTTATCCACAGAAAGCCAAGCCCATCCTGATCCGAAACGATCTGCACCAGCTTTGCTCATTTTTTCTTTAAAAGCATCCATGCTTCCGAATGTTTCACTAATTGCCTTTGCTAATTTTGCAGAAGGCTGAGTATTCTTCTCCGGAGTAAGGATAGTCCAGAAAAGTTCATGGTTGTAGTGCCCGCCTGCATTATTTCTTACCGCAGGACTTAACTTCGACGTTTCAGAAAGGATCTTAATCAACGTTTCTTTTTCCTGTGGAGTTCCGGCGATAGCCTTATTCAAATTGGCAGCGTACGCAGCTCCGTGCTTTGAATAGTGAATCTCCATAGTCTGCGCATCTATTGATCCTTCCAATGCATTATAAGCATACGGTAAAGGGGTTTGCTTAAACTGAGCCAGTGTAAACTGAGCCGCAAATACTGCTCCTAAAGCAGCTATTTTCATAATCTTCATAATGTTTTGTTATATGGTTTAACAATATTTTTTTTGAAGGATGGAGGCTGTAAGATGGAAGTACTTGAAATTTTAAAAACAACTATAGAATTACTTAACGAAAAGTACTTCCGGCTTCCCTCTTCCTTTCTTCCCTCCTAATCTAATAACTTCTTAATGTCTTCAATCAGAATTTCTCTATCCGGGTGATATTTTCCGGTTAATTTGGGCGTTTTTCCCTCCGGATCTTCATAATTCAATCCTGAATAATAAAGGATCGGCATATTATCTTTATTGTATCTGCAACGGATATTTCCTTTTTCATCTACTAACGCAATCATCCCGCTGTGGTTAAGACTTTCTGCCTCATCTTCCTTTTCTCCCACATAGATATTGAAGTGATCGGCAAGTTTGCCGATATACGTTCTGTCACCAGTAAGAAAATGCCAGTTGGGAGATTTCGCTCCAATTCTTTGTGCATGTTCTTTTAAGGCTTCCGGCGTATCATTTTCCGGGTCAATACTGATGGAAATGATTCCGAATTCAGGATTATTGATCTGATGTTGAATCGCCTTCATATTCGTATTCATCACTGGACAAATCGTAGGACATTTACTGTAAAAAAACTCTACCAGATACACTTTCCCCAGCATATCTTTATTGGTAATTTTTTTACCGTTCTGATCGGTAAGTTCAAAATCAGGAACTTTCATCACCGTATAAAGATTCTTTTTAAAATATCCCATCCCAATTCCTATTCCCAGGAAAAGTAATGCAATAACAGCAATCGGGATAATCACCTTGCTCTTATTGTTCTGCTTATTTTTGGGCATAGCTTGCAGGATTTTTCTTGAATTCATCTTTGCAATAAGAACTGCAGAAACCATATGTTTTATTTTTATACACTGCAGTATCTTTTAAAAAACCTGCAGTTTTCATATGGCAGATAGGATCTTCTTCATTCACAACTTGGACATTCTTCATATTTTCTCCGGAAGAATCCATTTTACTTGTATGTTTTACCTGAGGTTCTTTGGCACAGGAAAACAGTGTTATTGACAGCAAAGCCATCAAAATAATTGGAGATTTCATTTTAATAATAAATTGAAATTAATACTGTTGATAAAATTACGAGATTAAACAATACATCAAAATAAATTATACGACACATTGAATTCGCATACAAGCTTATTACAAGACTTTATATTTAAGCCTACAATGAATTGTTTATATGTATTTTAGACAAAAACTAAAATCTTAGTTTAATATAAAACTAAGCTAAAGGAGGATGGAATATCCTGAAAAAATAATCTGAAGAATAGGAATCAAAGTAATCTGAATCCGGAGCCTCAGCCAGTGGCTCAGGTTCTGTTTTGTTTGAACAGAAAAGAATCTCATTGGAAATAAAAACATCCAGTCCGGCAATCTTTACAGTCTGTGAACTGTTTGATTGTCTTTCTGTTTTTGCCAGCTCTTTTTCCACATAACATTTTCCTTTACAGGTAGATTGAGGGATTTCTCTGTTTTCACAAAGGTTTTGTACAATATAATCATAATTTACCGCATAGTTTACCAGTGGCAAGACGGGACGTATTGCAACCGTAAAAATGATAAATATGGAAATAAATAACTTCAACTCTTCAGTTCTGTATTACAAATATACTACTTCAAAACTGTTTTCTGTTCTATTTATGATGAATGTCATTGATGGCTTTGTTTGAGCTGCTAAATCTTTTTTGGAATATTCGAAGGCGCAGAGAGTTTTCAGGATTACGTTTTTAAGGCACATAAAATCTATATTTCTATGTTGTTTAAAAATACTAACCACACATAGAAAAGTCTGTTTTGGGCTTATATTTTATAACACTTTAATTTTATTCGCAAATTAGTGGCAATATAATTAACCACAGATAACACAAATTTTCACAGATGATCGTGGATAAAAATCTGCGTAATCAGCAAAATTCGCGAGAGTTTTCACCTATTTAGAACAATCTGTTCCCTATAAATTTAATAAAACTGTATCTGTTATCATTGTCATATTATTACGAACTTTGATTCTTAGGTTTCAGAATCTATATCATGATCCAGGTAAGAACCGCTACAGCAGAAGATGCTCAACATATTGCCCTGCTAGGAAGGATAACCTTCACAGAAACATTCTCGGAACATTTCCGGGATCCAAAGGACTTATTTGATTATTTTGAACGGACTTTCAGTGTTTCTAAAATCAGGAACAGCATACAGAACCCTAATAATAAATTCTGGATTGCCTTTTGGAATGAACTTCCGATTGGGTATGCAAAACTGAAAGTACATTCTCCTATTGACTTTATTAGCTCCAATGCAGCCTCCCAGCTACAAAAGATCTATGTCCTTAAAGAGTTTTTGGATAAAAAAGCAGGAAAGGTGCTGATGGATGAACTGATGACTTCTTTTGAAAATTCTGATCAGAAGTATATCTGGTTATCCGTTCTGAATTCCAATGAGAGAGCATTACAGTTTTATGATAAAAACGGTTTTACCAAGGTTGGGAAACATCAATTCAGTATCGGAAAAGAGGACTTTGATTTCTTTGCCTTATCAAAACAAAAAATTAGTTCTTTATAAAAGTTTAATCTTGTTAAGCTCTGTTGTTTTCTCGGCAGGGCTTTTTTATTGGCTTTGTTGGAATGCGCAAGGACGCTAAGAATTTTTAAAAGATTACGTTTTAAGGTGCAAAGATTTTATCTGCGATAAAATTGGATGCCGGACATTTAATGGCCACGAATGCTTGAATTAATTTATTTTGCTTAAAACCTATGTGCCTGTGTGGTTTAAATTTTTTCTAACCACACAGGCACATAGAAAAAAAATAAAATTCATGTTCTAAAGCGTTCCCTTTTCAAAAAAAAGACTCCGCCGTAATCAGCAGAGCCTTCATTAATATAATATAGTTGTACGTTATTTAATTTTAAAACTTCATTCTCTGAATTCTCACGGCATTTAAGATCGCTAGCAAAGCAACACCCACATCAGCAAATACAGCTTCCCACATCGTTGCTAAACCTCCGGCACCCAGTACAAGAACTACAGCTTTTACAGCAAAAGCAAGGATAATATTCTGCCAGACAATCTTTTTCGTTTGTTTACCGATATTGATTGCCATTGGGATTTTACTTGGTTTATCATCCTGAATAACAACATCTGCCGTCTCAATGGTAGCATCACTTCCTAAACCTCCCATCGCGATTCCAACATCACTTAAAGCTACTACCGGAGCATCATTCACTCCATCTCCTACGAAAGCTACGGTCTGATTTTTAGCTTTGATCTCTTTTACTTTATTCACTTTATCTTCCGGAAGAAGATCTCCGAATGCATTATCAATCCCCAATTGATCGGCTACATATTTTACTACGGTTCCTTTATCACCACTCAGCATGGTCGCTTTTACTCCCATTTTGTGAAGATTATCTACCGTTTCTTTTGCGTCTGCTTTAATACTGTCTGCGATAGTGATATACCCTGCAAATTTTTTATCATACGCAACAGCAATAAGGGTATACACAATATTAGCATGGTTGATATCATAGCTGATATTGAATTTATCCATTAATTTGAAATTCCCTACCAGAAGTTCTTTACCATTCACTGTCGCCTTTAATCCATGTCCGGCAATTTCTTCTACATTCTCCATTGGAATGGAATAATTAATATCTCCTACATAATTGTGTATGGCAGTGGCTACAGGGTGTGTACTTTTACTTTCCAACAGGTTAACCAGCTGCATGATTTCGTCCTTATTAAATTCCGAATTAATACTTACTTCCTGAACTTTGAAAACTCCTTCCGTCATGGTTCCCGTTTTATCCATCACTACATTCTGAATTTCTGCAATGCTATCCAGGAAGTTACTTCCTTTAAACAAAATCCCGTTTCTGCTGGCAGCTCCGATTCCTCCAAAGTATCCTAGCGGAATAGAGATCACCAATGCACAAGGACATGAAATCACAAGGAAGATTAACGCTCTGTACAACCAATCTCTAAGCTGGTAATCACCAACAAAGAAATAAGGTAAGAAAGTAATTCCTATGGCCAGAAATACAACAATTGGAGTGTATACTTTCGCAAATTTTCTGATGAATAATTCAGTAGGAGCTTTTTGGGCGGTTGCATTCTGAACCAGCTCCAATATCTTACTTAATTTACTATCTTCATAAGCCGTCGTTACTTTTACAAGGGCAATACTGTTCATATTGATCATCCCTGCCAATGCCACTTCACCTTTATTTTTAGTATCCGGTTTACTTTCACCGGTTAAAGCTGCTGTATTGAATGATGCAGAATCTGAAAGCAATTCTCCGTCTAATGCCAGTTTTTCACCAGGCTTCAGTTGGATAACATCACCTACTTTGGTCTCTTTAGCTTTTATCGTTTTAGGCTGATTATTTTCCATAATCGTTACCTCATCAGGCCGCTGATCAAGTAAAGCTTTTATATTTCCTTTGGCTCTTGAAACTGCCATAGTCTGAAATACTTCTCCTACTGCGTAGAAAAGCATTACTGCTACTCCTTCAGGATATTCCCCGATGATAAAAGCACCAATGGTAGCAATACTCATCAAAAAGAATTCTGAAAACACATCACCTTTGATAATACTTTTATAAGCGTCTTTCACTACAGGAAGTCCTACAGGAATATAAGCTGCCAGAAACCAGACTAAACGTACCCAGCCTGTAAACCATGAAGGTTTTATATAATTATCAAAAGTAATTCCTAACAATAACAGAGCAAAGGATATAATCGCCGGGAGAAACATCTGAAAAACAGTCTGATCTCCGGTATCGTGAGAATGACCATGGTCATCCTGATCATGGTTATGCCCATCTCCTTCTGAATGATTATGAGGATGTCCTTTTGTATTTGGTTTTTCTTGGGTTGTACTACAGCATTTTTCCATAACTGATATTTTTATACAAATTTAATAGTGAGACTGATGCAATGCTATTGCAAACTTTCAAGACAGTTTTCGCAGATTCCTTTAGCAAAGAGTCTTATTTCATCGATACGAAAATTCGTTTGGATGTTTTCCGGAAAGGAAATATCTTCTTTACAGGTCGTCTGTTTGCATATTTTACAATAGAAATGGAGATGCCAGTCTTTATGTGTTTTTTCATCACAATCATCCTCACACAATTTGTATTTTGTAGTGGTGTTCTCCTGAATACTATGGACAATACCCTTTTCTTCAAAGGTTTTTAATGTTCTGTAAATGGTAATTCTATCAGCATTATCAAAATGATTTTCTATTTCTGAAAGAGACAATGCTGCATCCTGAGAACTCAAAAAATCATATACCAAAATCCTCATACTGGTAGGTTTGGTATTTTTATCGATGAGTTTACTTTCTATATCTTTTTTCATTGGTAACAATTTAATTTTTTACAGATGGACTTCATTTTCTTCGTATCCTTCTTCTTCAATCTGAAAAGTAGTGTGACTGATTTTAAAATTTTGAGTCGTTTTATCCGTTAATGTTTTCAACAGCTGATTCTGGCTAGCCTCTTCATCTTTTACGATGTGGGCACTCATAGCATTCACACTTGAGGTAAGAGACCATACATGGAGATCATGAACATTTTTTACCCCCTGGGTCTGCTCCAGCGATGTACGCAGCTCCTGAATGTCTACATCTTTTGGAGTTCCTTCCAGCAAAATATGAACGGCTTCCATCAGTAATTTCCATGTTCTTGGAAAAATCAATAATCCAATAGCAGCAGAAATCAAAGGGTCAGCATAATACCAACCTGTTGTCAACATAATAACTCCGGCTATCATTACACCAACGGAAGTAAGCATATCTGAAAGTACTTCAAAATAAGCACCTTTCATATTCAGACTGGCTTCCGAATCTTTTCTTAAAATCATTAAACCAACAACATTAACCAATAATCCGATTCCGGCCACAATCAGCATGGATGTACTTTGTACTTCCGGTGGATCCTGAAAACGTTTGTAAGCTTCAATTAAAACATATATTGATATTCCCAATAAAACAACAGCATTAATGACCGCTGCTAATATTTCAGTGCGATAATATCCGTATGTTTTGGAGGGATCTGCTTTTCTTTCTCCAATTTTTATGGCAATAAAGGCCAAAAGCAATCCTACTACGTCTGTCAGCATGTGTGCTGCATCTGCTAATAAAGCAAGGCTATTGGTAACAATTCCTCCTATTACTTCAGCAATAAGGTAAGTACCGCTTAAAGCAAGTACAATCAGCAGGTTCTTTTTATGCTTACTGGCTGCGGAGGTTGTTTGTATCTGTGTTTTTGTTTCTTCCATCATTGTAAGTACGGTTTTTAACTACATTTCATAATAGGATGTATTTTCTTTTTTTAAAGGAACGTCTTGTTCACCGATCATTTGTCTGATATTGATCTCAATGGTTTGAGCCAAAGAAGTCATAGGAGTATCCACCGGTGTATTTTCAAATGGATCCTGCATAATGATTGATGTTTTTTCAATGGTAATGAATACAATCGGAATCAGAAAAGTAATTCCTATTTCTACTGCTAACTGCGAGTCATCCAATCCAAAAGGAAGTATTGCAGCAAATACATAGATCAAAATATGAACTAAAACACTGTAAGATCTTGGAAATACCGTATTTTTAAGTCTTTCACATTTCCCCATGCTGTCGCACAGCCTGGTGATCATATCGTTCAGCTGCATCTGTTGAAAATCTGTGATCCCTTTAGCAGCAGCCACTTCTTTCAATTGTCTGGAATGCGCATCCAAAAGAGCATTGGGGATATTGAGAGCGCTGATATTATTTTCTTTAAGATACTGTTGTACTCTTTCAGAAAAGGGTTGCTTTCTCAACGATTCTCCCAGGGCATAGGTCCAAATAATCTGTCTTTCTGCAAAGTCTTTAATGATTTTATCTTCTCCAGCAGGCATAAATTGGATAAGCAGCCTTACCAAAGATCGGGAATCATTAACGATGGCTCCCCAAACTGTTCTGGCTTCCCACCATCTTTCATATGATTGGGAAATCCGGAAAGCAAGGAGCAATGATACTGCAGTACCCAATAATGCAGGAATGTTTAATGGAAGGGAAATTTTCCTGAACCATGGAAGCATATCCAAAAGTCCTATAGTAACTGCAAATATACCGATGAACAGAATCTGATTTTGGATTCCGCGAAGGAAATACCCGATTGATATTCTTTTGTTTAATAGCATAGTAGAATCATTTATTAAAATACTGTAAGATGATCTTTACTTCCTACCAGCTTTTTATACTTCCATCAACTATTTCGTAAACAGTTCTAATATAAGCATAAAAATTGATATTCAGCCGATTCCTACCACATTCATTACTACTTATTCATGCTCTCCTGAATTCACAAGTTTAGCATTTACAAAGAAGGCTCCTTTGACTACAATTTTGGCGTCAGCAGGAATTTGACCGATAGGAGTAATCGCCGTATATCCCATATCTGATGTTCCTTTCATCACTTCTATTTTTTCAAAATTGATTGTTTTAGGATGAGGCTTTCCTTTTTCTTCATGTTCTTCTTCCGGTTTTTTATCGGTTTGAACGAAAACATAATATTTGCTGTCTGCTTCTACAATCGCTGAGGTAGGAACAGCCGGTGTTGTACTTTTATCAAGACTTACGATACCCGTAATATTCATTCCGTCAATTAACCCTGCTTTATTTCCGATCACCTCGCAATGCATAGAAATAGTTTTACTCTCATTTTCAAATGAAGATCCTATACTGTAGATTCTTGCATCGTATTCCGTTTCCGGATTGTTAGTCAGATTAAAGTGAACAATCTGTCCTACCCTCATTTTCGGAAGGTCTTTTTCAAAAATCTGAAGATCCAGGTGAATAGAACCATTATCAATCACGGTAGCCACAGGAGAAGAAATATCTACATAACTTCCAATCTGTGCTGTAATTCCACTGATGGTTCCACTGATAGGAGCGGTGATCACCAAACCTGATCTCATATTTCCGTTATTGACACTTCCCGGATTTATTCCCATCATCTGAAGTTGTTTTAGAAGAGAAGCCTTTTTAGTTCTTAAAGTATTCAACTCAGCATCGGCACTTTGTAAATTTTTCTTTGCCCCTGCGTCATTATTAAAAAGTTCTTTTTGCCTTCTGTATTCCTGCTCGGCATAGGTTATTCTGCTATTTGTTGTCAGATAATCTTCCTGAAGACGAACATATTCCGGATTAGCAATCGTAGCAATTACTTGTCCTTTTTTTACAATACTTCCTACCTGGATATTTATTGTTTTAATAATCCCGCCATATAAAGAGGTAATTGTCGCTTTATTACTGTTCGGGACACTTAATAGTCCGTTTGCTTTGATGGTGGAAGTAAGCTCTTTCATTTCTACAGATCCAATAGCCACTCCAACTGATTTCATTTGTTCTTCAGTGAGTGCCGCAATGGTTGCAGGAGCTTCTTCTTTCTGACTGGTCTTCTGTTCTGTCTTTTCGGGAGCTTTTTCAGCATTTTTTTCTGTTGAAGCTTCTTTCTTTCCACAACTTATGATGAACAGGGAAATAAGAACAAGAGATATGATATTATATTTGAGTTTCATATGCGCATATTTATTTTTTATAAGATCGTATACCAGCGTTACTTTCATAGGGATTGGTCTACCGGAAAATGTTGTGAATAGCGATTTCATATTATTTATTAATGATTGAATTAATGGTTACTACAGCTTGATTAACTTGTTGGATTGACTCCAGATATTTTAACTGAATATTGGTTGCAGTTTGCAAAGCAAAAAGATATTCCACGTAAGATATTTCTCCCGTTTTATATCCTAATTGCGCTGCATTTACAATCTTTTCAGCATTGGGTATCGCCTGATTGGTATAATAATCATACTGCTGAATATCCTGCTGATACTGACTGAATGCATTTTCCAACTGTGTGGCAAGCTGCTTTTGCTGCATTTTTGCATTCGTTTCAGCCACCTGTTTTTCATATTCCAGTGCCTGAATCCTTGCTTTGGTAGCTCCAAACGTCAAAGGAATACCTACTCCTATTGTCGCTGCATTGAAGCGATTTGAACTTCCATAATACCTTTCCTGCCCATTGACTGTCTGAAAACCAATTAAGGACTGATTCGTATATCTTAAACTGAAATCAGGCAGTCCTAAAGATTTTTCAACCTTTTTATTCTTCTCCGCAATTTCCATATCCTGGTAAAAAGCTCTTACAGAAGGATTGTTAGCTACCACTGCACTATCCAAAACATTGTCTACTTTCAGAGGTTCATAGTTTTGATTGAAAGGAACCTCAAAGTCTTCTGAAGTATTTAAAATGGTTTTTAAACTCTTATAAGCGTTATTTAAATATACCTCATTCTGTCTTAGCAACAGATCAATTTCTCCTTTTTGTGTTTCTGCTGTATTTATTTCAATTTTTTTAATATCACCTGCTTTAAATCTTACGGTTGCAATTCTGATAAAATCATCATACACCTTGTCAAGACTTGTCAATTGTGCTTTATTAAACTGAAGATATTCAATCTGATAATAATAAGTACGCACCTGTCTGATCAGTTCATTTGCTGTTATCTCTTTATCAATCTGCTTACTTTTAATATTCTCATTGATCAAATCCTTTTTTGCTTTAAAGAGTGTTGGAAAAGGAATACTTTGAGAAATGGCAAATGACTGATCAAAATTCCGGCTGTTGTATTGTCCCAACTGAGCTTCTACATTTAGCTTTGGAAGTTCCTTAGATGTTGGTCTTAATGCTTCGGCTGATTTTATACTTAAATCTTTTGATTTTAAAACTAAATTATTATCTATGGCCATCTGCACTGCCTGTTCTGCGGACATCTGTTTGGATTGAGCTTTAAAAGTCTGCCCCATCATCATTAATCCTAAAACAAGAACAACCGTAAGAGTTCCCGTATTATTGTTTTTTCTTTTCAAAATCTTTGTGTTAAAAATAATATACAGCATCGGCAGTACAAACAAAGTAAGAAAGGTTGCGGATACCAGTCCACCAATTACCACTGTTGCCAGAGGCTTCTGAACTTCTGCTCCCGCTCCTGTGGAAATCGCCATCGGCAAAAATCCTAATGAAGCTACTGTAGCAGTCATTAAAACAGGTCTTAATCTACTTTTTGTCCCTTCATATACCCGTTTCAAAAGATCGGTCTCTCCATCTTTTTCAAGTTGGTTGAAAGTTCCTATCAAAACGATTCCATTCAGTACAGCTACTCCAAAGAGCGCGATAAACCCGATTCCGGCACTGATACTGAAAGGCATATCTCTCAGAAGAAGGGCAAATACCCCCCCGATAGCACTCATTGGGATTGCTGTAAAGATCAATCCTGCCTGTTTTAATGAGCGGAATGTGAAATACAACAGCATAAATATCAGGAGTAAAGATACCGGAACAGCAATCATCAAACGTTTGCTGGCTTCCTGTAAATTTTCAAATGCTCCCCCATACGTAAAGTAATATCCGGAAGGCAGCTTGATCTCTTTATCCAATTTTGCCTGAATATCTTTCACCACACTTTCTACATCACGGCCTTTTACATTAAATCCAATAACAATTCTACGTTTTCCCTGTTCACGGCTGATCTGAGCAGGGCCCAGTTTATAGCTGACATTAGCAACCTGTGATAACGGAATCTGAGCTCCTGTAGCGGTGGTAATCATTAAATTATTAACATCTGCAATATCGGATCTGTGAAGGCTGTCTAAACGAACTACCAAATCAAAACGTCTTTCATTTTCAAATACCTGTCCTGCAGCTTTTCCTGCAAAGGCTGTACTTACTGCATTGTTAACATCTTCAATATTTAATCCGTAGTTGGCAATTCTTGTTCTGTCATATTGTACATTGATTTGAGGTAAACCACTCACTCTTTCAATCTGAGGAGCAGTAGCACCATCAACAGACTGAATCACTCTTCCTACTTTGTCAGCATATACCGCCAGTGAATCAAGATTTTCTCCAAAAATCTTCACGGCAACATCCTGTCTGATCCCCGTCATCAATTCATTGAAACGCATCTGGATTGGTTGATTCTTCTCAAAAAACACACCCGGAATAGCTTCTAATTTTTCACTGATTTCATCTCCCAGTTCATTGTAGGATTTTTTAGTTTTCCATTCGCTTTGCGGCTTCAATACTACGATCATATCGGTAGCCTCAGGTGGCATCGGATCTGTAGGAACCTCAGCTGAACCTGTTTTTCCTACTACCATTTTTACCTCATCAAATTGTTTGATAATTCTGGATGCCTGCATCGAGGTTTCTATACTCTGGCTCAGAGAGCTTCCCTGAGGAAGAATGCAGTGGAACGCAAAGTCACCTTCCTGCAACTGTGGAATAAACTCTCCACCCATCCCTTTAAAGATGAAAGCTGCAATGACAAAAATGGCAACCGTTGCTGAAACAATAATATATTTTATTTTAATAGCTTTCTGCAATAAAGGCTGATATACCTTCTGGATTGCATTCATCATTTTATCTGAAAGTGTTTCTTTATGGGAAATCTTTTTAGATAAAAATAAGGCACTCATCATCGGAATATACGTGATAGACAATATGGTGGCTCCAATGATGGCAAAACCTACTGTTTTAGCCATTGGAGTAAACATTTTTCCTTCCACACCTGCCAGTGTAAGAATCGGAACATATACAATCAGGATGATAATCTGTCCGAATATGGCACTGTTCATCATTTTGGAAGCTGCACTTCCTACTTCCTGATCCATTTGAATCTGCGTGAGCACTCCTTTATTTTTATTGTGTAATAAATGAAGTGTGGCTTCAACAATAATTACCGCCCCATCAACAATAAGTCCAAAGTCTATGGCTCCTAAACTCATCAGGTTGGCACTTACCCCGAAAACATTCATCATTCCCAATGCAAATAACAAGGAAAGTGGAATAGCGGAGGCTACGATAAGTCCTGCTCTCAGGTTCCCAAGAAAGACAACCAGTACGAAAATAACAATTAAAGCTCCTTCCATCAGGTTCTTTTCTACCGTGCTGATCGCTCTGCTTACCAGATCTGTTCTATCAAGGAATGGTTCAATCACCACATCATCCGGAAGAGATTTCTGAATGGTGGGAATCTTTGCTTTAACACTTTCCACAACCTCATTACTGTTGGCTCCCTTTAACATCATGACCACTCCCCCAACAGCATCTACTTTCCCATTGTACGTTAATGCTCCGTATCGAACTGCGCTTCCCAGACGTACATCTGCAACGTCTTTTACAAAAATAGGAACACTTCCTGTTTCATTTTTTACGGCTATATTTTTTATATCTTCCAGAGATGACACCAATCCGATACCCCGGATAAAGTAAGCATTAGGCTTTTTATCAATATAAGCCCCTCCGGTATTTTGATTATTTTTTTCAAGTGCTGTGAATAAGTCGCTAATACTGATTCCCATCGCTTTCAAACGGTTGGGATCTATAGCAACTTCATATTGCTTTAACTCTCCCCCGAAACTGTTGATCTCAGCAACCCCCGGTGTTCCGTTGAGTTGTCTTCTGACAATCCAGTCCTGCATGGTTCGTAGTTCTTTAGCATTGTATTTTTTTTCACTTCCTTTTTTAGGGTGAAGAATATACTGATAGACCTCTCCCAGCCCTGTACTTACAGGAGCCAGCTCAGGAGTTCCCACTCCTTTAGGGATTTCTTCTACTGCGCTTTTTAGTTGCTCACTGATCAACTGTCTTGCGAAATACACGTTGACCTCTTCTTTGAATACTACGGTAATTACGGAAAGTCCGAATCTTGAGATACTTCTTGTCTCCTGAATGCCAGGAACATTGGCAATACTTTGTTCTATCGGGAAGGTTACCAGCTGCTCCACTTCCTGCCCTGCCAATGTAGGACATACGGTAATGATCTGTACCTGGTTGTTGGTAATATCCGGCACAGCATCTACCGGAAGCTTGGTGGCACTCCAAACTCCCCAGATAATCCATACTAAGGTCATAAGACCAATGATCATCTTATTTTTGATACTAAATTTTATTATTTTATCTAACACGATTTTTATTTAATTTTATTGAAAATATAGGCGTACAGTATAGAATACTGCAGCAAAAATATCATGAAAACCTCTGCAATGGTATTGCAAAGTTTCAAGCAGATTTAGAAAGCATAACTTTCTAACAGTCAATAAAATTAAATTTTAGGAGGCTGCCAGATTGGATCGTATATCTGGTAAGCGAAGTCGTTTTTATGAAATAAGATTTTCTTTGAAAAATAAGCAGGAATCTGCTCAGGAATTTCCAGTAAAGGATCCATTTTAAATGCTGAAACCGTCATCTGGCAACAGCTGCAGGCACACAGCGGTGAGCAGACATCTCCTTTCTCAGAAGAATGTGCCCCATGAATGCTTAATGAAATCTTCTTATTTCCTGAATCCACCGGATGAGATACATCTTCACATGGCATCAGTGATAACGCCATGAAATAAATTGCAAGTATCCATCTTAAGAGGTTCATTGTTACAAAGGTAAAGTTTTTTTATAAAATGGGTGAATCATCGGAATTTTAAATAGATAATAAAAAGCAAAATACTTACTTATATAATACATCATTGAAAATCAAATTTTTACACAACATTTCAAGTATCTTTCAAAATAAATGCCATTAAGCATGATCTTTATTACAGATATAAATAACATACGTGTAAAGCCCGATTAATAAAGGATAAAATTTACTTTCCAATAGTCATTTACTATCTTTACAGATTTATTATTATTCTTAAACAGATACCACAAACAACTCCTTATTACGAAAAATATAAATGTTCAAAAATACAAATTGATGAAAAAATACAAATTAATTACATTCTTTATTTTCTTATTAATGCTTTACTCATGTGCCACTAAGATGGATTATTTTGAAATAGTGAATGACCATAAAGATAAAGTTGGGTTAAGCGTAATCTCTTCGTTGAAGCATAAGGAATTTATACTTATTGGACCTGAAGATAATCAGGAGAAGATTTACCTCATGTTAAATAAAGGAAAACCCTATCAAATGGTATATAATGAGGATAGAAAAGCTTTTATTTTAATTTAAGAGTTGATGATTATAATTTTTATAGAAATATGGTTGGCGATCCTATATTTGTGAAGCAGGGAGATCAAAAAATAAAATTCAACCTCATACAACGTTAAAAACAAAGCTGGCCGCTCCACGCTGCAATTATTAAGATATTAAGAGACTTTTTTGGATTATGAAAATACACAAAGGGACTATAGAAGGAAATGATTTAGAGTTTGATTTAGCCTACATAGGATATACTTTAACCATCGAACAAATACTATTTGTTATGAAAGCGATGAGTCCTGATTTTATTCAAATCAATGATAATATTTACTTACTTTCCCATTTTAAGGGTTATGGCGAGAACGAAGAAAATAGATTTGATAATACCCCGCAAGGAAGGGAAAAGTATATAAATAATCTTTCTATCTCCGATGTTTTTTATTTTTCTGAAGACATCAAATCTCACGAACCGGAAGCTCAGAAGAAAATAGGATTATATGTTCTGGAATTTTGGAAGATGAGGCTTAACTATCTATTCCCAGATAAAGATTTTGATTTTACTTTATCCGAAAATGGACTGTTTGACGAAAGTGGTGTTTGTATTACCTTTTGTCAAAGTGTATAAAAATTCAATACAAACACAATATTTTTATTGACACAATGATAAATGACCGCCTTATTTTTGAGGCACTTATTTTATATAAAAAACCACCGCAAAAGCGGTGGCTAAAAAATCAAATCTAATTATTGGACTGTATATTATAAATTGGGATTATTTTCAATCTCCTTCAGCGGAATACTGAATAAATAATAATTACTGTTCGGTACAAATGGAGTTTTGTTTGGAAGATCAAATACGGTATGTCCTTTCCCATCAACTGTTTTTACTGTTCCGTTAGGCATTGTTATCTGAACTTTAACTGGTTTTCCTTCTGTATCTACAAATGGTCTTCTGACCACTGTTCCCTGAGTTCTGATAATATCTGACAGAGAGAAGCCTTCTCCAAACAATTCTTTTCTTCTTTCAATCAGGATTTCATTTATTACATCATCCTGTGCTAATGAACCTGTATAAGCGTTAGCCTTTCTTGCAGCTCTCAATTGATTTAAAGCCGTTACTGCCTGTGCTGTATTTCCGCTTCTGGCTTCAGCTTCGGCTTCGATCAGATACATTTCTGCTGCTCTCATATAAACAATATCTGCAATAAGCGTTGACTTAAATTTAAATTTTGCATATCGCAGCAATCCTTCTCTTGACGGAAGATTATCCCATGAGAATAATTGAGCTCTGATATCATTGGTATCAAACAATTTTTGAAAATAAGGATCTGCCATAAAACTGTAGTAATAGCTCCCTGATGAAGATACATCCAGATAATGGAAGGCATAACTTCCATCTGACTGCTCCTGAGTCTGTCTGCTTCCCCAGATCCATTCCTCGTTATTAATATCATTGAAGCCATCTTTATACTTTTCCGAAGCCATCAGAGGAAAACCTTCTCTTGCCGTTTTTGCAGCAACAGCAGCTTTACTCCATTCCCCGGTATTCAGATAAACTCTTGCCAGGATACCGTTTACTACATTACGGTTGATCTTATCCTTGGTATTTCTTGTATAGTTCTTTAGCAAATTATCAGCATCCGTAAGATCACTTTTAATCAAAGTATAAATATCTTCCAGACTGGATTTTTTCTTTGTAACAGAACTTGTTGTTGAGGGTTCCGTATAGATTGGTGCAGCTAATGCTGTTTTATCTTTAAGGTAACTGAACTGATAAAAACTGGCAATATTGAGATAACAGAATGCACGCAATGCCTTCGCCTGGCCTTTTACCTGATCTTTTTTGGTCTGGCTTCCTTCTGCAGCATCGATTTTAGCAATAACATTATTCATATTATTGATCGTAGAATAAAGCATCGTCCAGATAAATAAAGGACGGGATACAGTACTGTTGACCATTTCCGTAAAATCGTAGGTGGATGAGAACCCATATTTATTCGTTAGTACAGCAACATCGCTTCCCATCGCATCACTTGCTCTTAAAACAGTTGAATATCCGATATTGGCAAACGTAGTTCCGTCATTATTAAATTTTGCCCAGGTTCCGTTGATTACCGTTTCCGCACTTTCAGCAGTTTTGAAAACCTCTACGCTGGTAGCCTGATCTGTAGGAGCAGTATCCATTTCACTTTCGCAGCTTGTAAGCGACCATAATCCGATTAAAGCAAAAGATATATATTTTAATTTTTTCATTGTTTCAAATTTTAAAAGTTAAAACGTTGCCTGAAGGCCAAAAGTGATTGTTCTCATTGCCGGATACCTGTAATAGGTAGTTCCATCTATCGCCTGCTCAGGATCCATCCCTTTATGTTTATAGAAGGTCAGAAGATTCTCTCCCTGGATATAAATTCTGAATTTCTTCAGTCCCAGCGCTTCAAAATAATCTGACGGAAGTGTATATCCTAAACTTACATTCTTAATCCTTGCATACGTTCCTGAATAAAGGAATCTTGTAGATATGGAATTCCAGTTATTCGTTTTTGTGCTTAAAGCAGGAACATCCGTATAAGGGTTTTCTGGAGTCCATCTGTTCAACATTTCTGCGCTCCATGCACGTCCACCTGAATTTCCACTGTGTAAGATCGAGGTATAATCTGTATCAAGAATTTTTCCCCCAATTTTAAATGTAACCAACCCTGAAAAGTCAAAATTCTTATAGGTAATACTTGTACTTATTCCTCCTGTTAGTTTAGGCAAAGCAGAACCCTGCAATATTTTATTAGCCTTAGCATACTCTGAGGTTGTTCCTTCCACATTATTTCCATTGGCATCTTTCGTAATGGTTTTCCACAATGGTTTTCCGTTACTTGGATCTACTCCAACCCATTCCTGGATATAAAAATCATATACAGAACCTCCTACATTCAGCTGTTTGGTAGATCCTATCGCGAAAGGTCCGCCCGGCAATTTTGTTATTTTGTTATTGAGAGTACTCAGGTTAACATCAACATTCCACTGAAAATCGCTGGTTTTAACAGGGGTTGTGAACAATGAAAATTCAAAACCTGTATTCTTTATGGTTCCTATATTGGCAGGATAATCACCGATTCCCAAAGATGGAGCAACCGGGACATTAAACAGAAGGTCCTTACTTTTTCGCTCAAAATATTCCACATTTCCTTTGATTCTGTTGTTCAAAATCGCAAACTCCAAACCTATGTTCAGATTAAGGTTGGTTTCCCACTTCAGATTAGGCGTCCCTACTTTTTCCAGTGTTTTTCCCGGTTCTCCGGCCAGGCTAAAGTCTTTATATAATTCCGGATAAGCATAATACAGTGGCTGTCCGTTTGGCTTCAGTAGTTTATCATTTCCCTGTCCTCCATAACTAGCACGCAGTGTAAGTTGATTAAAGAAATTCAAGTTTTTAATAAACTCTTCGTTCGAAAGTTTCCAGGATCCTCCTACTGACCAGAATCTCCCCCACCTGTTTTCTTTCAAAAATCTTGAAGAACTGTCCGCCCTTCCTGAAGCGGATAAGAAGTATTTGTTATCAAAATCATATTCTACTTTTCCAAGAAAACTCAATAAGCTTAATTTATCACTGTTTCCTGTAAAATCTACCAGTAAAGAGGCAGCATCCGGCTCATAATAGTTAGGTAATGAGAAGCCTTGTCTGCTACCGGAAATGGTTTGGTAGTCATATTTATAAAATTCATGACCTCCCAACACATTAATATGATGTCTTCCAAACCTTTTATCATAGGTCAGGATATTACTGGTTGTATAAGAAAGGGTTCTGTTATTCGCTTTTGATACAGATCCTCCGGTCTCTTTACTTTGTCCAAGAAGTGGATTCGTATAATAGTGTTCATTATAACTCACAAGATCCAATGAAAAGCTTGATCTGAACTTCAGCTCCGGAAGGAAAGTGAATTCCATAAACCCTTTTCCCGAAAAGTTATCGATCTTATTTTCATTCTTATCTAATGGTAAGCTTGCCGCTAAATTCTGGTTTGAAAGTGCTACAGTAGGTCTGTATCTTCCGAAATCAAATACTTTGTTTCCTTCTGCATCCAGTACATAAGACCCGTCCGGGTTTCTTTCATAGTAAGGATAGAAAGACGGAACTACTCTTGCAGCCTGAATAATGTTACTGGATTTCGAATCTGAAGAACTTGGAGCCTGCTGAATACTATTGGTATAACTTAAGTTTACCCCAACATTCAACCATTTTTTCACCTCCGAATTAAGCTTTAATCTTGTATTATATCTCTTAAATCCAGATTCAATTGCCATTCCTTTATCATCCAGATATCCTAATGAGAAGAAATAGTTACTTTTTTCACTTCCGCCACTGATGTCCAGATCCACCTGATTTCTGGAAGCCACCCTTTGCAAAACGTCTCTCCAGTCATCATTCCATAAAGCTCTTGCTCCCGGTAATAATTTCCCGTCAGTTCCTATTGGTTTTTGATAATTGCCGCCATAAGGATTAATTCCCAGATTAGAAATAATATTATCTGTTGCCATCTGTGCGGCCTGTTGTGCAGAGATTGAACCAGATTGATATCCGTTTCTCATTGCCTCCCAATATAATTGAAAGTACTGATCTGTATTTACCTGTTCATAATCTTTTACGGCTCTGCCTGAGAATCCCTGACTGATATTAAGATTTACTCTGGCTTCCCCTTTTTTACCGGACTTTGTAGTAACGATAATGATCCCATTCGCTCCTCTTGAACCGTACAATGCACTTGCCGTAGCATCTTTCAGCACACTGATAGATTCTATATCATTCGGGCTGATAGCATTCAGGTTTCCATCAAAAGGAATTCCGTCTACAACGTATAACGGATCACTGGAAGCACTTACGGAGCCAATCCCACGGATCCTGATCGCAGATGTTGCTCCGGGTTGCCCTGAAGCTCCTGTAACCTGAACTCCGGGCACCATTCCTTCCAGCGCTTTTGTAACATTGGTTACAGGTCTGTTATTTATTTTATCACTGGAAATTGTTGCCACTGAACCGGTATAGCTGTTTCGTTTTGCTTTTCCGTAAGCTACGACAACCACTTCATCAATTTCCTTTTCTTTAAGTGTATCTTTTTTTGGTTTGGAATTCTGTCCGCTTACACTTACCACACCTAAGAAAAATGCAGCAACCGGTGGAATCCAAATTTTAGAATTGAATAAATTTTTATTAATCATAATCAATTTTATTTACCATATATTAAAATTTTACCCTTTACTGAAAAGACAGCAAAGGGCATCGATAAATACGATAAACCAAATGCTTATTTTTCCTTTAAAGGCTGAATGTAACACCTTACATAATGCAGGTTGTCAAGATATCATTGGGTCAGTTCCCTCCATCTTTCTTTATAAGCCGATCGAAATATGGTTGCAAAGCTATAAACTTTTAGTCTATAAAACAAGTAGACTTATTATTTTTTCATGATAAATTTTCAAAAATTAACATAAGTTTTTATTAAAAGCCATAGTAAAAAGGAATTACAAAGATTATCACTTTTTCAAACATGACAAAAATCATTATCGATAATTCAAAATAATATAGAAACAAAAAAAATGGCACTTGCGTGCCATCATCCAAATCAAATCTCAAAAAAACAGCCTGCGTACAATCAATGAAAACCTCTTCTCTAAAAGCAATTCAACAATCGGTCCACAAGCCATTAATCACCAAACACTGTATGTATCTATGAGTCAAAATTTCTAATTATAAATAAAATCTGATAATGAGCATTAAAAATCCCATCATAAGGTTCATTCTTTTTATGAAATGCTTTACAACAAATTTAGCCGTATAATAAATTACCGGAAATAGTAGAAATCCATCAATTATATCATAAAATATGCATTTGGGAGTATGAATTAAACATCCACCGAAAAACTTCAGAAACCGTTTCAAACCTGGAATTAAACTTCATAGACCCATAAAAAGAGACAGCTAATCAACTGTCTCTTTATTATATAAAATTAAATCTATCCTACTTATTGAGCAGCTTTCAGAGCTTTTACAATGATATTCATCATTACAATGGAGTTAGCAACATTACCTTGTCCGTTCCATTGTCCAATGACAGGCTTCTTATTACCATCTAGTAACCAAGGAGATGTATTACCACTTACCGGAGGTACAGTTCCATTATACCTAGTTACTCCGCCATCACCAAACCAATAGAATTCTTTAGTTTTAGATTTAAATGCTACAACATTTCCTGTAGTTTGAGATACTGACATAGCCTCAATTAAAGAGGAATCATAATTGCTTAAATCTCTTGAAGTACAGGCATCATTCCCTAATAAAGTGTTCCGTGCATCTCCAAAATCACCATTCAACGCAGAAGATGAAGGAATATTATAAGCAAAACAATCACTCCAGGTTCCTTGAGTTGCACCAGCTCCTGCGTAAGCCCTGATCATGTTTAGGGTATTCGCCCCAGTTGTTTCACTATACCATATAACAGTACCTCCGTTATTTACAAACGTCTGTACAGCACTTACTTCCGCAGCACTTGTAAGATCATAAGTATAGGATACCAATAGTAATTTATACCCGCCAATATTTAAGTCGTTAATACCGCCACTACCCACAACACGTCTTGTCACACTCCATTGTCCGGTTGTTTGGATCATCGCAGCAGGATTACTTCCACCAGGATAATAAGAACTGAAAATAAATGGATTATTCATTACAGCACCTAACCCGCTAGCAGCACCATCTACCCCAAAAGGCGATGCTCCTACAGAAAGTATTTTCAACTTAGACAAATCATATCCTGCATTTACGGTAAAGTTTACCGTACATGTAGAACCTCCTATGGTAACTGCAAAGCTCGCTGTTCCTGATGATGCAGGTGTCCCACTTACTGTATAGGTAAGGCTTCCCGATCCATTATTCAAGTTCCCGGCAGCAATAGTAGCTGTAAGGCCTGTTACCCCTGTAGAAGCAATACTTTGTGCCGCATAAGGACCTCCGTTACCCGCAGTATATGGGATCGTAAAGGATACTCCGCTTGCAGCCTGTCCATTTACCAAATTACCTGTGGAGGTGGCTCCTGCACAATTTAATACAGCAGAGCCTGTAGAAACACCGGTAATTGGTGTTCCACAAATCTGCAGCCATTGATTCTGAGGAGCAGCAGCCCAATAGTTATAACATTTTGTATCTGTATTATAAACCCATAAGCCATCTACAAGAGCATCCCCCATGGCAGGACCAATTGAAGTAACATCGGACGTTTTAAGCCTAGGGAATAATACTCCGGTATTATTTCCTTTAGAAACAATATCTAAAACTGTTTTTTGATGAGGATTAGATGTATCTATTCCTATTTTTCCTCCTTGACTGTATAATTTTGATAACAAAAAAATACAGAGAAATAATATTATTTTTTTTCTCATTATTGTTGTTTTTAAGTTGTTTTTCTATTAAATACTCTGTTTCATAAAAAAATTTAATTTTATATTAAGTTCATACATTCATCTGGTTAACAATATCCATCATATTCTTAATAAAAAAGAATAGATTTTGAATTCCTGCAACAAAAGTACTCCCAAAGCCATAATGAGTAAATAGTAGATATCCATCATTTTACAAAAAAATCAATCCTAATCACTTCTTCAGATATATCCAGCAAAATCTGAAAATTACCTCCATCAATAATGCCTGGAAAATATTTATCTTTGGGTAAATTCTTTTTATGAAAGTATTAATTATTAATGGGCCTAACCTCAATCTTTTAGGCACCAGAGAACCGGAAATCTATGGTACTGTTTCCATGGAATCTTATTTGAAAAACCTAAAGTCTGAGTTTCAAACTCACGAGCTGAAATATTATCAGTCCAATATTGAAGGAGAGCTTATCAACAGGCTTCAGGAAGATGATTTTGATGCAGTAGTGATTAACCCGGGAGCTTTCACTCACTATTCCTATGCTATTGCTGACTGCCTGAAGAACATCCGGAAACCAAAGATAGAAGTGCATATCAGTAATATTTATAAAAGAGAGGAGTTCAGACAGAAATCCGTAACCGCAGCCAATACTGATGCTGTATTATCCGGCTTTGGAATGGATGGATACAGATTAGCTTTACTGAGCCTAAAGTAAGTTCAAAATGATAGATTTTATGAAAATAAAAGGTAAAATTTATTGTAATAAAATTTCGGTTTATCCCAATCAGCTCACCAAGAGAAAATCATATATCATTGAAGAAATAAACTCTGATAATGTCAGAATCTGGAATGATGAGAATAAATTTAAATGGTACTCAAAATTTAATTTCAGTTTAAATAATGAACCTGAAATAATATCAATTCATATAGATGATGAAATACTATATGAAGAATCTGATGCTGTAGAAGTAACCATTACCTTCTCAAACCACAATAAATATTGGGTAGTCTTTACTACCCCAAAGTATTTAGATGAAGCATTGAATGAAGAATCTTTTTACTTAGTATCTAAATATATTATTGTCAAAAAGATTAATGAACAATCAATTCGATCAGCAATTTATAAACTGGACGAACAAAATGAATTAATTGAAAATTGCAGAAAATATCAATAAAAAAACCTCATCAGTGATGAGGCTTTTTTATCTTTATGGAATACTATTAGATAGTTTGTTCCTGTAATTGAGGACCCGAAGCAATCAATCTCTTACCTTCTTCAGTATCACAATACTGTTCGAAGTTTTTGATATATCTTGAAGCAAGATCTTTTGCTTTCTCTTCCCATTCTGAAGCATTCTCATAAGTATCTCTAGGATCTAAAATACCTGCAGAAACGTTTGGAAGTTCAGTAGGAATTTCAAGGTTCATGATTGGAACCTGAGTTTTAGGAGCGTTATCAATAGATCCGTCAATGATCGCATCAATGATCGCTCTTGTATCTTTTAAAGAAATTCTCTTACCTGTACCATTCCAGCCAGTGTTCACTAAATATGCTTTAGCTCCGTGCTCTTTCATTTTTCCGATCAATGTTTTAGAATACATTGTTGGGTGTAATGTAAGGAACGCTTCACCAAATGCTGGTGAAAAAGATGGCTGAGGTTCAGTAATTCCTCTTTCAGTTCCTGCTAATTTAGACGTATAACCGCAAAGGAAGTGGTACTGAGCCTGATCTTCGTTCAGGATAGAAACCGGAGGAAGTACTCCGAATGCATCCGCAGAAAGATAAACAATCTTTTTAGCATGACCAGCCTTAGATGGCAATACAATCTTGTTGATATGATAAATTGGGTAAGAAACTCTTGTGTTCTCAGTGATAGATCCGTCTGTATAATCTGCTACTCCATTGTTAACAACAACGTTTTCAAGAAGTGCATCTCTCTTTATTGCAGCGAAGATATCCGGTTCTTTTTCTTCAGATAAATCGATAACTTTAGCATAGCATCCACCCTCATAGTTAAATACTCCATTGTTATCCCAACCATGTTCATCATCACCGATAAGATATCTTTTCGGATCTGCAGATAGGGTAGTTTTCCCTGTTCCTGAAAGACCAAAGAATAAAGCTACATCACCTTTTTCTCCTACGTTAGCAGAACAGTGCATTGAAGCCATACCTTTTAATGGAAGGTAATAGTTCATCATAGCGAACATTCCTTTTTTCATTTCACCTCCATACCAAGTACCACCAATAATCTGTAGTTTTTCGGTAAGGTTGAACATGATAAAGTTTTCAGAATTTAATCCTTGAGCTTCCCAGTTAGGGTTTGTTGTTTTAGAACCGTTGATTACTGTGAAATCTGGCTCTCCAAAGTTTTCAAGCTCATAGTGAGAAGGACGAATAAACATATTAGTAACAAAATGCGCCTGCCATGCTACTTCAACGATAAATCTTACTTTAAGTCTCGTATCTGCATTCGTTCCGCAGAATGTATCTACTACATAAATCTTTTTAGATTCAGCAAGCTGGTTCAGCACTAGTTCTTTACAAGACCCGAAAATTTCTGCATTAGTAGGTAAGTTTACTTTACCATCCCAGAAAATAGTATCTCTTGTAACATCATCCTGAACAATATATCTGTCTTTAGGTGAACGACCTGTGAAAATTCCTGTTTTTACTGATACCGCGCCCGATTCCGTAAGTTCCGCTTTCTCAAACCCCTGATTTTCAGGAGAAACTTCAGCCTGGTACAATTCTTCATAAGAAGGGTTATACACTACTTCATAGTTTCCTTTAATCCCTAATTTCTCTAAATCCTGGATGATTTTAGTGTTTTTCATTTTACTTATATTTTCTATTTCTTTATTGACTTCAACAAAAATAATATTAATTATTTGTTAAAGGTGGTTTAAATATACTGATATAAGTCAGAATGACAAATAAAAAAACCCGAACGTAAAATACTGATTATAAATTAATTAAATTTTCCCATTCAAAAATAGTGGTGAAACCTTTCTCCCAAAAATAGTCTTTAAAGCCCCCAAATTTGGCACTCAGGACAAAATCTCCCCCCCATGCGCCCAAACTTTTTACAAATACGGGGCAATCTGAGAATAATTTTTCTTTAACTGTAGGAATTTCAATAAAATTTGAAATTTTACCCTCATGAATCATCATTAATTCAGAAAAATTTTCCAATTCATTGCATAATAAAATTTTCTTTGTGATATCTGAAAATTCATTTACTAATTCCTGAGACTTTGTTTTTGATTTATAAAGACTGATTGCTTCACGGCTATCCTGCTTCTGATTTAAATGGATAAAGATCAGTTCATTTTTAAAAGAAGGATTAAAATCCACCTTCTCATATCTGATCTCAGGTTTGCTCTGAAAAAGTACTGCAGATTTTTCTTTTGCAACAGCAATATCATACCCACTTCCTCCTAAACTGATTGTATTTAAATAAAAAGGATCTATTTCTGCCCACTCCGAAAGGTTATTCATTAAGGTTGAACTGCTTCCAAGGCCAAAATCAGCAGGGAACTGGAGGTTGGTTTTTAAGTGATAAGTAAAGTCGTTTTTGAATTTTGTAGCAGAAAGCTGCTGAACATTCTTTAATGTTTTTAAAATAAATTCAGCGCTTGATGGAATATTGGTTTCAAGAATCTGCCAATTTTTATAATTGATGACAGCTTTTAACCAAGGTTGATTCTGATGGAGTGCTTCCCAAAGTATCAAAGACTGATTATCATCTTTTTCTTCAAAGAAAAACTCTTGTCCCAGCCTGGTAGGTACCGCTAAGACAAGAGCTCCGTCGATTGCGAAATATTCTGAAGTAAGCATAAGCTTGCCCGGTGAAAATATCGCGCTCATATTTTTAATAATTAGATCGCAGAATTAGATTCTACAGATCCATCAATTTTTTTGATCAATCCTTGAAGGGTTTTTCCCGGTCCTACTTCTATAAAGTTAGACGCACCGTCTTTAATCATATTTTGTACAGACTGAGTCCATTTTACAGGTCCTGTAAGCTGAGCAATAAGGTTTTGCTTGATCTCATCAGGGTTCGTCACTGCTATAGTGGTAATATTCTGATATACAGGAATAGTCGCTTTTCTGAATTTCGTGTTTTCGATAGCTGCTGCTAATCTTTCCTGAGCTGGCTGCATCAATGGTGAATGGAAAGCTCCGTTTACCGGTAACAATAAAGCTCTTTTTGCCCCTGCTTCTTTCAGCTTTATACAAGCTTCTTCTACTGCAGAAGTTTCTCCTGAAATTACCAGCTGTCCCGGGCAGTTATAGTTTGCCGGAACTACGATTCCACTGATCTGTGCACAGATTTCTTCTACTTTAGCATCTTCAAGACCTAAAATAGCTGCCATTGAACTTGGATTAGCATCACAAGCATCCTGCATAGCCTTAGCTCTCTCTGAAACCAATTTTAAACCATCATCAAAAGATAAAACGCCGTTAGCTACTAATGCTGAGAACTCTCCTAAAGAGTGTCCTGCCACCATTTCAGCTCCAAGACCGTTTACTGCTTTTAATGCTGCTACTGAATGTATAAAAATTGAAGGCTGGGTAACCTCTGTTTTCTTAAGATCCGCATCCGTTCCGTTAAACATAATGGAAAGAATATCGAAACCTAAAATTTCATTGGCAGATTCCATCAGATCTTTAATATCTTTTCTAGAATCATACAATTCTTTTCCCATTCCTATGAACTGAGAACCCTGCCCTGGAAATACAAGTGCTTTCATGTATTGAATTAAATATTATGCAAATATAACTATAATGTTAACAATATCTTTTACACAAAGATAAATATCATCTAAGGTACTAATCTGATCACTCTGTAACCTGTGTTTACATAAGCCCCGTTTGCCTTAGATTTTACAAACTCAAATTTTGTTGCAAGCTGAGTCTGCACCTTATTCATTTGTTTGAAAATTTCTCCTTTTTTATTTTCTCTTGTCAACATATCATTTACCACGTCAAAACCTACGATCGCATATTTTGGAGGAGTCTTGCAATATTTGCTTTTGTAAGCTGCAAGAATCTCTTTTTCAAAGTTACCATCGGTATTAATTTTTCTGTCCATCAGATAGACCAGACTTGCCTGGCTCAGATCATCTACTTTCTTTTCGAAGACAGGAGAATAGAACATACTGAAAGCTTTTACTCCCTGTACTTCTTTAGAAAGAGCAATCATTTTATTAGCGAAAGCTTCTCCCATATCATCATTGGCTAAAACTGCAATAACCGGAGCAGACTGACCTGTCATCATATTCTGATCCAGCTGAATATCTGCCGAAGAGTTTACAATAACAATATTAGGATTTTTCACTGCTTTTTCAAGACCTGATTTGATGTAATTGGCATTTTCTTTCTTACCATCTGCCACTACGTATATTTTTTGATCTGAATATACAGCTTTTACTTCTTCTACAATCTTATCTGCATATGTCTGATTGTTTGTTTCAACAATGATCAGATTGTTATAATTATATAATTCCGGTGTGTTGGCAAATGGTGCTACTACAGGAATTTTTTGATTTTTAGTAAAATCCAACACATCAATTACATTGGACTTAAAGAATGGTCCGATGATAAGATCTGTATTTTCAGGATTGATCTGCGTAAGAGAGTTTTTAAAAGAGGCTTCATTTCCGGAGTCTACAATTTTGATATCCAGTTTCTGACCTCCTCTAGCATTTCTTTCAATAGCAAGCTTAGCTCCCGTTAAGAAATCAAGGGCCATTCCTCTGTATTGAGTTTCGTTGGTACTATATCCGAAAGGAAGCATCAGTACAACACTTAATGCATCACCGCTTTTCTTAACGTATACAGGATCCTGTTTTTTGATTTTCAGGACCATTCCGGATTTTAATCCTTTTGACAGATCCGGGTTAAGAGCGATCAATTCATCAATACTTACTCCAAACTTATTGACAATGGAGAATACGGTATCTCCCTGCTGAACGGTATAGGTAACATAGTCATCACCCACCACCACATTACTGGAAGCTGTTGATGATTTTTCATTCCCAGAGTCCATTTTTGTTTTTGGGTTGGTTGTTTCAGCTACAGGTTCTGTGTTTGATCTTTTTATTTTGATGGTTTCACCAGGCTTTAATCCCTTTTCTTCCAATCCAGGATTTAAAGTATAAAGGTCCTGTTGGCTGATTCCAAACTGTTTTGTAATTCTGTAATAATTATCTTTTGCCTGTATCACATAGCTTTCTCCTTCTACAGCAGGTGTAGTTGGTGTAGCTGTCACTGTTTTTTCAGCAGGGGCTTCTACAGGTTTTGTTGCCGTTACTGTTGGCTGATCACCACCATATTTTTTAATGCTGGCAAGAGGTAATGTGATTTCATCACCGATTTTCATGTTAGAATCCAATTCAGGATTCAGTTTTCTTAAATCAGTTTCAGAGATTCTGTATTGTTTTGTAATTCCATAGATGGTTTGCTTAGGCTGTAAAATAATTTTGCCCACCGAAGTTCCCGCAATAGTACCTACTTTTTCAGGTACAGCAGTTTTGGGAGCAACCGAAGTTACGGCCTTTTCTGTTTTTACGGCTAAAACATCTCCGATAGCCAGCTTGCCATCTTTATGTTTAGGGTTTAGTTTCAGCAATTCATCTACAGTCATTCCATACTTCTTTGCAATGTTGTAAGGATTATCACCTTGTACAACGGTGTGCGATTTCTGGGCTGAAACTCCCAAAACCATACATAAACTGGATAGAATAAAAAACCTCTTTATCATATTCGATAATTATAATTTACAAAAATACTTCTTTAAAATTAAATGGCAACAATTATTAATTTGGAATCTTGAACCACCATCTCTTCCAAACAATTTTCAAGCCATGGATAGCCTTCATCGGAAAAGAATACGCTAAAGTTAAAAACTCTTTCCTGCCATGTTTTAGAAGGGTGTACCTCTAAAAACAGATTTTCAAGTCTTTCCAATAATTCGTTCTGCTTTATTTTTTCTGCATGTAGAAGACGTTTCTTCATTCTTTTAAATGATTTCAGCTGCCTCACTTCTTCTGCTTTCACCATATTTCCAAAGGATTTATCTGTAGTTTCAGCAGAAAATTTTAGCTCAGCAAAGTTGTTGGCCAGAGTCTCTTCTTCTTTATTCAGTAATGCTAAAATAGGATTATCGTTTAAAATCTTATGATTGGTAATCACTGTAAAATTCTGGAAAAAATCTTCTATTTTAAGATCCAGTTTTTCAATTTTCCCTACTGTTTTCTCCTTCAGAAAAAGCATAGAGTTTCTTGGGATCAGGATGGGGAAAGGAATATTTACTTTTGAGAAATAATCTTTCAGTTCCAGCCAATACATGATTTCGGCATTTCCTCCGATATAAGCCAGATTCGGAAGTACTTTTTCCTGATATACCGGACGCATTAAAGCATTCGGGCTGAATTTTTCCGGATGATTTTCAAGTTCAGCAATGATCTCTTCTTCGGTAAACTGAATATTTGTATCTACAACAAAATATTTCTGCCCGTTAAAGTCTATCCTGTCTCTGGTTTCGGAAAGATAAAAAAGATTAATCTCACGGGGATTTACCTGTACCTTTCCATATTTCTCAGTCAGGAACTCTACTTTATCTCTCGAAGTTTTCTGTAAACTGAAATGAAGCAGCTCATCTTTAAAAACCTCTTTGATCTGCTCTTTTAATTCCTTTGAATCTCCATCCAACATTAATAATCCAAAGTTGGAAAAAAGACGGTTTACCAGGATCTGGATAGCTTGTGTCAAAGTATTTCCCTCCTTATAAGCTTCTTTGAGCATTAAGATCAACTCTGTCCCAAAAACAGAATCCTTAAATTCTTTTTCAAACTCGGAGATAAAATAGGTATCATTAATCTGAATTCTCCCTACAGCGCCCCCAGATTTTTCATTGGTTTCATAATAACTATTCTCCGTTTTAAAATGATTGATCTCAGCAAAATCATGATCTTCAGAGGCCATCCAATACACCGGAATAAAATTAAAATCCGGAAAAGATTCTTTAAGATAAGTACAGGTCTTTATGGTCTGTAAAATTTTATAGATAAAGAAAACCGGCCCTGAAAACAGATTCAGCTGATGTCCTGTTGTAATGGTAAAAGTATTGGGCAGTTTCAGATTTTCAAGATTTTCTTTCTGTTTTGAAGAAAGAGTGAGATCTGACAACTGTTTTTCAAACACATTAGATAATATATTCCTCTGTTCCGAAGAAAAGGAATCTTTTTTTAAATGGATCTGCTGGCTGAAATGCTCCACAGAAAATGTTTTGTTTTCAAAACCCTCAATCTTCTGATTCAAAAAGTCTTTTACTAATTGAGGTATGCTCTCTATATCATTAAATGATATTTTATTAATTGTTTTCAACCTGTATCGTTTTTAGTTGAACAAATACCACAGAATTCCGATATTCAGTCTGAAATCATATACCGGATAGTGTGGAAATGCATAAGCTTTGTTATTTGAAATAAAGGTTCCAATTTGTTGTCCTTCTATGAAGAAGAACATTTTCTTTACCTTCATATTGATATATAGATCAGCAATAGGCTGCCCTCCAATGGAGAAGGAATTTGTACCGGGAAGAACATACTCATTAAGAACAGGGAAATACTCTCTGGAATTAAATTTAGAGAAGTAATACACCTTAAGTCCTGCCTGAATTTCTGCTGCTTTTTTAAATGCCTGAGTCTGATAGAAGAAGTTTGCTCTCCCCACAAAACCTGGCATTGGAAGCAAATTCTTATTGGTTAATGCATTCTGGAAATGCAGTCTTGTATTCAAATGGAATTTACCATAACTGAAAGTGGCATCTCCTCCGATCTGAGAAATATTCAAAGAACTTTCACTCTGTTTTGGAGCTGCATTATTATCAAAATAGGTATAATTGTCGATTCTGAAGTAATTGGCAAAAAGTTCTGTTTTAAACCATTTCAGATTAATACTTCCTCCAAGTTCCATTACAGATTGATTCTTGGCATTTTCAAGATAATAATTGAAATTATTATATACCGAAGTATTCAATAAATAGTTGAATGACGGATAAGCGCTTTGGAAGTTTACTTTTGCATTGACAAAGTAATCTTTTATGGGCTCAAACTTCAGATTGTTTGTTGTTCTCAGATAACTTTTGAACTGGCTTCCGTTTGAAAATTCAAGGAATGAGTTCAATTGTACTTTATCCCAAAGTTTCACCTGTAGGTTTCCAACAGCTCCGATTCTGTTTTCTTTAAGCTCCCCAGGAAAAGGAACCCCATTAAGAGCTACTATATCTCTTATCCCAAGTTTAATCATCTGATAACGTACACCAGCATCCAATCTGAACTTTTCATTATTGAAAACCAAGCTTAAAGTATTACTCAGATTGCTGGAATACTTTTTCGTTGTTAAAGGAAATCCATTGACTAAATCTGTAGGGGCCTCATACCAATATTCTTCCAAGGCATTTTGGTTATAATAATATTTGTTACCCTGATGGGAAATGGTATGTCTGATACTGAAGGGAAATTTTTCAGCATTGAACGGCGTAAACTGATGACTCAGATAATATCTTCTGTAGGCATATTGTGAGCTGGTTGAAGCTAAATTAACCTGAGCGTTTTGCCTGTTCTTATAATTACTGTCTCCACTTTGAAACAGATTGTCTTCGGTAATTCCTCCACTTTCCTGATTGTTGATATTCTGATGAAGGTAGTGAGCGAAAAGTTCATAGTTTCCGCTCTTGGAAACATAATGTCCGGAGAATATGGTATTGTTATTTGCTGCAAGGGAGTTTCTGTAAAGCCCTTGTGAGCGAAGCCCCATATATTCAATGGCAAAATTGAATCTTTTCCCGATATTTTGAGTATAGGTAGAGTTTAGTGCAGCCCCATTTCTCATCGCATTATGATAGATAAATGTTGCAGTAGGTGTTTTTACATCATAGTATTTTACATCGTTAGCACCAAGAATCATGTAAGCTTTGTTGGAAGGCAGTAAAGATAAGTTCTGTTCAGCATTCACCTCAAATACCAACGGATTAAATCCTGATCCAATATTGGCAGGTTGTATTCTTCCGAAGTTGTCTCTATTATTATATTGTGAAAAGATATAAGTCTTATCAAAAGTCATTACAGTATCAAAAACTTTTTTTTCTGAAAACTGGGTCTGGTACTGATAATCGTTGATGGTAGGTTTAAAAATTTTCAAGGAATCTTTCTTCCCGGAGTCTATGACCAGAGTGTCTTCCGGCTTTTTATCTTGTTGGGTATTTTCTGCCTTAGCAACCTGTGCATTGGCAACAAAACCGAGGAAAGTGATTATGAAAAGGATATACTTCATTATTCATTATTGTTCAGCAAAAATAAGAAATAATAGTAAATAAAAACCCCTGCTGTGAGCAGGGGTTCTCTATATAATATGTTAAATATTAATATAATCTATAGATTAGTTAGTTAAAAGTTCATTAGCATCTACAGCTCCCTGAGGGAAAGGCAATTTATACTTTTCACCTTTAAGCTTAAGATCAGACCATCTTACCCACTCGAAAGATAATTCTACTCTTCTTTCATCATCCAGAGAAAGACTAGATTTTCTAGCAGCTTGGAACTCAGTAAGCCTGTTAGTATTTCCTGCTTCAGCAGAAATAAGGTACATTTCAGGAATTCTTGAGATTAAAAGATCTGAATCTTCAGCTCTAGTATACTTATTTGAGAATATAAATCCGCCTGTCTTTGGAGCCTGTGCTATATCAAATAAAGCGTTTCTTGTATCGGTTGGGCTTAAAAGTGCTACTAGACTCTTTGAAGCAGCAAAACAATTCCATGTTCTAGCATCATAACTCATAATCCATCCCCAAGCTCCGTTTCCTTCAGATAAATTCCCTGCAAGCTTGTAGATAACCTCTGAATCAGTATTTTTTGGATTATCAGAAATACTGAATTTACCTGTCTTGATCAAAGCTTCAGCTTCAGCTCCCGCATTTGCAATGTCCCCATTCATTCTATAAACTCTAGCAAGAAGTGCCATAGCAGCTTCTTTTGTAGGCTTCAGTCTCGTTTTAACATCAGTTGCACTTGCAGATTCTACATTATCTTTTGCATATTTCAGGTCATTGATAATGAAGTTTAATACTTCTTTAGGAGAGGAAGCTTTGATTGGGTTAAAATCATAATTTTCATCCACCAATGGAACTCCTTCATATAAATCGTATAATCTTAAATATGTTAAAGCTCTTACATATCTTGCTTTTCCTTTTTGAGCATTAGAAGCTGTAGGTACTTTCAAAATAGTATTTGCTCTACTGATTGCCTTGTAGAAATCTTTGTAGAAATAGCTTAACATGATATCACCCGGAGGTGTTGCATGGTCATAAAGATACTGAATCTGAAAGAATTGAAATTTAACAGGAGCGTAGTTATCTCTTGCCATAATTTCCGAAGCCATAACTGCAAAATATCCATAAGTATTTGGATTCATAACAGCACTGTATGCTCCTACCAATAATTTATCTACATCTTCTGAGGATAATGGAGCGTTTGCATCCAATGCAATCTCAGATTTTATATCTAATGCGTTATCACAAGAACTTAATGTTAATCCAAGTGCTAATAGTAATATGCTTATCTTTTTCATTGTAATTCTAATTAAAAATTAATATTCATTCCTATGCTATACACTTTTACGTTTGGAATACCATTAGTATCTACTCCTGAAGAAATTTTAGAAGTATCAGCATAACTTTGGTTAACTTTAAGTGATCTGTCATAGTAATAAGCTTCCGGATCCACACCAGAATACTTAGTGAATGTAAATGGATTTCTTACCTGAGCATAAAGTCTCATTGATTTAATGAATTTCAGGTTAGTTTTATCAAAGTTGTAGCCTATCGTGATATCAGTAATCCTTAAATAATCAGCATTTTCTAGGAATCTTGTTGATTGCTCATTGTTCCAAGAAGCAACAGCAGATGCCATATGAGGACGAGGTACGTTAGTATCTCTATTATCAGGAGTCCAATAGTTCATTTGATCTGCAACCATGTTTGGAGAATAAGAAGGGTATCCTGTAGGAGCTCCTGCTTCTTGTTTCTGCTTGTACATAGCGTAAACTTTCTTCCCGATAGAGTATTGTGCGTTGATAGACAAGTCTAATTTGTCATATGTGAATGTTGTAGAAAGCCCTCCATACATTGGAGCAATACCACCATTGAATACGACTCTGTCATTAGTATCAATCTTTCCATCTCCGTTAATATCTCTGTAGATCATATCACCAGCCTGAACCACTTTTGTTACTTTACCAGTCTGATCTTTATATTCGTAACGTTCTTGAGCAATTCCAACTGCATCATATAAATAGAATGAACCTAAAGGCTCTCCTTCTTTTACGATAGAAACAAATCCTGTTGTAAACTGACCTGTTTTAGTACCAATTTTCTCAACAACGTTTTTGTTATAAGAGAAGTTTGCTCCAAAATCCCATTTGAATTTCTCACCTCTGATGATTTTAGTATCTACACTTACTTCAAATCCTTTATTATTGATTGTTCCAATGTTACTTAATCTATTATTAAATCCTGACTCTTGTCCAATTGGAAGTCTATATAACAAATCACTAGTTGTTTTATTATAGTAGTCAACAGTTAAGTTTACTCTTTTGTTGAACATTGACAAATCAAAACCTGCGTCAAAAGATTTTCCTTTTTCCCACTTTAAGGTTTCGCTGTTTAATGATAAAACAGCCATACCTGGCTCCTGGTTTTGGTTTTCTCCTGAAGAGATAAGCTGCATACCGGCAGAATAAGGAATACCAGTCTGGTTACCTGTAAGACCGTAAGAAGCTCTTAATTTAAACTCGTTAATGAAAGGAACTTTGAAAAACTCTTCGTTAGATACTGTCCATCCTAATGACGCAGCAGGGAAGCTACCCCATCTGTATCCATCTCTAAATTTAGAAGAACCATCATATCTTGTGGACACCATTAAGTGGTATTTATTATCCCAGCTAACCTGAGCTCTTCCAAAGAAAGAGTATAAAGCCATAGAGTAAACATTAGATTCTCCTTTATTAATAATACCAGCAGCAGACAACCAAGGTAAATCATTTGAAACGAAATTTTCTCCATAAACAGCAGAATCTTCATAATCCCATCTTTGGAAAGACTGCCCAGCTAAAACATTAACTTTTAGTCTATTATCAAAAAATCCTTTATCATAAGCTGCAGTGTTTTCAATTAGATAATCTCTATTATTTGCAGTAGCATAAAGTCCATATCCCCAAGGCTGTCCTTCTCTTTCTCCTCTTCTTGTATTTGGAGCATCAAATCTGTTATATCTACGAGAAGCAATATTTCCACTAATGGAAGTTTTTAAAGTAATTTCTTTAATAGGGTTATAGATTGCGAAGAAATTTGCTCCTAAATTCTGCCATCTTTCAGTTACTTGTCTTTCGAAAGCCCATAAAGGGTTATTAAAGTTAAACCTATTAATTTTACCATTTGCATCGTAAGGAGCTAAATTTGGAGGTGCAGCCATTGCATTAGAATAAGGCTGATAAGTATCATTATCATCCACTATCGGCTTCGCACTAGTATATGTAAAATATGAGTTTACTCCAATTTTAAAATTATCAGCGAATTTTTGTTCAACGTTTAACCTTACTCTTGAAATTTCAAAATCATCTCCTGGAATAATACCTTCTTGGCTTATATGACCTGCAGAGAAATACATTTTTGACGCTTCACCACCTGCAGTAAAACTGATCTGATTATTGGATATAGCTCCTGTTCTTAAAACATAGTTCATCCAATCAGTATCAACTCCAGTGTTGGCCATTGGAGTTAATGTTGCCATATCAGCTGGAGGTGTTGCAGTACCTGCGGCAATATCATTCAGGTAATTTTGTCTTGCGACATCGTGTACCTGCTTATATTGTTGAGCATTAAGCAATCTTGGTCTCTTGATAATCTCCTGAATACCATAAGATGTTGAAAAGCTAACGGCAGGTTTTCCATTATATCTACCTCCTTTAGTTTCAACCAATACTACACCATTAGAAGCTCTGGAACCATAGATCGCTGAAGAAGCTGCATCTTTTAGGATTTCCATACTACTGATATCTTCTGGAGAAAGGTTTCCTAATGATTCCTGAGGAACACCATCAATAATGTAAAGTGGGTTATTGGATGCACTTAATGATCCATTTCCTCTGATACTGATTTTAGTTTCGTTTCCAGATCTACCTCCCGTGCTGGCAACCTGTACTCCAGGCGCTTTTCCTTGTAATGCTAACTCAACAGATGCAACCGGTTTGTCTTGTAAAACATCACTTTTAACCGTTGTAATAGATCCTGATACATCACTTTTCTTCTGCTTACCATAACCAACCATCACAACCTCTTCGATCTGAGTTTCTTTGGCAGCAGTATCCTTCTTAACCTTTTGAGCAGAAACAGCATTCCCTATAAAGAATAATGCCCCAACGCTCAATACACGTAGTTTAACATTCATATTAACAAATTTTAATATATTTTAATCGCAAATATGTTAATAAATATTAACATTAGCAAATTACATATGTACGTCCAGATTGTTTTTCTTTGCAATACCACAAGAAAACACTCCCCAAAACATAATGATTCATAATATTAACCTATTTTTATTGATCAAAAATTAAAATAATAGTTTGAAAAAGCATTTTAACAATCAATAATTCTATGAAAAAAAAATTATCTATAATTAATCTAAATTACAATGGTGCTAATTTTCAACCAAATAGCTGTTTAAAAGTAAAAAAATCAATCGATTTCACCACCATATAAAGTTTTATACAGATACTATGATTCCACCCATTTTCACCTATTTGTCTCATAAATAACACATATAAACATTCCTCTTTAGTTCAATCCTACTATCTGTAAAATTGTAATTTTAACATTCAAGTTTTAATTCAGCAATAAAATAAATACCTAAAAAAAACTCTGCGAAAAGAATCAACTAAGTTTAAAGGAATATGATTTAGATACAGTGAACATAAACAAAAATAAGCCGTCTCATTGAGACGGCTTATTTTATATATTTATCTGAATATTATTTCAGCTTTTTCTTAACAGCTACTTCTTCGTACACTTCAAGAATATCACCGATTTCAATATCGTTGTATCCTTTTAAGTTAAGACCACATTCGTAACCTTTTGTTACTTCTTTTACATCGTCTTTGAAACGCTTCAAGCTTTCAAGCTCTCCGTCAAATTTCACAATGCCATCTCTTAACAAACGTACTTTAGACTGTCTTGTTACCTTTCCGGTAAGAACCATACAACCTGCAATTGAACCAACTTTAGAAATCTTGAATACCTCACGGATTTCAACATTACCAATTACCTGCTCCTGAATTTCAGGAGAAAGCATTCCTTCCATTGCTTCTTTTACTTCATCGATTGCCTTATAGATTACAGAATAAGTTCTGATTTCAATTTCCTCACGATCTGCAAGTTCTTTTGCATTAGCACCAGCTCTTACGTTGAATCCAATGATAATTGCATCAGATGCTGCCGCTAAGTTGATATCAGATTCAGTGATCTGTCCTACACCTGAGTGAAGGATTTTCACGCTGATCTCTTCTGTTGATAATCTTTGTAACTGATCAGAAAGTGCTTCCACAGAACCATCCACGTCACCTTTAAGGATAATATTCAATTCTTTGAATTCTCCTAAAGCAATACGTCTACCTAATTCTTCAAGCGTTGTATGTTTTTTCGTTCTGATAGAAAGTTCTCTCTGAAGTTGTTCTCTCTTATTTGCAATGGTTTTACCCTCACTTTCGTCAGCATATACTCGGAATTTATCACCTGCTGTAGGTGCTCCATCTAAACCTAAGATTGTTACAGGAATAGATGGCCCTGCTTCCGCAAGATTTCGTCCTCTTTCATCAAGCATGGCTTTTACTTTACCATGATTTTTACCAGCAACTACATAATCTCCAACTTTCAGAGTTCCTGCCTGCACCAACATAGTGGCAACATATCCTCTTCCTTTATCCAATGAAGCTTCAATAACAACACCTTGAGCATTTCTACCAGGATTAGCTTTTAGATCAAGCATTTCTGCCTGAAGTAATACTTTCTCTAAAAGAATATCCATGTTATTACCAAATTTCGCAGAAATTTCCTGAGCCTGAACATTCCCTCCCCATTCTTCTACAAGGATATTCATCCCTGAAAGCTGCTGACGGATATTATCAGGATTTGCATTTGGTCTATCAACCTTATTCAATGCAATAATCATAGGTACACCTGCTGCCTGTGCGTGAGAAATAGCTTCTCTCGTTTGAGGCATTACATCGTCGTCTGCTGCAATTACAATAATCGCAATATCGGTAATCTGAGCACCTCTAGCTCTCATTGCTGTAAATGCTTCGTGACCTGGTGTATCTAAGAATGTAATTCTCTGTCCGTTTTCAAGTTTAACATTGTAAGCACCAATATGCTGGGTAATTCCTCCAGATTCACCTGCAATTACATTTGTTTTTCTAATGTAGTCAAGTAATGATGTTTTACCATGGTCAACGTGTCCCATTACAGTAACAATTGGAGCTCTAGTAACTAGATCTTCTTCGTTATCGATTTCATCTTCAGCATCACTTTCTTCAAGGTCAGCATCTGAGAATTCAATTTTATACCCAAATTCATCTGCTACTAATAACAAAGTATCAGCTTCTAATCTTTGGTTCATAGTAACCATTACACCAAGTGAGAAACAAGCAGAGATCACTTCAGTTGGAGAAACGTTCATTAAACTTGCTAATTCACCTACTGTGATAAATTCTGTAACCTTCAGTGTTCTGTCCTGTGCTTCAAATTCTTGTTGACGCTCATCCTGCTCTCTTCGGTACGTTCTTTTATCCTTTCTGTGTTTTGCAGATTTAGATTTACCTCCTTTGTTGGTAAGTTTTTCTAAGGTTTCTTTGATCTGGTTTTTAACTTGTTCGTCAGTTAATTCAACTGGCATAACTCTTTGACCAGGTCTGTTGTTTTGACCTCCTTTTTTGAAGCCACCACCTCCTTGACCACCTGGACGGTTTCCACCTTGGTTATTTCCGAAACGGTTTCCACCTTGCCCACCTTGACCTTGTGGACGATTTCCCTGCCCACCTTGTCCTGGGCGGTTTCCACCTTGTCCACCACCATTGTTATTATTGTGTGGACGGTTTCCACCCTGGCCACCTTGGCCTTGGTTATTATTTCCAGAGTTTTGATTGTTTCCACCTTGGCCTTGGTTATTTGGACCTCCACCTGGTTTTTCAATTCTCTTTCTTTTCTTTTTTGCTCCAGCTCCTGGTTTTGGTGCAAACTGAGTTAAGTCAATTTTTTCACCTACGATCTTAGGACCGTCCAGTTTCTGATAAACAGTTTCAATTTTTTGAGGTTCCTGATTTTCAGGTTCAGCTTCCACTTTTGGAGCTTCTATTTTTTTCTCTTCTACCACTGGTTTTGGAGTTTCTTTTACAGGTTCAACCGGTTTTGTTTCTTCTTTTTTCTCCTCCATTTTTGGTTTGTCTTTTTTCACAGGTCTATTTCTAGATTCTATCTGAGACAAATCAATTTTATCCAAAACTTTAAATTCCTGCTTTTCGGGAGTTGCTTTTACTTCCGGTTCTTCTTTCACTATTTCTTCTTTCTTTTCTTCAACCGGTGTCGCTACAGGAGCAGCAGGGGTTTCTTCAATTTCGGGTTTAACAGGTTCTAAATCTATCTTACCTAAAATCTTAGTTTCTGGTTTGTTTGCTTTAGCTCTTATCACTTCAGGGGTTTTCTTCTCTTCAATTTCCAGTTTTTCTTCCGGAACTTTAGTGATCACCACCTCATGGGAAGCTTTTCTTTGTTCGCCATCTTTGGCAAACTCAGCTTCCAATGCAGAATATGCCGATTCTTCCAATTGAGCGTTAGGATTGCTTTCAACCTCGAAACCCTTTGATTGTAAAAACTCTACTAATCTGGACATCGAAATATTGAATTCCTTAACCGCTTTATTTAATCTAATTTTTGGCATCTATATTATTTACTGTTTTTTAATTTTTAAAATTAAAGTATTTCCTTTTTACTGTTTATTAAAATTTATTTTAAATCTTAATCTTCAAATTCTTCTCTCAGAATACGTTTAACCTCTTCAATTGTTTCTTCTTCAAGATCAACCATATTTAAAAGGCTCTCAGTTTCTTTATCTAATACTGATTTTGCAGTTGTAAGTCCTACTTTCTTAAACTCATCCAAAATCCACTGCTCGATATCGTCATTAAATTCTCTCAATTCAACATCGTCATCCTCGCTGGACTCTCTGTATACATCAATTTCATATCCTGACAACCAAGACGCCAGTCTAATATTCTGTCCTTGTTTTCCGATTACTTTAGAAATCTCTTCAACAGGAGTGTAAACTAGTGCATAGTTAGCATCTTCATTGATATCAATTTTGTTAACAGTAACATTTCCTAAAGCTCTCTTCACCAAAATTTCAGGGTTTTTAGACCACTGAATAACATCGATGTTTTCATTTCTCAACTCTCTTACAACCCCATGAATTCTGGATCCTTTAACACCCACACAAGCTCCTACAGGATCAATTCTGTCATCATAAGCATCTACTGCAATCTTCGCCTTTTCACCAGGAATTCTCACTACTTTTTTCAGCATGATTGTTCCATCCTGGATTTCAGGAATTTCCAGCTCTAATAATTTCTCAAGGAATTTAGGTGCAGTTCTGGAAATAATAATCTGCGGTTTTGAACCTTTAAAATCTACTGTCTCAACAATAGCTCTGATATTCTCACCCTTTTTAAAGAAATCGGATGGGATCTGGTTTTCTTTTGGTAAAATGAATTCGTTTCCTTCATCATCCAACAAGATCACATGCTTGTGGCGGATGTGGTGGATTTCACCCACAACGATTTCACCAATTTTATCTCTAAACTGTTCGTACAGCATTGCATTATTATGCTCCTGAAGTTTGGTAGCCAAAATCTGCTTAAGGGTAAGAATATTTCTTCTTCCCAACTGCGCAACAGGAATTTCCATTGTAAAGTCCTCACCTACTTCGAAGGTAGGGTCAATCTTCTTCGCTTCAGAAATTTCAATTTCCAAATCATCATCTTCAGACATTTCATCCTCTACAATTGTTTTATTTAAAAATATCTGAAAATCTCCTTTATCCGGGTTTACAATCACGTCAAAGTGGTCATCTGAATCGAATCTTTTTCTCAAAAGAGTCTTCAGTGAATCTTCAATAATTGCCATAAGATCAATCTTACTGATCCCTTTTTCGTCTTTAAAATCACCAAAGGATTCAATCAACGCTATATTATCCATCTATTCTTTTTTCTTTTTTAAAATTTAATTACTACTAATGCTTTTTTAATCTCAGAGTAAGCAATCTCTTTCTCCTCTTCTACATCTACTTTCCCTTTACCAACATCTTTCGGTTTACGGTAACGCAGAATAAGCGTAATCTTTTCATCGTCCACTTTTGACAATTCTCCTTCAGTTTTAGAAGAATCCTCCAGCATCACTTCTATCTCTCTTCCTATGTTTTTATTGAACTGTCTTGGTGTTACTAATGGCTCACTCAATCCAGCAGACATTACCTGAAGGCTGAAATCATGCTCTTCACGATCCATATTGAATTCTATAGCCCGGCTTGCATCAAGACAATCCTGTAAAGAAACTCCATTATCACCATCTAAAATCACTGTAACATCATCCCCTGCAGAGATCTTAAGATCAATAAGAAAAAGATCTTCTCTGGTCTCAAGGAATTCATTTAATAATTCTTCAATTCTTTTTTTAAACTCCATACATTCTTTTATCTTGATTTACAGTACGAAAAAAGGCTTTCTTTCGAAGCCTTCCCATTTTTTCCGTAAATCCAATGCAAATATACGCTTTTTTTCCAAAAATGCAAAATTATCTTATTATCAAGTAAATACAACGAAAATCATTTACATTAAATTAAACAAGCATGTGAAGGTATTTTTATTATTTTTGTCTTTGAATTTTAAAAACAAACATTTTGAATATAACGATTGTAGGAACAGGTTATGTAGGATTAGTTACAGGAACTACCCTTGCAGAACTTGGCAATTCAGTATACTGTGTTGATATTGATGAAAAAAAGGTAGAAGGTATGAAAAACGGCATCGTTCCCATCTATGAGCCGAACCTTGAAGAGATGTTTCTTAGAAACATCCAGTCTGAAAGATTATTTTTTACTACCAATTTAAAAGAAGCTTTAGATAAAAGTGAAGTGATTTATCTGGCATTGCCTACTCCTCCCGGAGAAGATGGCTCAGCTGATCTTTCTTATGTATTAAAAGTATCGAATGACATTGGAGAAATGATGACCGAGTATAAGGTTATTGTTAACAAAAGCACTGTCCCTGTAGGTACCGCAGACAGGGTAAGAGAAACGATTTCTTCTAAAACAGACATTCCCTTTGATGTTGTTTCCAATCCTGAATTTTTAAGAGAAGGTTTTGCTGTTGAAGATTCTATGAATCCTTCGAGAGTTGTTGTAGGGGCAAGTTCCGATAAGGCAAAAGATATTATGGCTAAAATTTACCAGCCATTCACCAACACTGGCATTCCGATCATTTTTATGGATGAAAAATCATCTGAACTTACAAAATATGCGGCTAATTCATTCCTTGCTGTAAAAATCACCTTTATGAATGAAATTGCCAATTACTGTGAAAAAGTAGGGGCTGACGTAGATAAGGTAAGACTAGGAATGGGAAGTGATGACAGAATTGGACAAAGGTTCCTTTTTCCAGGCATTGGATATGGAGGAAGCTGTTTTCCTAAAGATGTAAAAGCTCTTATTAAATCCGGGAAACAGGAAAATTTCAATTTTCAGATTCTGGAAGCTACAGAGAATGTCAATACTTCTCAGAAGGTAATTCTTGTTGCTGAAATTGAAAAATACTTTGGCGGAAATATAGCAGGTAAAAAGATCGCTATGTGGGGCCTTGCTTTCAAAGCCAATACAGATGATATCAGAGAAGCTTCTTCTTTAGACAACATTGCCCTTTTATTAGAAAAAGGAGCTGTGGTAGTGGCGTACGATGCCGTTGCTGAAAGCAATGTCCAAAAGCTTCTGGGTGACAAAATACAATATGCCAAAGGAATGTATGATGCACTGGAAGATGTAGATGCTTTATTTATTGCTACAGAATGGCCGGAATTCAAAAATCCTAATTTTGACCTTATGGCAAAGAAAATGAAAAATAAAGTTATTTTTGACGGAAGGAATATGTACCCACTTGAAATCCCTGAACAAAACGGATTTTATTATAAGAGTATAGGTAGAAAGACAATCACAAAATAAATAAATGAAAAATGTAATCATTACAGGGGGAGCCGGGTTTATCGGTTCTCATGTTGTAAGAGAATTTGTAAAAAATAATCCGGATATTACAATCATCAACCTCGATGCACTAACGTATGCCGGAAATTTGGAAAACCTGAAGGACATTGAAAATGAACCTAATTATGTTTTCGAAAAAGCAGATATTACAAAACCTGAAGAGCTAAGAGAAGTTTTTGAAAAATATAATCCTGACGCCGTTGTACATTTAGCGGCAGAAAGCCATGTTGACAGAAGTATCACTGATCCTATGGCTTTTATTAATACCAATGTAAACGGGACAGCCAATCTTCTTAACCTTTGTAAAGAGTTCTGGACTTTGAATCCCGACCATACCCATGGAAGATTCCCTGATGAAAAAAGAACAAACCTATTCTATCACGTTTCAACAGATGAAGTATATGGAAGTTTAGGTGAAACCGGATTCTTCCTTGAAACGACTTCTTATGATCCTCAATCTCCATATTCTGCATCAAAAGCAGCCTCAGATCATTTAGTAAGAGCATATGGAAATACATATGGAATGCCGTTTATTGTATCTAACTGTTCTAATAATTACGGACCGAACCATTTCCCGGAAAAATTAATCCCGCTTTGTATCTCTAATATCATTAACGAAAGACCTTTACCTATTTATGGTGATGGAAAGTATACAAGAGATTGGCTATTTGTAATTGATCACGCAAGAGCTATCCATCAGATATTTAATGACGCTAAAACTGGAGAAACCTATAACATCGGTGGGTTCAACGAATGGCAAAATATTGACCTAGTTAAAGAATTGATCAAGCAGATGGATGCTAAACTGGGAAGATCTGAAGGCTACTCTGAAAAACTGATCACTTTTGTAAAAGACAGACCTGGTCATGATAAGCGTTATGCTATTGATGCCAATAAATTAAATAAAGATCTAGGCTGGGAACCATCCGTAACTTTTGAAGAAGGATTGGGAAAAACCATTGACTGGTATCTAGAAAATAAGGAATGGCTGGAAAATGTGACTAGCGGAGATTATCAAAAATACTACAAAAACCAGTATTCTTAGGATGAAGAAATATTTCTTTTTATTTTTCATCATTTTCTCCGTCTCATCATATGCTCAATCTGTGATTCAGACAAAGTTTCCAACTGAATCGCAGAAAAAACTTATCGATGAACTCATTGAAATTAGCGGATATAATAATTCATTAATGCAAACAGCTAGTTCATTACTATTCCGAAAGTCTATTCGACATGAAAATGGGAAAAGTTTTGAAGTTTTAAATACAGAAGAAAAGAGAACCATCCTTGATAAAATAAGAAATAATTACTCAAGAAAAGACAAACTCTATTTTGATTTCATGAATTTATCTGAAGAAAATTTGAAAAACCTCATCAAATTTTACAATGAAAATCCGAATTTAAAATCCAGTCAGTATTTATTTTCATCAGATATTATCATTCATAATCTAGACAATGAAATCAGCATTGAAGTAAATAAGATCTTAAAAGACAAATCCACAAAATAAAATGAAAGGAATAATATTAGCCGGAGGATCCGGAACAAGACTTTACCCTCTAACCATCGCCGTAAGCAAGCAGCTGATGCCTGTTTATGACAAACCTATGATCTACTATCCTCTATCTACATTGTTATTGGCAGGAATTAAGGATATCCTGATCATTACCACCCCGCACGACCAGGCCGGGTTTATCAAATTATTAGGAGACGGATCACAGATTGGTTGCAATATAGAATATGTTGTACAGCCAAGTCCGGACGGTCTGGCACAGGCCTTTATTCTGGGAGACCGGTTTATAGGCAATGATCCTGCAGCACTTGTTTTAGGAGACAACATCTTCTACGGTTCTGAAATGGGAAATCTGTTAAAAAATAAAACCAATCCTAATGGAGGCGTCGTTTTTGCTTATCATGTCGCAGACCCTGAAAGATATGGGGTTGTAGAATTTGACGACAACTTCAAGGCCGTTTCTATTGAAGAAAAACCTTTAAAACCAAAGTCAAACTACGCTGTACCCGGTCTTTATTTTTATGACAATAATGTAGTGGAAATTGCTAAAAACATACAACCTTCTGCGAGAGGAGAACTGGAAATCACCGATGTCAACAATGTTTATCTTAAAAATGAAAAACTTGAAGTAGGTGTCCTGGACAGAGGTACAGCATGGCTGGATACAGGAACTTTTGATTCTCTTCATGATGCTTCGGAATTTGTAAGTGTGATTGAAAAGAGACAGGGCTTCAAGATTGGATGTATCGAAGAGATTGCTTTCAGAAATAAATTCATTAGTGAAGAAAAATTACTGGAAACAGCTGCAAAATATGGTAAAAGTGGTTATGGCCAGTATTTAAAACAACTTGTTCGTTAATACCCCTATCATTTATAAACCTTGCAAACTATTGGCTTTATAGTCAATAGTTTTTGTACATAATAACAAATATCAATATATTAGTTGTTATTTTTTAGTTTTATGTAAACAATAATTTACAGACTAAGAAATCCGGTAAGAATTAATTATTATAAATTTGCAAAAACTTACACAGATGAATGAACCACAGCAAAAGTGGACAGAAACAATTGAAGCGAATCATTCTTTATTTGATTTAAAGCTCAAAGAAGTATGGCGGTATAAGGATCTTGTTTACATGTTTGTAAAAAGAGACTTCATATCGAGTTTCAAACAAACCATTTTGGGGCCAATCTGGTTTTTTATTAACCCGGTTTTAACAACAATAGTCTATCTGGTTGTTTTTGGAGCGATTGCCAAACTTCCTACAGATGGAGCACCCCCTATTTTATTTTATCTGTCTGGTGTAACTCTCTGGAATTACTTTTCAGCTTCATTACTGACTACTTCCAGTACCTTTGTAGGGAATTCAACCATTTTCGGGAAAGTATATTTCCCAAGACTGGTAACGCCAATTTCAGTTGTCATCTCAAACCTGATGCGTTTTGGGGTACAATTTCTTTTATTCCTTCTTGCATGGGCTTATTATCTGAGCCAGGGAAAGGTGCAGCCTAATATCTGGATTCTCGCAACTCCTTTTCTTATCATATTGATGGCCTTTTTTGCATTAGGAGTAGGAATGATATTCTCGGCTCTTACTACAAAATATAAAGATTTGAGTATGTTATTGGGCTTTGGAGTCAGTTTATATATGTATGCTACTCCGGTGATCTATCCGGTATCCTCTCTTCCGGCAGGATTCAAAAAACTGGCATACTATAATCCGCTTACAGGGATTTTCGAATGTTTTAAATATGCCTGGCTTGGTGTAGGTGATTTCTCACCACTCATGCTGGGAATCAGTACTGTTCTTATTCTTATTCTCTTATTATTAGGAATACTTATCTTTAATAAGGTTGAAAAAACCTTTATGGATACCGTATAAGATTTAACTGTTATCATTAACTTAAAATCAATCAAAACATGCTGGCTTTAAAAGCAGAAAATATATCAAAACAATACCGCCTCGGACAGGTGGGTACGGGAACTTTATCCCATGACCTGAACAGATTCTGGCATAAGGTAAGGGGAAAAGAAGATCCTTATTTAAAAATTGGGGAAACCAACGACAGAACTACAAAAGGAGATTCTGAATATGTGTGGTCTTTACGCGATATCAATTTTGAGATCGAACAGGGAGATGCTGTTGGAATCATAGGAAGAAACGGAGCGGGTAAATCTACTTTACTGAAATTACTGAGTAAGGTAACCAAACCAACAACCGGAAAGATTTATACTCAGGGAAGAATTGCATCACTGCTGGAGGTAGGAACAGGATTTCACCCTGAAATGACAGGACGTGAGAATGTATACCTTAACGGAGCTATTCTTGGGATGACCAGAAAGGAAATCACCCGAAAATTTGATGAAATTGTAGACTTTTCTGGAGTTGAAAGATATATAGATACTCCGGTAAAAAGATATTCTTCCGGAATGTACGTCCGTCTGGCATTTGCTGTAGCCGCACACCTTGAGTCTGAGATTCTGATTGTAGATGAAGTACTTGCAGTAGGAGATTCTGAGTTTCAGAAGAAATGCCTTGGTAAAATGGGTGATGTCACAAAGGGACAGGGAAGAACAGTTCTTTTTGTAAGCCACAATATGGCTGCAATCAATGAGCTCTGCAACAGTGCTATTTTATTAGATCAAGGCTCTGTGGTCATGCAGGGAGACAAAGATAAGTGTATCATTGAATACCAGCGTAAGAATTCCTATATCTCTCATTATGAAGCTTCAAAAGATGGTTTTGAAATCGGTAATGGAAGAATTAAAGTTCAGGCTTATTCAGCAACACCCATACACGGTAACGTCTTGAATATCAACTCAGGAGTAAGAATAAAGGTAGATTTTATAAGCACAATTCAAAATGCTACTGTAGATCTTTCTTTCTATATTAAAAACTCTCATGAAGTGATTGTCATGAGTAATGGCTTTATGATCAGTGAGAATGGAGAACCGGGAGGCTACTCTATCTGTTTTGATATTCCGGCCAATATCCTTAATGAGGATTCTTATTATTTTGATATGTTTTGGGGAATGAACCGTTCTGAGATCGCATTCAAAACACAGTCGTTTGGTTTTGAGATCAATGGAATAAGAAATCAGTTTGGAGACATCAAAAAATCACCGGGTGTAATTTCTCCTGCTATTGTTTCGGAAATCAAAAAGTTATAACTTTTCAGTGCTCATCATTCAAAATAATTCGTCATGCTTTTAAATATAATCTTTTCATATAACCGTGCCATGCAGGTAGATTATCTGCTGAGTACTATTTTAAAAAGAATCAAAATAGATGATTATGAAACTGTGATTTTGTACCATACCACAGGGAATCATCATTTAGGCTACAAAAAATTAATTGAAAAATATAAAAATCACTCCAATATCCGTTTTGAAGAAAGAAAGGAAATATGGTTTGATACTGCTTTTTTTAAAACACTTACCAACAGAAAAAATTTAAAATTCTTCCTGGAGAAAAATTTAAAGAATAAGCAGGGCGATAACTTCAAAGGGCTGCTTCAGGATTTATTAAGAAAGACCAAACATGAACTGATCATGTTTAATACCGATGATGGTGTTTTTTATAGAGATGTATCTCTGGATGAAGAAGTGCTTTCTGAATTTAAAAAAGATCCCGAAAATTCATCTTACAGGATGTATGTAGGCGACAATATTGAAGGTTTCCCTGATTATATTCAGAAAAAGGGCGATCATTACGAATGGGACTATTATGCCGATAAGAATATCACACACTGGTCTTATCCTTTTTCAGTAGACGGAACAATATATAATACCAAGCATCTGTTAAAGGTTTTAGAAAAAATACCTTATCATAACCCAATTACGCTGGAAGAAAACGTGTTCAGACATGCATTACAGCATAAACTCTTCAGAAAAGGGATGAGCCCACTGCAAACCAAACTAGTGGGAACTACTTTAAACAGGGTTTCTGTGGAGACCTTTAACCCAACTATCAACATCAGCGTTGATGAACTAAATGAGAAATTCATCGAAGGATATACCCTTCACCTTGGACTTCCCGATCATATTGATGTGGTTAATATTGTTCCATTTGAAGTAAGTGTAGTAAAAGGAGACCAGAAAGTACTTCTATATGCTTTAGATGAAGATGGAAAGAAAATACAAAATTCGTATGGAATTGAAGGGACCAAAAACGAGTCCTAATAGATATATAAATTAAATGATTATGACTCCGCATATTATAGATTTTTTAAAGATCGGATCTCCGGAACTGGGATACATTACTGTAGCTGAAGCTCAGAAAAATGTTCCTTTTTCCATCAACAGAGTTTACTGGACTTATTTTACACCTCAAGATGTAATCCGTGGAGGACATGCGCATAAGAAGCTGCAGCAGGTTATCTTTGCAGTTTCGGGAACTATAGAATTCAACACTCAGGATCTGGATGGTAATGAGGCGAGCTTCATTTTAGATACTCCATCCAAGGGACTTTATATTCCGGAATTAATCTGGAGAGATATTAAATTCAGCCACAATGCTGTTCTTTTATGTCTTGCTTCTGAACTCTATGACGAAGATGATTATTTCAGAGATTTCGAAGATTTTAAAAACTACAGGAAATGATACATCCTTTAGCTGACGTACAGTCTCAAAACATCGGGGAAGGAACTTCCGTATGGCAGTTCTGTGTCATTTTAAAAGGTGCTGAAATCGGCAGCGGATGCAATATCAACTGCCAGGTACTTATAGAAAACGATGTGGTCATTGGAAATAATGTCACGATAAAACCAGGTGTTCAGATCTGGGATGGAGTAAGCCTTGAAGACAATGTATTCATCGGGCCTAATGTAACTTTTACCAACGACCTTTTCCCTAAATCTAAAAATAAAGATTTCAAACTGGTAAAAACACTGGTAAAAAAAGGAGCTTCTATTGGTGCCAATGCTACTGTTTTAGCAGGAATTACCATTGGTGAAAATGCATTAATCGGAGCCGGAAGCGTGGTTACCAAAAGTGTTCCTGATAATGAAATATGGGTAGGAAACCCTGCAAAATTTTTAAAGAATAATAACAATGATAAAGTTTCTTGATTTACAAAAAGTTAATCTCAAATACCAACAGGAAATAGAAGATGCGCTGTTGCAGACCTTCAGATCCGGATGGTATCTTTTGGGAGAAAAAACCAAAGGTTTCGAAACTCATTTAGCTCAATATATAGGAACAAAACACGCGATTGGGGTAGCCAACGGACTGGATGCACTGCGTCTGATCCTTCGTGCTTACATCGAATTGGGAATCATGAAAAAAGGTGATGAAATTCTTGTTCCTTCCAATACCTATATCGCTTCTATACTGGCCGTTTCTGATAACGGATTGGTTCCTGTTCTGGTAGAACCGGAGATCAATACCTATAATATTGACATTGCCAAAATTGAAGAAAAGATCACTCCCAAAACTAAAGGAATCCTTGTTGTTCACCTTCAGGGAAGAATTGTTTTCTCAGATCAGCTTAAAGAAATTGCTCAGAAGCATGATTTAAAGATCATCGAAGACAACGCCCAGGCTATCGGAGCAGAATGGAACGGTATAAAATCAGGAAACCTCGGAGATGCTGCAGGATTCAGCTTTTATCCTGGAAAAAATCTTGGAGCATTAGGTGATGCAGGTGCTGTAACCACCAATGATGATGAGCTTGCAAAGGCAATCAGAGCATTAGCCAACTATGGTTCCAACCAAAAATATGTGAATATCTATCAGGGATTAAATTCCAGACTTGATGAGCTGCAGTCCGCTGTTTTAGACATCAAGCTGAAATATATTGATGATGAAAATAACGCAAGAAGAATTATTGCCAAAAAATTCATCAGTGAAATCACCAATGCTGATATCATCCTTCCTGAATATCCTGAAAATGAAAATGAGCATGTATGGCATGTTTTCGTTATCAGAACCCATAGAAGAGATGAGCTTCAGGCATATCTTACAGAGCATGGCATACAGACCATCATTCACTACCCTATTCCGCCTCACAGGCAGGAAGCTTACAAAGAATGGAATGATCTGTCTTTCCCGATCAGTGAAAAAATTCATGCAGAAGTTCTAAGTCTTCCGATCTCCTCGGTTTTGGAAGAAGAAGAAGTACAGACAATTATTAAAGCGGTAAACGAATTTTAAATGGAACAACCATTAGTAACAGTGGTAGTAGTATCCTACAACCATTCACAGTTTATCAAAGAAAACCTTGACAGCATAAAAAACCAGACCTACAAAAACATTCAGTTAATTGTAGGGGATGATGCTTCCCCGGATCATTCCGTAAAAGTTTTTGAACAGTGGTTGCAGGAAAATAATTACCCTGCAGAAAAAAACTTCCATACTCAAAACACAGGCCTGCCAACCATGCTTAATGAATGCCTTGAGCTGGCCAAAGGAAAGTATATCAAAATCATTGCAGCCGATGATTTTCTGCATCCCGAATCTATCGAAAAATCAGTTTCCACCCTTGAAAAATTAGGAAATGAATATGGAATGTCTTTTTCTCATACTCATGCTGTAAATAACTACAGTGAGATCATTGAGGATATTGCAGACTATGATGCATTGGGAAATATAGATCCTTATGTTTTCAGAGAAGAACTTTTAAAAGGAAATAGAATTGCGGCTTTAACGGTGCTATTAAGAACTGATGTCGTAAGAGAAACCGGCCAATATGATGCGCAGTTTATTATCGAAGATTATTACCGTTGGTTAAAGGTCAGCCAGAAGTATTTAATTGCCTATATTCCGGAAAAGCTAGCTTATTATAGACTGCATACCGATAATATTTCTAAAGTAAAAGCTGACAGAATTGAAATGGAGGCTGCTATGCTCCAGATGATGTTTGATAAAAAAGGGGTGTCAAGAGGCAGTATTAATTATATTACTCAGAAATTATACCAATCGGGGACACAATTCCCTGAAGAATATATCAATGCATATCATGCTTATCCGTTCCGTTCAAAAAAACTGGACTTTGCTGTAAAAAAGAAGCTTCCTGTTTCTCTGTATAAGGTTTTAAAGAAAATTATCTAAAAAATGAATCCTTTAATCTCCATCATTGTTCCATGCTACAATCAGGCTGTTTATCTTGATGAATGTCTTGAATCTGTACTTCAGCAAACCTATCAGAACTGGGAATGCATTATTGTCAATGACGGTTCTCCGGACAATACAGAAGATTTTGCCAGAAAATGGGTCGAAAAAGATTCACGTTTCCTTTATGTTCACAAAGAAAACGGAGGTTTATCTTCCGCAAGAAATGCAGGAATAGCTGTTGCAAAAGGAGAATGGATTTTACCATTAGACTCAGATGATAAAATATCTCCGGCCTATCTGGAACTGGCTGAGAAAGAGTTCAGCAATGGATACAGTGTCATTTACTGTGAAGCTGAAAAATTTGGTACAGAAACCGGAAAATGGATTCTGCCCGAATATACCCCACAGGCTTTAGCGGTAAGAAATGTTATTTTTTGTACTGCATTTTTTAAAAGAACAGATTGGGAAAAAGCTGGCGGATATGATACCAGCCTCGTCTATGGTCTGGAAGATTGGGAGTTCTGGATCTCCATTCTTAAAAACGGAGGTAAAGTGTATAAAATCAAAGAAATTTGCTTCTATTACAGGATCAAAGAAAACTCTATGATAAAAGACATGATCTCAGACAACGGAGACATGAAAAAAATGGTAACCCACAATATTGTATACAGAAAACACATCGAGTTTTTCACAAAGGAACTCGGTAGTTTTGAGAAGCTCTACGATAATAACCAGCATTTAAAAAACATCCTCAACAGTAAGAGATATGTTTGGGCAAATAAAATTTTTAATCTTTTCAACCGATGAGAAAAAAAAGGAGAGAAGACCGGTTACCTCAACAAAATGAAATACTATTCATATATTTGAGTATCTGAATGAAATGATTTTTTTTTCAGATATGGAATATTGTTCCCCTATAACACAATTAATGAAACAACTAAGGTATGATTATTGGCAACGGTATTATAGCAAATGCTGTAAAATCTTATGACAGACAAGATATAGTTTTTTTTGCTTCAGGAGTATCCAATTCCCTGGAGACAAGCGCATCAGAATTTGAAAGAGAATTTTCTCTTTTAAAAACGGTGTATGGAGATAACAGAGAAAAGAAACTGATCTATTTTTCTACCCTCAGCATCCACGATCAATCAAAGCAGAACAGCCCCTATGTCATTCATAAAAAAGAAATTGAAGCGTATATAGAAAATAATGTTGACCATTACCTCATCCTGCGAATAGGCAATATTGTAGGAAAGGGCGGAAATCCCAACACACTTTTCAACTTTCTGAAGACACAGATTACCAGTCATAATGAATTTACCCTGCATCTGAAAGCCAGAAGACTTCTTTTAGACATTGAAGATATCTCCAGATTTGTAGAATCTCATGGGCTGCATTCCCATAATAAAACTATCAATTTCTCCTTTCCCTATTATTATGATTTAAAGGAAATCATCAGTGCTATTGAAAAAGAAACCGATAAAAAGGGACTTTATAACGAAGCTGATGAAGGTGATTTCTATAAAGTGGATTTTGATGAAGATATCACAACTTTTTTCTCCGGTAAAACTCCGGAAAGCTATTTAGAAACATTAACCAGAAAGTATATTTAAGATGGCTAATTTTTATGTAATTATTGTTACTTACAATGCCATGAAATGGGCAGAAAGATGTTTTACCAGTTTACGAAAGTCTAATATTCCCGTACAGACAATCGTTATTGATAACGGTTCTACGGATGGTACTCAGGACTATATTAAAATAAACTTTCCTGAAGTTGATTTTATTCAGTCTTCGGAAAATCTAGGTTTTGGTAAAGCCAATAATATTGGTATTGAAAAAGCTTATAAAGAAGGAGCCGATTTTTTTTATCTGATGAATCAGGATGCATGGATTTTTCCGGACAGTATGGAAAAACTGCTGGAAGTTTATCATCATTATCCCAACAAAGAGCAAATCGGGATCTTAAGTCCGATGCATTTAGACGGAAGCGAAAAAAAATTAGATTCCCATTTTGAAAATTATCTTGGAAAATATGCCAAAACAAACCGCTTAATTTCTGATCTGTTTTTAAAACAGCTAAGTAAATGGTACGAAATAGATTTTGTAAACGCTGCACATTGGTTATTACCTAAGTCTACCATTGAAACCGTTGGTGGGTTCAATCCGTTTTATTTCCATTATGGTGAAGACTATGACTATTTAAATCGTGTTGTTTATAATAAAAAGAAAGTTATAATTTGTCCGGATAGCCTTGTAGTTCATGATACTAAACAGCATAAAGTTTTTCAAAGTCCCGAAGCCGCTTATAAAGAAAAATGGCTTTCATTGAGGTTACAAAAACAAACCGAATTTATGAATCCTGCCTTTGAATTTGATCCAATAAAAATAAAAAAACAGTTATTATGGGATTTTTATAAATTCGCATTAAAAGGTTATACAAAAGAACGTATTGAGCAACGTGAAATGAATAACTATTTTTTACCTCGCTTACAGGAAATTCATGAGCATCGCCAAAAAATCATCAACTCTTCACACCCATTTTTAAATATCTAAAAATTTCTAAATGAGTAAAAAAATTCTTTTTGTTTGTTACGGAGATTCAAATTCTCCAAAAGCCTGGTCTAATGTGCCATTCCTTTTTTCTGAAAATTTAAAAATGCAGGGATATGAACTCCTGCGTGTAGATCTATCACCCTCAACGAAATACGAAACATTATGGAATAAATACCCGGGAAGAATTTTATCCCGATTTTTTCCGAATCATCAATATGAATTTATTAAAACTCCTATTGCAAGGATATTAGCTTATAAAAAAATCAAGAAGGTTGTAAAAAATAATCCGGATCTTTATTTTGTTATTTTATTGACTTTCGATTTTTATAATAAGTTCAACAACACACCATCGCTATTATTTCACGATTGGAGTTATGACATGGTGATCTTAGATCGCTTAAAGAGGAAACCCTACTTCTTTGAAAAATGGTTTATCAAATATCAACATGAAGCATTCAACAATTCCGAATTAGTAGTTTCACTTTTTAAAGACGCACAAAAAATAATTTCTGAACGCCATGGTAAACAAGTACATCACCTCGGCAGTAATGTTGTTAATGATATCAACTTTAATAAACCTACTGTTCAAGAAATTTTAGATAAGAAAAAAAATTCACAACAACTGCTGCTTATCGGATCGATGAAATATTTATTGGGGGCAAGAAAGTTGGTAGAAGCAGTTAGAATTTTACAGAAAGATTTCCCCAATTTAACTTTAAATATTATTAATATTCCTAAAGACAGATTGTTGTTACAAGATACAGATCGAAATATAATTTGTTATGAATATTTGGATAAGGGAGATCCGGAACAGAATACCCAATACTATGATCTTATTACGAATGCAAAAATTTTGGTAAATCCATCCGAAATTTGGGCTGCCTACTCCAGTACAATTGAATGTATGTTTTACTACACGCCTATCATTATAAAACCTTATGAAGCCTTTGCTTTAGATTATGGGGAGAAAAGTGACTTCGGCATCTATCTTCAAAATACTGAAGTAAGTGATATTGTAGACAGTATCCGAACAATTCTTATGATGAACGATGAGGAGTATACGAAACTATCTTTAAGAGCACACGAACTGGTAAAAGATCAAACGTGGGAAAGTTATACAAAGAAAGTAATCGAACTGATGAATAATGTAGTAAATAAAAATTAATCCTTTGAAATCACTCCCTATCAGCATTTGCATTCTTTCCTGGAAAACAGGGAAAACATTGAGAAACACATTGAAATCCTATCAGAAGTATGGTCTTCTGAATATGGTTGATGATATTGTCATTCTTTTTCAGGAAGTAAGTGAATCTGACAAAAAGCTGGCAGATCAGTACAATATCAGATATATAGGATTAAAAGATAATATCGGGATTGGAAAAGGGATGAAAACACTGGCAGAAAATGCAGTTTGTGAAAATATTCTTTTTCTGGAGCATGACTTTGAACTTGTTGAAAATAATGAAACCACATTTTCACGTCTCAAAAGCGGACTGGAAATGCTAGACAATGGTTTTGATGTAGTTCGCTACCGAAGCAGGAATACACCAGGTTATCCTCTTATTTCAATCAGACATAAAGGAAATGAGCTTGATTACTATGATGACTGGCATGAGTGTACTTCACCTCATCTTCTGGAATCTCTGCACTGGCTTGATCCGGCCTCAGAATTTCCGGACAAGATACAAAAGCAGGGAGAATATTTTGTGACCACCTCTCGATGGGCAAATTGGACTAATAATCCTTACCTTGTAAGAAAAAGTTTCTTGCTTGAGACCATTATTCCTTTCTCAGGAGAAACAGCTTCACTGGAAAGAAATATTGCGGCATGGTGGGTAAAGCAGAACTTCAGGATTGCACAGGGAGAAGGACTTTTTAAACATAATGATCTTACCAAATATCCGAAGAAAACCATTATTCAGAAAATAATAGGGAGATTGAAAAAAATATTTAAATAACACAAGCAAGATGAAAATTCTTTTCCATGAGGATGAACTCAATTACAGGGGGACTTCCATAGCAGTATATGATTACGCAGATTTCAATGAGAAATATCTGGGAAATGAGTCTATCATTGTATACAATAAAAACTCGAAGACCAACCATCCGCTGGGTGTTGAAAAATTTGAAAAAAGATTCCGTGTACATGGCTATTCAGACTTCAGCGAGGTAGACCAGCTGATCCGTGAACAGAATATAGACCTTTTTTATGCTATTAAAAACGGTAATATCGATGGTATAGATACCAAGGAATGTAAATCTGCAATACACAGTGTTTTCAAACATTTTGAGCCTCACGGTGATGTCTATGCTTATGTGTCTGAATGGCTGAGCCAGGAAATGACGGGTTCAAAATATCCTCATGTCCCTCATATGGTTAATTTTGATTCCCAAACCAATGAAGATTTGAGAGCAGAATTCAATATTCCTCCAAATGCAAAAGTTTTTGGATATTATGGCGGTCATATCAGCTTTAATATTCTTTTTGCCCAAAAGACCATTGAAAAAATTGCATCAAAATATAAGGATGTCTATTTCATTTTTATGGGCGTAGATCCGTTCATTAAAAAGAAGTGGTGGAAATCCGTTCCTTCAAACATTATATTTCTTCCGCCAAGTTCAGATATTATCATGAAGCAGAAATTCATCAATACCTGTAATGCTTTACTTCATGCCCGTGAAAGAGGAGAAACCTTCGGAATTACCGTAGCTGAGTTTGCCATTATGGGAAAACCTGTGATCGCTTTTGCCAACCCTCCGGAAAAGGCTCATATCACACATTTACAGGATCAGGCTTATTATTATAATGACAGTAAAGAACTGCAGGATATTATTCTGGATGCAGACCTCACATTATCCCCAAAAGAGCTTTATGAAAAGTTCCTTCCCCATCCGGTGATGGATACTTTTAAAAAAGTATTTATTGATTAATTATCAGGATAGAGGATTCAAGCGAAGAGGACTTTTTGAAACCATATTTATAACCCTCATATTAAGCTTGAATATATTGTATTTGGAATGTTAACTTTTCCTGCTGTTTGACAAGTTTCATAAACAACTCTACTATTTTTTGTATTTTAGAATCACGAATTTGCTGTAAAATATGGGCGCTTCATCAGTCCTCAAATAATATTTAAATAAAAAATGCCTGAGATTCATATTATCATTGTTACCTATAATGCCATGAAATGGGCGGAACGGTGTTTTAACAGTTTAAGAAAATCATCTGTTCCTGTAAAATGTATCGTCATAGATAACGGATCTAAAGACGGAACCCAGGAATATATAAAAACTCATTTTCCGGAAGTAGATCTCACTCAATCCGATTCCAATCTTGGATTTGGAAAAGCCAATAATATAGGCATTGAAAAAGCTTATAAAAATGGTACCGATTTTTTCTACCTGATGAATCAGGATGCATGGCTTTATGAAGACAGCATGGCAAAAATGCTTGAAGTATATAACAGCCACCCCAACAAAGATGAAATTGGCATTATAAGCCCTATTCATGTGGATGGTTCTGAAAAATACCTTGACATCTTCCTGGATCAGTATATCGCCAAGAATTACGAAAAAACCAGAATGATCTCGGATCTGTATTTCCAGACTTTAAAGCCCTATTACGAAATTCACTTTGTAAATGCCGCACACTGGTTGCTGCCAAAGAAAACCATAGAAACGATAGGAGGTTTCAATCCTTATTTTTTCCATTACGGAGAAGATGATGAATATGTGAACAGGGTTCATTTCCATCAAAAGAAAGTCCTGCTGGTTCCCCGCAGTAAAGTAGTTCATGATGGTGTACAGCTGCTTCACAAAATAGATTTTACCAAATACGAAGATGTTCGTATCGAAATCAATACGCTGAATCCAAGCCTTCCCAACGGTTTGAACCAGGAGAAAAAAGCATTAAAACAAAGTATGCTTAAAAACCTGATAACAGGAAACATCAGCAAGTACAAAGAATTGTCTCTGAAGTATAAAAAAATAAACAGAGATAGTGAAAAGATAAACAGCTTACGAAATCAATTGACACAACCAGGTTCCAGTTTTCTGAATCTATCGTAAATTAGCTGTACAAAAAGTGAAAATTAATGATGAAAAATAAAATATTATGTGTGGAATAGCGGGAATTATAAGCAGTAATGCCAGAAATTACCAGGAGGAAATCCGAAAAATGACAGATTCATTGGTCCACCGTGGTCCGGATTCTTCTCACTATGAATTTTATGAAAATGCCGCATTAGGCCACCGCCGGCTTTCTATCATAGATCTTTCTGACAATGGGAAGCAGCCCATGTTCTCCAATACCAAAAATGAATGTATTGTTCTCAATGGTGAAATCTACGGTTATCAGGATATCAAAAAACACTATGCAGAATATCCCTATCACGGAGGTTCTGATACAGAAGTCATTCTTGCCATGTATCAGAGAAAACAGGAAAACCTTATTCATGATCTTCCCGGAATGTTTGCATTTGCCATTTGGGATGAGCAAAAACAACAGCTATTCTGTGCAAGAGACCGCTTTGGAGAGAAACCTTTTTATTATGCTATCGGTAAAAACAATGAATTTATTTTTGCTTCAGAAATTAAAGCTATTTTAGCTTCAGGGCTTATTCATCCACAAGTAAGTTCTCAGGCACTCTCCCATTATCTTCAATATGGATATGTAAGTTCTCATCAGAGTATTTACAGTAATATTTATACACTTCCACCCGCCCATCAACTAATCTGGAAAGACGGAAAATTTACAATTTCACGCTATTACAGTTTACCGGCAAAAGACAGGGTTATAAGCCTTTCTGATGCTAAAGAAGAATTTCTTCATCTGTTGAAAAATGCAGTTAAAAAGCAGCTTATAGCAGATGTAGAAGTAGGAAGTTTCCTGAGTGGAGGTTTAGACTCTTCCTCTGTTGTTGCTCTGGTAGATGAGTTTTTGCCTCATCAGACTACTATCAGCTTCGGATATGATCATAAAGACAACGAGCTTAAATATGCAAAGGAAATTGCCGACAAATATAAAACCAATCACATTGAGGTTCACGAGAAGAAATCTGATCTCGTTACCTCACTTTTAAAAATATCCCCGTTTTTTGATGAACCTTTTGCAGATGCCTCTTTTATCCCTCATTATGAGATATGCAGAGCGGCAAAAAAGAATCTTACGGTTGTATTATCCGGAGATGTAGGAGATGAATTGTTTGGGGGATACCACTTCTATACCGTTGAAAATAAATTAAAGAAACATTTCAGCTATAAGAACATCATTGCTCAGTTTGGGTTAAAACTATATCAGCAAATAAAACCAACTTCATTCCTTACGAGGAAAAATATAGAGTTTTCATCTATTATGGATTTCCACCTGAATGATGTAAGAAATGCCTTCAATAAGAAAGAACGTGATCTTCTCGGGGTTTCTTCCGATTATCTGCAGACTTATAGTTTTACTCCTGATGCAGATTCTCTGAATGATATTATGAGAGTAGATCTTGAAAATTATGTCCCGGCCAATATGATGGTAAAATCCGACAGAATGGCCATGGCTAATTCTTTGGAAGTAAGAACCCCATTCCTGGATCTGGACTTTGCAGAATTCTGTATTCAATTACCGGATCAGTTGAAACTCAATGACAGTAATGATAAAATTATCCTTCGTGAAGCCATGGGCTCTTATTGGACAGAAACTATCAGGAAACGTCATAAACAAGGGTTTGGCCTTGGAGTAAAAAGCTGGTTTGCGGAAGAGAATCTGATGAATTTTTCAAATGATCTGCTAAAAGATCCTAATCATAAGGTATTTAATTTTATTGACTTTAAAGCAGCTCAGAATTTCCTTGATAAGGATGAAAGACATTGGAATCTTTTACAGCTTGCTTTATGGGCGGATAATAATAAATCCTATTTGTAATGCTGGACATATCTGTTATCATTCCCGTTTACAATGCTGCTGAATTCCTTGAAAAAGCTGTACAGTCTGCCGTTCAGTTTGAAGAAGTAAAAGAAATTATTTTAATTGAGGATCTGTCTACAGACAACTCATTGGAAATTTGTGAGCAACTGAGTACTGAAATTCCAAAAGTAAAATTATTTCAACATCCGGATAAAGGCAATCATGGAGCCGGAGCAGCAAGAAACCTTGGAATAGAAAAAGCAGCCGGAAGCTTTATTGCATTTCTGGATGCCGATGATCACTATCTGCCTAACAGGTTCGATACTGAAAAGGAACTTTTCAAAGACTCAAAAATAGACGGGGTGTTTAACGCTATTGGAACAGAATATTTAACAGAAAAAGGGAAAGAAGAGTTTCAGTCTAAATTTAAAGAAATCTCTCTGAGCACAGTTAATTACCCTGCTGAGGGTGAAGAAGTATTTAAAGGATTACTCAGTCTTTCAACTAAAACCTTCGGTACATCTTTTCATCTCAATTCACTTACTATTAGAAAAGCTTCTCTGGAACCTCATCAGATACGATTCAATAAAGAGCTTCGTGTGCATCAGGATTCAGACTTTATCATTAAACTGGCTTATCATTGTCACTTAAAAACAGGGAACATCACAGAAGCTGTGGCTATGAGAGGTGTTCATGATAATAACAGGATCACTAAAATTGTAAAATATTCACCACAATATAATCAGAGACAGTTTCTTTTATGGCAATCTCTTAATCAATGGGCTATTTCCAATCAGATTCCCGCAGAACCCAGAAAAAGAATCTATCTAATGTATAAATCATTTGATTTGTCTTTAAAGAAAGGTTTTTTCAAATACTGTACTATTTTAGGAGAAGTCCTTAAAAACCCTGAAATATTAAAAACTAAATACCGTTTCACTTACTACAATAGATGAACATGAAGATTTCAGTAATCATACCTGTATACAATGCAGAGAAATATGTATCAAAAGCCGTAGAATCAGCTTTACAGCTTAGTGATGTCTATGAAGTCATTTTGGTGGAAGATCAATCTCCGGATAACGCGCTTCAGGTCTGTCATGAGTTAGTTCAAAAAGATGAGCGGGTAAAGCTTTTCCAACATCCTGACTTGGGCAATCATGGTGCAGGAGCCAGCAGAAATCTGGGTATAGAAAAAGCAACCGGGGAGTTTATTGCTTTTCTTGACGCAGATGATTATTTTTTGCCTAACAGATTTACAGCTGAAAAGGAACTTTTTAAAGATCCAAAAACAGATGGCGTTTTTAATGCCATTGGTACGGAATACCTGACTGAAAAAGGTAAGGAAGAATTCATGACTAATATCAATGACGATGAACTGCTGACGGTCAACTATGCCGCAGAAGGAAATGAAGTTTTCAGAGGCCTCCTGGGACTTACTCCCAGAGTATTTGGTTCGTTTTTCACTTTAGATGCCCTTACCGTCAGAAAACATTCACTTGAAACCAAAAAATTAAGATTTAATGAAGCACTCCGTCTACATCAGGATTCAGATTTCATCATCAAACTTGCTCACCAATGTTACCTGAAATCCGGTATTATAGACCTTCCTGTGGCTATGAGAGGAATGCATGATGATAACAGAATTACCAAAATAATAAAGTATTCTCCACAATATAACCAACGACAATTTCTTTTCTGGAATTCTCTCTACGAATGGTCTACTACTTTATCTCTCGAGAAAGATGCAGCACAGCACATTTATCTTCAGAAAAAGGCATTTGAACTTTCAAAAAAAAAGGGAGTTTCAAAAACAATAGGATTGCTGGCTGCTGTTTTTAAAAACCCCTATATATTAAAAACTAAATATAGATTCACCTATTCTCACGCATAATAAACTTTTCTTAATGTAATAATAAATCCCACAAATGGGTATTTCATGTTATTTTTTTCACTTTACAAGGATGAATTTTCTTACAAAATCGCTGCCCTGATGACATCTACTGTGTTTGTGTGCCATTTTGCAAAAAAAACGAAATCTTAATACCTTAAAATAAAATTAAAACCTTAAATTTCGAATTCAAAAGGTACTAATAAAACGCAATTGTAAATTCTAAATTTATTGTAAAAAGGAGAAAAAATGAGAATCTCAGTAGTTATTCCCGTTTATAATGCAGAAAAGTTTGTTACTCAGGCAGTAGACTCGGTTCTTCAGTTTGATGAAGTGCACGAGATCATTCTGATCGAAGATAAGTCGCCGGACAACGCATTACAAATATGCCGGCAACTTGCCGAAAAACATGAAAGAATAAAACTTTACCAGCATCCGGATAAGGAAAACCACGGTGCCGGCCCAAGCAGAAACCTTGGAATAGAAAAATCAACCGGTGACTTTGTTGCTTTTCTTGATGCAGACGACTATTTCCTACCCAATAGATTCGACGCTGAAAAGGAGCTATTCAAAGATCCAAAAGTAGAAGGTGTCTATGGAGCTCTTGGAGTACACTACTATTCCGAAAAAGCAAAAGAGCAATATTATCAGTTATTTGGAGACAGGCTCACCACAGTCTATAAAAAATATGACCCTAAAGACGTTTTCCCGGGACAGCTTCATATGCTTGGAACCTTTGGACTCTTCAGTATTGATACTTTAACGATACGCAGGGAATCTTTAATGAATAAAGTAACCCCACTTTTCAAACCTCATTTAAGACTTCATGAAGACACTGAATTTTTGTTTCGTCTTTCTTATTATCTGGATCTTTATCCCGGAATTCTGGATGAAGCGATCGCTGTAAGAGGAGTACATGAAAACAACAGAATCACGAAAGTTGATCTGCGTGTCATAGATCCGTCTGTTTCCAGGGCAATGCTTTGGAAAGAAGTTGATCTTTGGTCTCAGACTGAAAACGAGATTTCTGAAGATGTAAGGATACATATCAAAAGGATGCACCGAAGTTTTGAAATCGCAAAAGCTCCCCTAATAAAAAAATGGGGAATGATCATCAAATACTTCTTTACAGATTATAAAAGCATAAGGTCCGGTCTGTACAACATAAATTTCCGGCATTCATTGATCTCTTAAAAACTAAACCCACCATACTTTTACAGCTTAAATTAAACACAAAAGAAAGTTATACAAGGTCATCAGGATCTTTTTATCGGGCACATTTACTGAATCAGATTAAAAAAGTATATTTTTTTATATAAAAAAAAATTCAGGCATAAGTCTTTATAATTGATTATCTTGCAAAGCTTTTATCCACACAAATGATATAAAAAATTAAGTTGACAAAAAATGAAAATTTCAGTAATTATTCCCGTTTACAATGCCGAAAAGTATGTTTCTCAGGCAGTGGAATCTGCTCTGCAGTTTGACGAAGTTTGTGAAGTCATTCTGATAGAAGACAAATCCCCGGATCATGCGCTAGAAGTATGTGAACAGCTTACCAAAAAATACGATCGGGTAAAACTTTATCAACATCCGGATAAAGGGAATCATGGTGCAGGCCCAACACGGAATCTGGGAATAGAAAAATCTACCGGAGATTTTATAGCTTTTCTGGATGCGGATGATTATTTTCTCCCCAATAGATTTGATGCTGAAAGAGAACTTTTCAAAAAACCAGAAATAGAAGGAGTTTATGGTGCTCTTGGTGTGCATTATTATACTGAAAAGGCAAAAGAACAATATTATTCATTATTTGGAGACAGACTCACTACCGTTTATAAAAGACATGAACCTAAAGATGTTTTCCCCGGACAAATCTATATGTTGGGAAGCTTTGGTTTATTCAGTATTGATGCTTTAACGATCCGTAAAGATTCATTAATGAAAAAAATGGATCCATTGTTTAAATCCAGCTTAAGACTGCATCAGGATACAGAGTTTTTGTTCAGACTATCCTATTATCTTAATCTTTATCCCGGAATTTTAGACCAAGCAATAGCTATACGTGGTGTACATGAAGACAACAGAATTACCCAGGTAGATTCTAAAAAAATAAATCCGGCAACTACCCGTGTCCTTTTATGGAAAGAAGTGGATACCTGGGCTGAAAACGAAACTACCCTTCCTGAAAATATAAAACTTCACATCAAAAGAATGTACAGAAGCTTTCAGATTGCCAATGCTTCCACTTCAAAAAAGTGGGGAATGATCATGAAGTTTCTTGTAACAGACTATAGAAGCATCCGTTCCGGTATTTATAACATCAATTTCAGGAATAATTTATTTTAAGTCAGTACACTATTTTCTTCTGACTGCAAGAATAGAATCTGCAATACGGTCAGTAATCCTCAGACTTGATTTTTTATACAAATGGTTTCCATCTGTGTAATCGTATTCTGAATAATTTTTTGAGAAGTCAAAAAACTGCACATTCTGTTTCCTTGCTATATCCCTCAATAATTTGTTAAAATAAGGATATTTTCTATTTTCAATAGCCATAAGGCCTTCTGATGTAGGGAGGCGAACCAGATAAACCTTACCTTTTGTTCTTAGATAATTAATCATTTCATTGATCGCTCTAAGACGCTCCGGTGAAAGTTCTACTGTATTAGCAAGATCTTTATAAAACAGTTCCTTTTTATTTGTTCTCACTGCCACAGAGTCCGGATGCATATTGATATTAACCTCCAGCCAGCCATCGTTGTGAAGAAAAGTGTTGGATCGCCCCAGTTCGGCTCTTTCAGTATAAATCTTAAACCAGCTTCTTGTATAATGTTTCAGCAGATACTCATAGTTGGGAGACTGATCATAAAAATGCATATCATTCAATGGAGAATGCTCTTCAGGGAAATCTTTCTCTTCTTTAATACTTTTATTTAATGACAGATTCCAAGGGCTTACTGTAAAAATAAAAGTCCCGTTTTTGGTTTCAGGATCTAATTTCCTTTTTAAAGCTTTAAAGTAAACCTGTCCATAAGGCGATTCTACAATATTCAAAGAAAAATTATCAAAATCTCTGGAAAGCTTCTTTTTCAAAACTCCGGGAACAACTCCCTGTGAACCTCTTGAGTCACCCAATATAACATTTTGCGGCTTTTTCACAGCAAAATGCATATAGTTATCATCTGTATTGCCATCAGCATAAGATCCAAGAATTGCCAATACAATAAGTACTGCAGCAAAATAAGGTAGTATTTTAATTAAAAATTTCTTCATGCTAAAACTGAAAATAAATAAATTCATTATTCCCGAAATTGGCATAACGGAGAATAATATAAATAACAACCAGATAGAAAATATGTCGTATCCAGGGGCTGAATCTTTTAATTTCTAATCCGTGAAACCTTTCTCTGTTGATCCATTCTATAATCAGCATCAATCCAATCAACGCCAATACTTTTACCGGCAACGGATGCGGAATAGAAAGCAATTCGCGGCTAAAAATTCTGCCAATATAGTGAATCGCCTGTGTTACAGATTCTGCCCTGAAAAAAATCCAGGCGATACAGGTGATCAAAAAAGTAAACAGGATCTGAAAACATTCTTTAAAAGAGGGTAAGAATTTTCCCTGAGCCGCAACTTCCATATTCTGACGATTTCTATTCATCATCAGCAAAGGCATAAAATACAGAGCGTTGAGACCACCCCAGATCATAAACGTCCAATTGGCACCATGCCAGAATCCTGAAACCAGGAAAATAATAAATGTATTTCTGATCTTCATAGAAAGCCCTCCTTTACTTCCTCCCAACGGAATATACAAGTAATCTCTGAACCATGAAGAAAGTGAAATATGCCATCTTCGCCAAAATTCTGCAATGTCTCTGGAGAAATAAGGAAATGCAAAGTTTTTCAGTAATTCAATACCAAATAGTCTGGAAACTCCCAGGGCAATATCAGAATATCCTGAAAAATCTCCATAGATCTGAAAAGCAAACAACACCGTTCCTATCACAAGATTAGCAGGGCTTTCCGTCTGATAATTGTTAAATATTTCATTCACCAATGGTGCACAATTATCAGCAATCACCATTTTTTTGAAAAATCCCCACAAAATCTGCCGCATCCCATCTACCGCCTGCTCATAGTTGAACACTCTCTTCCGCTGTATCTGAGGCAAAAGATGAGTAGCCCTTTCTATTGGTCCCGCCACAAGAAGCGGGAAATAACTTACAAAAACCGCATAGTCTGTAAAACTTCTCTCAGCCTTTATTCTCTTTTTATAGACATCAATCACATAGGAAAGTCCATGAAATGTATAAAACGAAATTCCTACCGGAAGTATGACATTGAGCAGCCACATATTGGCCTTGAAGCCAAAACCGCCAAGAAGGTCTGCAAAGCTCTCAACAAAGAAATTATAATATTTGAAGAATCCCAGAAAACCAAGATTGATGGCAATACTTAAAGTAAGCCAGAATTTAGCTTCCCGATTGGTCTTGCTGTTCTCAATTTTAATTCCTGATACATAATCCAGTCCAATGGAAAACATCAGTAAAAAAAGGAATCGCCAATCCCAGCAGGCATAGAAATAAAAACTGGCCAATAGCAACAGTCTGTTTTGCTCCTGAAATTTTCTGTTGAAAACAAACCAATAGAGGCAAAACACTATTGGTAAAAAAATAAGAAATCCTATTGAATTGAATAACATAGTAATTAGAAGGTATGGGTTATAATACTTCTCTGAAACCTATTGTTTCTGTTTTTATATTATTCTTTTTACAAAAAAATACAAAGTTCAAGTTTTTCTCTGATAGAATATTCTTTATTAATGGAGGAACATTTATTATTTCAATCATTGTAAGTGTTTTAGGTTACACGATTTGTTTTCTGATTTTAATTACTCTTCTGGCACGTTATCAGTGAATTCCGGAATTAAATTTACAATTCTTATTACTAAAGCCTTATATATTATTCTTATTTTCTAAAAAATAATCCGCATTCAACCGTTTAAAATAACTCCGGTATTATTTAATGAGACAAAACATCTCTTGCTACAACTCCTGAAAAATCTTCAACGGATTTCTCATCCAAATGAACCTCATCCAGCCATTTATACGTGCTATCCAATCCATTATAATTGATATAGGAAACGTTTGTTTTTGAAGCAACAGCCTGCATACGGCTATCAAATTCCGGAAATGCCTTTTCTTCTATGGAATAAGGTACTTTATTGACAGGCATTCTTATGATCATCACTTTTCCGTGCTGCTTAAGAAAATCAATCGTTTTTTCAAGATAAAGAATTCTATTTTCAGATACTTTCAATCCGTCAATCCTTTCCTGAAGTTTTCTCATATTCTTTTCGTTGGACTTCTGTTGTTTTTCCGGCGCAACTTTTTTTATAATTTTCAGATCATATCTTCCGTTGTCTAAGATCGTAGAAACTCCAACGATGTTTTTAGGAGGTATGATTTTCTTATTAAGCTCATTGGTAATGGAGGCGTCATAACTTTCAAACAGATATTCAATATTGGGATTGATGGCTACCCTTGAAGTTTTTGCAACACTTTTATCATTCTCAATATAAAATTCCGGACTGTCCGGTTTCTTTTTATCCACCATTAAGGCTGTAGGCTCAACAGTTACAATAAAAACACCATCCTTAGTTTCCGGTTTTATTTTTTTCTCAATAGACTCCAGATATTTGGGACCGTAAGGAGAGTGTGCCCAGGTAAACGAATAATTATATATAGCCGTATTAGGATATTTTGAGTGCAAAATGCGATCCATAATAACAGGATCCATCAATGCAGCCCTTGAGCTTCCCAATACAAAAGAATTCTGCTGGGGAGAGGTAAATCTTCTATAAAAATCATCCGAATGTTTTGATAAAAAATAGATTGCATATCCTAATACCAATAAAGGCAGGATAGAAAATAGGATCAATTTTAAAAGTGATTTCTTCATAATTTAAATTATGCTTGAGCTTACTGGGTTTTTTCTATAATTTCTGTTAATATTAAAACATGGCGTACATAAATCCTTTAGGAGCTATATAAAACAGAAAAACCAAAAACACCAGTACATAATAAAAGCCCCATCGTAAAACGACATTCTTTTTCACCAAAATCTCCTTAATGGCATATTCTTTATCCCGGTTTCCCCATTCCAACAACAGCATAAATACCATTACCAATATCACTTCTTTCTGGATTGGGAAATTGGGTAACTGGAAAAATGACAATGAGAAAATTCCCTGATAATATTTCGCCGCCATTTCCATATCTTTTGAAAAGAAAAGAATCATCAGTAAAGTGAAAAGAACAAACGTTACAGGAATATTCTTTATTTCATCTTTTGTAGGTATGAAGTTGTTCGAGGTTTTAATCTTTTTATTCATTTTCCCACTCAGAATCAATGGAATAAACATGATTCCGCTTACCAGTCCATGAATAATATAATGCCATTCTGCTCCATGCCAGAATCCCACCACAAGAAAATTAATAATGATGGCCATAATCAATCCATATTTATCATAATCTCTGAAATGGATGGATAAAGGAGTAAAAACATATTCAGTAAGCCAGGAGGTCAAAGAAATATGCCATCTTCTCCAGTAGTCGGCAACATTCTGTGCAAACAGTGGATAATTAAAATTGGGTTGAATTTTAATCCCTAACAGCTTGGAAATACCTATAGCCATGTCCGTATATCCTGAGAAATCTGAATACAACTGGATAAAATACAATACTGCCCCGGCAAATAAAGCGCTTCCGTTTAAGGTATGATAAGAATCAAATAGCTGAGAAGTAATTCCGGCAATATTATCTGCTACTACCAACTTTTTGAAAAGCCCCCATAAAACTTGTTTCAGTCCATCCGTAAATTGAGGGGAAGAAAATTCTCTTTTTATTTTCAGATTTTTCAAAAATGGTGTGGCTCTGTCAATTGGTCCGGCAATAATACATGGAAAAAAGGCGATAAAAACGGCATAATCCAGTAGAGGTGGAATTTCCTTCAGCTTATTATTCCTGATATCCAACAAATAACTTATCATCCTGAACGAATAGAAACTGATCCCTATCGGAAAAATAATCTTTAATAATCCCAGTTGATCCTTAGCTCCAAAAAGGTGCAGAAAATCATTAAAGTTCTCAATAAAGAAATTAAAATATTTAAAATACAAAAGCTGAATCAGGACAATAAAAACCCCTGACCTCAACCACCATACCTTAGACTTTTCTTTCTGAGCAGATTTTATTTTATTCCCTACAAAATAGGTAACCCCTGTAGTAGCAACCAATAATGATAAAAACTCCCAACTCCAACTGCTGTAAAAGACATAGCTTCCTATAAGCAGAATTATATTTTGGACCTTCGAGGTTTTTCCACCGAGATAATAAATAAAATAGAGCGCAATAAAGAAAATTATAAAGCTGTATGAATTAAGAAGCATACAACATCTGTTATTTAGAAGTTATAGAGTCTATCATTTCCCCTACATCATTCCAGCTTCTGATTTCTGATGAAGTAAAGCGGATTCCAAAGGCTTTTTCTACCGCTACAATTAACTGAATATGAGAAAGTGAATCCCATTCTTCAATGTCTTCGGCAGTAGTTTCCGGAGTCAGTACAATTTCATTATTATCCAGTTCATCACGGAAAATATCAGTCAGCTTAGCTAAAATTTCATCTTTGTTCATAGTGTCTTGCAATGTGTTTTATAGTTTATGATTAATATATACTTGTTTGTTTTTGTAGTCCTCTACATCCAGTACCCATCGTCCATCCTTTTCTGTGAAGCCCAATCCTTCATAATGATTCATCACCATTTGGTTCTTCGCCGTTGGAATAAACTCTCCTTCTACATATCTGTATCCGTTTTTCCGGGCGACATCTAAAATCGTATTTAAAGTAAAGTCTTCCATTCCCCTTTTCAGAACACGGCAACTCATCAGCCATGTATCTATAAAGAGTGTTTCCTGATCTTTCTTTTCAAGAACAATTACACAGATCAGTCCATTATCACCATACTTATCTTCGAGAGTAAAAGAAATGGTATAATGAGCATCTGAATTCATCAATTCTTGAACGTCCTGTTCCGTATACCTTATTGTCCTCAGGTTAAACTGATTGGAACGTTGTGTTAATTGGGAAACTCTCGGTTTTGAAAAACTATTGAATGCCTGAACATCAGAAACCATATGAAGACTCTTAAGAAAATCTTCAACGTTCGTGAATCGCTCTACATCAACAATCCTCTGAGCTTCTACCTGATACTGTTTCGTTCTTTCAGCATCGTTTTCTGAAAAGCTTGCTGTTTCGAAAAGATTTAAGCCGTAAAGGTATTCCAGATATTCTGCGGGATCTTCCGGAAGTTCCGGAACACAAACCTCAGGCAGGTTTTCTCTTACAATATTCCTTTCAAACGGGTTATCATCCAGAAATACCATAGAATCAAATCCTATATTCAGAATTCCCTGAATTTTCCTGATATTATCTGCCTTATTCTCCCAATTGGCAACAAAAACAGCAATATTATCAAGCTTAAGAACCATGTCAGGATGTTTCTCGAAAGGCTCTTTGGCTTTATCTTCATCATTTTTACTGCAGACAGCAAGGATCACTCCTCTTTGCTGAAGGGCCTTCACCCAATATTGGAATTCTGTAAATGCTTTTCCGATCCCAAAACTTCCAATCTGTATTTTTTCAAGGCCATCATCACCAATAATCCCGCCCCAGGTCGTATTATCCAGATCAAGAATCAAACACTTTTTAAATTTACCTTCCAATGAAGAAATGATTCCGGTAATATGATGGGCTACAATGGGTAATATATCCAGAGACAGCACCATTTCCGTATTCACATAGATATTAGGAGAAAACATAAAATCTCTTCCCCATTTACTCTGAATGGAAACCAGATCTGCAATAAAAAAATTATCATTTTTAAATGCAATTTCTGCTGAAAGAAGATAATTAAGTTTATTCTGCTGGAAAACGAATGAGGACTCTACCTTATTGGAAAAATTCCCAAAAACCTGATTATTGATCGATGGAAAATTACAGTAGATTACTCTGCTTTTGCTTCGTTCCTGTATCGTTTTATATAACTCTGTCACATAAACAAGCTTATTTTCTGCAAAGCAAACCTGAGGATCATATGATTTGTAATACTGAGCCAATAACTTATGAGACGATTCAAAAATGATCGTATAATGAGCATTGAATTCATAGTATTCAGATGTTGGATCCAGAATCTGACGGGAAATCTGCCCGAAATCAGCCTCAAAGATTTCAAATTCAAAACCTTCATTTATTGCGGTTCCTTTTAAGGCAACATTCAGGAATTGAGTTGCGGTATCGCCCAGCAGAGCAATATTTATTTTTTTTAATCCTTTGGAATCTTTACGAAGTTCTTTTTTAAGCTCCGAAAATGTTTTATACATAAATATTCTTTTTTATTAAAACATCAATGTATGCTCTCCCGGCACTGAAAGCGTTTTTTTATTATATTCCTGACCAATGAATTTCTGTATCAGATCTTCATCTGAAATATAAATGTTGGGAACCATTCTCATTTCCATAATTGTGTTGCTTTGTTACAAAAATAAAGATTTTTATCTGATTTTCAACTTTTTCAGATAATCTCTCAGTGGTTTTTCAATACACTGATAAAACAAAATAGAAGTCAGGATAACAACGATTATATAAATCCCAAATACAGTATCAATAGAAAAATTATATTTACGTACCAATTCTCTCAGAATATAAAGAACAGGAATATGCGTAATATACACCGCATAACTTGCCTCACCAAGATATTCCAGAGGTTTCAAAGAAAACAGCTTCGTTAAGACCCCATTATTCTTTGATATTAAAATAATAAGCGGAATAAAAAAGACAGCCATCAACCCATTATGATAAAATACAGGAAGGAAAATCAATGATAACAATACAAGTCCGAAAATAATAATTACAGGAATATCATAATTCTTCTGCCCTGAATTTTTCACAAAAAAAAGTCCCGCAAGATTTCCCACTAAAAATTCATTGATATGCATCAGCGGAAAATAATACAACAGCTCATGGCTTCTTGTATGAGGTCCTTTATAATAAGATGAATCAGCATAGAGACTGCAGAATACCTGTGTAACGATCCAGATAATAACTGTTATCACCCAGATCCTTTTATTTCCTTTAGAATAAAAATAATTATACAGAAAGGGAAACAAAAGATAAAACAGAAGTTCTACAGAAATAGACCAACCGGGAAAATTCACAATCATGCCTTTCAAAACCCAGCTCTGAAACCCGGACAGATATAAAATCCATTCATAGAGAGTGGAACTGGAATATCTGGTCACCAAATACAGCAAAAGCCCCAGTACATACAGAGGATAAATTCTTGCAAACCTGTTTTTATAGTAATCAGAATATTCGATCTTATCTTTTCTATGGTAAGCCACAATCATAATAAAACCTGAAAGAATGAAGAAGTAGCTGACTCCTACATTTGCTTTCAGGAATATATTGGATATATAATCAATTTTATATAAAAACAGATCTTTATTGAAATGGGAAATGACAATCGCCATTGCTGCAAGAAATCTGGTAAACGTTATCTGGCTTATTCTCATAAAACTCTTAAACAGCCGTACTATAAATTGTATATGAAGATTTTGTCATCCAGAAATCTTTAACTATAGGCTCATTATATTTTTATCCGAATAGAATAACAAAAGAAATTATCCCTGCTATGAAACTATTTAATAAAAACACCTATATATTTCCCTTCGTATTCTACTACTGTGGTCCCTATATTATTTTTTTCACAAAAATCCTGATAGGCAGAATTATCACCAATATCATCACTGATGAATACACCACCTTTCTTTAAATGACTGTAGAGCTCATCATATGCCCACATTCTTCCATTATAGCTCTTATCAGAATCATAGTGAAGAACATCGAAGACCGTATTTTCTGCAAAGATCTTCGGCAGTGATTCCTTATCGGCAAAACGAAATAACTTCCAGTTGCCTTTAAGCGTTTCAGGAACTACATACCCTACATATTGATCTCCATCCTGTGCAAGATAAGGCATATCTGAACTGTATAGCGTTCCATTTCTTTTTACCAGAGATAAAAGTGATGCCAGTGAAGACCATCCGTACGCTACACCTGTTTCCACCACATGCTGAGCATTTGTAAACTCACACGCATAGTAGATCAGCTCCAAAGCTCCGGGGCCACCCATTTTTACGGGACAATCCTTTTCTCTTTGGCTAGCCTTTGCTAAAATTTCCTGATAATCACTACGAAAAGCATCTGTTCCAAGCCCAAAAAGCTTTGAAACGGCTTCTTTCTGAGATACTGCCCTTTCGGCTGCCCAGGAATTCGTTTTTTCCTTCCCTTTAAAAGCATTGCCTCTGTTGACTGTATTTTTAATAATTTTCCGGCCTAATTCCGGATAAAGGTCGGGTCTTTTCAGATATCCGATAAATGTTTTGAGAACTCTCGTTATTTCACTCACTGTGTTATCTTTATAATAAAGCAAAAATAAAGATTTTTTTTTCATTTATATAAAAACAGATTATATTTGTGTAACTCAAGTGAAAAAGCATTACCCTATCCCTATTATGAAAGATGCCAGTTTATCATCAGGATCTCATTGTTCAATGAACCCTTTTTTATCAGAATATTTTCTGGAATATCTGCCGGCAATACCTTATAAAAATAACAAGTTCTGTAATCTTTACACTCAGACTGAAATTAACGCTCAACACTCTTTATAACTCAATATGAAGTTTTCCGTACTCATCGCTCACTACAACAATGCAGTATTGTTCAGGGATTGTTATGATTCTCTGCAGAAACAGACCTATGCTGACTGGGAAGCAGTTATTGTAGATGATGCCTCTTCAGAAAATGAAAAAAAGCAGGTAAAAGCTATCATTGCAGGAGATGAAAGATTTAAGTTTTTTGAAAATGAAAAAAACAGTGGCGTAGGTGTTACAAAAAGCAGACTTATAGAGCTGGCTACCGGAGAGATTTGTGGTTTTGTAGATCCTGATGATGCCCTACTTCCTACAGCTATCGAAAAGGCAGTTCAGGTTTTTAAAAATAAAAAGAAAGTAGTACTTACCTACTCCCGCTTTATGGGATGCGATAAAGATCTGAAGCCTATTGCACCTTTTAAATCTGCCATGCAGGTAAGAAACGGAGATCCGTATTTCTTCAATTATCCCAATCAGATCAATCATTTTGTAACCTTCAGAAAGGAGGTCTATGAAAAGACAGAAAAAATGAATCCGGAATTAAGGATAGCAGAAGATCAGGACCTTTACTTAAAAATGTATGAAAAAGGGGACGTTTATTTTATAGATGACACCAATTATCTTTACAGAGCCCACTCTGGAGGTATTTCTCAGAATAACAACAAAGGTAAATCTTACGATTATTTTGCACAGGTTGTACTGGCAACGATGAAAAGAAGGAACCTTACAAGCATCAACGGAAAAAAGATTCCGGAAAAGTATACCAACCATCAGGAGATCTTTGCTCTTTTAGAATATCAGCACGGAATTTGGTACAGGATAAAGAAAAATATAGCAATCACATTACAAAAACTTTTCAGATAATGTCAGAAAACAAGAAAATACAGGTTCTTTTCAGGCACCGCTCTATGGAAATGGGAGGGGTGGAAAAAGTTATTTTGAGCATGCTCAATAACCTTAATCCTGACAAATTTGACATTACGGTCTGCCTGAATCTGAACCAGGGAGAACTGAAAGATGAATTTCCAAAACATGTAAAAAAAGTATACCTGACAGAAGGAAAGGAAGATTTTTCACAAAATCCCCTTATTCATAAACTTCAGCTCATCCGCCGAAGACTGAAATTGTCAAGAGCATTGAAAGATCACAAGATATCCGACCGTATCCTGGGAAATAAAAAATTTGATATTGAGATTGCTCCAACTTATGCTGCTTTCTCATCCGTAATTCATTCCAGTAATAGAGTTTCAAAAAAAATAGGCTGGTTCCACTCTGAAATCAATATTCCGGGAATGAAGCCATTAGTTTCAGATATTCTTAAAAACTTCCCTCAGTTTGACCATATGATCTACTGTTCTCAAAAGATCAAAGACATCATGCATCAATCTTACCCCGATCTGCAATATCCATCTGAAAGTGTAGTCATTAATGCTATTCCTATTGAAGAAATTAAAAGGAAAGCAGAAGAAAAAATAACCGATTTTCCTAAAGGGCCGGTTTTTGTTTCTGTAGGCCGTCTTCATACAAGAAAAGGGTATCATAAGCTTATTGACGCTCACAAAAAACTTATGGATGAAGGGTTTAAACACAGCGTCATGGTTGTGGGTAATGGTGAAGAAATGAAAAATCTGACAGAACAGATTCAAGCCAATAATGTGCAGGATACCTTTATTTTATGTGGAAATAGAATGAATCCTTATCCTTACATCAAAAATGCAGATTACTTCATCCTTTCCTCAGAATCAGAGGCCTGGCCGCTGGTTGTTGCAGAAGCATTAATTCTTCAGACTCCCATTATTGCAACAGATACCGGCGATGTAGGAGTAATGGTAAGAGACAAGGAAACCGGATATCTCATCAATTATGACACAAATGAGATGTATGAAGCAATGAAAACATTTCTGACAGATCCGGAACTTGTTTCCCATATCAGAAAAAATCTCGAAACTATAGAAGACCAATTTGATAATCAGAAGATTTTCAATGCCGTGGAAGAGATCATTGAAAATCTTTATCAAAAATAATTATTGGGCGGAGTATCCTCCGTCTACAACCAGATTTGAGCCTGTTATCCATCTTGCAGCATCAGAAAGCAAGAAAATACAGGCATTTGCCACATCTTCAGGTTTTCCAATTCCAAGCGGATGCTTTTTAAGGATTTCCTCAGCAGCATCTTCACCAATGTTTTCAAACATTTTCTCCAGAATTGGAGTATTCACCATTGCCGGACTGATACTGTTGACCCTAATATTACTTCTTGAAAGCTCCATGGCCATAGAGCGTGCGCCTGAAATTACAGCTCCTTTACTCGATGAGTAGGCAGCCTTTCCGATTTCACCCACCATTCCTGCTACAGAGGATATAAATACAAAACTGGAAGTTTCGGTTTTATATTTTTTAAGGGATAAAACTTTCGCGATTTCAAAACCTGCAATTACATTCACCGCAAAGATATCCTGATACAACTGAGGCGTATGTTTTTTAAGTGGCAATGTTTTTTCCACTCCTGCACAGTGGATAAATCCAGCAATCTTACCCAAAATTGAAACCTTTTCAGCAATTAATTCTTCAAGATTTTCACATTGTGCGATATCAGCAATAATAGTTTCTACTTTAGTGTCCTGAGCCAGCATGGATACCGTTTTCTGCAGTTCTTCATCATTCCTTGCGATAAGGATAAGACTGGCACCACTTTTACTGCATTCTACAGAACAGCTTCTCCCGATCCCGGAAGAAGCCCCTGTAATAAGAATTATTTTATTTTCTAATGAAAACTGATTCATTAATCTTCAAAGTTTTCTTTACCAATAAGATCTCTCAGATCTGAAACAGTTTCAATATCCTTAAATTGTTTTGTATCAATTTTTTTATTGAAATTTTCGTCTACAAAAGCTATAACGGAAAGTAAGCTGATAGAGTCATAGCTTTCTAATGCTTTCAGATTCGTTTCTAATGTAAGCGTTTCATCTTCTTCCAATTCTTCTTGTAATTTTTCTAAAAAAACGGATGTCTTCATATATTTTTTATTTTATGATGTTAATAATTAAATTTCCAATATCGTTGCGCCCCATGAATATCCCACTCCAAAACCGGCCAGTAAAACCTTATCTCCTTCCTTCAGTATTCCCTTGTTCATCATATTTTTCAGAGCAATCGGAATAGTGGCAGAAACGGTATTTCCTGTTTTTTCCATATCAATATAGAACTTTTCTGTAGGAATTTTGGTCTTTTTCCTCAAGTAGTTCAGCATGAATGAATTGGCCTGATGAAATACAAAATGATCAATATCATCCATCGTCAACCCATTCACTTCCATCGTTTCCTTTACCAGCCCGGGAATATTTTCAATCGTGAAATTAAAAATCTCTGGTCCGTTCATATAAAGATTTTCCGGTGAAAACTCATTTTCAGGGTTCAGTTCAAAATCTGTTCTGAATGCTCCTTTTTTAACAATAAGATTTTCTGCTCCACTGCCATCTGTACCCAGGCAGAATTTATAATCACTGCCGCTTTCAGACTTTTCAACAATTGCCGAGGCCGAGGCATCCCCGAATATACTTCGGTTTCCTTTATCTTTTGGATTAATATGCTTGGTATAGGTTTCTGAGGTAACCAATAAAATGTGCTGGGCAATTCCAGCTGCAATTAAGCCTTTGGCAAACGCCAGTCCATATACAAATCCGGAACATCCAAGATTAAAATCCATAGCTCCGATATTTTTTCTCAGGCCAAGCTTATCCTGCAAAATACAGGCTGTAGTAGGAAGGAAGTAATCCGGACTTTGGGTACAGAAAAGAATAAAGTCTATCTTATTCCTGTCATAGTTTTCAAAAAGCCTTTCGGATGATTTCACGGCAAGGTCCAGTACCGTTTCGTTTTCTGATGAGATGTGACGCTGTGCGATGCCTACTTTTTCATGGATCCTTTCGGAACTCCATTCAGGGAACTCTTTTTCCAAATCCTCGTTGGTAAGAACCAGCTCCGGCAAATAATATTCTATTTTGGAAACTTTTATCATATAAATTCTTTTTCTTTGCAAAAGTAAAAAACAAATTTACAATAATGATCTTCATATACCGAATAGTACTGAAAATACATTCTGTCTACCATACTTTCTTAAACAAAGCAAGTTTGGAGGTGGCAAAATATCGTGGTATGAAAGTAGGAAAAAATTTCAATATGCCGGACAAAATTTATTTTGGTACGGAGCCTTATCTTATTGAAATTGGTGATAACGTCAATATTGCTGCCGGGGTAAGATTCGTGAACCACGGTGGGACAACTACTCTTTTGAGAAAACTTCCCGGATATGAGGATGCCAGAATCATGGGCAGAATCAAAATCGGAAATAACTGTACAATCGGGATCAACGGTGTCATTACTCAGGATGTACAAATCGGAAACAACTGTATTTTGGGAGCCAATTCTGTTCTGTCCCAATCTATGCCGGATAATACTGTATTCATTGGTAATCCGGCCCAGTTCCTTTGTACCATTGAGGATTATGGAGATATCGTTTTAAAAAATAATCCAGACTATCCGAGAGAACTGGAAAAAGACCGTAAAAAGCTTGACGAATATATTAAAGCTAATCTTCCTCATAAATATAAAAAGGCAAGAAGAATCAGATAATCAGATCTTCTGAAATAAGAAAACGTATATATTCACCTATCCATTCATTCCCTTGTTTTATTTCTTCCGAAAAGGTCTTTATTTAACAATAATTTATATTCTTTCTGAACGTAAACATCGTTTTTTTTATATTTTTGTAAGCCACCCTCAAAAATTACCGGTGTGCATAACAGAAAAATATTTATTTAAAAACTGGTTTTTCCTTAATAAGGATAACAGTCTGCAAATATTTTTCACAGAATATAAAGACCTCTGAATGAAAAAAAAGATTCTTATACGTATCGGATCCCTCCGCCATGGTGGTGCAGAAAAAGTTTTAGTGAATTTTCTTAAAAACCTTCCCGAAGACAAATATGAAGTTGACTTATTAATCAATCTCTATACAGGAATGTACATTAAGGAAGTTCCGTCATGGGTAAAACTGCACTATCTTCTGAAAGGAGAAATGATTACTACCAACAGGCCTCATGAAATTCCGGTAAAGGCATTCAGGGTACTTTATCAGAAAATGTTCCTGCTGTTTCCTTCCTTACTGTATAAGTTCGTCTTAAAAAACAAAAAATACGATGTAGAAATTGCAGCCATCCATGGGATGTACCAAGAACTTTTATCCAGCCCGCAAAAGGATTCCAAAAAGATCATCTGGATTCAGAATGATATATTTAATCTGAAAGAATATACTCCGGATGTCATCAGGCAGCTTTTCAGATTTGACAGAATATTAGTGATTTCCAATAAACTGAAGGAAGAAATGCAGAAATCAGCACATAATGAAAAGGAAAAACAGGCTGTTGTTAAAATCTTCAATCCCATTGACAGACAGGATACACTACAGAAGGCTGATGTTCCCATCAATGATTTCCCATTCTCCAAAGATCTTCCAACCTTTGTAACCATAGGAACCGTATATCCCCAAAAAGGCTATGACAGGCTTCTTGATGTTCATAAGAAATTAATGGATGAAGGTTTTCAACATCAGATCATCATTATAGGAGACGGTTTTGATTTTGAAAATATTCAGGCTAAACTCAACCAACTTGGACTTCAGGAAACGGTAAAAATGCTTGGTTTCAGAAGTAATCCTTATCCTTATCTTAAACAATCCGATTTTTATGTAATGTCTTCCCGACATGAGGGTTTCCCTACTATTATTGCAGAAGCTCTTATTCTGAATAAACCGGTAGTTTCAACCGATGTTTCGGGGATAAAAGACCTGCTTCAGGATGGAAAACTTGGCCTCATTACTTCCAATTCAGAAGAGGGAATTTATGAAGGAATGAAAAAAATCTTAACTACCCATGAACTTGCCGGACAATATGAGAAGGAGATTGCCAATACTGATCTTCCGTTCGTTCTTGAAAAATCGGTAGCTCATCTACAGGAGATCATTGATAACGTATAAAATATTTTGTTATGCCAGAGTATACAGCAATACAGAAAGATTTTTACAGGGAAAGCGGGCAATGGCTTTCCACTTTTGGGATTTGGAAAAAGTGTATTAATCCCAATCTCCATTATCTCTATATTCTCAGAAAAGCACAGAAATATCACCAAAAATCTATTTCCGGCCTATTCTGGAAATTGGTTTTAAGACATTATCAGATCAAATACGGATTTCAGATCTACCCGGAAACCCAGATTGGCGAAGGTTTATATTTGGGACATTGGGGAGCACTGGTCATCAATCCTAAAGCTAAAATCGGTAAAAACTGTAATATTGCCCAAGGGGTAACCATCGGACAGCAGAACAGAGGAAAAAATGAAGGCTATCCCATTATCGGAGATGAAGTGTGGATAGGTCCTAATGCCGTTATTGTAGGAAATATAAACATTGGAAGTAATGTACTGATTGCTCCCAACGCTTATGTTAATTTTGATGTTCCCGGGGATTCAATGGTCATGGGAAATCCCGGTAAGATTTATCCTGCAGAAAATGCAACACAAGGCTACATCAACAATAAGGTTCTTTAGTCAGTATTAAGATTCTTTTTATTAATAAAATAGGCTACCAATACATTGGGAAGCCAACATAACCATGCTACTGCAAGATACGAGTTATCAGGATCCTGTGTGAGATTTTTCAACAAAGGATACCAAAGTCTTAATGTCACTGCAGCAAAGGTACAGGCATAGCTGTAAATCATAAACTGCTGATGCTTCATAACATTTCCCTTTCTGATCTGAATAAGGGCAACTAATGTAGAAATGAGCCATACCAATCCCAAAGACATAAATCCGGCAGATGATATAATTCCTCCATTAGCATATATCCCCATATAAATAGCGGAAACAGAACTTATGAAAACAGAAACAACATAGGTTTTTCCAATTATCCGGTGAAGCCTCAGATGCTTATTTCGAAACTTAATACCAAACTGACGCCAGCCAATAAAAAGGGAAATCCCCCCAAAAATAATATGGGCAAAAAATGCAAATTTCCAGATTTGGTTTTGAAGAACTTCCGAAGGTTTAGATCCCAGAAAAGTATTTTTATGTTCAACAAAAACATAAATCAATGGATACAAACCTATTATCAAAGCAAAAATACAGATGATAACGAATAAGAATTGCTTCATAGCAGTTGATTAATTTTTCTGTAAAAATGAGGAGAAAAAACTGTTCAACTATGCCAAAATGAAAGGTGGGACAAATGCCCAGACACTAATTACCAAATATTTACACAAAATAACTTATTCTATATCAAAATTAAGGTTCTTTAAAAATTCTCTTGGTGAACAGTCCATATATTTTTTAAAACTCCTGTTAAATGAAGTCTTTGAATTAAAACCACTTTCAAATGCCAGAGATAAAATAGTGTATTTCTGATTTTCAGGAAGTACAGCAATTCTTTTAAATTCTTCAATCCGTTGCCGGTTAATATAATCGTAAAAATTTTTGTTTTCCATTGAATTAATAACCTGAGATAATATGTTGGGATGAACATCGAGCAGTTTTGCAACATGATTTAGGTTCAGGTCCGGATTCATGTACAGTTTTTCATGCTCCATTTTATATATAAGCTTACTATAAATAGCTTTTATAACCTCATCTCCCGGAGAATTTTTCTGATACTTTACCACTTCATTATCAGAATACTTTTCATCCTCCACAGTATCTAAAACAGGTAAATTAAGAATACCTACACGGCTGATCCCGAAATAAGCCGCTACCAGAATAAACAGAACAACCATAGAAAAAATAAGAATATTATTTCTTATAATAACAGCAATCCATATCAGGGCAATTCCGGTAATCAAATAATATGACCAATTCAGGTTAATTTTCTCTGTATTGGAAAATTGATTGGCAATTTTTTTCTTGTATTGCCTTACAGCAAGGAGACTTAGTCCTACATATAAAACTCCGGAAAAAATCATTAAAACCTTAATAATATTGCTTAATACTTCATATCCCCTACCCTTATTCTGATATACCTCCACCTTTGCCTGAGGAGACAGCATCAGAAATTGAAGTAAGCTAATATAGATCATCAAAATGGGCAACCAATGCAGCAGCCAAATCTTTTTGCCAGAATTCCTGCCCGTTATCCCCAAAATATACAAATACAACATAGGACCATGCATAAAAGGAAACGGAATTTCAAATCCAATGAGATAAGGAAATTTCAAATAGCCCTCAGCACGGAATAATACAAAAAAAACAAGATGGGCTCCTATAATCAAAAACCATATTGCTAAAAGAAAATCATCTGTTTTCTTTTCCCGCTTCCCTAATATGAGAAAAGATGAAAAACAGGCAATAAAAATTCCTGCCCAATATAATATTCCCAGATCAAAATCTTCCATTAAGGCTACCCATTTAAAATCAGGACCTTAATTTATTCATTTTTTGACAGCAAATAGTATTTATCTTCAACGGATTAATCATCTGTTCTTCTATACAGTATAAAAATTTAAAAATATTTTAATCTTCAGGTCTCATTTTTTGGTTTATACTTTGTAATTTTATCTTAGTTTTTAAACGTTTGATTTATTGAGAAATCATGATGCACTCTAAGACAAAGTATACCGGAGTATTAGACATGACTTTAAGCATATTTTAATATTAAACTTTGTTAAAAGTGGATGGTTTTTCTGCAAAAAGTATATTTTTGCATAATTATTGATTCAGTCTATTGAATTCGAAAATAATTTAAACGAAATAAATAATTATAAACCTTTTTAAATTTAAAATTATGTCACAATCGTACGAGGTTATTTTTGAAAACAACAAAAAATGGGTAGAATCTAAAATTGAGAAAGATCCAAATTTCTTCCATGAACTGGCAAAAACTCAGCATCCTGACTATCTGTATATCGGATGTTCAGACAGCAGAGCAACAGCGGAAGAATTAATGGGTGCAAAACCAGGAGAAGTTTTTGTTCACAGAAATATCGCCAATATCGTAAATACTTTAGACATGAGCTCCACAGCCGTTATTCAATATGCTGTAGAACATCTTAAAGTAAAACACATTGTGGTATGTGGGCATTACAACTGTGGTGGTGTAAAAGCTGCGATGACTCCCCAGGATTTAGGATTACTGAATCCATGGCTGAGAAACATCCGTGACGTTTACAGATTGCACCAGGCTGAACTGGATTCTATCAAAGATGAAGATAAACGTTATGACAGACTTGTTGAACTTAACGTTCAGGAGCAATGTATTAACGTCATCAAAATGGCCTGTGTACAGGAAAGGTATATTTTAGAAGAACAACCTATTGTACATGGCTGGGTATTTGACCTTAGAACAGGAAAGATCATTGATCTTGAAATTGATTTTGAGAAAATCTTAAAAGACATTCAGAAGATCTATAACCTTACAGGTTCTGATTGGGTAATGAGCAAAAAAACCAAGTAGGTTTTCTAAAAAGAAATGTGAAATGAAATTCTGGAGTATTATTGTATTAACGTTTTTTCTGAATTTTACAGCGCTTCCAAGCATAGCTGCGGTTGCGGGCTGGGATATTCTGAGAACGAATATAATAGTAAATGAAGAAGAACCGCATTCTCACCCGTCCTCATTTATTGTTTACGAAAAGACTATACCCAAGCCTTTGGATGTTTTCGATTATCTGAAATTTTCCGAGCCAGATCCTCAGGCTATGTCTTTTGTGTTGATAGATGATTCCTTTCATCTATCCCCTTTACTTACCATATTTTCTCCGCCTCCGGAAGCTTAATTTTTAAAGTAGTAGTTAGATTTTATAGTTATTCATGCCTTCCAGGTACTGAATAAGCTGTGTATGCTTTGAAAATTAAATTTCCAATCTTTTATAATTGATTATTTAGGAATAAATCAATCAGTTATAATATTTCAAAAAATATCATGAAAAAAACATCATTATTAGGAGGAATCAAGGAGAATTTCCCTTCCGGGCTCGTTGTATTCTTAGTAGCACTTCCTTTGTGCTTAGGAATCGCTCTGGCATCTGGGGCGCCACCATTATCCGGGGTTATTTCCGGGATTGTAGGTGGTCTTGTCGTAGGATTCCTTAGTAATTCAAACATATCGGTTTCCGGGCCTGCGGCAGGTCTTACCGCTATTGTACTTACTGCGATCACTGATCTTGGAGCGTTCGAACTGTTCTTATGTGCAGGGATCATTGCTGGCCTCATCCAATTGGTTTTAGGCTTTGTAAGAGCAGGCAGTATTTCCAATTATTTCCCCAATAACGTTATTGAAGGAATGCTTGCCGCGATCGGTATCATTATTATTTTAAAACAAATTCCCCATGCCTTGGGATTCGATAAAGATTATGAAGGGAACCAGTCTATTTTTAGTAATGGACTGAACTTTGGCTATTTCACAGAACTTTTCGGAGCTATTCATCCGGGAGCTATGATTGTAACGGCAATATCTATAGGAATACTTATCCTCTGGGATAAAATTCCAAGTCTTAAAAGAATGAAAATGCTTCCCGGAGCTTTAGTAGCCGTATTAGCCGGAATATTATTGAATGAACTATTCAAATTATCAGGAAGTGCTTTGGCTATCAGTACGGAACATTTAGTATCATTACCTGTTCCACAAACGCTGGATGACTTTAAAAATCTGATTACAATGCCTGATTTCGGAGGTTTCACCAATCCTAAGGTATGGATCGTAGGAGCAACTATTGCCATTGTAGCTTCTATTGAAACTCTACTTTGTATTGAAGCTTCAGACAGGCTAGACACACAGAGAAGAATTACAGACACCAACCTTGAGCTTAAGGCACAGGGTATAGGAAACCTTATAAGTTCATTTATCGGAGGGCTACCAATGACTTCTGTAGTGGTAAGAAGCTCTGCCAATGCCAATGCAGGAGCAACTTCTAAAGTATCAGCTATGATCCACGGTGTTCTTTTATTGGTTTGTGTATTAACGATCCCTTTCATCCTGAATATGATCCCGTTGGCAACTCTTGCCGCCGTGTTGATCCTGGTAGGATATAAACTGGCAAAACCTGCTACCTTCAAACATTTCTGGCATCTTGGAAAATTCCAGTTTGTACCATTCGTAGCAACGGTTGTAGCGGTTGTAGCCACAGACCTGTTAAAAGGAGTGGGAATTGGTCTTGCCATCTCTGTTTTCTATATTCTTCAGGGAAATATGAAAAGAGCTTATTATTTAAGCAGAGAAAAGCTGGATGATGCCGATGGAATCAAGATTAAACTGGCTGAAGAAGTTTCTTTCCTGAATAAGGCAGCTATTAAAAAAACGCTGAAAAACATTAAGGCCAATTCCAATGTTATCATTGATGCCAGAGAAACATCATACATTGCTACCGATGTATTGGAAATGATTCAGGATTTTGCCAATATCCGTGCAAAGGAAGAGGACATCACTGTAGAGTTGCTGGGCTTCAAAACTTCATACAGAGATTATGAAAGAAGCCAGGATTCTCACATTTTAATTACTCATAAAAGAGCAATGTAAGCTCTACTCAATTTTTTAAACTTTAACTCAACAAACAATTACAATTATATGAAAGCACATACATACGAAACTCAGTCTACTATTACTCCTGAAAAAGCATTAGAATTTTTAAAGGAAGGAAACCAAAGATTCGTGAATAACCTTAAAGCCAACAGAGACCTTCTTGAGCAGGTAAATGCTACCCGTGAAGGACAGTGGCCTTTTGCAGTAGTATTAAGCTGTATAGACAGCCGTACTTCTGCAGAACTGATCTTCGACCAGGGATTGGGAGATGTTTTCAGTATCAGAATCGCCGGTAATTTTGTGAATCAGGATATTCTGGGTTCTATGGAATTCGGCTGTAACGTTGCAGGCTCTAAGCTGATCGTAGTTCTGGGACACACTAAATGCGGAGCTTTAAAAGGAGGTCTTGATGCAGCTCAGATTGAAGGAATGGGAATGGATAATCTAAACCACTTGATCAATCACTTCAACCCGATCATCAATGATATCATTGAAGAAAATGAAGAACGTTCTTCAAAAAACAGTTCCCTTTTAGAAAGACTGAACCATCAGAACGTAAAGAATGCAATAGAAGATATCCGTAAAGAAAGCTCAACTCTTAAAAGACTTGAAGAAGAAGGTAAAATTAAGATCATTGGAGCTAATTACGACGTTGAAACGGGTGCCGTAAGCTGGTTATAATCCCAACATTTCAGCTAGTTACAAAAAATAGTATATAAATAGAGCATCGCTCAAATAAATTGATTGGAAATTAATTTAAAACACAGCAAAAGGCCATCGGAAATCCGATGGCCTTTATTTTATAATCAAAGCTGATGCAGTATTCCGATCAAAAAATACACATCATTTCTTTATTTCCCATTAAACCCTGACATTGTATTGCTGATTCCTGCAAATACAAAGGAAAGGCTGGCTTTTGAAAAAGTTTCAATTCTTTCAGTAAGCTTTTCAGATTCTTCTTCATTCCATGTACCCAACACATAATCTACCTGGCGTCCAGCAGAGAAATCGGCCGATATTCCAAAACGAAGTCTTGCATAGTTTTGAGTCTGTAATACCTCATTGATGTTCTTAAGCCCATTGTGGCCTGCATCAGAACCTTTCCCCTTCAATCTCAATGTTCCGAAAGGAAGTGCCAGATCATCCGTTATGATCAGTACATTTTCCAGAGGAATATTTTCTTTCTGCATCCAGTATCTCACTGCATTACCGGAGAGATTCATATATGTATCCGGTTTAAGGACGAAGACTTTTCGTCCTTTATATTTACCTTCTGCCATCCAGCCGAAATTAGCGGTATTAAATGACACCTCCAGTTTTTCTGCTATTTTTTCTGCAACTTTAAAGCCTATATTATGTCTAGTATTTTCATATTCTGAGCCTTTGTTTCCCAGCCCAACAATTAAATATTTCATCAGAAATTTTTTGCAAAATTAAAACATAAAAAATAAAAAACTCAACCTTAAGAAGATTGAGTTTAAATATTGTTAAAAAACTATTCTATTGTGGTTTATAAATATAGTTTACTCCATAGCCTTTTGTCATATACGTCTGTATGTCATAGGCATAGTTTGTACTCATTACAATCGGCATCGGAATATGTGCCGTAAGATCTGTTACAGACCATCTCTTAGGATTGTTAGGAGAAAGAATTAAACTTTCTTTATCATTACGTTTCGTAGATAACAATCTGGAAATTTTATAAGTAAACGGTAATAATGTGAATGGGCTGATCTGCTCATCATAAACATAATATTCGTATCCGTATTTTTCAACAGGGGCTCCATAAATTTCTCCAGTAGGACCGGATGCCGGGCCATAAAGTCTAATTACTTTAGATACATTGTCTCCGGCATAAGTATATGCTGTTTTTGAATACTCTGTAAACGCAAATTGAACTCCCGGAACATCTACTCCTTTTCTCATAATGATACTATCCAGTTTGGTGGTAGCTGCACTATATTTTAAAGCATAAATGTATTTTTCTGTAGCTAATAAGGTCTGAGGACCTGGCTTAGTGGAAGGAGGAACTGGTAGTGGTCTTCTGAAAACATAACGGGTTTCAGAAATCGACTGCAATCTGCTATTGTTTCCATAATTGAATAATTGGCTGTAGGAAACACTGTCTTTATCCAGTTTTCCGTTTCCGTCAAGATCAAGAAAACCTCTGAAGGTAATCTGGCTGATTCTGTCACCACTGTACATAATATCTGTAATAGAAGCGCTATCAGTGAGCACTCTGGTCACCTGCAGCCCGCTGTACTGATATTCTGCAAGAGTATCTTTAGCTGTAATTTCTCTATATAAAGCTCGTGGACCACTCAGGCCACCTGTCTGATTCAGATCCAAAAGAGGATTCCCGTCTTCATCCAATAAATTTTTGCACGAATGTATTGACGAAAAACCTGCAATTAATAAGATAAAATAGAAAATTTGTTTCATTTCCTGGTAATTGATTATTTTTTCACAAATATAATTTTTTTTTGCATAAAAATTATATGATTATTAATATTCTGATAAGATTAACAAAGATTATCTACCTATTAATTCATATAGGTAAACATCAGATTCTGATATCCGTCATACGATCTGAAATGAATTTTGCTGTTCCGGAAACGTATGACATGAAGCCAGCAACCCGAAAGGAATAATACCAGCAAACATTTTAAGAAAATAGTTTTTTACCATATATTTTAATTTGTTCAAATATAATTCAATTTTACACAACACAGACTACTTTAACCAACAAATCCACAAACATTACAGCCAATAAATAAAAAAAATCTAAAAACATAACGCTTTTAGATTCTTAATTATTATATGAATACAAAAATTAATAAGGTTGTAATACAGATATAGTTAAAACTGACTGTGCCATATCATTACTAAGAGTTGATCCATCTACAGCTCTTCCAATTCCCAGTGTGGTATTATTTAATGTTCTGTTGATGCAAGCTACTTTAACAGAATATTTATTTTTAGGCTTAAGGTTCTCAAGCGTTGCATTAAGATTAAATATTTTATAAGCCCCACTGTCTCCCTGTAATACATCAGTTCTCACTGCTTTAAGTTTATTATCAACAAACACTCCACATGCAAAACTTGCTGATGCTGTACCGGCATACATTTTTTGGGCAGTGGTTTGAAATGAGAATGTTACCTTATTTGACATATTTGTCACAGAAAAAGTATCCACAGCCTGAGGTATCACAAGCCAACTAGTCGTTAGGTCATCATTTTCACTATAAGGTACAGGGTTACCATTAGTATTAAATGAGATTCCCGTTTGATCTGCAACAGTATTGATCGAAAACAACGACATACTTCCCTGTCCATCAGCTATTTTAATACTTTTCCAGTCATTTGCAGTCATTTCCGAGTTGTTATGAAAAATGTCTCCGGCATTACCGGCTGACCCTTTTAATAAATCAGTACCAGCAGTTCTTACCTCTTTTCTAACATTAATATCTCCATTTACATCTAACTTATTAACTGGATTTGCGGTATTAATACCGACCTGAGCGCTCACTAACCCAATAATCAATAAAAATTGAATAAAAAATATTTTTTTCATAATTGGTTTTTAATTTATTATCGTGTTAAATGCTTGTGGAACTTCATATACCTCTACTTTCAAAGATGATTGAGCGATAAAGTTGTTAATATTGGTATTTGTATTTTTTCCTACAGACAATCTCCTGTTGGGAGCATCCCCGTACGATCCAACCCTTGAACAGGCAACACTTACCTTATGGTTTCCTTTAGAAAGATTTCCTATAAGTCCAATTTGATTGTGTGTCATGAAAGGATATTGGGCACTATTAGCCTTTAAGTTATTCTGTCTCAAATTGATCAGCTTATCATCCACAAAAATACCGCAAGCATAGTCTATTGATGTATCTGTAGTTCCATTGCTTCCAAAATTTGCCTGTACTACAGTTTCAAACTGAAAATACGCTTTACTCTCAGTACTGAACACACTGATATTCTGTGACAAACCAGTGATTTCTTTGAATCCGATAAGACTGCCCAAACTTGTTCCTTTAGTAAAAGTTGCGCCTTTAGAAGCGCTCATATTAGGTTCATCTGAATATGAGAAATCAACTCCCAATTTATCCGAAAAGGAATTATTAAAGATCAGATAAAACTTATTCGGTTCATATTCTGGAATACGAAGAGTTTTCCAGATAGGTGCATATCCCTCACCTTGGGAAACCAGCAACTGGTCATTATTTCCAATAGAAAGCGTGTTATCTGTCGCATCAAGTACGGCAATTTTATCTCTCAGATTCAAATCTCCGTTTACATCTAGTTTTGCTTTTGGAGAATCTGTATTAATACCCACCTGGGCTGAGAGCATCAGTCCTGAGGCAAGAAGTATAGTCGAAAATATATTTTTCATCACTTAAATTAGTTGGATTTATAAGTTACGTATTCAATAACATCTATCTTCATATTAGACTCCAGTGTAAACGCATTAGACGCTCCATTGGAACTCTGAACATCACGGCCTATGGCAAACTGAGAATTTACATTTGAAGTGTTGATTTTTCTACATGCAATTTCAAGTTTTTGTACTCCAACAGGAACATTGAGTTCTGTATAATTAAGTGTGAAAATATAATCCTGAATACCAGCTTTTGCCGTATTATTGTTAGAAGCTACCCTGTCAGGACGTACGGCAACCAGTTTATCATTTCTGAAAACAGCGCAAGCAAATCTTACATTATTAGAAGTCGTAGACACCGGTGCCTTCATTTCAACTCCGGTCTGAAACTGATAAGTAAGCCTGTTTTTTCCATTTTTAATGGTAAAAATATTTTTAAGACCATCAATTTTCACCCATTTACCTTTAGAAGTATCATTGATATCATCCCCAACACTATTTCTGGAAACACCATCCCCCTGAATACCGTTAGAAAGTGCTGTAATACCTACCTGATCCGAAGATAAATATGAATTGATCAATTTGTACTGTCCCTCTTCCATAAAAGGAACATTCAGTGATTTCCAAATTGGAGCATTACCCTCGCCCTGAGAAACCAATACCTGGCCATTCAATCCGGCATTTCCTGCACTCGTTGAAGTTCCGCCTACTCTAAGTTCTTTTCTTAAGGTGGTTTTGCCGTTTACATCAAGCGTTGATTTTGGCTTCGAGGTTCCGATTCCCACCTGTGCGTGAGCATAGGAGGAAATGAGTCCAACTACGCAAGTAAATATAATTTTTTTCATAATTAAGGACTGCAAAGGTACTGATTACGAATCGAAAAAATTCCAGTTACACCCCTTAAACCTATAGAAATAAACACATTACAGCATAGAATTTTTTATATGAAAAAGTAGAATTATTTCTACATTACGCCATCAGAAAAACTAAAATAAAATTACACGACACTTCAAACTACTTCTGCAACGGGCTTTATTCAACAGTCTTTTCTCATTAAAAAGTGACTTTAACCCCATCAAAAAGGGCCTAATTCTCCCAACTATGAATATTTCGAAGAAAAAACATGATAACAATCACAAAAAAACCATATAAAAAAACGAATTTTTATATGGTTTAATAACTTTTGAAGGAAATTTATTAATTTTTTAAAAACTATATTTTAATTATGTTCAATAATTGCTTTTAGTAAAATATTTACCTCATCTACATTTTTCACCCGTTCTTTTCTCATCATCAGCTGATTTCCTTCTTTACCGGATTTCTCTTTAAGCTGAGCTTCCGCAGGGTTTCTTGTCAAATAATTAATGATATGTCTGAATCGGTCGGTCTGATAGAATTTGTCCTGAGGATTACCTGGGAAATATCCTAAAAACACACCATTCTTCATCACAATCTTTTCAAAACCAATATCTGCAGCCAGCCACTTCAGGGAGACGCTTTTCAGTAAATTCACTGCTTCTTTCGGCAACGCCCCGAATCTGTCAATCAACTCAAGTTCAAACTGATGAAGGTCTTTTTCATTATTAATCTCTGCTATTTTCTGATACAACAACAGTCTCTCTTCTGTATTGGAGATATAGAAGTCTGGTAACATCAGTTCCAGATCTGTATCTATATTAACATCTTTCACAGATTTGAAGAGCTTTTGCCTGTCTTCTTCGTTTTCGAATAAATTCTCAAAATCAGCATCATCTTTTAATTCTTCAAGAGCTTCCTGCATAAGCTTCTGATAGGTTTCAAATCCCATCTCATTGATGAAGCCACTCTGCTCTGCACCTAATAAATCTCCAGCACCACGGATTTCAAGGTCTTTCATCGCTATCTGGAAACCACTTCCAAGATCAGAGAACTGTTCAATAGCCTCCAGGCGTTTTCTGGCATCAGAAGTAATCATATCATAAGGTGGAGTGATCAGGAAACAGAAAGCCTTCCTGTTGCTTCGCCCTACTCTTCCTCTCATCTGGTGAAGATCTGCCATCCCGAATTTTTGTGCATCATTAATAAAAATTGTATTTGCATTCGGAACATCTACCCCACTTTCTACAATGGTAGTTGAAACAAGCACGTCATACTTTCCTTCCATAAAATCAAGTACATTTTTTTCCAGCTGTTTACCATCCATCTGCCCATGTCCGGTGATTACCCTTGCATCCGGAACCAGACGCTGTATAAGCCCGGCAATATCTTTCAGGTTTTCAATTCTGTTATTAATAAAATACACCTGTCCGTCTCGCTGAATTTCATAAGAAATGGCATCACGAAGTATCTCTTCATTGAATCCCACCAGCTGAGTATCTACCGGCTGTCTGTTGGGTGGTGGAGTTTTGATTACGGACAAATCTCTTGCTGCCATTAATGAGAACTGCAATGTCCTTGGAATTGGAGTAGCAGTTAACGTAAGCGTGTCCACATTATTTTTCAGGGTCTTCAATTTATCTTTTACTGAAACTCCGAACTTGTGCTCCTCATCAATAATCAATAATCCAAGGTCCTTAAATTTAACGGAACTGCTTACTAACTGATGAGTTCCGATAATAATATCTACTTTCCCGTTTTTCAGGTCATCCAGCGTTTCAGATTTCTGCTTGGCAGTTCTGAATCGATTAACATAGCCAACATTGACCGGAAAATCTTTAAGTCTTTCTTTAAAACTCCTGAAATGCTGAAATGCCAGAATAGTAGTAGGAACAAGTACCGCGACCTGTTTACCGTCTGTTGCAGCCTTGAATGCAGCCCGGATTGCAACCTCAGTTTTACCGAAACCAACATCACCACAAACCAATCGGTCCATCACCGTATCCGCTTCCATATCTTTTTTCACATCTACAGTTGCCTTTTCCTGATCCGGAGTATCTTCATAAATAAAGCTTGCTTCCAACTCATTCTGCAGGTAAGAATCCGGCGTATAAGCAAAACCTTTCGCTGTTTTTCTTTGAGCATATAACTGAATAAGATCAAAAGCAATCTGTTTAACTTTGGCTTTTGTCTTTTGTTTCAGGGATTTCCAGGTCGGAGAGCCCAGTTTACTCAAAACAATCTCTCTTCCATCCGGTCCGTTATATTTTGAAATCTTGTGTAATGAATGAATGCTTACATATAATAAATCACCGTTTTTGTAGGTCAGCTTAAAACATTCCTGAATTTTTCCGTCATTATTCACTTTCACCAATCCCATAAACTTTCCGATTCCATGGTCGATATGCGCAATATAATCACCTATTTTCAGGGACATCAGATCTTTCAGAGTAAGCTGTTCTGATTTTGCAAAGGTGTTTTTGGCTTTATATCTCTGATAACGGTCAAAGATCTGGTGATCTGTATATATCAACAGTTTATGCCCATTATCTACAAATCCTTCATGCAGTTCAGATTTAAAACTTTTAAAAGGAAGCTCATGCTCAAGCTCTTCAAAAATAGACTCCAGTCTTTCCTTCTGTTTTTCCGTTGAAAAGGAAATCCAGGTATCAAACCCATCTTTTTGCTTTTCTTCCATGTCCTCAATCAGGAGTTCAAAGTTTTTATGGAAGGAAGGTTGTGGAAGCTGCTCCATTTTAATTTCAGCAATTTCTTTCAATCCCTGAATGGCTACATTTGCAAAATCAACGGTTTTAAATTTCTTATAATCAAATAAAAACTCCTGATCGGAAATAAAAAGCTCCTGCGGTGTTCTGTGAGCAATATCTTTATTTAACGTTTCATATTTTTCAAGGGACTTTTCATAGAATGTTTTAATCTTCTCCATTCCTACCATTCCGTTTTTGGAAATGACATAGCTTTCCTTAGGCAATAGCTGCAGCAATGACACCCGACTTGCTGTCACAGAAAAATTCATATTGGATACCAACTGAAAATCCTTTACTTTATCTACCGAAAGCTGAGTTTCTATATCAAAGGTTTTTATACTTTCCACTTCATTACCAAAGAAAGTGATCCTGTATGGCTTTTCATAAGAATAAGAAAATACATCTACAATTCCTCCCCTTACAGAAAACTCACCTGGTTCTGAAACGAAATCTGATTGCTGGAAATGATAATGATTAAGCAGCTCATCCACAAAATCAAAATCCAGCTGATCACCTACTTTTATATGATGGGAAATAGCTTTGAAGTCTTCTTTCTTTAATACCTTTTCAGACAGTGCTCCAGAATACGCAACGATTACTTTTGGAGACCTCCCTGAATTGATTTTATTCAGAACCTCAGTTCTCAATACCAGATTGGCATTCTGCGTCTTTTCTACCTGATACGGTTCAAGATGGGTAGCCGGAAAATACAATACTTTTTCTTTTCCAATCAGATCTTCCATTTCGGTGTTGGCATACAATGCATCTTCCTTATCATCTACCAGATAAAGAATATTTTTTTTCTGAACCAAAAAAAGTTCAGCCACAAATACAGAAACTGAGGATCCCGCACTTCCTTTCACGGCAATATGCTGACTATTTTCTAACTGAGTAAAAATTTCTTTTCCGAACTCTTTTTGCATCAGGTCCGGAAGGAATTTTTCGTTGATGGATTTTAACTGCATAAATAGTAATGGTATAAACGACAGAAGCGATTTCGGGAGTTTTCCGAAACCGTTTAATGGTATACAAAGGTAAGGATATTTTTTTCTTTGAATAGAAATCAGCCAGACTTTTAGATTTAAAATGAAAGACTTAGCCTATTTAAATCTTAATTTTTTACTAATTCATTTAATAACCTGTTAAAAAAGATTGCATTTTTTCCCATGGCATAGTGTTTGGCTTTTTAAATACACCAAACATTAAAAGTAGTATTATGAAAAAAGCAATGAAAATTCTAGGAGTATTGATGCTGTTGATTTTTACAGTATTATCTTTTTCGTCGTGCAGCAAGGATGATGATCCGGCAGACAACGACTTTTTTGCAGGAACCTACAAAGGAAGTGTATCTTATAATGATGGAGGCTCTACCAATACCAACACGGATGCCGGAAGTGTATTTGTAACGAAAATTGCCAGTGGCACCAAGTACAACTTTACCTTCTCAAACGGTATTCCTAGTCTGAATGGAATAGAATTCAGCAAACAGGGAGATAATACCTTAGTGATGGTGGGATCTACTGCCACTTCTTATATCAGAATTGACAATAATACATTGAAAATTTTATACATTCAGGATGGTAAAACCTGGACAGCTAACTGTACACGTTAACCCATCTGTTGTTCATGTAAAAGCCTGTTCTCTTAACCGGAAACAGGTTTTTTTTTATTATTCAGCAAGCTGCTTTAATTTTTTTTTAAGCTGTAATAAACTTTAGTTAAGTTTAAAAAACCAAAATTTCTAGCCTGCTTTTTGTATATCTTTATTCAACAAAAAATAAACAGTATTCTTATGAAAAAATTACTATCAGCAATGTCATTAGTTTTAGGACTGGGCCTTGCTACTGCTCAGCAGACTGCTCCCGCTACTCATACAACCCCTGCCCCTGTAAAAGCTGCAGCTGCTAAACCAGCAGAAGTAAAAGCAGCAAAACCAATGGTTGCTAAAACAGCTAAACCGGCAGAGGCAAAACCATCTCAACCTGCCCCTGCTGCTAAAATGAAAAAAGACGGTACTCCGGATAAGAGATATAAAGAAAACAAGCATCTGAAAAAAGATGGCACTCCGGACAAAAGGTATAAAACAAATAAATAAAGCATAACATCAACATATAGTTGTTATTTTCATAATCAAATTTCGAGAAAGGCCGATGGATTCGTTTCATCGGTTTTTTTATGCCTTACGTTCTAAAAATAATTCCACAATTCTCTACTTATTTATAAATTTGAACCATGTTAAACTTCTTCAAGAAAAACGCAGCGCTGATTTGGGCAAAAAAACATGTTCAAAAGGCAGAGGAATTCAAAAAAAATGCAGAGAAAAACCAAGAGGATGTATTGATCTCCCTTGTCAGTACCGCCCAAAAAACACTTTTCGGGCGGGAACACGATTTTGAAAACATCCGTTCTGTAAAGGATTTTCAGAATAGAGTTCCCATTGCTGATTATGAAGATTTAAAACCATACATCGAAAGAGTAAAAAAAGGACAGTCCAATATTCTCTGGACAGATACTCCTGAATACTTTGCCAAAACTTCCGGAACAACTTCCGGCTCAAAATACATTCCTATCTCTAAGGAAGGAATGCCTTATCAGATTGCAGGAGCTCAAAGTGCTTTATTTCATTATATAAGCAAGAAAAACAATGCTGATTTCGTTAACGGAAAAATGATCTTTCTACAGGGAAGTCCGGAACTGGAAGATGTTTTCGGAATTAAAACCGGCAGATTATCCGGCATTGTTGCTCACCATATCCCAAGCTACCTTCAAAAAAACAGATTGCCAAGTTGGGAAACCAATATTATGGAAGACTGGGAGGCTAAAGTAGATAAGGTTGTTGAAGAAACGGAAAACCAAAACATGACCCTGATTTCAGGCATACCGCCCTGGCTTATCATGTATTTTGAAAAGCTGACTGAAAAACACGGAAAAAAGATAAAACAATTATTTCCTAATCTTCAACTTATCGTTACAGGCGGCGTAAATTATGAGCCCTACCGTGATAAAATGGAGGATTTATTGGGTGGAAAAGTAGATATTATCCAAACATTCCCCGCATCTGAGGGGTTCTTTGCTTTTCAGGACGATTATACCAAAGAGGGGCTTTTACTTTTAACGAATCATGGTATTTTTTATGAGTTTATTCCTTTGGAAGAATATGGGAAGCCAAACGCCAGAAGATTAACATTAAAAGAAATTGAGCTTAATAAAGACTACGCACTGATCCTTACAACCAATTCAGGATTATGGGCTTACTCTATCGGCGATGTAGTCAGGTTTATTGATAAAAATCCATACAGGCTGTTGGTAAGCGGAAGAACTAAACATTTTACTTCCGCATTCGGAGAACATGTGATTGCGTTTGAAGTAGAGGAAGCCATGAAAGCTACTCTTGAAAAGCATCCGGCACAGATCACCGAATTCCATCTTGCGCCACAAGTTAATCCAGGTGAAGGTCTTCCTTATCATGAATGGCTGATTGAATTTGAAAAGGATCCTGAAAACTTGGAAACATTCAGAAATGAACTGGATCAGCAGCTTAGAAAGAGGAATACCTATTATGAGGATCTCATTTCCGGAAATATTTTACAAAAGCTTCAGATTACAAGACTCAAGAAAAATGCGTTTCATGAATATGCTAAATCTCAGGGAAAACTGGGTGGCCAGAATAAAACCCCAAGATTAGCCAACGACAGAAAAATCGCAGATCTGTTAGAAATTTACAAACTTTAAAGATATTTTTTCAATTCCAAAAACGTATATTCGAAAAAAATTATAAATTTGAAAAACTAAACGAAAATAATGAAAGCATCTGTACTGTTGAAATCATCTTTATTAACGTCTTTATTTGTCATTACGTCTTGCGCTACTACAAAATACAGCGAGGATATTTCAAAAAACAACTATTCCAATCTGGAAGCCGGTAAAATTTACAAAGTTACCATGAGAGACGGGTCTCCGAAGCAGAAAATATTATTCAGAAACGTTGTAGGAGATAATCTTGTAGGTACGGCCGGAAAAAAAGACAGTACAGAAGTAATTATTCCTAAATCGAATGTTGCTGCAGTGAAAGACAGCAGAAAAGCAAGAATTGCAACTGGAGCCACCATTATCGGAGCTGCAGGTGTTGCAGCGATTGTACTCAGCTCTTCAAGAGCAGACTAAAATAGATTTTATCTTTTGATATATATTTATTATATCTTTTAAAAAACAATATACTGATAGCTCTAAATAAATTTTTAGGGCTATTTTTGTTCATGATTTCCTTTACCCCGTTAAAAACATTACAAAATGTTGAATTCAGAAATCTTCTTACTGGGAGGTTTTTTATTGTTTTAGCTTTCAGAATGCTTGCCACCTTATTGGGATGGTGGGTATATCAATTAACCAAAGACCCTTTTTCAATAGGACTTATCGGCCTTTCGGAGGTAATTCCTGCGGTAAGCTGTGCTCTATATGCAGGACATGTGATTGATATGAATGAGAAAAAAAGATTGCTGCTCATTTGTAATTATGCTTATATCTTTCTGATTGCACTGCTTCTTATTCCAGCTTTTCTTAATGTTCAAATGCATTTTACAGGACATCAGATCACTTACTACATTTATGGGGTTATATTTTTCACAGGGATTGCAAGAGCCTTTATCGGCCCTATTGTTCCTTCTATGATTCCTAAAATTGTAAAGAAAGAAAATCTGCCTAATGCTGTTACTCTTAACCAGGCAACCTTTCTGATATCCTCTGTATGTGGACATGCTATTGGAGGACTTCTTATCGGATATTTCGGAGTACAGTGGACTTTGGTGGTTATTTTATCCCTGATATTTATTGCCTCGCTTTTTTTCTGGCACCTGAATAAGCAATATTCTGAGTATAAGAAAGAAAATGTAGATGTGGTGGAAAGCATGCGTGAGGGAATCTCCTATATTTTTAAAACCAAGGAAATTCTGGGCGCTTTGTGTCTTGACATGTTTGCTGTACTTTTTGGAGGAGCCGTAGCAATGATCCCTGTATTTGCAACAGATATCCTGAATTCGGGAGCTGAAGGATTTGGTTTGCTGAATGCAGCTTCTGATATTGGCTCTATGTGTATTATCACTCTTTTATCTATTGTTCCTTTACGAAAAAACCAGGGAAAAATATTACTTGCAGTAGTTACTGGTTTTGGAATCTGCATCATTGGCTTCGGATTATCAAAACTTTACTGGCTTTCTTTTATGTTTCTTATATTAAGCGGAATGCTTGATGGGATCTCCGTGGTCATCAGAGGAACTATTGTACAGTTAAAAACCCCTGACCATATAAGAGGACGGGTTTTAAGTGTGAACTCAATATTCATTATGTCCAGCAATGAAATGGGACAGTTTGAAAGCGGAGTAATGGCCAAAGCATTGGGAGTGGTACGCTCGGTGGTATTTGGAGGATGCATGACAGTTCTGATTGCTCTAATTGTAGGAAGCACCAATTCAAAGCTTAGAAAAATGCAATATTAACAAATTTATTATCAATTGATTTAAGAACACTTAAATCAAACCTAAATAATACATACACAAAATAAGGATAGAAAATTTTCTATCCTTATTTTTATTTTATGCCTAATTTATTTTAAAATAACTCACAATTCACAATGTAATTTAAAAACAGAAACCAAGAAAACATTACAGTTTTCATACAACTCAATCAAACACACAAAATACCACATCGCAAAACAATAAACCACATTCATAAATATATATCAAAATTCCTTATTAAACATTAATAATTTCATATATTTGTCACAAATATCCTCTTTATGAATAAACTTTTATTTATTTTAAGCTTTTTCGTGACCAGTTTATGTGTAAGCGCTCAGGCTTTCACTGACAAAGTACTACAACAAAGCGCTTCACAACTCAACACCATCAACACTGAAGGTGACTACGACAAATTGTTTAAGAAATTCACAGAGACTAACACTTCTGAAAAATGGCAGGCTTTTTACTATGCTGCTGCGGCTATGTATCTTAAGGGAGAACTTTTATCAAAAAAATCTCCTGCTTCAGCATCACAAGCCATTACTACAGCCGAAAAATTCGCTCTTGGAGTATCACTTTCCCAGCCGGACAATCCGGAAAACAATATTCTCCTGGGCCTTATTACATTACAAAGCATACAGATGGACATCTACAATGATCCGGCAAAAGCGGCGCAATTGGTTTCAGCATATATTTCAAAAGCAGAAAGTGCTGACCCGAACAATCCAAGACTGGCAATCCTAAAAGCAAAATCAGCTGAAAAATCAGGTAACACTACTGAGGCTGAGACTCAATACCAAAAGGCTGCAACAGGATTTACAACCTTGGACTCTGTACCAGGATGGGGTAAGCAACTTATCCCAAGAAACAAATAATTTACTTTAAGGATTCAATTTTAAATCGGTCAAAATGAAAAAATATCTACTGGTTTTTCTAATTTTCATCACCCAAATGGTTTTTGCACAACAGGATTGCATCACAGCAATCCCTATATGCAGCGATGCAGAAATCTCATTAAAACCAAATGGAAGTGGAAGCGTAAAAGAAGGAAGCGGCTGTCTAAGCACTGAGAGTAATTCTATCTGGTTTACCTTCAGCATACAAACAGCAGGAACTCTAACCTTCCTTATCACCCCCCTGGGACCTAAGGCCTATGACATTGATTATGACTTTGCATTATATGGACCTAACCACAGCTGCAGCAATCCCAGAGAAACCCCTTTAAGGTGTTCATATGCGGGAATGGGCAACTTAATAAACAGACCTCTTACAGGTCTTAATATGACCGCCACAGAAACCACAGAAGGAGGTGGTGGAATCGGCTTTGTTAAATACATTGATGTACTTCCTGGAGAAGTATATCATTTACTTTTAAATAACTATTCCACAGAAATCGCTCCTTTTAAATTAAGCTTTGGAGGAACAGCAACACTACTTACTCCATTTGACAACAACTCATTAAAAATTTACCAGCCTTTTCCATTTTTAAAGCCTGGTGCTAAACTAGATGGCGATATTGACATTTGTGGTGATCCGGTAACTTTTGATTTTTCTACATTATCAAATCATATCAGAAACAACAATCCTAATTTTGTTATAAAATATTATCGCAGTGCTGTTGATGCAATGAATGATTATGACCCTATCACAAGTCCTATTCCAGTTAACACGACAACAAAATATACTTATTCTATTTCTTACGCAGACCCTACCAAACCTGTCAGCTTTTTAAATCAGTGCAGGGAATTTGGAGACATTAATTTTGTTGACAGATCATTCAAACTTACCGACGCAACCCTTACGTCATGTAGTAACAACAAGTCAGGGACAGCGCTATATGACCTATCAACTGCAACCATAGGTCTTACCCCTAACCTTACGGTAAAGTATTACCCTTCAATGTATGATCTTTCCCACGGCACCAACGAAATAACCAACCCTTATCAATATGTTGCCGCAGAAGGTTCTGTCTTTGTAAAAGCAACGAATGAATTTAGCTGTATAACTATTACAGAAATTAAATTAAAATTCTATCCACTGGTAGAAGTCCTGGATGGCGCCGAACTCACAGCATGTTTCATAGAATCTAACCCTTCTACAGGTCTGTTTAATCTCGATAACGCTCCTGTTAACACACCAGCTTCCGGCACAGAGAAGAAATATTACCCTTCAATGGCTGACGCTGTAGATGCTACTAATGAAATCACAAATCCTAAAACCTATATCGCACCAACCGGCGTAGTATATGTAAGGGTATATGACAACCGCGGATGTTTCAACGTAACTAAAGTAGCACTTAAAGTACTTCCTCCGGTAACTTCCAACGTCCTTAAGGATAAAATCATCTGTATGGAAGATAAAACCACTTTGGATGCAGGACCTGGATTCAAAAAATATGAATGGAGCACCGGAGCAACTACACAAGTCATCAGTAATGTAGGAGTAGGTACTTATTGGGTAAAACTTACAACTGGTGAATGTGTCACTAAACAATCTGTAAGTATATATCCATCTGAACAACCTGTAATAGCAAGTATTGATATTGCAACTACTACATTAACTGTAAATGTACTAGGTGGTACACCTGATTATAAGTATTCTATAGACAATGTTGTCTGGCAGGATACCAATGTATTTAACAATCTTCCAAGAGGAAGCTATAAGGTCTACGTAAAAGACGCCTACAATTGCGACCCTATTGTGGTTTCAGTATTGGTTCCTAATATTGTAAATGTTATTACACCAAACGGAGACGGCATCAATGACACTCTGGATTATTCAGCAATTGCAGACAAACAGAATCTGACACTGAACATCTTCGACAGATATGGTGTGAAAATTCACCAGGCTGATAAATCCAACGGATACAAATGGGATGGAACTATTGGCGGCAAGAAAATACCGACAGGTACTTACTGGTATTCTTTAACCTGGAATGAGAACGACAGAAAGAACACTCCTTTCAAATTCTCAGGATGGATTATTGTAAAAAACAGAGAGTAATCCCTAATCCGCATCATAAAAAAATCACCTCACTCGAGGTGATTTTTTTTATCAACACACCCAACACCCTATTGGTCGTATTTTCACAAAGACTGCTAATAATTTGTTGAATACTATTTTTTAAATATTTTTTAAATAAGCTATCTTTGCACCATGGCGCAGAAAGAAACATTATCATCCCTTACCCACGGAAACTTTGCAAAAGAGCTATCTATTGCGGATGGGAAGATGCCTCCTAATGCAGTGGATTTTGAAAGACTTGTTATCGGAACTTTTTTGATTGACAAAAAGGGTCTTGACCATTCCATTGACCTTCTTACCTCGGAAGTATTTTATGATCCCAGACATCAGGTAATTTTCTCTACTATTTTGAAGCTTTATGAAGGCAACCATCCGGTAGACCTAATGACAATCATACAGGAACTTAAAAAAGAGGATAAATTAAGTCAGGCAGGTGGAGATCATTATATTATCGACCTTACTATGGGAGTAAGTTCATCCGCCCATATTGAGTATCACGTCCGCGTCATTCTTGAAAAATATATTTTAAGAAGTCTTATTAATGTTTCCGCGAATGTGATTGATTCCTCATATAAAGAATCAACTGATGTATTTGAACTTCTGGATAAAGCAGAACAGTCTTTCTTTGAAATTACGAACGGAACAATTAAAAAGGGATTCGATACCGCCAACTCATTGGTAAAACAAGCTATTGACACCATCAAATCTTTAAAAGACAAGGAGGGACTTTCTGGTGTTCCTTCAGGATTCAGAGATATAGACAAAGAAACCGGAGGCTGGCAGAATTCTGACCTTATTATCATTGCAGCACGTCCGGCGATGGGGAAAACAGCATTCCTTCTTTCGATGGCAAGAAATATTGCGGTAGGCCACAAAATTCCCATGGCTCTGTTCTCTCTCGAGATGGCATCTGTACAGCTTATCACCAGAATGATTGCCTCAGAAACAAGAATCTCCTCAGAAAAACTTCGAAAGGGAACTCTTGATGATGAAGAATGGCAAAGACTATTCTCCAACGTATCCGAATTGGAAAACGCACCTTTATATATTGACGAAACTCCATCACTTTCGATTTTCGACTTCCGTGCAAAATGCCGAAGGCTGGTAATGCAGCACGGAGTAAGGGTGATCATGGTCGACTACCTTCAGCTGATGACAGCCGGCAGCAGCGGAAAAGGAGTTGGAAACCGTGAACAGGAGATCTCCATGATTTCCCGTTCATTAAAGGCTATTGCAAAAGAATTGAACGTACCCGTTATTGCACTTTCTCAGCTTTCGAGAAGTGTGGAAACCCGTCCGGGAAAAAGACCTCAGCTTTCTGACCTGAGGGAATCCGGTGCGATTGAGCAGGATGCGGATATTGTATCTTTCATTTTCAGACCTGAATATTATAAAATTACGGTATGGGATAATGATGATGAAGGACAGGAAACATCTACTGAAAACCAGGCGGAACTAATTATCGCAAAACACAGGAATGGTGCAACGGCTGACGTTAGATTATCTTTCTTAAAGCATTTTGCAAAATTCGGCGACATTGAAGCAGCCCTTGATGGAGGTATGGGTGGTGGATACCCTTCAAATTTTGGTGAGCCAAGTGGTTTTGACAAAATCAAGACAACAATACAACCGGGAGCAGCATTTGATCTTCCGGACAGTTCAAAACTTTCAGGATCATCTATGAATGATTTTGATGATGATGATGATTTTCCGTTTTAGACTTTAGAATCACCCCTAAAACTTACGGGAACTCAATATAAAAATGAATTCTTCTTCATTAAAAGATTTCCCCCCATTTTTGTAATATCATCAGTTTAATACAATTCAATTATACAACAGATTTGAGAATCGAAATTTATACAGACGGCGCATGCAGCGGAAATCCGGGAAAAGGCGGATATGGAATTCTCATGCGTGTTCCCGAAAAAAACTACCAGAAAACATTCTCTAAGGGATTTCGTAAAACTACAAATAACAGAATGGAACTTCTGGCCGTGATTTCAGCAATGGAGAAACTGAAATCTACAGAAAATGACATTCATGTTTATACTGACAGCAAGTATGTAGCGGATGCTGTTAATCAGAACTGGATCACCGGATGGATTAAGAGAGGCTGGAAAAATGTAAAAAACCCTGACCTCTGGAAGAAATTTATAGAGCAATACAACATCCATAAACCTACAATGCATTGGGTAAAAGGCCATGCCGGGCATTTCGAGAATGAGCTTTGTGACAAATTAGCAGTGGCTGCAGCAGGCTCTGCAGATCTTGAAATTGATACTTACTTTGAAGGATTGGAAAACAATTCGCTCTTTTAATTTAATTAACATAAATCCATAATAACACGTACAAGATTTGCTACTTTATCATAAAAAACAATATTTTTTGAATAATAATTAATTTTTTTAACAAAATTAACATTAAATACATATTTATTGATTAGGATTTAATATATTTACATCATCTAAATCCCAGTGAAATGAATAAAAATTTATTGTTTTATTTCTCTATTCTTTTATTTACCCTGTCTGGAAAATCCTTTGCCCAGACCTATCAGCTCACCGGAAATCCGATCAACACGACAGGATGGACTATAGTACCTAGCGCAGCTGCAAATACAGATTTCATCATGCTCACCGATGACTTAACCAATAAAGCAGGTGCCATAAAACTAAACGATCCCATTAATTTAAAGTATTGTGACAAGTGGAGAGTTGAATTTGATTTTAGAATTGACGGAAACGGAACTTCTTCCGGCAAAGGAGATGGATTTGCATTCTGGTATCTTGCCAATCCCCCTATTACCAGTCAACAAGGAGCAGGATTGGGAATTCCACAAAACGCAACGGGCCTTATCATAGGTTTTGATATCTACAATAATATGGCAGGGGGCGGCCTGATGAGTAAGGTTCATGTTGCCTACGGAGTAGTTCCCAATACAACAGATTCAAATGGGTTAGAATATTACAACACAGCAGGAAGTTCATTCCATTCACCCGATCTTAATTCTACTCAACCTTTCGTAGGGTCCACTTATAAACATGTTGAAGTTACAGGAGTAACAGATCCCAATATACCAACCAACTGGATTATTACGGTAAAGATAGATGGCAACACAATTACATCACAATCATTCACTCCTTCAGCAGGAGCAGCCACTATGACCCAGGGATATTTTGGATTTTCAGCATCTACCGGAGCTGCAAGTGCTAAGCATTCTATTAAAAATGTAAAAATATATACGGACAAAGTCTCCATTTTAAAGACTTTAGCAACTCAGTCTTTCTGCCCTAATCCTACGACCGGATTTGGAAGCGTGAATCTAACTGACTTCAACGCTCAATTTGTTGCCAATCCAGGAAATTATACTTTTACTTATTATCCTCAGGGAAGCTCTACACCTATAGCTAATCCTAGCAATTATGAATTTAACACCAACAAAACAATAACCATTGTTATTAAAGATAATGCAGGAGTGCTTTGCGATAACCCTGATGGAAAAATCCAGCTGGACCTAAGCCCTTTTAAGGCTAATGACAAAACACTTACTGAATGTAATAACAATAAAAAAGGAACTGCTACTTTCAACCTAAACTCAGCCAATGTCACAGATGTTCCGGGAGTCACAAAGAAATATTACAAAACACTCGGTGATTTAAATTCCGGAGCTAATGAAATTTTAAATCCGGATAATTATATTTCTGCACCGGGAACAGTTTATGTAAAAGTAACCACTCCTCTGGGATGCACCGGCTCTGCAAAAATTGATCTTACTTTTTATCCCGACACTCCAGTAAAGGAAGCTACTATACAATCCTGTTTTATTGAAAACAATATCACAAATGCTATTTTTAATTTGACCACAGCAAATGTCACTTCACTAACCAGCGGTGTCAGTAAGAAATATTACACTACAATTGCTAATGCGCTTAATGAAACTAATGAGATCACTGATCCTTATCAATATACATCAACCAGTACAGCGGTATACGTAAAAGTGACGGATGCTAATAGCTGTTTTGCTATTGCCAAGATCAACCTTGCAGTACTTCCACCTGTTAAATCAGCCATTCTTAAAGATAAAACTATTTGTATCGAAAATAAAACAGATCTGGATGCAGGACCAGGCTTTGACGAATATATATGGAGCACCGGAGCTACTACTTCCGCCATAAAGGATGTGAGTGTAGGAACCTACTGGGTTAAACTCAGAACAGGAAACTGTTTCACAACTCAGATCATCAATGTAAAACCTGCTCCAAATCCTGTAATCTCCAACATTGACATTCATAATAATACAATTGCCGTTAATGTTTCAGGAGGAACACTACCTTATCAGTATTCATTAGACGGAACCAACTGGCAGATATCAAATACGTTCACAGGTTTGGCCAGAGGTGAAGTAAAGGTTTTTGTAAAAGACCTCTATAACTGTCCGCCTACAGAAGTTCAGATTACAGTTCCCAACCTCATCAATGTGATCACCCCTAATGGTGACAACAAAAATGATTTCATTGACTATTCTGCATTGTCCTACAAGAAAAACTTAGTCTTCACAGTATACGACCGATATGGGAACAAACTTTATGAAGCGAACAAAATAAGAAATTACACTTGGGATGGAAAAGCTTATGGTAAAAAGATACCTTCTGCTACTTATTGGTATACAATCTCATGGAATGAAAACAATAAAAATAGTACAGAAACAAAATACTCAGGCTGGGTATTAGTAAAAAATATGGAATAAACATTAATACAAATAACAACGTCACAATCCTTCCACTATGAAAAAAAATCTACTCTTTTTTTTACTGGGTATTTTACTATGCTTGCCAGAAAGAGCTTCTTCTCAAACCTATCAACTTACCGGAAACCCCGTAAATACTACAGGTTGGGATCTTGTTTCAGATGCTGTTGTAAGCGGAGATTTTATAAGACTTACTACAGACCAAACAAGCAAGTATGGAGCCATAAAACTATCTACCCCAATTACCTTAAGCTATTGTGATAAATGGAAAGTAGAATTTGATTTTAGAATTGACGGAAACGGAACAACACAGTTCGGACGTGGAGATGGCTTTACATTCTGGTATCTGGCTAATCCTCCAACAGGTTTTGTATCAGGAGGAGGTCTAGGAATTCCAGCCAATGCATCAGGACTAATGGTAGGTTTTGATATTTTTAATAATACTACGGAGGGCCAGATGAGTAAAGTACACGTTTTATATGGTACAAACAATACTGCCGGCAGCAATATAGAATACAACAATACTCCAGGCAGCACATTTCATTCTCCGGACCTGAATCCCACACAGCCCTTTGTAGGCAATACTTACAAACACGTTGAAGTAAACGGGGAAACAGACCTTACCAATCCCACAAACTGGATTATTAAAATCAAAATAGACGGTGTTCTCATCGCAGACCAGTCATTTGCTCCTTCTGGAAATGCCGTAGGGATGTCACAAGGATATTTTGGTTTTTCAGCTGCAACAGGAGGCGCCAGTGCCAGACATTCTATTCAGAATGCAAAGGTTTATGTAGATAAAGTTCCTATTTTAAACAATACTATAAAACCATTTGTTTGTACCAATCCTGCAACAGGAAACGGAACCGTAGACCTTACATCATACAATACACAATTTGTAAACAGTCCCGGAAACTATATCTTCACCTATTACCTACTGGGATCCGCCACCCCTATTGCCAATCCTACCAGCTTTCAATATACAGGCAATACCACCATTAAAGTAATTGTTAAAGATCCTACATCAACACTTTGTGATAATGGAGATGGCATCATACAACTGGAGCCCACACCATTTGCAGCAACAGACGCTACTCTTACCGAATGTAACAATAACAATGGCGGAGTTGGAATATTTGATCTCAATTCAGCGGCAGTTACCACCTTGACCGGTGTTACCAAAGAATTTTATCCAAGCATCTATGATCTGAATGCCAGCACTAATCAGATTCCTAATCCGGCAGCCTACACCGCTCCCCCAGGAATTATCTACGTAAGGGTAATTACAGCACAGGGATGTGTAAGCACGGCTAAAATTACCCTGAAGACCCATCCGGTTGTAGCCGTTCATGATGTTAATATAGAATCATGTTTTATAGAAAGCAATCCATTAACAGCCTCTTTTAATCTTATCAATGCAGGTGTAGTTCCCAACCCGGCAGCATTTACAAAAAAATACTATCCATCATTAACAGACGCTCTTAACGGAACTAACGAAATAACAAACCCAGGTGCATACATTGCTCCTAATGGAGTTGCTTACGTTAAAGTTTTTGATACCACCGGATGTTTTTCAGTTGCCAAACTCACTCTAACAGTTAATCCTCCGACCCCTTCAAGAGTATTAAATGACAAAATTATCTGTATGGAAAGTAAAACAACATTGGATGCGGGTCCAGGATTCAAAAGCTACGAATGGAGCACAGGAGCTACTACACAGTCTATTAAAAATGTTGGTGTTGGCATCTATTGGGTAAAATTAAAAACCGGAGAATGTATCACTACACAAACCGTAAAAGTAATCCCATCCGAAAGTCCGGTTATCTCCAGCATAGATATTTCCGGAGCAAATGTCACCGTTCACGTTAATGGAGGAATGCCTCCTTATCAATATTCATTAGATAATATAACCTGGCAGGATTCCAATGTATTCACCAATATTACAAGAGGAATAGCTAAAATATATGTAAAGGATAATTATAACTGCGAACCTATTATAATCAATGTCACGATTCCTAATCTTGTCAATATCATTACGCCCAATGAGGACGGCATTAATGACACCATTGATTATTCAGCTCTTGCAATGAAGCCCAATCTGGATGTCAATATTTATGACAGGTATGGTGTACAGGTTTTCAAGGCAGACAAAACCAATGGCTACAGATGGAATGGTACAGCCAACGGAAGAAAAGTACCTACCGGAAGTTACTGGTATTCCGTTTCATGGAATGAGCATAATAATAACAAGAATACTCTTGTCAACTTTACAGGCTGGATCATTGTTAAAAACAGAAATTAATCACATTTATCATTCATATTAAAAGAGTCACTCTGCTATGCAGGGTGATTTTTTGCTTTAAATTAAGCGGATATATTTCCTTTTAAAAGCCCCTTTATTCATATTCAATGCTTAAATTTGTCCTATGAATTATTTGGAAGCTTTAAGCAGAAGATATTCTGTAAAAAAATTTAATACTCAAATTATTCCTCAGGAAACACTACACAACATTCTTGAGTCAGGAAAACTGTCTGCAAGCTCTCTTGGGCTTCAGCCATACAAGATCGTTGTTGTTGAAAGTGAAGAAATGAAGCAGAAGTTAATTCCTGCTTTTTATAACCCATCTCAGATCTCTACATGCTCTCATCTTATTGTCATTATTTCAAAGAAAACAATTGAAGAGAACTATATCAAGGGATATTTTAACCATATTTCCGAGGTAAGAGAAACTCCTCTTGAGCAGCTTGATCCATTCAAAAACAGCATTAAGCAGCATATCAATCAAAAAACACAGGATGAAATTTTCAACTGGGCCGAAAAGCAGTCATATATCGTATTAGCCAATCTGATGTACGCTGCAGCGATTGAAAACATAGATTCATGCCCAATGGAAGGCTTCCGACAGGATCTGATAGAAGAGATTCTGAATATCAATCCCGAAACAGAAAAAGTAACCGTTACCCTCGCTTTAGGCTACCGTTCTGAAGAAGATTACTTCCAGCACATGAAAAAAGTAAGAAAACCAAACGAAAAATTGTTTAAATTTATTTAATATTTAAATGATTGTATCTAAAGCAAGCACATGATAAAAGCGGATGTATTAGTAATCGGTTCCGGTATTTCCGGACTTTCCTATGCCATTAAAGTTTCTGAACAACTCCCTGATGCCAAAATCATTATTGTCACAAAGTCTGATGAAGACGAAAGCAATACCAAATATGCACAGGGTGGCCTTGCTGTAGTTACCGACTTTCAGAATGACAATTTTGAAAAACATATAGAAGACACTATGCGTGCCGGTGACGGAGAAAACAAACGCGACGTAGTGGAAATGGTGGTAAAGGAAGCTCCTGCAAGATTCAATGAAATTGTAGAATGGGGCGCCCAGTTTGATATGAAAAATGGAAAATTCGCTCTGGGAAGAGAAGGAGGCCATACCGAAAACAGAATCGTCCACCATAAAGATATCACAGGCTTCGAAATTGAAAGAGCATTATTGGAAACAGCCAAAAACAGTCCCAATATTGAAATTCTGGATCACCACTATGTAATTGATATCATTACCCAGCACCATGTTCCTGGAAAAGAGCTTAATGAAGGAGATATTCATTGCTATGGTGCCTATATTCTGGATGAGAAATCCAAAACTATCAAGAAAATCACTTCCAAAATCACATTGGCAGCCACAGGAGGTGCCGGACATGTTTATAAAAATACAACCAACCCCACTATTGCCACAGGCGACGGAATCGCTTTCGTAGCCCGCGCCAAAGGAAAGGTTTCCAATATGCAGTATTATCAGTTCCACCCGACAGCTTTGTACAGCAAAATGGATGGAATGTTGTTTTTAATTTCAGAAGCTGTTCGTGGAGATGGAGCTAAATTAAGAACCAAAAGAGGCGAAAAATTCATACATAAATATGATGAACGTGAAGAACTTGCATCAAGGGATATTGTTGCAAGAGCTATTGACGCCGAAATGAAAATTACCGGAGACGAATTTGTCGGTTTAGACTGCAAGGAAATGAATCATGAAAAATTTTTAGAACATTTTCCGAATATTTATAAGAAGTGTAAAGACGAAGGCATTGATCCGTTCACCCAATTAATTCCCGTTGTACCAGCATGTCATTATCTTATGGGAGGCATTGAAGTAGACAGAGACGGCCAATCTTCTATCAGAAATCTTTTTGCAGTGGGAGAATGTACCAATTCCGGATTACATGGCGCCAACAGACTAGCTTCAAACTCTTTACTGGAAGGATTAGTTTTCGGACACAACGCTGCCATGAAAACGGTATCCCTTCTTAATGAAAACCTATTCAACTTTGATGATTTAAAAGCCGTTCCGGAATGGAACGAAGAAGGAATGAAGATCATGGATGAAATGGTCATCGTTAGCTACCTGAGAAAGCAGCTTCAGGAAATGATGAGCGACCTGGTAGGAATTGTAAGAAGTAACAGACGTCTGAATATGGCTTTACAAAAGCATCAGGAGATTGCAGCAGCCGTTGATGAGATCTACCACTACTCTATTCTTTCTCCACAGTTATCAGAACTTAGAAACCTGACTACCGTTGCTCACCTCATCATTATCCAATCTATGGAAATGACAGAAAACAAAGGAGCATTTTACAATAAAGATTTAGCCTAAAAGCATACCATCATGAAAAGACCAAGCTACGTTACAGATAAAACATTAAAAACATTCATAAAAAATGCCCTTGAAGAAGACATTCAGGATGGAGACCACTCTACGCTTTCCACAATTCCTGAAGATCTTCAACAAAGTGCTAAGTTACTTGTAAAACAAGACTGTATCCTTGCAGGAGTAGAATTGGCAGAAATCATTTTTAAAACTTTTGATAAAAATCTTAAAGTAGAAACCTTCATCAAAGATGGAGTTCCATGTAAAGTAGGAGACATAGCCCTTATTGTAACCGGAAGTGCCAGATCTATCCTTTCCACAGAGAGATTTGTTCTTAACTGCATGCAGAGAATGAGTGGTATTGCAACACTTACTCATGATTGGGATTCAAGATTGATAGGAACCAAAACCAAACTTTTAGATACCAGAAAAACGACTCCTAATTTCAGGATGTGTGAAAAATGGGCGGTAGCTATTGGTGGTGGAACCAATCACCGATACGGTCTTTATGATATGATTATGCTTAAAGATAATCATATTGATTACAACGGAAGCATTACCAATGCCGTAAAAATGGCCAAGGATTATGTTAAAAAGACCAAGAAAAAGTTAAAAATTGAAGTTGAAACCAGAAATCTGGAAGAAGTTCAGGAAGCCATCAATGCAAAAGTTGACAGAATTATGCTTGATAACATGGATGTTAAAATGATGAAGAAAGCTGTGAAAATGATAAATGGCTCAACTGAGTCAGAAGCATCCGGTGGAATTACCCGTGACATGCTTAAAGAAATTGCATCAACAGGGGTAACATATATCTCTGTAGGGGCTTTAACACACTCCGCTGAGAATATAGATTTGAGTCTCAAAGCGGTGAAATAGCGTTGAATTTTTAACAAAAACACCTCACCTTTATTAAAAAATCAATAACATGACTTTTTTCATACAAAAAGTCGTTTTTTGCTCATTTTACTGACATTCAACCGATTAACATTATTAAGACTGATTAAAAATTAACATTGAGTTAATAATAGTTAAAATATATTTTGCGAATTTTGCAGAAAATTAAATCTAATTATTACTAACGATTATGAAATTAATCAACAAATCAATACTAACTGTAGTAATTTCTTTATCTACTGCTAGTGTTTATTACGCTCAACAAACTCAGGACACGGTTAAATCCAAGTCTAAAGACATTGAAGAGGTAATTCTTAAAGGTGTTACAGATATCGCTAAAGATAGAAAGACACCAGTTGCGGCTTCTAACATTAAAGCGGCACAAATCGTGGAGAGACTGGGAAATCAGGAACTTCCAGAACTTTTGAATACAACTCCATCCGTTTTTGCTACTAAAGCAGGTGGTGGATTTGGTGACTCCGGAATAGTAATCCGTGGATTTGAATCGAGAAACATTGCCGTAATGGTAAATGGTATGCCAGTAAACGATATGGAAACTGGTACTGTATACACTTCTAACTGGACAGGTTTATCTGATGTAACCAGTGGAATCCAGGTACAAAGAGGACTTGGTTCTTCTAAACTAGCGATTGCTTCAGTTGGGGGTACAATTAACTACATTACACGTTCGGCAGATATGAAGCAGGGAGGTGTTATTCGTTTAGGTGTAGGTAACAACGATTATCTTAAAACTTCTTTTGCATACAATACTGGTAAATCAAAAGACGGGTGGTCTTCATCATTCTTATTAAGCAGACAGGCAGGTTCTACTTATGCTGAGAATACAGAATACGAATCTTATGCTTACTTCTTTGCATTAGGGTTTCAACCTAACGCAAAGCATAACTTTCAGTTTATGATGACCTCAGCCCCACAGTGGCATGACCAAAGATATACTTCTAACTCATTAGGAGATTATTTTAAATACAACCCTAGCCAAGATGGAACTCCATTCAGAGAATATAGCTCTGACTACGGATACCGTACAAATGCTGACGGTAAAAAAGAAACTATAACTAACAAAGCAAATTACTACGCTAAGCCGGTAATTATGTTAAACTGGGACTGGAAGATTAGCGACAAATCTACATTAAGTACCGTTGCATACATGTCTAATGGCCGTGGTGGCGGTGTTTCTGACATAGGAAGAGTAAATGGTAAATTCGCGAGTGGATACATTAATCCAACTCCTGGATCAGGTGGACACATTGACTATGATCAAATCTATGCAGCAAATGCATTAGTAGATGTAAACTCGCCTGCTACAGCATCAGGAACAAGTACTCTAATAAGAAGATCAAGTGTTAATGCTCACAACTGGTACGGTATTTTAGCAAACTTCCAGCACAAAATCAATGATAACTGGAATTTCTCAGTAGGTACTGATGACAGATACTACTATGGATACCACTATATGGTTGCTACAGATCTTTATGGAGCTAAAGGATATAAGGATAATACCAATAAAAATCTAGCAACTCCAAATGTCATTACTAACACTTATGATTATAAAAAGTTAACTTGGAATCCTTTTGGTGGATCACAACCTCCAATGTCTGACAGACTTTCTTTCAGCAATGACGGTGAAGTACTTTGGTACAGTGGATTTGGACAAGTTGAGTATTCTACAGATAAGTTAACTGTTTATGCTCAAGGGTCTGTTTCAAACCAAGGTTTCCAAAGAATTGATAACTTTGTTTTAGATGGTTCTAAAGCCGCTAACGGTCAAATCAACAATACAAAAACAGGATTCAAAAACTTATTCGGATATAACATTAAAGGGGGTGCTAACTATAACATTAACGAACACCACAATGTTTTTGCTAACTTAGGTTACTATAGTAAGCAGCCATTTATGAACTCTGTTTATCCAAGTAACCAACAGTTCTTAAATCCTAACTTGACTAATGAGAAAATCTCTTCTTTTGAAGTAGGATATGGGTATAGATCAGCTAAATTTAACGCATCCGTAAACCTTTATAGAACTCAGTGGTCTGACAGATGGTTAAGAAAATCTATGAACTTCGATATGGGTACTGCAGGAATTTTACCTGGTTATGCAGAAATCAGCGGTATTACTGAAGTTCACCAGGGAGTTGAATTTGAAGGAAACTATAAACCTTTCAGTTTCTTAGAATTTAATGGAATGTTCTCTTTGGGAGATTACCATTATGTAGGAAATGCAAATGGAGCTACATTTGATAACAATAACAACCCTATTGCAGTTCCTGGAACAGATAAAAACTCAACTACACTTTATCTTGATGGCATCAAAGTAGGTGGAACAAACTTCAACAGTATCCCGCAAATGACATCTGCGTTAGGATTTACTGCAATTCCAGTACAGGATCTAAGAATCTATGGAACATGGAGACATGTTGGTAAAGTATACGGAAGTATGGATGCTGGTACATTTACTAAACCTGGTGGAGAAATTTTAAAACTTAAAGACTTCGATCTTTTTGATGTAGGTATCTCTTATAAAATTCGTTTAAGAGATGAAAAGCAATATTTCACTGTTGGTGGTAACGTTTATAACTTATTCGATCTAAGTTATATTTCAGATGCGGGAGGAAATTATGTTAAGACAACTGATAAAATTAATCCAAATGCTAAACCTACTGATCCTGATTATGGGGTAACTTATGAGCAGGCTGGACAAGTTTATAAAGGTGTTGCTTACGGAAACAAAGTATTCTTCGGAGCTCCAAGAACTTGGGCTGCAACAATATCATTCAACTTCTAATTATCACAATATTAGATTTTATAAATATGAATCCCGGCTTTGAGCCGGGATTTTTGTTATCTTTGTCTACAAAAAAATAGATTATGGATTTTTACAAGATTTTATTGAGTGCCCATAAAGGTTTTGGGTATCTCGAGCTTCTTTTGGTTGCATTATTTATCATCGCTCTTTTGGCTACCATGTTTGGTTTCAGCGGGAAAGTGAATAAGTTTTTAAAGAAAACCACTCTTTTCACAATGATCTTCTTCCACGTTCAGTTTCTAATAGGAATCATCATGTTGGTTACTACTTTTAGCGGAGGATTGAATATGGGAGAGGTTATGAAAAATGCGGCATTAAGATTCCAATATGTTGAACATCCATTCTCTATGCTTATTGCGGCAGTATTAATGACTATCGTTAATAAAAAAGTAAAATCTAATGATACAATTTCCCTTGGCGTTACGATTATGGGATTAATTGCGGTAGGTTTATTTGCCTTCGCATTCCCTTGGGCAAAAGTCTTTGGGGCTTAAAACAGACAAAGAAATTATATGCGTTATAATTTATAAATAGTTTAATCTTAAATTTTTAATTAAATCAATGAAAGTAGCTGTAGTAGGTTCAACAGGAATGGTTGGACAAGTTATGCTTAAAGTTTTGGAAGAAAGGAACTTCCCTGTAACAGAATTAATTCCGGTAGCTTCCGAAAAATCTGTAGGTAAAAAGGTGAAGTATAAACAGAAGGAATTTACGATTGTAAGCATGAAGGACGCTATAGCTGCCAAACCGGATATTGCTATCTTTTCTGCTGGAGGTTCTACTTCTCTTGAGTTTGCCCCTTTATTTGCAGAAGCTGGAGTAACAGTTATTGACAACTCTTCAGCATGGAGAATGGATCCTGATAAAAAATTAGTCGTTCCTGAAATTAACGCAGATGTACTGACTAAAGAAGACAAGATCATTGCAAATCCAAATTGTTCTACCATTCAGTTGGTAATGGTTTTAGGACCTTTGAACAAAAAATATGATTTAAAAAGAGTCGTTGTTTCTACTTACCAATCCGTAACAGGAACAGGTAAAGCAGCGGTTGATCAGTTAAACGGTGAAATCAGCGGTGATGAATCTGCTGCAAAAGTATACCCATATCAGATTTTCAAGAATGCATTGCCTCATTGTGATGTATTTGCTGATGATGATTATACTAAAGAAGAAATTAAATTGATGAAGGAGCCTAAGAAAATCCTTGGCGATGATACATTCAATTTAACTGCAACAGCCGTAAGAGTTCCGGTTCAGGGAGGTCACTCAGAAAGTGTAAACATTGAATTCGAAAACGAATTTGAGCTGGATGAAGTAAGAAAGATCTTATCTGAAACACCTGGAGTAATCGTAATGGATGATGTGAAAAACAACCACTACCCGATGCCTTTATACTCAGAAGGAAAAGATGAAGTCTTCGTAGGAAGGATAAGACGGGATCTCTCACAGCCGAAAACGCTCAACCTTTGGATCGTAGCAGACAACCTGAGGAAAGGAGCAGCAACCAACGCTGTACAAATCGCAGAATACCTTGTAGCAAACAACTTAGTATAAACTAACAAAATAAAAAAGAGTCTCAGAATTGAGATTCTTTTTTTTATCAAACATAGTATGAATACCCCGAAGAATACCCACAAAGAAAAAATAGGATTCCAAAAGATCATTGCCACTTTTGGAGTTATCCTCTTCGTTGGAAAGATCATTGCCTGGAAGCTTACCAATTCCGATGCAGTATTCTCTGACGCCATGGAGAGTATTGTAAATGTCATCAGTGCATTTATGGGATTATATTCACTTCACCTTGCCGCAAAACCTAAAGATGAAGACCATCCTTATGGCCACGGAAAGGTTGAATTCGTCACCTCTGGTATTGAAGGCGCGTTGATTGCCATTGCAGGACTTATGATCATCTATGAAGGCATATCCAGCCTTATCGTAGGAAAAACCCTGAGCAAAATTGACTTAGGAATCTGGATCATTGCCGCAACAGCTGTTATCAACTATCTTCTGGGATATATTTCTATAAAGAAAGGGCAAAAAGAAAATTCATTGGTTCTTATTTCTTCCGGAAAACACCTGCAATCAGATACCATCACAACCCTTGGAGTAGTAGCCAGTTTAATTATTGTTTACTTTACCAGAATTTATTGGCTGGATTCTGTTGTTGCTTTGATATTTGGACTTTATATCATATTTGTAGGCTATAAAATTGTCCGGAAATCATTAAGCGGTATTATGGACGAACAGGATCCGGAAATACTGCATCAGGTAATCAGAATCCTTGAAGCAAACAGGCATACAGAATGGATTGATATACACAATATGAAAATCCAACAGTTTGGAGCCTCGCTTCATATTGATGCCCATATTACCCTACCCTGGTATTATGACCTTCGTGATGCTCACAATGAAATGGAAAAAGTCATTATTCTTTTGGCTAAGAACATCAAAAGAAACATCGAATTTAATTTTCACATGGATGACTGTAAGCCTATTTCATGCCCGGTATGCCAGATTACAAACTGCCCTGTTCGCCAAAAAGATTTTGTAAAAAGAGTGGAATGGACCGCAGACAATGTAACCCGTGTAGATAAACACACTGTAGACTAGAAAATATATAAAATTTAAAAAGGCTGAGAAAGCAAAAATATAAGGGTATTACTTATCCTTATTTGCTTACTCAGCCTTCTTTATTTACGATCCATTTGTTTTCTATAGTAAAACACCGGAACAATCAGCAGTATAATTAAGGGCTGAATCACAAATCTTCTCATATAAAAAGAAAAAAGATACCCAATTTCAAATCTGTTCTGAATACAATACAGATAAATAGGAAAGGTTATCAGAAAAATGATAAGAATCATCAAAGCACCCTGTATAGTCCATTGTTTATTTTTAAATAAGCCCTGAATAATCAGGCATGAGAAAAACAGATTAAGAGCAAATCTAAAAAGATAGCCTCCCACTAATTTCCCCCATTCAAATGCAGGAAATGCAATATTTTTATTGGCCTCATGGAAGTAATCCAGAAACGGATCATAAAATATTTTATCTTCCATTACCCTCACTCCTATCAAGCCACAGATGCCTGAAATAACCAGAAGCCAACTAAGAATTTTCATGTTTTAAAGCAAAGAATTTAATCCAGATTAACCAAAGTAAAACCACACTACCATAAATCGCTGCCGGGAAAACAAAATCATGGAACATTTTACCATATTCTTTGTGTTCTGCCATCACAATATTTAATCCTACAATCCGTAAAAGATTGATAATATAAAGTAAAACCAGCCCCGTCAGCACAAAAACAAATGTTTTAGCTCCTTTATAAAAAGCAAAAACAAAGGATACAAAGAGGATCATGACAGAAATAGCATTACAGCCTTCCACCATTCTTGTTACATATTGCTTCTTTACATAAAACCAGACCTGCTCATTCTTCACATCATTGTACAATTGGGAAGGATAACCTAAAACATTTTGTACCGCACTCGCCTGGTCGGCAATAATTTCTGAAAAAGGATCCAAACCGGAATCCTTACCCGCATTGAGATAAAATTGATACGCAACAAGCAATACCAGATAAATAATGATGAAGCGCAGTAGAATTCCTAGCACCGGCTTAAAGTCCTTTAACATATTACAAAGATAAAAATTAGGCTGTAATAACCTGAAGGAGAAACAAGAAAGTTAAAACATACCATTAAAAACCGGATATAGGAAGCTTAAAACAACTACCCAGTGATAAATCAAAGAAAAATTACCCGAAACCTTTCAGATAAAGCTTACAAAAATAAGCCTCATCATATATTTTCATGCTTAATTCTCCCCTCTTCCAGCTTCCCTCTTCCAGCCTAACACTATTCGTGTTAAATTAGTATATTTGTTTCCATATTATTATGACTTCTGACAACGCCAATCGATTTTTTGAAACCCATCTCGGTAAAAAATCCACTGAATTCATCACCTTAGCTCAAAGCGGTTCTGCGAGGGTCAACTTTCTGGCCATAACCGATACTGACCAATACATTATCACCTACAATGAGAATATCCCGGAAAATGAAAGTTTTCTGTACTATTCCAGCGTTTTTTCTGAACTTCACCTTAACACTCCTTCTATTCTCGCTATTTCAGAGGACAGGAAAATGTATGTACAGGAGTTTTTAGGAAAACAGACCTTATCGGAGATCATTACAGAAGAGCATTTATCAGTTCGGGTAAAGGCTTTGGTACAGCAAACTCTGAAAAAACTTTTTACACTACAGATTCAGACTCAGGAGATCATTGATTTCTCCAACACATTTGAATATGAAAGCTACGATGAACTTCCTATTGTTCATGATCTTTATTATTTTAAAAATTTTGTAGCTGATGTTCTGGAACTGGAATATAATAAATCTACTTTACTGAAAGAATTTAAAAAGATATCAGCATTGGTGGAAAACCTGGAACCCAAAGGCATTATGATCCGGGATTTTCAGGCAAGGAATATCATGGTAAATGAAAAAGATGAAGTTTCTTTTATCGATTACCAATCGGCAATGAAAGGTCCTTTGATGTATGATGTTATTTCATTCCTTTTTCAGGCTAAAGCTGATTTCCCTGAAGACTTTAAAAATGAAATGCTGAATTTTTACATCCAGCTGTTTGAAGATCAAAAAACTCAAGATCAACTAAAAGAATCGGTTAAACCAATTCAGATGATGAGATTTCTTCAGGTTCTGGGAGCGTATGGCTTCAGAGGCTTAATTCAGAGGAAACAACACTTTATGACAAGTCTTGAAAAAGGAATCCAAAACATCACACAATTTGCGGCTTCCTGGGAAGACATGAAAAATTATCCTGAACTTAATAAAGTCATTGAACAATTGACCTCTGGTAAAACAGAACAGAAGATTAAAGAAATATTAAATTTGAACCAGTAAGCTACTTTAAAGCTTTAAGAAAATTAAGATTATAAATATCTTAGTGGTTCTAGTCCAAATAATAAAATAAAGAAGAAAATGCTACACATAGACATCCACAGTTTTTCGTACAAGAAAGGAGGAATTCCAACAGATCAATCAGGAAACGGAGGCGGTTTTGCCTTTGACTGCAGAGGAATTTTAAATCCCGGAAGAATTGAAGAATATAAAATCCAAACGGGAAATGATATCGGTGTTCAGGAGTATCTTGAAACTAAAACTGAAATGCCTAAGTTCTTAGAACTGATAAAATCTCTCGTATCTATTAATATTGATGATTATCTGGCAAGAGGTTTTGAAAATCTTCAGATCAACTTCGGATGTACTGGCGGACAGCACAGATCCGTATACTCTGCTATAAAAATCGCTGAATTCATCAAAGAAAAATATCCCAACGGAACCGTGATAACCATTCATCACGATGAACAACCACAACTAAATCAATAAATGATAAGCGATCATTGATAAATGATCAATTAATCCTTTAATTTTAACTTTCATTTATTAACACACAGAAACATTATCATTCATCTATTATCATTTATCAATTATAAAAAATGAAGGCTCTTATTTTCGCTGCCGGAAAAGGCACCAGGCTTAAGCCGTTTACAGATCACCATCCTAAAGCTCTGGCTAAGGTGAATGGTATCCCTCTTTTGGAAAGAAATATCAATTATCTGAAAAGCTTCGGAATAACAGATTTTGTTATTAATATTCATCATTTTGGGGATCAGATTGTTGATTTTTTAAATAAAAATGATAACTTCGGCTGTAACATTGAAATCTCCGACGAAACCAACGAATTGTTGGAAACCGGGGGCGGCTTGATTTTTGCCAGAAGATTTCTTGATCATGGAGAAGATTTTTTAATTTTAAATGCTGATATTTTAACTGAGATCAATATTAATGAATTGGTAGAGTATCATAAAAAAATAAAAGATTTTGCTACTTTAGCGGTTTCGGATCGTGAAAGTTCAAGAAAACTCCTTTTCAATGATGATTTGGTATTAAGAGGTTGGCTGAATGTACAAACAGGTGAACAGAGACTTGCTGAATTCAATAAAGGGTTTAAAGCTCTTGCCTTCAGTGGGGTTCATTGTATCAATCCTGTCATCTTTGAAAAAATAAAAAGAAAAGGTAAATTCTCCGTTATGGAAGAATATCTGGATCTGATGCAGACTGAGCATATACATGGTTTTCTGCATGACAGCATTCTTATAGATGTTGGAAGACCAGAATCTGTAATAGAGGCTGAAAAACATTTTAAATAATTTTTGCAAATGGAAATTGATGGAATGAGGGATGAAAGTCTAGTAAACCCGGAATTAGATAGCAACGAGACAAAGCTTCACAATAGTTTCAGACAAAAAACATGGGATGAAACGATCACGAAGGACAGCTGGATGGTCTTCAAGATCATGGCAGAATTTGTAGATGGCTATGAAAAACTGGCAAAAATAGGCCCATGTGTATCTATATTTGGTTCAGCACGTCTGAAGCCGGAAAATAAATACTATGACATGGCCGTGGAAATTGCTGAGAAAATTACAAAACTAGGTTTCGGAATTATTACCGGTGGTGGTCCGGGAATCATGGAGGCAGGAAATAAAGGAGCTTTTAATGCTAAAGGAAAATCCATCGGGCTTAATATCGATCTTCCTTTTGAACAGCATTTCAATCCTTATATCAATAAATCCTATTCTATGAACTTCGATTACTTTTTCGTGAGAAAAGTAATGTTTGTAAAATACTCCCAAGGCTTTGTAGTAATGCCGGGAGGTTTCGGAACATTGGATGAACTTACTGAAGCGATGACTTTGATTCAAACCAATAAAATCGGTAAATTTCCCATCGTATTGGTGGGGACTGAATTCTGGGGTGGATTATTAGACTGGTTTAAGGCAACCTTATTAAAAGAAGGAATGATTGCAGAAGATGATCTTGATCTTTATCGTGTGGTAGACACTGCTGATGAGGCAGTAGCACACATTAAAGCTTTTTATGATAAGTATTCTGTGAATGTAAATTTTTAATTGGCATATTATTTGTGAACTATAACTAGCAAGAATGATTGTAAATCTATTAATTAAGATGAAAAAACTTTTATATATATCAGGAATTTTAACATTTTTTGTGTTAATGAGTTTTATGTATGTAGACTTTTTCTCTTCAATGACCAAAGTGGATTATATTGATGGAAGCAAGACATTGAAGTTTACCACAAAAATGAATACAAGCCATATCTCTGATGCCATTAAAATCAATCCCAACACAGCAGGATTTGAAGCAGAAGTGAAAAAATATGTGAACAATAATTTTGATGTATTTGTCAATGGTGCTCCCAAAACAATTACTTTCACCGGAAGTCAGATAAGCGGAGAAACTGTATGGGTGTATTTTGAAACCGGAGGGGTTTCTGATATCACTACCCTAAAGATTAAAAATACGATTCTTTTAAGCGCTTTTCCTAAGCAGATTAACCTGGTCAGCGTTGCTTATAAAGGCAGCCAGAAAATGATGAATTTTCAAAGAGGAAAAGAAGTGAATGAAGTTTCCTTTTAAATGAAACAACTTATAATATAAAACCACTGCTGTTGCGGTGGTTTTTTGTTATTATCTACTCAATACATACACATTCTTAATTCATATTCAATATCATCATATTGAAAAAGATTTTTTTTCCAAAAGCCAGCCTTAAGGATAGGCATCATATTTTTGCTCAATATAATATCTGACCCAAACATATACCTCAAATCGACGTGGCATTATATGCCCATTCCTAATATCAGTAGAGCTATAAGAAACAAGGGCATCTCCTCCTAGCGTAAATTCTCCCTTACAATGACCTTTCCTATAGTTTTGTACATCATATTTTCATTAGAATATACTGTTGAGATACTCATTGCTAATCATGTAAGAAATCAGGAAAACAATAGGGACGCCTTTCACCATAACATAAAAAAACCGGCTCTTCCGAGCCGGTTTTCAATTTATAAAAACAATAATTATTGTCCTTTGATTTTGAAATCATCTACTTCCCATGTTGAAGCAGCAGATGTTGTAGAAGTATATTTGAATGCGATTCTTACATTTTTACCTAAGAAAGCACTTAAGTCTACATTTCCTGAACTTATCCAATCTCCGAATGCATTGGTATTGGTATCCAGAATTGCCGGAAGTGTTGTCCAGTTTGTAGTTGTTACATCTCCTGTATAGTTATCTGTAGCAAATACCTGTATTGCGTTTCCTGCATATCTTACGTCTGTAGTAAAGGTTACTACTGCTTTAGATTTTCCAACTAAGCTAACTGCTTTAGAGATCAACCAGTCTTCGTTAACAAAATTATTACCTGCACCTCCTGCATTACCGTTCATCATTGCATAGTAGTTTGTTCCGTTTCCTTGGTTAGAAGTTCCCCAGAATTGATTTGGTCCTTCTTTGTTTACAGTTGTCCAGTCTGTACTGAATCCACCGGAAGCGAAATCATCCTTATAAAGAACCGGAAGTGGAGTATAAATACTTCCGTCACATCTAGGATTTGTTAACTGAAGATCAGGAAGCTTAGTAAACCACAATTGGTAAGTCCCGTTGAATACACTTAAAATAGCATATACATCTCCTTTACCACCTGCAACTTCAATTGTACTTGCAGCCTTTCCTGCAAAGATACCTCTTCCGCTGGTTCTTAAAGTAATTGTCTTTCCTGAGCAATCTTCTAAAGTTCTGTTAGAAAGAGCAGTACCATCAGCGTATGTTTTTCCCAGATCTCCGTTAATGAATTCAAGATCTTTAATTTTGATCCATCTTCCTACATCTGCAGTCGTTAACTGAGAAATTGATCTTTCAGAAGCAACAACCGCTCTTGCAGGTTCATTGGAATCGTATAAATATTTGTATACATCTTCTTCTTTCATTCTGTATCCGATAGCAGGAGTTGCATCATTAGAACCTAACTGCAGTTCACCAGCTACGTTTCTGATGTATAGCCCATTTAATTTAATGAACAGATCTTTACCTACTTTAAATCTAGCATCCTGGAATAGATCCGTTTTATTGATATTGATCTTAATTCCTCCTGTTGCATCTTCTACGTATAGATATTTGAATAAGTTTCCTGCTTCATCATTAGCAGTAACCTGAGCTTTCACATAGAAATTACCTGTAATCTGTACCAATCCGTTTGGAGCTAATCCACCTGCAAGCTGCTTGATGTCTGCCACCGTTTTAGCCGTAAGATTTGCATTGCTGAATCTACAAGGATTTTCCTGAATATCATCCTGACGTGGGAAGTGCTTATCTTTCCCATCCGGGCCTAATGGTCCTCCTTCCATATCAAGGTCACTTACTTTATTGATATAGAATTGGTAAGTCGTATTAGAACCTGATTGAAATTTACTGAAGATTCCTTTGAAATTTCCTTTTCCAGCAGGAATATATTGATTTGCAAAAGAAGAATACCCACTGTTTCTTACAACGGCAGTATTTTTGTAAACTTTGGCTACGTTGTCCCAATTCTGACCGATTACTTTATCTACTGTCTGACCATTAGGGGCAAAGTTTGAACATAAAGCTTTAGCATCAAATTCTACATTATTCAGCTCAACTAAACAACCAATTAGATCTTCTTTACTTTTAAGATCTGCTATTGAGATTACCAATGGCTTAATGTTACCTCTTGTGGTACAAGATCTTGAAATTACTTTTGGAGCTAATTTCTCAGGAATTCTGGAAACTCCGTTTATTGCTGATTCTGCTCCTGTTTTTACTCCCAGCTGAACAACTCCTCCGTAGGTACCTACTGCAAGACCGTTAACTTTTACATATATTTTAGATCCCTGAGGAAATCTTGTATAAGAACTTACCATATCTACACTGATGGTGAACCCATGAGTAGGATTTTCCAATGCATCCTGAATATAGATTGTTTTATAGATATTCCCGGTTTCATCTGTAGAAGAAACATATCCCTCAATATACAAATCATCACTTGGATCATTAGGTTTATCTGCAGGGAAAACATAAGCAGCTCCGGTAGGGTTATTTACAGTAAACTTCTTTTTAAGGTCGCTTAACGTCATATTAGCCTGAAAATCCGCAACACACTGATATCCATCCAGATTAGGCTCATCATATTTATCATCATGCACACATCCTACGGTAATCCATAGAGAAGCTGCTGCGATAAACATATATTTTAAAATTGAATTATATTTTTTCATTGTAGTCGTTATTAGAATCTTAGATAAACATTAGTAAAGAACGTTCTTCCTCTGTCATACCAAAGTTTTGGTCCGAAATAAGGAGTTGCTCTTTGAGACTCAGCAAGTGCATCTGTAAAGTTAGCAGCTCTACCCTGCTCAAACCCACCTGTTACATAGTTTCTGTTATTTAAGATGTTATTCACAGAAATACTTACCCCAACTCTGTATTTTCCAAATTGGAAAGATTTACCGGCATTAGCGTTCAGCATAAATTGGTCATCAAATTTCTTCTGAGCAGTAAGCTGCTGGATAACTTCTGGTGTTGCCCCATCATAAATAATACCTCCGGAATCCGGAATCGTGTACATTGCAGCCGTTTTGTTAAGCGCAGAGAAATCAAGATACTGATCCATCAGATAGTTAGCAGAGGCTCCTACCCACCAGTATTTAGGTGAATTGTATTTTAACCCGAAAGAGAATGCTTTCTGAGGAGTACCGGCCACTTTGTAATCTTTAATGTTTGCAGCACCATAGCTTCTGAAACCATTAAGATCATCTACTGAATAGACCTGTGGAGTGTTTGTAAATTTGTATTCGCCAACACTTGCTACCCCTATCGCATTAATGGTAGGTGTAATTTTCACATCGAACCCTAATTCAGCTCCCATATATCTCTTATCAGCACCACTCATTGCCTCATTAATCAATGTATTATATGATCCTGAGTCTGTAGAAACAGCCGCATAATATCTTGCTAATTCAGTAGAGTTGCTGATTGTAGTATAATATCCTGATAGTCTTAATTTCAAGATCTGACCTCTCATGATATAGCTGATATCATTTGAGTTGATGATCTGATTCTTAACACCCGGAGTCAGGAAATCTGAAACCCTAGGGTTGATATAGATCTCATTAAGTGTAGGAGCTAAGCTAAAGAATGCTCCGTTATATACGATAAAGTTTTTACCGTTGATCTTATAGGTAATTTTACCTTTAATACCCGCATCTAAAGCATTATAGACAGCACTTTTTCCTTTGGAGTTATTGGTAAACTGAGCAATTCCACTTCTATAATCTCCATTTCTGTAAGATTCAGATTGCGAAGCAAATATGGAAGCTACTACATTCCATTTTTTGAAATCAATTTCAGTAGAAACATTCAATGAATAATGATTTCTGGTCAACTGGTAAGAATATTGAGTTCTGTCTCCCACTCTTACTCGAGTATTCGTGTCATCAAGATTGTATCTTACATCATTGTTGAAAGGATTAAGATTATTCGCATAATCTGCTCCTAATAAATCATTAATTCTTCTGAAGTTATCTGACTTTAAATTCTGATAGTTAAAATTAACATTCAACTTCCAGTTATCTTTCAGCTTTGTGTCAAAGTGTGATGAAAAGTTGAAAGTTTTGTCTTTGTTAACGTCATCGATCAAGGTATAAGAAGCTCCTCTGGAAGTTATTCCATCCATTTCGAACTTGTTAATACGGTTCGTATTATATAGATAATTCCAGTCGATCTGAGATTGCTGTCTGAATTCATCAGCAGTCAAGAGACCGTAGCTTGGTAATTTTCTGTAGTATGTAGGGTTTGGATCTGCAGCGTGGAACCAGTCTAATCTACTTCTCGCATCGCTACCGAACTGATAGGAAACCGTATTGGTCCAGTTAGAGTTTTTACCTATTTTTAAGTAATCTGTTAACATGAATACCGGCTCATACACGTTTCTGATTCTGGAGTTTCTCTTTTCTCCATCCTGCCATCCCCAGTATGAGTTATAATTTTTCCCCATAAGGTCATAAACCTCCTGAGTATTTGGAGCATTGGAAGCTCTATAAGTAGGAGAACCAAAAGCCGTTAAATTAAGAGAGTGTCTATCGCTGAATTTCTTCTCAATAGAAGCAAAATAAGCATAAGCATCCTGATACACTCCATCCAGAATTGCTCTGTCTCCCCATCTTCTACTTGCTGAGAACGTAAATGCCCAACCGCTTTTAGAAAGACCGGAAGAATAAGTAGCAATGGCTCTGTGTAAGTAGCTTCTGTTGGTAAATGAATACGCTAATGAAGTTTGTTTTCTATAGCTGGATGCTCTTGTATTATAATAAACAGCACCTCCCAAATTACCAAAAGTATACTCTGAAGGGGTGATGTTATCTACATTTTCATAAGGATATCTCGTTACATCATTAAGACCTCCCCAGTTATTAAAGTCTACTTTTCCATCATCATTTTTAGACATGGAAACACCATTAAAAAGAACATCCTCAAATCTGTTGTCTACCCCTCTTGGTCTGAACCAGTAAGCACCCAGTTCAAAAGCGGAAACATTCTGGAAAGCATCTCTTCCTGAGCTTAAAAGTCCTACAGTAGGCTGCATTGATGAGCCTCCATCTTCGGTATCATTTGCAGAGTCATCAATAACTATTACTCCTGCATCTGATCCTAAGTTGTAATTAAGTGTAATAACACCTAAATCTTTTCTCTTCTCATCTGCAGCTACATCAAACTCTAAGATCTTAGACTCAAAGTTTGGTTTTGTCACTGTGATTAGATAGTGGCCAGGTTTTAAATCCACAAACTGGAAGTATCCAATTTTATCCACAGATGTGTCGCCGGTGGACTGTGCTAGATCTACTTCTGCTTTCTCTATAGGCTTACCATCCTGATCTTTAACATACGCAAAAACAGTAGTTTGTGCAAAATAAAAAGAGGCAGGCATTAAAGTAAACAAAGAGATTAGGGATAGTTTTTTAATCATAATAAACTTATTTTTAACTCCTTCTTTATTTAAGGGGCAACAAATTTAGGACTATTTTCATTAACTCAAACATTTTTAGTTATTTATTCTATTAATTTTTCTTAACGCACTGTAATTATCCTAAAAATATGCTCCAATTTTAATCAATCACAAAAAACAGCTATAGGTTTTAAGAAAAGTCACCAACATTATGAGCTTACTATTTTTAATCCTCAATAAAACGTTCATTTTTTAACATTATATAAATGACAAATAACTTCCTGAACTATCAAATAACACCCTGTAATAGGTTTATTTCAGATGTTTTTATAGTAAGTTTAACCTTTTGTTAAATTAAACTCAGATCATTTTAATCTTTATTCTTATATAAAATTAGTAATTTTACCCCTCAATTTTTTGAATATACTAAGAATATGAAAAAATATTTAATCATTGCCGCCCTGTTTTGCTTTGGTTCTGCGTTCTCACAACAGAGACAGGTAAAGAGAGCAGCTGTCGCATTCCTGAATGTAGAAAACCTTTGGGACACTATTCCTTCTGCAGATTATATTGATGGAACATTACCCCGTTCCAATCCTAAGTTTCACAGAAGTGTGCCTGTAGATTCACTTAAATATCTTGAAACAACAGAAGATTATAAAGGTGAATGGAGTGATGATCTTTTGATTGGGAAAAAAGTGATCAGAAAACAGTTCTTATCTGAAGATTTTACTGCCAACAGCCCAAAAAGATGGGGATCAAAATACTACAATCAGAAATTAGCCAATGAAGCTAAGGTAATTTCAGAGCTTGGAAGACAATATACAAATGACAACCCTGCCATCGTAGGATTGATTGAGGTAGAAAACAGACAGGTGATTGAAGACCTTATCAAGCAACCTGCTTTAGCAAAAAGCAATTATGGGATTGTGCATTTCAACTCTTATGATTCAAGAGGAATTGATGTAGCCATTATTTATCAGAAAGGAAGATTCTCTGTTTTGGATTCTTATAAGAAAGAAATTAAAATCTATGATGAAAACGGAAAAAGAGAATACACCAGAGATATTGTAATTGCTATTGGATTATTGGATGGTGAAAAAGTAGGACTTTTCATGAATCACTGGCCTTCCAGAAGAGGTGGTGAGGCAATTTCTCTTGCTAAAAGAAATACAGCAGCTACTGTACTAAAAGAGGAAATGGATAAAGTAACCGCAGAAAATCCTGGTATCAAATTATTCTCAATGGGTGATTATAATGATGACCCGGTAAGCCCAAGTTTGAAAAAACATTTGGCAGCTGTAGGTGATCCAAGTGAATTATCTGACAAAACTCCTTACTATAACTTAATGTATAAATTATATAAGGCAGGGGTAGCTTCTCTTGCTTACAGAGATGCTCCAAACTTATTTGACCAGATCATTGTTTCGAGAAATCTTTATTCTCCTGAAAAAATCACTCCTACTTATACCATATTTAAAGCTGAGATCTATGCACCGGCTTACCTGGTAAACAAAGAAGGACAGTGGAAAGGATATCCTTTACGTTCCTGGGATGGAGATAGGTTCACAGGCGGATACAGTGACCACTTCCCAGCGGTTTCCATAGTTCAGAAAGAATATATTAAAAAATAATACAAAAAGGCACCCTTATTGGAGTGCTTTTTTTATATCCTTAAAAGTCATGAAAAATATTGTTTTAATATTCTGTATTGCCTTTATCTCATTCGGCTGCCTTTCACAACAAAACAGCTCAAAAAAAGATAAAGCACAGCATGAAATGAAACCGTCTAAAAACGACGATGGAGAATGGGACCTTACCGTTATTGACACTGAGTTTGATTATTTCCTCAATGCTATAGCAAAGCCAATCAGCCAATATTCAGAATCTTTTCTGAAGACAAAAAATACATTTCTCGTGAATGAATGGAATAGCTATTACAGCACCGGACAATATAGAAACATCATAGAATCCGGAATAGATTATAATCCCAGAGAGAATTACGGAATAAAATTCGAATATAAGCTGTATCAGGTATTTGCGTATGTAAACTGGAAGTATGGATTAAGAATGACCGGTTTATCCGGAAGTGAAATCAGAAGATAATTTACTACACATTAGTAATGTTTTAGAAAAAATTTCACAATAAAACAATTAAAATAGAATTAAATAATTTTTAATAGATTAAATGCGAAAATAAATACTTTAATTATTTAATATTAAATAAAATTATACTTAAGTTTTAATATATTTGTATATCACTGAATTTTGATTTTCAGTGAATAACAACCATAAACAAAATTTAAGACCATGAAAAACCTATCGCTTACGGCGTGCTTTCTAGCCATGCCCCCGTTTTCTCAACTTCAGGAGCCCCAACACCGGACAGAGTTTTACATCAATTCATTTTTTAACAACATTTAAAATCTGTGAATTATGAAAAATATATGTAAACTTATCTTATTTTCAATTCTACTATCATGGACACCATTCTACTCACAAACAGGAAGTGATATCATTTTTTGCCTGGACAACAGTGGTTCTATAAGTGACGTAGCCTTCAATCAAATGACTGTTTCCACAAGAAAACTCATGGAACAGATTTTAAAATGCAACCGGGACAATCGGGTTTCTGTAGTACACTATGGAACAGATTTCCCCGGAATGAGCCCTTCTGTCCCTAGAATTTATATAGAATCTAATTTTACCAATGATCTGGCAACTGCTCAAACATTCTCAAGAAGATTAGGAAATGGTGACCATTTTCATGATGCAGTTAGCTTAATAGGAGCAGCCCTTGACCATTATCCACATCCTGATATTGTAAGTCAACAGAAATCATTGGATAGGCACCGTGAGAGACCATTAGTGATCATCTTATTTTCTGATGCAGAAAGAGCCAACGGCAGCTTTAGCAATGGTTCTTATTTGGTCAACTTCAATCCTCCCAACGGACTGCATGAGGACAATGCTTTTTCAGCCTTTACAAAGTTTAAAATGGACAGAAATGCAAAATTCATCGTGGTACATGTAAATGATTATGCACCATACATAGAAGCTGCAGCCAACATTGCCAGCCGTGGAGGTTCATATACCGGAAATATTGAACAGTACAATGATGATCCGGATCATAATCTACTTCCTAGATTTTATCTGAATAAGACAAATTTTACTTTAACGAATACTGAAATATCTTCATTAAGTAATGACATCTGCAAAATGAATACAGCTTATGTTGATTTCACCTATCAAGCTCGTTCCTGTAAAATCCCAGTAAGCTTTCCGTTACATATCAATGGAAACTATGCAATTCCACAAGGAGCTAACATCGTCAACTTTCAGCTATCCCTGTTAGATATAGCAACAAGTGCAGTTTATCCAACATCTGCAACAGTTAATTTCCCTAACCCCAATGAGTTTGAATTTACAGTAAATCAGGCAGATCTTACCAATCCGCCTTCAGGACAATACAAATTCATTATTGAGCTTGTTTATTCTCTTGGCGGTAATAATGATGGAATTCATGCTGAAAACAGTATTACTTCTCCTTACGATTTTATGTACTGTGAGAATTTGCGGGCAAACACAACTATTTCCAATCCTGCAGCTAAGTTTGCAAGACCAAAAGATAAGGATTACCGCATCGATCTTAATGCAGATCCTAACCACACAAAAGCTAAGCAGAAGGAAAATAGCAGACCGAAGAACATTCAGGTGTCACCGAACCCCAATAATGGAATATTTATCGTATCGCTCGACAAAGTACGCTCAGGAGCCCTGGAAATTAATGACATCAATGGTAAGATTGTTTTTGAAAAGTCATTCACTAACGAAAAAGAAATAGCTGTTGATATTCATTCATTACCATCCAATACCTATATTGTAAAAGTAAATTCAGGTAACGAAGTGTTCACACAGAAAATAATAAAAAGATAAATTTTAAATTTATCAAACTAAAAAAGGTTCAGAAAATTCTGAACCTTTTATTTTTATAATAGCTGAAAATTATTTGTTGAATAATTCTTCTACCTTATCCCAGTTTACTACAGAGAAGAATGCAGAAATATAGTCAGGTCTTCTGTTCTGGTAGTTTAAATAATAAGCGTGCTCCCAAACGTCTAATCCTAAAACCGGAGTTCCTTTAACGTCTGCAACAGGCATTAACGGGTTATCTTGGTTTGGTGTAGAAGAAACAGATACAGAACCATCAGCATTTTTTACTAACCAAGCCCATCCTGAACCGAATCTTGTTTTAGCAGCTTCAGAAAAATCAGTTTTGAATTTTTCAAGACCACCGTAATTTTCGATAGCAGCTTTTACATTCCCTACAGGCTCATTGCTTCCGCCAGGAGTTAAAATTTCCCAGAATAAAGAGTGGTTGAAATGTCCACCTCCATTATTTCTTACTGCCGGTTTATCAGTTCCTGTCTGGCAGATCTCTTCAATAGTTTTCCCTGCTAAATCAGTTCCTTCTATTGCTTTATTTAAATTGTCAATATACGCCTGGTGATGTTTCGTATAGTGGATTTCCATAGTTTTTGCATCGATCGTAGGTTCTAATGCATCATATGCATATCCTAATTTTGGTAATTCAAATGACATAATCTTTATTTTTAATGTTATACTTCAAAATTAGCCAATATTTAAGGTACTATCAAAGATTGGGGATTACTTTAATAAATCTTTAACATTGATATATTGATTTAGAATGAATTAAATTTTATTTTTTTTAAAATTACAAGTATTAAACTAAAAAGCACGAATCCTGAGGACCCGTGCTTTCTATTTAACAATATTAAATTTATTTATTCATAGACATCAGGAATTCTTCATTATTAAGAGTTCCTTTGATGTTTTTATTTACAAATTCCATTGCTTCCACAGGATTCATTTCAGAAAGATACTTTCTAAAAATCCACATTCTCTGAGAAGTTACTTCATCCAGAAGAAGATCATCTCTACGGGTACTTGAAGAAATTAAGTCAATAGCAGGATAAATTCTTCTGTTAGCAATTTTTCTGTCCAGCTGAAGTTCCATATTACCGGTACCTTTGAATTCTTCAAAGATCACTTCATCCATTTTTGAACCGGTATCAATAAGCGCAGTGGCTATGATAGTTAAAGAACCACCACCTTCAATTTTTCTTGCTGCTCCAAAGAATCTTTTCGGCTTGTGAAGAGCGTTAGCATCTACCCCACCAGAAAGAACTTTACCAGATGCCGGAGTTACAGTATTGTATGCTCTTGCTAATCTCGTAATTGAATCCAGTAAGATTACAACATCATGTCCGCACTCAACCATTCTTTGTGCTTTGGCAAGAACAAGGTTAGCTACTTTCACATGCTTTTCAGCAGCTTCATCAAATGTAGAAGCAATAACTTCTGCATTTACGCTTCTTTCCATATCAGTAACCTCTTCCGGACGTTCATCAATCAGAAGGACCATCATGTATACCTCAGGGTGGTTCGCAGCGATAGAATTGGCAATATCTTTAAGCAACATCGTCTTACCTGTTTTAGGCTGTGCAACGATCATTGCTCTCTGTCCCTTACCAATGGGTGCAAATAAATCTACTATTCTTGTCGAAATCGTAGAATCACTTCCTGCAAGATTGAATTTCTCTTCAGGGAAAAGCGGTGTAAGATATTCAAATGCAACACGATCCTTAATAAATGCAAGATCACGTCCGTTTACTTCTGTAGGTTTTAATAATGAAAAATATTTTTCACCTTCTTTTGGAAGTCTTACAATTCCTTTAACGGTATCTCCCGTTTTCAACCCATAATTTCTGATTTGCGCTGTAGAAACATACACATCATCAGGAGAAGAGATATAGCTAAAGTCTGATGAACGTAAAAATCCGTAGTTATCAGGTAAAATTTCCAACACCCCTTCAATGCTTACCATTCCATCGAAACTGAATTCTTTTTTATGGTCATGCTGCTCCTCTGCCTTTTCAGAATGTCTGTTTTGATTCTGATTTTGGTGTTGGTTTTGGTGCTGGTTTTGATGCTGGTGCTGGTTTTGGTTTTGGTTTTTATGTTGGTTTCCACTGTTCTGTGGATGGTTGTGTCCTTTTTGAGGTCTGTTAGCCTGTGGTTGCTGAGGAGGCGTATTGTTAGGCTTTTCTTCTGCCTGGGCAGGCTCTTGAGATTCTGTATTTTTAGGAGCTTCTGTTTTCTCCTGGGAAGTTTCTGTATTTCCTGTATTGGTAGAAACTCTTTTTCTTTTTTTCTTAGCTGAATTAGCTGCAGATGATTCTTCATTTACTGTTGCTTCTACTGCTTCAGCTATAGGCTCTTCTGTTTTTACTTCTTCAGCGACCGGCGTTTTTTCTTCTACTTTTTCCTCTACTATTGGTTCTGCCGGTGCTTTCGCATTTGCCCTTGGTTTTGCTGGGGCTTTCTTTGGAGCAGCTTTTTTTACCGGAGCCTTTACAGGTTTTTCTGCGGGAGCTTCTTCAGTATTGGCGCTGGTTTCCGTGGCGTTGAAATAATCTTTTGATACTTTAGGATTAGAAGCCTGAAAGTCAAGAATTGCAAAGATCTTATCATTATCATTGCTATTTCTTGCAACTTTAACGCCCAAATCCTTTAAGATTTTAGTCAGTTCCGTTACGGATTTTGACCTTAACGTTTCTATGTTAAACATATTTATGTAAAAATGTAATTAATTGTGAGTAAGAAAAGTAAGTCCGGTGACTTTGGTTTTCAAGTACATTGTATAATGCAAATCTACACTTATTTTTGAATTGTGCAAAATTTATGTTATTTTTGCCAAGAATTTAATATTCAATGCTACAGAGAATACAAACTATATGGACTTTATTAGCAGTCTTCGCTGCTGTTTTCCTTTTTATAACGGGACAGGATGTTGTGATTTCCGACAGTATCCCTGTACTTAATATAGGATGTATAATCCTTGTCATCACTGGATCATTAAGTATCTTCAGTTTTAAAAACAGAAAAAGACAAATTTTGCTGAATACCATCAGCATCATTATAAACGCTTTGTTGATTGGTGTATTGGCGTACTGGCTGCTAAGCTTATCCGGAGGAATTAATTTTCCTGAGAAGGGTATTGAGCCGATTTTCCCATTAATTGCGGTAATATGTCTGCTTATAGCAAATGTATACATCCGTAAAGATGAGAGGCTCGTGAAATCTGTAGACAGACTTCGGTAACCTTACAACGATTTTTTGAGTGAGAACAGTTCCTTTTCAGGAGCTGTTTTTTATTTGTACATCCCTACTACCTGCCCGGATCAATTAATTTATGTAACTTCCATGCAACATTTTGATCAAAAAGACGACAGATCTTTTAACTTTTAATTAAAGACTATGAAAAAGCTAACTTATCTTACTTTATCACTATTCTCTATATCTGCTTTTGCACAGGAAGTTTCTAAAGAAAGAGTAAAAACCGTCATTTCCACTCTGGCATCCGATGAAATGAAAGGGCGAGAGATCGGAACCCCTGAAAATGATAATGCTGCTAATTATATTGCTACACTTTTCAAGGAAAACAATCTTGAATACTGCACAGGAAACTCATACCTTATCCCTTTTGATTATAACGGCAAAACAGCCTATAATGTTTGTGGTATAAAGAAAGGTAAATCTGATAAAAATCTTGGTTTCTCAGGACATTTTGATCATATCGGAACCAACGATAAAAGTGGAGACAATATTTATAATGGAGCTGATGATGACGCCAGCGGAATTACAACATTGGTAGGCATCGCTGATTATTTCAAAAATAAAAAGCCGGAATTTTCAATGGTTTTCATTGCCTTTAATGGAGAAGAAAAAGGAATGCTGGGATCTCAGGCTATCTCTGAGGATAAAAATCTTGATAAGATTTACAGTAATATGGCTGCTCTATTCAATTTTGAAATGGTTGCTACAGAATCTCAATGGGGAAAAAATGCGTTATATATGACAGGAGATGGTTTCTCAGATCTTGATGAATTATTCAATAAGCATGCAGTGAACGGGTTAAAAATCAATGCTGATCCTTACGCAAAACAACAGCTTTTTTATCGTTCAGATAATGTCAGCTTTGTAAAAAAGAAAATTATTGCCCATTCATTTTCAACTGTTGATATGACTAAGGCAACTCATTACCATCATGTAAACGATGACATCAGTATTGTTGATGTTGATAATATGACCCGGATCATCAATAATTTTGGAAAAACACTGGATCAGTTAAATCCAAAAAACTTTGCTCCGAAATATAACGATAAAGTAAGTTTTAATTAATTCATACTTCCATAAAAAAACCGCCATCCAGGCGGTTTTATTTTTATTTTACCGGAAAGCAGAATCCCCCTTATCATCCTACAATATCCACCCCCCTTTTTTAATTCTTACTTACTTTATTTCAAGGCATTGTAACAAAAACATCAATTTTGAAACTTATCATTTAAAGTAAAACAGGATTAAGAACGTCTTATCTTCTAATTTTACGTAATTTTGCTATCCAAATTTTTCATTGAATGAATGAGTATAAAAAAATACTGAGGTTCGCGAGGCCCCATCAAAAATATATCTACGGAAGTTTATTTTTCAATATTCTGTATTCTTTATTTCAGATTGCTTCCTTAGGAACTATTTTACCGGTTTTAGGAATGTTGTTTGGTACAATAAAGCCTGAAAAATATGAAACTCCCCCTGTTTATTCCGGTGACATCACAGATTTTTTCACTTATATAAAAGAATATTCAAACTATTATGTTCAGTCTTTAGTAAGTACCCATGGTGCCCTTACTGTTCTTGCCTGGCTATGTGTGATCACTGCATTTATGTTCTTGTTAAGAAATGCATTCCGATATTTTGGGTCTTTACTGTTGATCAATTACCGTGTAGGAGTTACCAAAGACCTTCGTGGTGCGATGTACAGAAAGATTCTTTCTTTACCGGTTTCATTCTTTACAGAGAGCAGAAAGGGAGATATGATGTCCCGTATGTCTAATGACGTAGGCGATGTTGAAGGGAATATTTTGGGAAGTTTAATAGAACTTATCAATGCTCCTTTCATGCTGATCAGTACATTGGTTACCTTATTCTTTCTGAGTCCGGAAATGACTCTTTTCTCTCTTCTCGTACTTCCTGTAATGGGAACCATGATTGCACTGATCGGGAAAAGTCTTAAAAAAGATTCTCACGAAGCGCAGCATGAATTGGGTACGATCTTTTCTATTGTAGACGAAACTTTAAAATCATCAAAGGTTATTAAGATTTTTAATGCGGAAAAGATCATGGATAACCGTTTCATGAAATCAATGAACAAATGGATCTCCAGTTCTATCAGCTTAGGTAAAAAGAAAGAGCTTGCATCGCCAATGAGCGAATTTTTAGGTTCCATTACCTTTCTGATCATTGCCTGGTATGGAGGAAAACAGATTATTGTAGAACAAAGCATCTCACCGGCTGATTTCCTTGTATTCCTTGGAATGTTCTTCCAGATCCTACCTCCGGCAAAGAGCCTATCATCCTCTATTTCTAATGTACAAAAAGGAGAAGCTTCTCTGAAAAGAGTATTGGAAATTCTGGATGCAGATGTAAAAATCGAGGAAATTGCAGAACCGGTTTCCATCTCAACCCTTAACAGCAATATTGAATTCAAAAATATTGGATTCTACTATGATAAAGCCAATCTGATTCTTAAAAACTTTGATTTAACAATTCCTAAAGGGAAAACTGTTGCATTGGTTGGACAGAGTGGAAGTGGAAAAACAACTATCGCCAACCTTTTAGCAAGATTCTATGATGTTTCTGAAGGAGAAATTCTGGTTGACGGTGTCAATATTAAACATTTAAAACTACAGGAATACCGCCAGCTTCTGGGAATGGTAACGCAGGAATCTGTATTGTTCAATGATTCTGTTTACAACAATATTCTGATGGGTAAACCTGACGCTACCCGAGAAGAGATCATTGAAGCAGCTAAAATCGCAAATGCAGATGCTTTCATTACAGGCTTATCTGATGGATATGATACCAATATCGGAGACGATGGAAACAAGCTTTCCGGAGGTCAGAAACAAAGGGTTTCCATCGCAAGAGCTGTCTTGAAAAATCCACCGATCATGATCCTGGATGAAGCTACTTCAGCACTGGATACGGAATCTGAAAGATTTGTACAGGATGCTCTGGAGAAAATGATGGAAAACAGAACCTCTCTTGTGATTGCTCACCGTCTTTCGACAATTCAAAAAGCAGACTGGATTGTAGTGATGGAAAGAGGAACCATCGTAGAACAGGGAACTCACCACGATCTTATCGCCAAAAAAGGAATGTATAACAAACTTGTTGAACTCCAGAATTTTGACTAAACGTTTCTAAATTAATTTTAAAATGAACCCAATACAAGAGTATTTCTACAGAATCGAAGAGCCTGAAAGAAGTACTCTTCTTTTTTTACGGGAAACCATCCTGGCATCAGATCCTGAAAATATTACAGAAACTTTCAGCTTTGGCCTTCCGTTTATCAAATACAAAAAGAAAATGCTGTGCTATTTCTATTACAGCAAAAAATACAAAAAGCATTACCTAAGTTTTTATCACGGTGATAAGTTAGATTATCCCGAACTGACACAGGACGGGAGAAAGAAGTTTAAAATCCTTTTAATTGACGTGGAACAGGATTTACCCGTTGAATTTATATTAGGCCTTCTGGAAGAGATCAAAACTTATATTAAATAAAAAACTCCGGCACGAATATTCGTACCGAAGTCATCTTTAAAAAATCTTATCATTTTGTGTTTATTCCCCCGAATTCTGCTTTTTTAATCGCCCAGGCAAGAGCGTTTGCATAGAATATTGAGTTATACACATTCATTTCATAAGCAGCTGTCCCATTTCCATAATTGGGTTTAGCAATTGGCTTATAATTAGTGTCTGCATAGAACGGGCATATCGTATCTGAGGTATTTGGAGAGGCCACGGATCCACACTGAGAGTTGAATCCCCCATCTCCTACCCAGATGAAGTTAAGCGTATTATGCTTAAATGCTGTTACTCTTCCTATAGTTCCTGACGGTGAAGCGGTAGAGATATTTGTATCGCCTGAATATACTGTAATTTCACTTGAAGGCAGTCCTGTTGCATAGGTTGTAGAAGAAGCATCTTCTCCCCACTGTAGTCCTCGTATATCTCCAAAGGGTCCGTTCAGTATTTCATCATTAGTAAGTGGTAGTTTATAGATTGCTCCTGCACTGTTTACACTTCCTGTATTTACTGATCCATCAAAAACATTTCTGAAAAGATTCTGCATTCCGCTATTACTTTCAGAATAAGCAATGATTACCCCTCCTTTTGCCAGATAGTTTCTTAATACCAGTGCTTCTGCAGCATTCATTCCCCATGCATATCCTATTACAATAATATCTACGGGATTGGCTCCGGTTGTCCAGTTTGTCAACTGTGTAGCGTTCGGGCTGTCTGTACCATCTATGATCTGATCCCAGCCTTCATATTTTACGATACTGTTGGCCAGTGTTCCAAAATTAGCAGCTGCTTTAGCCACCATACCTGATGGAGAAGTTCCCGATACGTTATAGCCACAGCCGTTTGGTGCTGTTCCGATCGTTAAAAGTTTTTTCTTTGGAACAACCACGATAACATTTACCGTACAGGTTGTTGAAACTCCACCTTGACTGTCCGAAGTAATCGTTATCGTTTTTATAGTTGTGGAAGAAGGAGAACCTATACCTTGAAGCGTAGCATTCTGATTTCCTGTAGCAGTAAAAGTTCCCGATCCACTGAAGGAAATTCCATCAACAGTATTGGTAGTAATCGTATAGCTTCCCAATGCCGAAACGTTTACCGGCAAAGTAATAGTATGGGAAGCAGTAAGAGCGGTTCCTACTTTATAAACTCCATTCACAGTTGCACTTCCACAGCCCATTGTATAAGATCCTGCAGGACTGAGAACGGTAATAGATACTGGAGGCGTGCAGGTTACATCAGTACCATTGGCATTAAGGGCTACTTCGTCAGTCTGGATATTCTGAGGGTTACCCTGCCCTGAAATCTGTATGGTTTGTATTCCTGTATTCAAAAATACTCCTGTTCCATAAAAATTATATCCGTTTGAGGTGGTTCCGGAAATGATATAATTTCCTACTTTCGTTACATTAACTTTCACACTTAAGTAATTAGAATTGGTAAGATCCTTACCTTTTACATAACTACCCATAGCCTGGGTTGCAGAACAATCTATGGTAAAGACTCCTTTCCCGAGCTGTCCGCATACACTTTTCCACTCATCATCTGCAAAGCTCCAGTAGTTGAAACAATCTTCTGTAGTATTGTAGATAGTTAAACCGTCATCAGCGGTCTTATTAATTGTAATGGCATTCCGCTGTGATTCAGTAAGCCGGGGAATAAGTATTCCTTTGTTATTATTTCCTGAAACAACGTCAAGAACAGAATTCAAATTGGGTGAAGCTGTATTAATTCCCACAGACCCATTATTGGTTTGCGAATACAATTTTCCAAAGGCAGAAAGCAGGATAATAAGCAAAACCTTCACCAAAGGCGTTTTCAATTTTGTGTTCATCATTTATTAAGTTATAATTGTTTTAATGATTAAATTTTTCTCAGTCATTTAACCAACACAAAATTATCATCAACAGCCCATTACAAATTAAATTACCCTACACAATACTACTCACGCGTAGTAAAACTCATAATAGACATAAATAAGGCCCCCCTGATCTCAGCAATAATTCTTCAATGGATTCAGCCAAAAGTACCAACCCGGGAGTTGAAACGAAATTCATTTCATATTTTAAAAATAGATTTCCATTTGGTAATCGTGTTCCTGCTTATCTTAAAATCATTACTTATCTGCAGGTTGCTAAGCCCGTTTTGTTTCTGATATCTAAGAATTTTTAAAATAGATTCTTCATCATAAGAACGAAGTCTCTGATTGTTGAATCCTATCATAGATTCCGGTTCTCCAAAAATGAGTTTATTAAATTTCAGGACATCCAAAGCGGAATTCAATGTATTAAGCTTATTTATTATTTCCGCATCTACCCATTTGTCAGGAAATTTTTCCTGAAGGATATCTGAATAGATTTGTTTATAATCTGGAGTCATATTATATTTTTTTTAACCATTTATGAAGGGTTGTCTTGGGAATATTATATCTGGTAATAACCTCACTGGAAGACATAGCTCCAGCTCTTATTTTCTCAAGTATAAAGTTCTTTACTTCCTGTGTATAGATACTTTTTCTGAAAATCATCGTACCTTCTTGCTGTTTTATAGTGTTATCCGTTCTGGAATAAGGAGCATACAAGATTAGATGGCCAGTATAAAATCTAAAGAAATCAAATTTTAAAAGCTTACACCACTTCAACAGGATATCTGTATCAATGCTTTTCTCACGGAACATACCTTCAACTTCGCTTTCTGTCTTACTTAAAAATTTCATAATCCGTTCCATTGAAATCTGCTGCTCTGCTACCTTAGATTGTATCAGTGTTCCAATATGGATGCTTTTAATATTCATTGTGTTATTTTAAAGTAAAAATATACACTGTGAACAAAATAAATAACATCCGCACCCACTCAAAACTACGTATGAGTAGTAAAACTTAGAATCATCACGCTTAAATCTTGATTAGAAAACTGTTGATGTTTATTTCAGAGGAAATATTCAGTTTTTTGCGTATTCTATATTTCTTACTTTCCACAGCACGTATGCTATTGTTAGTACATTGCGCTATCTTTTTAGTATCAAAATCAAGTTTCATCAATGCGCAAAAAAACAGCTCCGAATGAATAAGGTTAGGGTTTATGTTTAAAATTTCCGGAATGAAGTGTGGAAAAAATATCTGAAATTTCTCAAAAAAAACAGGAGAATTATTTTCTGCCAGATTTAAAATTTCCTGAATATTATCTTCAGAAAGGTTATTGATAAGCATTTGCTGCTTCATTAATTCTGCATTGGTCTTTACTAAATCTTTGATTCTGGAATCCTTTATTTCTTTTTCATGAATCAATCCGTGAATCAGCTCATCTTTTTGGGTAATAAAAACAACATCCATCAGAAAGGACGCAATAGAAAATAAAATATTCCACAATCTTATCGTCTTAAAATCTTCTTTTTCCAAAAAACTACTCTTAGGCAGAAAGGTAAAATCAAAATACAGACAAACAATAAAATTAATACTGATAATAAAAACAATAAAGAATATTGAATAAGTATCTTTATTATAATTCATAAAGAATGGCACCGCAAACAACAGACAAAAATAGAAATACTCTACACCTGCATTCTTATAGGTGTACACATTAAAAAAACTCACAATTAAGGTCAGCAACACAAATATAGAGATTATAAATGCTTTCAGGGGTTTTCTAAATCGTTTTATCTTCCCTTTTATAGCCAGTAAAAATAAAAACGATAAGGTAAGAAAAGTAAGAAAAATTGAAATGACAACATCTCTGAAAAAGACAATTATGACAATGGAATAAAATAAAAATATAAAAAACAGCAAAAGTAAATACCGATTGATAAGATTCTGATAATTACTATCAAAATCATGATCGGTTTTTTCCGCCTCATTATTGATCATCTTAAAGAAAAATTTATAAATCATTTTGTTTTTTTTATGTAATAAAATTCAAGCAAGTAGTTCTGCTCAGCAAGAAATCATGCTCACATTAGCAAGTCTTTCACACCCAACAAAAACCACAAAAAAATTGCTTACGTTATGTATCCGTTAAAAAGGGTGTGATTTAAATATTCTAATTAGAGTTAAAATTACTTGAAATTCAATATTAGAATTGATCAAATTTTAACCATTACAAGCATTATTGTAGCACAAAATTATCTATCCCAGCAAGAAAAAGACTCCTTCGTCATACTCAATACTACTTATGCGTATTTAAACTCAGTATATGAGAGCAATTCAACTACCTTGTACAAAAAGATCGAACCTTTTTGCTTATTCTTTTTGTGTAACCTAATAATATAAGCAAAGTAAATCTGATTGGAATTCCTGTTTAAAAATAAAAAAACCGTCCTTTTCAGAACGGTTTTTGATATGATTACGAGTAAGTTTTACTTTTTCAATTTGGCAATAATATCCAAACCACCTTTTGTAATATCTCCGATCTTACAGATGATTTCAGTATCTAAAGGCAGGAATACGTCCATTCTCGACCCGAATTTAATAAATCCGAACTCATGCCCGGCTTTTGCCTGATCTCCTTCATTACAGTAGAATACGATCCTTCTGGCTACATATCCTGCAATCTGTCTGAAAACAACTTTATGGTTGGTTAAAGTTTCAACAGCTACTGTTGTTCTTTCGTTTTCAGTAGAAGACTTTTCATGCCATGCTACCAGGTATTTTCCCGGATGGTATTTTTTGTACACCACTTTTCCGGTAACCGGATATCTACAGATGTGTACGTTCAATGGAGACATAAAGATAGAAACCTGAATGGCCTTTCCTTTAATGAATTCATTTTCTTCCACTTCCTTGATCATTACTACTTTTCCGTCAACCGGAGCGATAACATTCTCTTTGTGGTCAAGAATAGTACGGCTTGGAACTCTGAAAAACCAGAATACAAGACAATAAATGACCAACAAAGGTACGATGATCAACAAGGACCATATTTTAAGGAAATAGATGGCTAATGCTCCCAATACCAGAAAAAGTATTGTCGCTACGGTAATCGTTCCTTTTGATTCTCTATGCAATTTCATGAGACTAAATAAATTTTTCTAAAATAAAGTACAAATATACGACAGGAACGCAGATAATAAAACTATCCAGCCTATCTAATACTCCTCCATGCCCTGGAATGATGTTTCCACTGTCCTTCACACCGAAGTTTCTCTTCAGCTGACTTTCTACCAAATCCCCCAGTGGAGCAAAAGCTGCCACTAAAAATCCTACAACCATCCAGTTGGCACGAAGCTCAGGCTGATAATGTTCTATAAAGTAAGATAAAACCAATGTTAAAACAACACCGCCCGCATATCCTTCCCATGTTTTTTTAGGGGAAATCTTAGGTGCCATTTTATGTTTTCCAAAGAATTTACCTACCAGATAAGCAAAAGTATCACTACTCCAGATCAGGATAAACAGAAAGAGGACCTCCAGAGAAAAACTTTCATTATAGCTGGAGAATTTAGGTAACCCTAATGCAAAGCTGAACGGAAGAGCCACATAAATGACCGTAAAGATCAGCTTTCCGCTGTCATAGTATAATTCGTTAGGATATTTGAATAAAGTGACTACAGCTATACCAATCAGCGCCAGCGCCAATATTTCGCTTAGTCTGAAATCAAAAAAGAAATCGTGATGGAAATATCGTTTGGAAAAAATATAGAATATGAAAATAACCAATGGATAAACCACCCATTTTTCATATCCGTTTCCGAATTTCATGACTTTAACACATTCCCAGGTTCCTACAATCAGTAAAAGACTCATCAATCCATGATAAAGATACTGCTGCTGAATAAGGCCGGGAAAAACACTATTGATAAACTGTGCTCCCAACGGAGTAGAACAAAGAATGATAATGGCTACATAAACGAGACCTGAAACGGTTCTTTGAATAAGATTTTTGTCCAAAATTTAAAATTTAGAGGTGGGTGCTTAATCTTCAAGCAACAATAAAAACAGTTTTGTATTGGAATTGGAAGAACTGTCCATTTTAGACTGGCTTCCACTGATGGAAGTAAGGTTCTTGATATTTCCGTTTCTTTTTATTTTCCCCATGGCATCATTCAGGTTGTTTACAATCTGTGAAACATTGGCAATGATAATAATCTTATCCGGCAACCTTGAAGAATGATAATGAAGAATATTATTGTGAGAAAGCATAATTCTCCCGTCGTAAGCAATCAGGTATTCACAGGTGATGAATGCTGCTTCATTAGACGGCTGCAGTTCTGAAGTATAGGAAGTCTTTACAACATTTAAAAAGTTCTGAAGTTCCTTATCCCAACAGAACAGATTATTAATACCTTCTATCTTGATAATTTGATTTAAAGTCTGTAGAGCCTCCGCTTCATCTGCACAATAATTAAAAAATCCCCCCGAATGCGTAAATAATTGCGCAAACTTATAGTCGAGATCCGCATTTTTCAGCGAATCCCCAAGCTTCTCCAGGCTCTGTTCTTCCTCTTCCTCAGGCTGGTTGGTAAGTTTGCTTACAATCCTCTTGAATAAATTCAACTTAATCTATTTTTAGTCAACTTTATACAAAAATAGAAAATAAATTACAATAGATTCCAAAATATCTCCTTAAATATGAAAAAACCTGACAATTTTAAAGTTGTCAGGTTTAATATATCCTATTTTTAAGATGATTTTAAAGCTGTGTCGGGCTTTCTGGAGCCTGTATTTCGCTTTCTTCCTCTTTCTCTTTAATCTGAGGAGTTTCCAGTACTTCCGGCAGATCTTTTTCAGGGATCGTATTGGTAACCGGTTTCTCTGTCAATTCAGGATCCCATGCTCTCTTTCCGAAAATCTCTTCAAGGTCTTCACGGAAGATCACTTCTTTTTCTAAAAGCTTATTGGCAAGAGCATCAAGCTTATCCTTATTTTCTGTAAGAATTCTTATTGCTCTGTCATATTGCTCACTTACAAATCTCTTGATTTCATCATCAATCACCTCTGCTGTTTTCTCAGAATATGGCTTAGAGAATGAATAATCAGACTGACCTGAGCTGTCATAGTAAGAAACGTGTCCTACTTTTTCACTCAAACCATAGATTGTAACCATTGAGTTGGCCTGTTTGTAAGCTCTTTCCAGGTCATTTTGTGCTCCTGTAGAGTAATCACCCAATGCTACCTGCTCTGCTGCTCTTCCTCCTAAAAGTGAACACATTTCGTCAAGTAACTGTTCAGTTGTTGTAATCTGTCTTTCTTCCGGTAAGTACCATGCTGCTCCCAGGGAACGACCTCTTGGTACAATAGTTACCTTCAACAATGGTGACGCATGCTCTGTAAGCCATGAAACGGTTGCATGACCTGCCTCATGGAATGCAATTCTTCTCTTCTCAGAAGGCTTAATTGCTTTATTCTTTTTCTCAAGACCACCGATAATTCTGTCTACTGCATCCAGGAAATCCTGTTTTACTACGAACTCGTGACTGTTTCTTGCTGCAATAAGTGCTGCTTCATTACATAGATTAGCGATATCTGCACCACTGAACCCTGGAGTCTGTTTTGCTAAGAAATCTCTGTCTACGCTGTCATCAAGCTTGATTTTCTTTAAGTGAACGTCAAGAATCTGTCTTCTCTCATGTAATTCCGGAAGGTCTACATAGATTGAACGGTCAAAACGTCCTGCTCTCATCAAAGCTTTATCAAGGATATCCGCTCTGTTGGTTGCAGCCATTACGATAACATTTGTATCGGTTCCGAAACCATCCATTTCAGTAAGAAGCTGGTTCAATGTATTTTCTCTTTCATCATTTCCACCAGAGAAATTATTTTTTCCTCTTGCACGTCCGATGGCATCAATCTCATCAATAAAGATGATCGCTGGGGATTTAGCTTTCGCCTGAGCAAAAAGGTCTCTTACTCTGGATGCTCCAACTCCTACAAACATTTCCACGAAATCTGATCCTGAAAGTGAGAAGAACGGAACTTTAGCTTCTCCTGCAACAGCTTTAGCCAATAAGGTTTTACCTGTTCCCGGAGGCCCTACCAAAAGTACTCCTTTAGGGATCTTACCTCCTAATTTTGTGTATTTTTCAGAGTTTTTCAAGAAATCTACAACTTCCTGAACTTCTTCTTTAGCTCCTTCCAATCCAGCAACATCTTTAAATGTTACCTGAATTCTTTCTTTTTCATCGAAAAGCTTAGCTTTAGATTTCCCGATAGAGAAAATCTGTCCGCCAGGGCCTCCACCACCACCCATCTTTCTGAAAAGAAGGAAGTAGAATAATCCCAAGATCGCAATCCAGATCAATGCGGATATCAGAATATCTGCAAAAGGACTTTTTCCGGTTCCGTAATCTTTAGCGGTTTTAATAGCCGGATTGGTTGCCTTGATCTGTTCAAATTTCTGAAGAAATAGTTGAAGATCCCCGTATTTTACAGAATAATCTGCTTTTGGGGCCATATCTAAAGCTGAAAAAGGGTTATTTTCCTTTCCGGTTTTGGAAACCATTGCTGATTTTGCTTCTTTGGTAAGGAAAACATCAGCTTTCTCTATGTCTTTGTATATAATAATATTCTGGACTTTACCCGCCTGCATTTCTCTAAAGAAACCATCTTCATCAATAGTTTTTGCTGCATCTCCACCAAGGAAATTGGAACCGAAGAAAAGCAAAAGAGCTATGATTGCAATAGGAAAGAACCAGTTGAATCCTTTGTTATTCATTTAGACTTTTTAAAATTTTTATTATTCATTTTCAATTTTGGTAATGACTGCGTCACCCCAAAGTTCTTCTATATCGTAATACTCACGTACATCTTTTTGAAATATATGAACCACTACAGAAACGTAATCTACCAATATCCACATGGCATTTTCATTACCTTCTACATGCCAAGGTCTGTCTTTCAGATCGTTTCTTACTTTTTTCTCTACATTCCCAGCTAATGCTGATACTTGTGTATTCGAGTTTCCGCTACATATTACGAACGTCTCCGCTACTGAGTTTTCAATGTTTGATAGATCAAAGATCATGATATCTTCTCCCTTTACATCTTGAAGTGCTTCAACGATTTTATCTATTAGTGCTTGTTTTTCTGCTGTTTTATTCATTAAAAAAATACTATAATCTGCAAATTTATTGTTTTTTCTTTACTTTAACCTTACTTTTACCCGCTTAATGTCTTAAAGTTTTCTTAAATGAGTCAACTCTTCTATCTGAAAGAATGTTCTTCTACTAATGACGAAATATCAAAGTTTTTACTTTATAAAAATTCAGATTTTATAGGATTGCATACTTTCAATCAAACCAAAGGCCGTGGTCAGTATGGAAATGTATGGACTCCAACCGCCGGGAAAAACCTGGCTTATACGCTGGCAGTGAATACTCAAAACATCCTGTGCTCCGACTTTATATTCAATTATTATACCGCAATTATTGTCAGGGATTTCCTGGCCAATTTGGCTGATTATGATGTGAAAATTAAATGGCCGAATGATATTATCCTTAAAGGTAAAAAAATCGTTGGAATTTTGATTGAAAAGAAAAAAATTAATCAAAACAATTATTTTATTATCGGAACCGGAATCAATATTCTTCAGGATAAATTTGAAAAAATATCCACAGCAGGTTCACTCCTGACACAGACAGGGCAGGAATTTGACATTGAAGACCTTAGTTTAAGACTTCACGAATTCTTATCTGAAAAACTTAAAAATATTCCTTCTGACCAGGAAATACTGGACAGGTTCAATAAAAATTTGTTCCGAAAGGATGAAATCTCCGTTTTTGAAATCGAAAAAGAGAGACAAAATGGCATCATCCGAAATGCAGACAAAAAGGGTGAACTCTGGATCGAATTGGAAAAGGACGGGATGTGTTCTTTCTACCACAAAGAAGTAAAACTCCTTTACTGATTTGCTCTTTTGATATAAAGATAAAGGGTAAGCGGCAGGAATACGAGATTAGGAAGCCACATAGCCAATGCAGGCGACAGGCTCTTATTTTCCGAAACTACCTTTAAAGCTTCAAACGAAAAGACAAAAAGGAAAGCCAGCGAAATCCCGATAGCTAGGTTGATTCCCAAACCACCCCTCTTCTTTTGTGATGACAGAGAAAGGGCAAGGAAAGTCAGAATAATGATAGAAACAGGCATTGAGGTTCTCTGATGAAGCTCATTCAGATATGAATTCAGGTTACTGTTTCCTCTTGCTTTTTCTCTTTCAATGAATTTTAAAAGCTCAGGAGTTGTCTTGTTCTGTCCCAAAAGCTCATTAGGGAAAAGTTCTTCAGGGGAATGGCTATAGTTTTTTTTAAGCTCCAAACCGCTGTTCAGTGTTTCTGAATTATTTTTATTAATGGTCTTTTCAAGATAATTATTTAGGACAAACTGTTTTATATCCTTATGCCAGTACACTTCACTGGCTTTTAGTTCATAAACCATTTTTCTGTCCTTATCAAACTTCTGGTAAACAAATCCAGATCCTCTCTTTTCTCTTTTATTCCAGGAATCTACAAAGATATACTCTGTTCTGCTGAGCTGTGAAGAAGCCGGAGCCGTTCCAAGAATCTTTTCCTTATTGGCAGCATTATAGGTATAGGCCTCCAATTCATTTTTTTTGATATTTGCCCACGGAAGAACTAAATGGTACACCACAAGCGCTCCTAATGCAATCAGGATTGAAGTATAAAGATAAGGTTTTGAAAATCTGTGAAAACTGGCGCCACTACTGATAATGGCTACAATTTCAGTATTATTTGCCATCCTGGAAGTGAAATAGATCACGGTAATAAAGACCAGAATGGAAAGAAACGTTACTACAAGATTAATAATCCAGTAAGGATAAAAATGAAGCAGAAAATACCCCAGATCCAGTTTGGGATCTAGCGCTTTTGCATTTTCTATCCTTGGAATTTTTTGCTGAACGTCGATGACAAGCACCACTATAGACAATAGTACCAGCATGAAACTGAAAGTTCCAAGATACTTTTTAATGATATATTTGTCTACAATCTTAAGCATAATTCTTACAGTCTTTGTCTAAGAACAGGTACTACAGAGTTTTTCCACTCATAGAAATCTCCAGCAAGGATATGTTCTCTTGCAACTTTTACCAGATCAAGATAAAACGCAAGGTTATGAATTGAAGCAATCTGTTTTGCCAGGTATTCTTTTGAAACAAACAGGTGACGAAGGTACGCTTTTGAATATTCACGGTCTACAAAGCTGGTCCCGAATTCATCCAAAGGCGAAAAGTCACGTTTCCATTTTTCGTTTTTAAGGTTCATTACCCCTTGCCATGTGAAAAGCATTGCATTTCTGGCATTTCTTGTAGGCATAACGCAATCCATCATATCAATTCCCAGCCCAATAGATTCCAAGATATTCCAAGGAGTTCCAACTCCCATCAGGTATCTTGGTTTTTCTTTTGGAAGAATATCTGTTACTTCATCAGTAATTCTGTACATTTCTTCTTCAGGCTCTCCCACTGAAAGCCCTCCAATTGCATTCCCTTCTGCTCCTGCTTCAGAAATTACCTCTGCAGAAATTTTTCTTAAATCAGAATAGGTAGATCCCTGAACAATCGGGAAAAGTCTTTGCTTATGTCCGTACAATTCAGGATTATCATTGGTCCAGTCGATACATCTTTTTAACCAACGGTGTGTAAGTTCCATGGATGATTTCGCTTGGTTATAATCACAAGGATAGGGAGTACATTCGTCAAAAGCCATGAAAATATCTGCTCCGATCTGTCTTTGAATCTCCATTGATCTTTCCGGAGAGAACATGTGATAACTTCCGTCAATATGGGATTTGAACCTGGCTCCTTCTTCTGTCATTTTTCTGTTGCTCGCCAAAGAGAACACCTGAAAACCTCCTGAATCTGTAAGGATAGGAAGATCCCAGTTCATGAATTTATGTAAACCTCCTGCATCCTGCATTGTTTCCATTCCTGGGCGAAGGTAAAGGTGGTAAGTATTTCCCAGAATAATCTGAGCTTTAATGTCTTCTTTTAATTCTCTCTGATGAACTGTTTTTACACTCGCAACAGTTCCTACCGGCATAAAGATAGGCGTTTGAATCTTTCCGTGATCTGTAGTGATCTCTCCTGCTCTGGCTTTTCCTTCAGAGGTTTTTTCTATATTAAAAAATTTCATTTGTACACTTTTTAGTTGATTACTATCAACGATTGTCATTGTCCGGGCAAAGCCCACTTCATCATTTATCTTAAAGGCGTGCCTATTTCAGCCTGCTTCAACTTATCTTTTACATATTTATCCGCTTTTGGATCTTTCTTCAGTAAAATCTGCTGCGCTTCATTGGCAATATCTTCCATTTCTTCTTTGATCACATAATATTTAAAGCTCTCAACAAAATCAGAAGGTTTTACTTTATGGGATTTTAAAATAAATCGGGTACCGGCCTCCATATTTTTGTCCTGAAACATAAAATTAGCCTGATCGGTAACAATAAGGTCAGCAATAACTTCTGCCATCACGTCCTGGTCGACCAGGTTTTTAGGCTTATCGATATAATCACTGCATGAAAACAGTCCCAGAAAAACAAAAACAAGGATCATTTTTTTCATCAGCTTATTTTTATACTTTTTTAATGGAAGAAAAGGCATGCTCCGTTTTATAATCTATTGATAATTGATTTCCACTTCAGGTTTAAAACACCAAAAACAGCTTCATGGATAATTCCGCCATTCATTTTACTTTCTCCTAAAATTCTGTTGGTAAATATAATAGGAACTTCCACAATTCTGAACCCTTTTTTGAAAGCTCTGAACTTCATTTCTATCTGAAACCCGTATCCTTTCAGCCTTACATTATCTAATCCTATCTCTTCCAATACTTTTCGTGAGAAGCAGACAAAACCGGCTGTAGTATCATGAATAGGCAGTCCTAAAATAAATCTTACATATTTCGAAGCGAAATAGGACAATAATACTCTTCCCATAGGCCAGTTCACCACATTTACTCCTTTTGAATACCGGGAACCGATGGCCATATCTGCATTCAGACAAGCTTCAAATAGTTTAGGCAGATCATTGGGATTATGTGAAAAATCAGCATCCATTTCAAAAATGTAGTCGTAATTATTTTCGATCGCCCACTTAAATCCATGAATATAGGCTTTACCCAAACCGTCTTTAGTATGTCTTATCGACAGATGCAGGTAATGGGGATGGTTCTTTTGCAGTTCTTTTACCACTTCCGCAGTTCCATCGGGAGAAGAATCATCTACCACTAAGATATGAAAGTCATCCTCCAATGCAAAAACCGCGGAAATAATATTTTCAATATTTTCCTTTTCGTTATATGTTGGGATGATGACGAGTTTTTTCATTTCAGTTTGCAAAGATAGTTTATTTAACCTTTTTATTTTATACAAAATAATCTATAATTTTGCAAAAATCTTTTTCAAAGATTCGCAGCTCAGACAAAGATTGTTTTCGCAGTTCTGAATGAGATAGAAAAATCGTTGAAAAATAGGTTTAAGATTAGATTTAACAGATGAAGCAATAAAGAAAATCTATGCCAAGTTGTGTTATTTATAGTTAAATAAAAAAATAAAAAACTTAAAATTTGCCGTCATCACCAAACTACATCAATCATGTAAGAATACCTGAGAATAACGATTGGGTCATTTTTATACTTATAGGCTGTATATTTTTATATGTTTTCATGATGAACATTATAGAAAGGGATGCCAGTCTTAAAGACTTTCTGCTTCAAAAATATTTTGATGCCAGTAATAACCTGCCGAGCTGGATCATTACTTCCTGTGTGATCACGCTTACGTTGTCTGTTTTGATTTCTCAGTATATTCCGGTAGTCCCTAAATATATTGCAGATCTGCAGGTCGGAGGATACCAGCTTAATAAGTTTGGGTACACTTTGCTGGCGGTTATGTTTTTTTATCTGATCAAATCAACATTAGGTTATTTATTTTATCAAAGTATCGGAGATGGAAAAAAATGGACAATTTTTTATTTCACCTCTACAAAGTTCTATTTCATCCTGTCTTTTTTGTTGATAATTCTGTGTATCACTCATTATTACTTCCCTATAGACAGAAATAAAATGTTCCTGTATTATTTCTCATTCTTTTCTTTTGTATTCATTTTCAAAGTTTTTTTCTATTTATTTCACAAGAACAAGATTCTTCCCGAGAAATGGTATTATAAATTTTTGTATATTTGCACGCTCCAAATCGCACCATTATTACTGCTTTGGAAGTTGTTATTTTTTTAATAAATGTCAAAGATGAGAATAAAGTCTATATTGGTTTCTCAACCAGCGCCTAGTGAGTCTTCTCCATATCTGGATATAGCGAAGAAGGAAAAAATAAAGATTGATTTCCGTCCATTTATCCACGTCGAAGGGGTTGACAATAAAGAACTCAGAACTCAGAAAATAGATCTGACGCAATATACCGGTATCATTTTTACCAGTAAAAATGCTATTGACCATTACTTCAGACTTGCAGAAGAATTGCGTTTTGCAGTTCCGGATACAATGAGATATATCTGTCAGTCAGAAGCAATTGCCAACTATCTTCAGAAACACATCGTGTACAGAAAAAGAAAAATCAGCTTTGGGGAGAAAAACTTCTCAGATCTTCTTCCTCTGTTCAAGAAGTTTCCAACTGAAAAATATCTGTTGCCATCTTCAGATGTTTTAAGTCCGGATATTATAAAAACTTTGGATTCTGCAAACGTAGAATGGACAAGAGCAATTATGTACCGTACTGTATGCAGTGATCTAACTGATATCAACATTAAGGATTATGATATGTTGATCTTCTTCAGCCCACAGGGAATCAAGTCTCTGCAACAGAATTTCCCGGAATTCAAGCAGGATGAGACCAAAATTGGCGTTTTCGGAAACACCACTCTGGCCGCTGCAGAAGAAGCAGGATTAAAAGTAGATCTAATGGCTCCTACGAAGGAAACTCCTTCTATGACCATGGCCCTTGAAAAATATATTAAAGCTCTACACAAATAGTCTTTAATACAAAAAAATAAAGCTAACCATCTCTCCAATAAAGGAAAGATGGTTTTTTTTTGACTACATTTGAACAAAAATTAACATTGAATAAAACGTCTTCGAAAGTATATCCGGACGTATAAAAATTAAAATATTCTGATGAAAGCTCCACAGGCAAAAAAAATAGAAAAAATATTAGAAACCCACGGCGACAGAAGAGTAGACCATTACTTCTGGCTTAATGAAAGGGAAAACCCGGAAGTCATTCAATATCTTGAAGAAGAAAATGCTTACGAAGAATTCATCATGAAAGACACCGAAGAGCTTCAGGAGGAACTCTTCGAAGAGATGAAAGCCCGTTATAAGAAGGATGATGAGTCTTTACCTTATATCTTTAATGAATACTGGTATATTGTGCGTTATGAGGAAGGAAAAGAATATCCAATCTTCTGCAGAAAGTACGAAACTCTGGATAACGAGGAGGAAATCATACTTAATGTCAATATGTTAGCGGAAGGTGAAGAATTCTTTGAAGTAGGAAGCGTTGCCGTAAGCCCCAATAATGAACTGGCTTCTTTTTCTTCAGATAATGTAGGAAGAAGAATCTATACTTTAAACTTCAAAAATTTAAAGACCGGTGAAATTCTTCAGGATAAAATCCAGAATACCACAGGAAAAGTAGTTTGGGCCAATGATAACCAGCACGTATTTTATATCAGAAAAGACAAGAGTCTCCGCGCATTCCAGGTTTACAGACATAAACTGGGAACTGATCCCACTGAAGATATCCTTATATTCCATGAAAAGGATGAAACCTTTGATGTAAATGTCTTCAAGACAAAATCATTACAATATATTTTCATCGCAAGTTCAAGCACAATTTCTGATGAACATCATTTTATTCCTGCAGATAATGTTTTTGCAGACTGGAAAGTCATCCAGCCAAGAATAGATGACCTTGAATATTCAGTAGAACATTATGAAGATGAATTTTATATTATCACCAACGCAGATGATGCTACGAACTTTAAAATTGTAAAAACCAAGATCGATAACTGCGGTATGGAAAATTGGGTGGATGTAATCCCTCACCGTGCCGAAATTTTACTGGAAGGTTTCGAAATATTCAAAGATTATCTGGTATTGGAGGAAAGGGAAAAAGGATTGCTTCAAATCAAAATTATTGATGAAAAAACGAAGGAGTCTTATTACCTGCCATTCTCTGATCCAACTTATACTACTTATATAGGAATCAATCTTGAATTTGGCACTGAGGTCTTACGGTATGGCTATACGTCCCTGACGCAGCCAAGCTCTACTTACGAGTACAACATGAAGGATAAAACCACGATACTTCTGAAACAGCAGGAAGTATTAGGTGGAAAATTTTTCCCGGAAAATTATATTTCTGAAAGAATCTGGGCAGATTCCAGAGACGGAGAAACAAAAATTCCAATTTCTCTTGTATATCATAAAGACACGAAAAAATCAGCAGAAACCCCAGTTCTACTCTATGGATATGGAAGTTATGGACATACGGTAGATGCCAGCTTTTCAAATGTAAGACTCTCTATCCTTGATCGTGGTTTTATCTACGCCATTGCTCATATCCGTGGTGGTGAATACCTGGGAAGGGAATGGTATGAAGACGGGAAAATGCTGTTCAAGAAAAACACCTTCTTCGATTTTATTGATGCAGGAAAATATCTTGTAAAGGAAAACTACACTTCATCTGATCATCTATATGCAATGGGCGGAAGTGCCGGAGGACTGCTTGTAGGTGCCGTGATGAATTACGAACCACAGTTATTCAATGGAATTGTGGCACAGGTTCCTTTTGTGGATGTAGTTACTACAATGCTGGATGATACAATTCCGTTAACGACCGGAGAATATGATGAATGGGGAAATCCTAATGATAAAGAATACTATCATTATATGAAAGACTATTCACCTTATGATAATGTAGAAGCTAAGAATTATCCGCATATGCTTATCACCACAGGATTCCATGATTCTCAGGTACAGTATTGGGAGCCTGCAAAATGGACCGCCAAGCTTAGAGAATTAAAGACCGACGATAATATCCTGGTTTTTAAAACAGATATGAGTTCAGGACATGGCGGAGCCAGCGGAAGATTTGAATCACTGAAAGAAGACGCACTAGAATATGCATTCTTATTGAAAATAAATGATAATTTATAAAAGATAATTGATATGGATTTCGGCAATAACTATAACCAGATCTTCGCAAGAAGAACCAAAGCATTAACAATCACAATTATTAATGAATTATCCGAAATCCCATATTCTGACAAAATCTCAAATATAAGAAAACAGATATTCCGCTCTGTTTCATCAACAACAAGTAATTATAGAGCTATGTGCAGAGCACGATCTACAAAAGAGAAATACTCTAAGATATGTATTGTTGTAGAAGAAGCTGATGAAACTTTATTCTAGCTAGAGTTAATAGATGAACTTCATCTGCTGGAAAAAGAAAATATAACAAAGCTTATCACAAGACTGATGAAATTGTGATAGCGACTTCCCCCTATAAAAAGAAATTAGGTGAAGAATTAAAACATTAGCAACATTAATTATTAATCATCATTTATCAATTATATGAACGATTCCGAATATTGGAAAAAAATAGAACAGTTCTTCGAGGACAATTTCCAAACCGAGAAGAACCCGCCTATTGAAACATTGCTGTTTTTAATAGGCCTGCAGGAACTGGGCAGTGGGCAGCAAAAATACACAAAAGAAGACAAGGTAAATCTGATACATATTGCAATTTGCAGATTGCTTGAACCTTTTGGATATTACAAATTCTCGCACTATGAAGATGGGTGGCCACACTTTGAAAAATTGGAAGACCTTCCTGAATTAAGACCTAATGAGCAGTCCTTGCTCATGAAAAAGGCGATTATTCAATACTTCCAGGAAGAAGAACTTATTTAAGTCGAAAATGTGATAATTTGAAAATTTACTAATAAAACAATAGCATTATTAGCAAAACCCTTCTAAAACATCACTTCCCCTTATACAAATAGAGACAAGCCAAAACTTGTCTCTATTTTTTTTAAACAAAAACAAGATTAATATTTAAAAAATATCCTATTTTTTAAGTTTGAGTTAATATTTTAAACCATTTAGTTATCAATTAATTACATGCTTATTTTACGAATATTATATTCATATTTTATAATTTTTCGTAATTTAATAGACATATTCCATATTAGATTTGTAATTTAGAGGCATACAGACCAAATTCTTTTGACCCGCCACTGTGGTCAATTCCCCTCAGAATAACAATGGTCAATTTCTTCAGGCTTACAACCTATGTACAGCACTGAAAAAAAAGACAAAAACAAATGAAATCCCAGTTCGACCTGAACCGGGACAGATAAAAATTTGAAAAAAATACACACAAAAAAACTGAGGACTGAAAAACTATGTATTTCAAAAAAAATTCTTCTGAATAAAAGACAGATTAAAATTTAAATAGAAATCAAACCATGAAAAAAATTAGCACTTCTCTAATGTTGCTCATTGTCAGCATGGCCTTTTCACAAGTAGGTATTTCGAAAAATCCAACAGTCGAAATCCACAATAAGGCCATTTTACAGGTAGACGGAAAATACGAAGGTAAGAATTACGGGATGATGCTTCCTGAAGTATCTGCACCGGAGAATCTTCCGTTGTACAGTTCTGCCACCTCAGACAGTGAGATGACAGGAATGATGATGTTCGAAAAAACACATGCTACATTTTATTCCTATGACGGAGGAAAATGGAACAATGAACCTACAACTGCCGACTTTAAATTGAAACAATCCAGGTTTTTATCCAATGCGGATGAAGAAATAGGCGTAGCATGCGTACTTCTTGGATGTGGCCGACATGTAGGACTTAGTTTCAGCGCACCTGTTGATGGCAAACAATCCTACAATAGCCTTAATATAACGAAGGAAGCAGCAGTAGTTGCCGGAGGCGGACTTTATGGAGACAAAACCTTTAATAATTCCAAATTTGTCATCAATGAAGCCGGAGTCTATGACATTTACCTGAATGTTCCTTCCAAAACAGGAGGAGCAGTATCCCTTACCAGTGGACCTCAATATCAATTAAGAGCCTATCTGAAGCAAAGCAATGGAAGTTACAACGAAGTAAAACTTACCACATTCTTCCCAGATTATTATGGCATCCTGGGAATTGGTGGAGATGCCAATACTGCTGCATTTACAACCACCAGAATCCGCCTGAATCCAGGAGATTATATTGTTTCGAGAATACATTCTCCATTGGCAACAGTATCTGTAGTGGTTACTCTTACCGCTGCAACCAATGCCAATATCTCCAAATACTACCCAAGAGAAATAATGTTCACCAAAGTAAGTGATTAAAATGACGAGAAAAACGATTACGCTCAAAGTCTTTATTGTAACAGCGATAAGTACACTGGGATCTGCTCAGGTAAAAATGGGTAACAAACCTGAAACAGTTCACACCAGAGCAGCTTTACAGATAGAGCATAATGCCAAAGGGATTATGCTTCCCGCTGTTGAAAACCACACTCAACTTCCTCACTATAATGCAACACACCCGGATCTGTATGAAAACAAACCTGAAGATAATGGCTTGGTATTTTATAGCAAGGAACTCAAAGATGTAGTAAAATACGATGGTTACAGATGGATTGCCGCAACAGAGAGGAGTATCAAAAATTATAAAAATGTAAGTATTCTGGGATCCAATGTGGCTGATGTATCCGTAGCCAATGTATTGGGAATTACAGGACGCCCTACCCTATCTTTTAATATTTTAGCTGATTTTGATAGAAATAATATCAATAATTTAAAAGTTACGGTAAACGCTAATGGAGAAATTACAATTCCGACAGATGGTTTCTACAGAATCAATCCATCTGTAAAAACAAGTAGCGCCGGAGGTCTTTCTGTAGGAAATGCAGCTACCATTATTTCACTACAGGCTCTCTATGCCGCTGCTGCCGGAGATGGATGGCAAAAAATTCATGAAAACAGCTTTTTGCTTTACGGATTATTGGTAACAGCCGGCAGTGCAAATTCAGTAAATAACTTTTCCACTACAAAATATCTGCACGCAGGAGATCAGATCCGACTAAGAGCTGGCATCCAAGCTGATACAGGATTAAATGTAGGAACTGGTGTGAAGTTTAAAATGAACGATAAAGATACTTTTATCTATATAGAAAAATTGAATTAAAATGAGAAAGAATATATATATCACCACCCTTCTGATGACAGCCACAATGGCATTTTCTCAGGTTATTATTGGAAGTGCGATCAATCCAAGCCCAAATTCCATGTTCAGTGTTGTGAATAAGGATGATAGTGCTGCAGGATCTAAAGGAATGATGATACCAACCGTAAATAATGAAACCGAATTACCTCTGTACAATACCAGTCTGCCTAATCGTTTTGACGAAGATCCTTCTATGCAGGGAATGATTATGTACAGAAAAGATATTCAGAGAGTGGTAGTATACGACGGGGATATATGGAAACCTACTTTTTATGAAACCGGAGGAAGGGCTACTCGCGCCAGCATGAACCCAACAACTGCTGAAAGTGATTTTCCATCTGTAGGATGCATATTGATCGGATGCGGAGAAAAAGATGTGCCTTTCGGATTCCACAATACGTCTCTGGATGGCGATAAACTTGGCATCATTGATCCTCAGGGAGCAGTAAACAGCAGCTTCAGCAATTTCACATTCAAAGAATCGGGATTTTATAAGATCCTTATCAGCTTAAAGGTGAAAACTTCCGGAATTCATGTAAGTCCACCTGTAATTTCTTTCAGAGCTTTAAAAAACGGGGCTATCATTGCCAGAAATGATGTGCCTTTGAATGAAGCGATCTTGATTACAGCCGGAGCTAACAGAGTGGGAACTATGGAGTTTTTAGCAATGTTTGACAAAGGAGATAAGCTTAAAGTTCAGGTTTCAGGTGGAGTTTCTATTCTAACAGTGGCCGATGTCTACAAAATTGTTCCTACAGACGGAACTTTTATTAGCATAGAAAAACTATAATCTGAGATAACACGAAACATTTTTTATTCCATATTTCATTAAATCGGGCACTCCACTTGGAGTGCCCGATTTTCATTGTATAAAATTAATGATCTGTCACTACTTTTTTCATTTCCGATGATTATCCGATGATTTCTTTAAGCTGGCTGAGTCCCATTTTAAAACCTTCCTCGAATCCCATATCCAGCATTCTTTTCATTACTTCTTCTGATTGATAATGGATATTAACTGTAACTTTTGTTCCTTCTTCTACTCCAGTGAAACCGATCAGCCATTTTGATCTTGGAGCATCTTCGTTAACTTCTCCGTTTTCATTACAGAAAGCACTCGTCCAGTCAAAACTTCTATGTTCTATGATTTCTCCATACTGGGATTGGGAATATCCTTTTTCACCGTTAGGGCCTACCATCGCATACAGCCAGATTCCACCTTCTTTGAAATCCTGTTTTACCGTTTCAGTTTTCCAGGGTTTGGGTCCCCACCACTGATCCAATAATTCAGATTGGGTAAAATAGTTCCACACTTCAGAAACATCAGCGTTGTAAATATTCATTACATAGACACTTTTTGAGTCAAAATCTTTGTTGAAAATGATATTAGATTCCATAAAGTAATAATTTTAAATAAAGTTAAGTCTTTATTTACAGAAAGGACTTTTCCTATGACAAGTAAACAATAATTCATAAATAATTGTTAAAAAACAATCTTTTAAGATAAAAAACATAATTTTTTGGCTCGTTTTTTGTTTACGTAGTCTTAAAACAATTAATTTTAACATTCATACTTCCAAAACATATATAATTAAATAATGAATAATAAATTCATCCCAATAATATCGGTGTTTATGACGATCTCACTGATTGTCTTTGTTACGCTCCAATTTTATTGGCTGAAAGGCTATTACGGTGTACTGGAACAGGACTTTTCCAATAAAGTTTATTCCGTTTTGGAAAGTACTTCAAAAACAATTGAAGAAATTGAAGCTGATAAATATCTTACTAAGGATAACAGAAATACCATTCTTGCTAACAGTAAAAACCCTTCTCTTACTACCATTCAACAGGTAGAGGATTCCGGAACTCAGAGACAGATCATCTATTCCAAAAATATTATCTCCAATGCACAGCTTCCTATTTCTAAAAAAGGAGACTCTGTAAAGCTTACTACTTTATACACTGATGAAGCTGCTTACAAAATAAAAAGAGATACCACCAACCGTGAAATTCTTACCTCGGACATCAATCAGGATATTGAAACCGGGGATTATGCAGTAAAAGAGTTTGTAAAGGTATATGGGAATAATTTACCTATTGCACAAAGGGTAAGCCCGGCCACTCTTGATTCTGTGATTACAAAAGAATTAAAAATCAGAGGAATTAGCGCAAAATTCGGATATGGAATTATAGACAAAGACAATAAACTTACCAGTATTGCCAATAAAGCTTACAAAGAAAAAAAAGACAGCAATACATATAACTATCCTCTTTTCACAGATAAGAAATACAATACCTTATATAATCTGGCTTTAGTTTTCCCTAAAAAGGAATATTCTCTGGCTATGAACAACTGGCCTATGTTATTGGGTACTTTTCTTTCATTGCTTACCATTCTTGGAATTTATATCATTTCCATCAATTATATGATGAGGCAGAAAAAGCTTGCTGAAGTGAAAACAGACTTCATCAACAATATGTCCCACGAATTCAAAACACCACTGGCCACCATTTCTGTAGCAACAGATTCATTGGCCAATGATAAGATTGCCACCAACCCGGATAAAGTAAAATACTATTCCGAATTGATTAAACAGGAAAACCTGAGGATGAAAAAACAGGTGGAAAATGTTCTGAACATGTCTAAGCTTGAAAGAAATGAGGTAGAATTATTCCTGAGAGAAACCAATGTAAGGGAATTGATCAAGAGAACAACAGAGTCTTTCAATCTGATCGTACAACAGAGAAACGGAACCCTGACTCAAAAGTTCAATGCTACTCATTATAATTTTAAAATTGATGAGTTTCATATCTCGAATATGCTGGTGAATTTACTGGATAATGCCAATAAGTATTCTCCTGAAGAACCGGAAATTCATGTGGAGACAAGAAATGAAGGACATTGGTATGTCATTGAAATTTCTGATAAAGGAATGGGAATGGAAACCCAGAATAAAACAAAGATTTTCGAGAAATTCTTCAGAGAAGAAACCGGAAATATTCACAATGTAAAAGGACAGGGATTAGGTCTTTCCTACGTTAAAAAAATTGTAGAACTCCACAAAGGAGAGATTATTGTAGACTCCAACAAAGGAGATGGAAGTACATTTACGATAAAGCTGCCGATGGGGTAAACATAAGGAATGAGTAATGAATGATATGAATTAATAATTAAAGGATCATCTCACATTATTCATCAATTATAAAATAAAGAACCAAAAAACAAAATATAAGAAGAGAGAGTGAGAAAGTTCATTCTTCATTGTTAATTATTAATTAGTAAAAGTTATGAGCAATAGAATATTATTAGTAGAGGACGATCAGAGTTTCGGGGCAGTGCTTAAAGATTATTTAACAATCAATAATTTTGAAGTTACACTTGCTACAGATGGGGAACAGGGATTGAAAGAGTTTACAGAAAATGAATTTGACATCTGTATATTTGACGTGATGATGCCTAAGAAAGATGGGTTTTCATTAGCCGAAGATGTGAAAAAAATCGATAAAAATACACCGATCATATTCCTTACAGCAAGAAATATGAGAGAGGATATCCTGAAAGGGTATCAATTAGGGGCTGATGATTATATCACCAAACCATTTGATACGGAACTTCTTTTATACAAGATCAAGGCTATTCTTCAGAGAAGCTCTACCCTGGAAAATGAAGAGCAGGAGCAGTTCAAGATCAGCAATATCTTCTTTGATTCTATGTTGAGACAACTGAAGGTAGGTGATAAAGAATATAAACTTTCGCCAAAAGAAAACGAATTGCTGAAACTTCTTTGCATTCACAGAAACGACTTCATGCCGAGAGACCTTGCTCTTAGAAAGATATGGAAAAAGGAAAATTACTTTACAGCAAGAAGTATGGACGTATATATTGCCAAACTTCGTAAGCTATTGAAAGATGATGAAGGATTGGAAATTATCAACGTTCACGGTGAAGGATTTAGACTTCTTGTAAAAAACTAATCTAAAAATCGTATTATAAATATAAAATTAGCAAAACAATTGAAAATGTTTTGCTAATTTTGTTTCATACCCAATCAAGGATATGAAGAATACGTTTTTAGGTTTGATCTCTGTATCAATATTAGCTGTCTCTTGTAAGAAAGATGAAAGAGCAACTTATTTAAAAGAAGAAGCAGGTACTCAACAGCCTTCTGTAGCTATTAACAATGCCCCAAAAGCTTCACTGATGGATCAGGCAGGCATCCAATCCAGTACTCCTTCTACTGCTATGGCCACTGCTCCGGGCATGAACCCACCACACGGGCAGCCGGGACACCGATGTGACATTCCTGTAGGACAGCCTTTGAACAGCCAGCCAGCAGCTACCCCTGCTTCACAAAATATTAGCGTAGGAGCTAACAATGCAATTCAAATTGATCCTAACTCAGCAGCTCCAGCGCAAGTAACAGTGAACAATAATTCTAAACCTGTGAAAACGGCTCCGGGAATGAATCCTCCTCACGGACAACCGGGACACAGATGTGATATCCCCGTAGGACAGCCTTTAAATGGCAAACCTGCCCCAGCTTCGCAAACAGCTCAAAATAATATACAGGTTACTCCTACTCCAACACCTGCTCAGGCAGCTTCACAAAATCTTGCTATGGGAGAAAAACCTAAAATAAACCCTGCTCATGGAGAACCTTGGCACAGCTGCTCTCTAAAAGTTGGTGATCCTTTGCCATAAATTTTGTATTTTTGCAGATATGAAGCTGTTTCACATACTGGCAATAGTATTTTGTTTGGGAATCTTTCTGGTTCCTAAGGATGGCTTCTACGCTCAATCTATACAGAAAACATGCTGCAAAGCAGAATCAGGAAAGAAGAGTGACTGCTGTAAAAATCATTCCTCAAAAAAGGATGGTAAAGATGGCACTACAAAATCATGTAATGATGACTGCTGTTCATCCTGTATAGTCTGCTATACTTTTATTGAAACCCCTTTTTCAAAAAACCTGCGTCTGGAACTGTCTTATTACAAAGCAAATAAGAATCCTCAGTTTCAATATTCAGATCCTTATCTTTCAGATCGTTTAAAGGAAATCTGGCAACCGCCTAAAATAGGTTAATTAAAACATTGTAAGTTCGTTACATCCGTATCGAACCGTATTTTAATTAATTTAAACTTTAAACAAATGAAATTATATATTTCCAGGTTGATACTTGGTACATTATTCTTATTTACACAATTTATATCGGCTCAAAATCTTCAGAAAAACCAGTTCAAAGTAAAAGGGAACTGTGAAATGTGCAAAACAAGAATTGAAGGAGCGGCTAAAAAAGCAGGTGCAAAAACGGCTGTTTATTCTATAGATCTTCAAACTCTGACTTTAGAAACAGATAAAGTTTCTGCTGACGACATTCTGAAAAAAGTAGCCGAAGCGGGTCACGATAATGAAAAATTTAAAGCATCCGATGACGTTTACAAAAACCTTCCGGGATGTTGTCTGTATGAAAGAGATCTACAGCCTTCACAAGCAGCAGCAGCAGAGCCTCATGAGCATCATATTACTGCCAAAAAAGACAATGAATTTTATGTAAGAGGAAACTGTGCTTCATGTAAAGCCAGAATTGAAAAAGCAGCTCAGGGAGCGGGAGCTGATTCAGCTGAATGGAATGCAGAGAAGCAAACGGTTGCTTTACATTTTGATACCGCAAAAACCTCATCAGATAAAATTTTAAAGGCTATTGCTGATGTGGGACATGATAACGAGAAATATAAGGCTTTGGATACTACTTATAATGGTCTCCCGGGATGTTGTCTGTATGACAGGGATTTTACTTTTGGAGAAGCCAACCCAAAGGTTCATTATGAGGAAGGGACGAAACATGAAGATCATGCTACTCCATCTGATAATGATTCCCACAGTAAACATGAAAAGAATATTGATGGGGTTGTAGTAACAGGTTCTAAAGCAGCTACCTCTTTAAACAAGAAAGAAGCAGGCTTAGTTTTTAATATTGATAAAAAAGAATTATTAAAAGCAGCATGTTGTAATTTATCTGAAAGTTTTGAAACAAATGCCACCGTAGATGTGTCTTTCAGTAATGCTGTAACAGGTACAAAACAGTTGAAAATGCTGGGTTTGGACCAAAAATATACCAGCTTAACTAAAGAGCAGTTACCTGAGATCAGAGGATTGGCTTCGGCTTATGGATTGAATTTCATTCCCGGCAGATGGATTGAAAGTATTCAGCTGACGAAAGGAGGAAGTACAGTAACCAACGGATATGAAAGTATTACGGGACAAATCAATACAGAATTGCTGAAGAATGCCAAAACTCCGGAAACGTCCCTGAACCTTTTTTCAGATTTTAACGGGAGAGCCGAGGCGAATATTACCAGTGTGTCTCCCATTAATGATAAATGGTCACAGACTTTCCTTCTTCACGGAAACGGAACATTTGGAAATACAGATATGAATCATGACGGCTTTCTGGACAGACCGAAAGGAACTCAGATCAACGCTGCTTATCTCCTGAACTATAATGATCTGGAAAAATCAGGTTTCGGATCTCATTTCGGGATTAACTTTATCAGGGATGAAAGAACTGCAGGACAGGTTGGCTTTGATAAAAAACTTGGGCAGGATAAGCAACCAGCGTACGGTGTCGGGATTGATATCTCAAGATTTCAGGTCTGGAATAAAACAGGCTATGTTTTTAAAGGAAAACCTTACCAGAGTATCGGCTGGATGAACCAGTATGTGTATCACCAGCAGGACAGCTTCTTTGGGTTGAGAAATTATTCAGGGCAGCAGCATACCTATTATTCAAATTTAATTTTTGAAAGCATCCTGGGGAATACTAACCATAAATACAAAGCGGGAGCAAGCTTTTTATATGATGGTTATGATGAAACTTATTTAACGGATAATATTAAAAGAAATGAAATTGTTCCGGGAATCTTCGCTGAATATACTTTAACAGGATTAAAATATACTTTAGTAGCAGGAACCAGAGTAGATTTCCACAATCTGGCAGGAACTCAGTTTACTCCGAGATTAAACTTTAAATATGATTTTACACCGCAGACCATCTTAAGACTTTCTGCAGGAAGAGGGTTCAGAACAGCCAATGTATTTGCGGAAAGCCAGCAGTATTTTGCTTCTAACAGAGCGATCAATATTTTACCAAACGGAGGAAATATTTACGGTTTAAAACCTGAAATTGCGTGGAACTATGGAGCAAGTTTACAACAGGAGTTTAAGCTTTTCGGAAGAAAATCAACGATCATTGCTGATTTTTTCAGAACCGATTTCCAGAATCAGGTATTGGTTGATCTAGACCGATCTCCTCAGCAGCTTACCTTCTATAACCTGGAAGGAAAGTCATTTGCAAACTCGTTCCAAACACAATGGGATTTTACTCCTTTCAGAAATTTTGATGTTAGATTAGCTTATAAATATTATGATGTACAGGCAGATTATATAGGAGGCAGAAGAGAGGTTCCTTTTATGGCTAAACACAGAGGATTTGTCAACCTTGCCTATGCAACCAATAAGAATGATAAAGGGGGATTCTGGAGTTTTGATACTACTTTAAATTGGGTAGGAAAACAAAGACTTCCCAATATGGGAGACAATCCTGCAGAATTTCAGTTACCGGCATATTCCAATTCTTATGCTGTACTGAATGCCCAGATTTCAAAAAACTTCAACAAGAAGCTTAAAGCTTATGTAGGGGGAGAAAACCTTACTTCTTATTACCAGAAAAATGCAATCATTGATTTTAGAAATCCTTTCGGAAATTATTTTGATGGCGGAATGGTCTATGCCCCAATTATGAAAGCAAATTTCTATGTGGGACTGGATGTGACGTTTTAAATAGGTTACAACAATTTAATAATAGCAAAACAGGCTTCCTTATGATTTAAGGAAGCCTGTTTTTTACTATTGGCTGTTTGAGAAGGTTAAATTTTCTGCACCAATTCCTTTCACGGTCACTCTTTTCCAATGAGGAGGTAAGGTATTTTTTGTTGTTTTTAAAACTCCTTTGTCATCGATATCTACTCCTGCAAACCCCATGATCATTGCCTGTAATATGCCTCCTGCCCCTGTAATAAAATAAGGGTTATCTCCTTCTTCCGTTTCAGCGAGTACTCTGAATGGAGATAAAAGGTTAGGCTCATAAGATTCTTTAAACCATTTATATGCTGTACCACCGTCTCCAAGTCTACTGTACAATAAAGCAAAAATAGCCTTTGTCATCGCCGGTGTTTGCTTATTAGGTATCTTTTCCTGATAGTATTTCAGGTCTTTTATGATCTGCTCCTTATCCTGAATAAGATTCAAAGGATAGGCCAATAAATTGACATCAGCCTGTTTGATTTCTTTTCCACTGTATGTATCATGCTCTTTTGTCACTCCATTCTCAAGTTTGGTAAAAACCAGATTCTCTGCAATTTCATTCCAGGTCTTATTAAAGGGTAAATTCAGAACTTTTGCAGCAGCGTTGGCAAATCTTAGATTGAGCTTTGCAATGGCATTGGTATAGGCATTATTATCTACATTCTCGGCCCACTCATCAGCTGCCACCACGTTCTTTATATGATATTTACTTTCTTTTTTCTCTACACGGGATTGCCAAAATCCAGCTGTTTTACTTAAGACAGGCCAGCCTTTATCTCTAAGCCATTGGATGTCTTTCGTCATCAAATAATAATACCATGCGGCAAAGGCAACGTCTCCTGTGATATGATGCTCATACGTTCCTGATAATGCCCAAACAGGAGTTTCTTCCTCTCCGGAAACAGCGCTTTCCCAAGGAAACATAGCTCCTTTATATCCATGTAAGCCTGCATTGGTTTCAGCTGCTTTTATCCGGTTAAAACGATAATCCACAAGGCCTTTTGCTATTTCCGGATGAAAAAACAATAAGGGTTTAAACATAAACATTTCCGTATCCCAGAAAATGTGTCCGTTGTAGCCAGTGCTGCTAAGCCCCACGGGTGATAATGAATGATCTGATCCTTCTCTTGAAAAAGCATACAGATGATATAACATATTATGAACATCCTGCTGTGCCTGAGGGTCACCTTCTATTTCAATATCTCCTTTCCATAGATTTTTCCATTCTTCTTCGTGCTTTTTATAAAGTTCCAACGGGTCCTGTAAATTAGCATAGATACTTAATCTCTCAGCCATATTATACGGATCATTAACCTGCGAGGAGGATACAAGTGATCCAATAAGTGAAAAGGTATAGGTTTCTGATGCTTTTAATTTTTTTACAAATTTCATAAGATGTGCATCACTATCCCGTACTTCATGCGAAACTTTTGGCTGGCTATACTGTTCTTCAGGAAATAAAAATGTTGTACTGGCAGCCATTGTAAGTGCACCTGTAGGACTTTTGGCCACAGAAGTCAAAAGAGGAATGGTAGCATGTGGAGGGCTCACCTCATTATAACTTTGCTGAGAAAGTAAAAACCCCTGTGGTGTTTTCAGATTGCTTTCTGCAATAAATGTCATCTCTTTTTTGGGAGAGATCGTCACCGTGAGAATGACGTTATTCGGAAGATGCCTCAGAGCAACATACTTGTATTCTACAGATGCGATATCTCCATAATTAAAGGACCCTGAAAAAGCAGCTGTCTTAAAATCAATTTTTTGTTTATAATTAGAGATGTTTTTCTGGCTAACCTGCTTCCAGTCAATCAACAAATTAAAATCCAACACATTAAAATTGGAAAGAAAATTACTGGTTCTTCCTCTTCCAAATTGATCATAAACACCAGCCAGAATAACATTACCAGCCTTAAGAGGTTCAGGAGACGAGGTCATTCCAATGATTCCATTTGAAACCGTGACACCAGTATAATTATCAGGAACAATATTTTCAGCTACAATACTCCAGGAATCCTGAGCCAAACAGCGTCCAAAAATACCGGTACACAAAACAGTTAAGATAACAAGTCCTTTTCTCATCATTTCACAGGTTTTATACTGATAGCGAACCCACCTCCCGGCGCCACTTTAATTTTCAGTTTTTCATTTGATTTTATCTGTTGATGCAAAATCTCATAGTCTTTAGGATGATGATTCCAGCTTGCATTTTTTCCGTCTTTATAAATAACAGCCTCGAATTTTTGGCCTTTAGGTAAAAATGACAAGTCTACAGTTGCTTCTCTGGGGTTTTCATCAGTAATTCCTCCTACAAACCATTCATTTTTATTTTTCGCCTTTCTTGCAATGGTAACATAATCTCCCGGTTCTGCCTCAAGGATATAAGACGAATCCCAGTCTACCGCAACATCTTTGATAAACTGGAATGCATCCGGATATTTTTTATAGTTCTCAATCAGATCTGCGGCCATTTGAAGTGGGCTGTACATGGTGATGTAAAGAGCTAACTGTTTGGTAAGGGTTGTACTCAATTTAGCCTTGTTGTTTCCATAGACAGAGAGATCACCTTCAAAAATCCCGGGAGTATAATCCATAGGACCACCGATCAGCCTTGTAAAAGGTAAAATGGTGGTATGATCGGGTTTATTTCCGTTGAAAGACTCAAATTCTGTTCCCCGGGCAGATTCCTGAGCAATCCAGTTCGGATAGGTCCTGTGAAGCCCTGTAGGCCGTACCGCTTCATGGGAATTAACCATAACCTGATATTGGGCTGCTGTTTCAGTAACATATCTGTAATGATTAACCATCCATTGCCCGTCATGGTATTCACTTCTCGGAATAATAGGTCCTACATATCCTGTTTTAACAGCATCATAGCCATTATCTTTCATAAACTTGAATGCATCTTTCAATTGTCGTTCATACTCTACAGCTGAAGAAGTAGTCTCATGATGCATAATGATTTTTACATTTTTGCTCTTTGCATAGGCTTGCAGCTCTTTTACATCAAAATCGGGATATGCTTTAGTAAAACTGTAAATATGTTCTTTCCTGTATGCCTGATTATCTTCCCATCCTTCATTCCATCCTTCTACCAAAACGGCATCAAATCCGTTCGCTGCAGCAAAATCAATATATTCCTTTACATGTTTTGTATTAGCCCCATGCCTTCCATTCGGCTGTAATGTTTTATAATCCGTTTCTCCGATCCGGATATCCTGCTGATCTGAATAAGCCCATGTAGAACCGCCTCCTGTAAAATATTCCCACCACACTCCAATATATTTGACCGGTTTTATCCAGGATGGATCTTTTATTTTGCTGGGTTCGTTAAGGTTAACAATCAGATTGGATGCCAGTATATCTCTTGCATCATCACTAATAATCACTGTACGCCAAGGGCTTACGGATCCGGTTTGGATAAATCCCCTGTCTCCGTTTTTATCAGGAGTAAGATTGGAAGAAAGAATCAGATTTTTCTCATCAAGATTGAGCGTCATTGCCGGAAAATTAACCAAAGCAGCTTCGTGGATGTTAATATAAATCCCGTCCTGGGATTTCAGCATCAAAGGGGTCTGTACTGCAAGGGTTGCACTTGGAGCCTTGGCAGCCAAAGGTTCTTTTCTTACTTCATCAATCTGTTTTGAGATTTCAGTTAATCTTGAAGTTGTTACCGGAAATTCATTGGTGTCATAATCTGCAGGAATCCAGAATGCTTTATAATCTTTTCCCAGATTAAAAGAGGTCATTTCATTATTGATTGTAAAATGTCTTAACTCAGGCTGAATAGGGAATTCATACCGGAATCCTAAACCATCATCAAAAAGTCTGAACCGGACATCCAGTTTCCAACCCGTTTTGTTTTGTATCAAATGTACCAACATCTCATTATAATGATCTGCCACTTGTTTATTAGGCCCCCAAACCGTTGTCCAGGTATTATTTGCGGATGTGTATTGAATATTTTCTATTTTAAATCCGGAAAAATAAGAAGTGGCGGGCTTTAAAACAAAGCCAAGTTTGCTATCCTTCAGTATCGTTTTTCCTTTATACTGAAGTGCATAGTAAGGGTTTTCTTCTTCAATTTTAAAGTTTAGCTTTAATTTACCATTGGGGGATTCAAGCAATTGCCCGTGAACAATGAATCCGAATACCACAAATAAACTGAGGCACAGAATATTTTTTATCATAATCTTAGCGATTTTAATGGTTTAAATAATTTCAGTTCATCATGAACAGATGAAGCGGGAAAAATATTTTCAGAAATAAGGCCTTATAGAAAAGGAAATTCAGGAAATACAGAATCTGAAAAAGGAGTATTTTATGATCGGTATTTGCATAGCATTTCTTCCCTTTAGCTTACCATGCTTTGAAGGGAAGAAATGAATATGCTTATTGGTATTTATCTTCCAAAATCATCCTGTACTCTTACGATATCATCTTCGTCTGAAGGATTGGAGGCATCAGTATGCTGCCATATTTCTGCTACGATTCCCCAGCCTGACAAACCGATTAGTCTGTGTCTTTCTCCCTGCTGAAGTTTTACCTGATCTTTTGGATGGTATTCTCCAAGTTCTCCTTCATCATCGGTATTGCTTCTTTTGATTCCTACTGTTCCTTCTACTACCTGCCAGATCTCTGCTCTTCTGTGATGGTACTGCCAACTTAATCTTGCTTCCGGAGCTACAATAAGAATTTTTGGGCTTAGCTTCCCGCCTATTCTCAGGTTTTCGACATCAATCCCATCAAAGTACTGATTGGCAAAATCCTGCGCCTGGGTTTCATCAATGACAAAAAAGCCTCCCCATGGTCTGGTCTCATCTTTTGCTGCAATGGTAAACCCTTGTGTCTGCAGCATTTTTTCCACTCTATCGAATATTTCTTTTTTTTCTGTACTCATACAGTTTGTTTTTTCTTAATTAAAAATTATTTACCTGATTCTTCTTTTGACATTGAATACGGGAAATCTTTTTCCTGTGATCCTCTGTCTGCATTCGGCTTACTATCCATTTTAAAGTTTAAAACCGTTCCTTTGATTAATTCTTTATGGCTCAGCCAATTTTTGGAATAAGGCTGCTGATTTACGTTCAATGATTTGACATATAAATTTTCAGCACTGTTTTCCGGGGCTTTTATTTCAATTTTCTTTCCGTTTTCCAAATGGATCGTTGCTTCTTTAAACAGTGGTGCTCCCAATACATACTGGTCCGTTGCCGGCGTTACCGGATAGAAGCCCAGTGCTGAGAAAATATACCATGCTGAAGTCTGTCCGTTATCTTCATCTCCACAATAACCATCCGGAGTAGCCTGGTAGAGTTTATCCATAACCTGTCTTGCCCAATATTGGGTTTTATAAGGTGCTCCGGCATAATTGTACAGATAGATCATATGCTGGATCGGTTGATTCCCATGGGCATACTGTCCCATATTCATGATCTGCATTTCCCTGATCTCATGGATTACTCCGCCATAATAGCTATCATCAAAAACCGGTGGCAATGAAAAAACCTCATCCAGTTTGGCTTCAAATTTCTTTTTCCCTCCCATCAGCTCAGACAGTCCGTTGATATCCTGAAAAACGGACCAGGTATAATGCCAACTGTTCCCTTCTGTAAAGGCATCTCCCCATTTGAAAGGATTGAATGGCTTCTGAAAGTTACCGTCTTTATTTTTGCCACGCATCAATCCTGTTTCTTTATCGAACAGATTTTTGTAATTATACGCTCTTTTTTTGTAAATATCAATTTCTGAAGCAGGTTTTCCTAATGCTTTTCCTAGTTCATAAATAGCAAAATCATCATACGCATACTCTAGTGTTCTGGCTGCATTTTCATCAATCTTCACATCGTAAGGAACATACCCTAAGTCATTATAATATTTTACTCCTGCACGGCCAACGGCTTCAATAGGGCCTTCATTATTGGCACCATGTTTTACTGCCTGCCAAAGAGTTTCCACATCATAACCGCGAAGCCCCTTAATATAGGCATCTGCCACAACGGAAGCTGAATTGTTTCCAATCATAACATCAGAATATCCCGGGCTGCTCCACTCTGGTAAGAACCCTCCTTCTTTGTAAGTGTTTGCCAATCCCTCCTGCATTTCTACATTGATACTTGGGTATACCAGGTTCAGGAAGGGATATAAAGCACGGAAAGTATCCCAGAAACCGGTTCCTGCGAACATTCTTCCGTCTGTAATTTTTCCATTGTATGGGCTCCAGTGTTTTATTTTATTCTGGGCATCAATTTCATATAATTTTTGCGGGAAAAATAAGGTTCTGTACAGTGAGGAATAAAAGGTTCTCATCTGCTGGTCTGTACCTCCTTTTACTTCAATTTTCCCTAAGGTTTTATTCCAGATATTTTTGGCATCGGTCTTTACCTGTTCAAAGTTTCTGTTTCCGATTTCTCTTTTAAGATTGAGTTCAGCCTGTTCAAAGCTTATGAATGAAGAAGCAACTTTTGCATAAACTGTTTCTTTATTTTTCAGTTTAAAACCAACTACAGCTCCGGCATGATTACTGGTAATTTCCAACTGATCACTGATCAGCTTATCATCTTTCCAGGTTCTTGACAGTTCAAACTCTTTATCAAACTGGATGACAAAATAGTTTTTAAAATTTTCATATTTCCCTGATGCATATCTTGTAGTGTATCCCAGTATTTTTCTTTCTTTAGGCAAAACCCTGATGTAAGAACCTTTGTCTAATGCATCAACAACAACATAAGCACTATCTGTTTTTGGAAAATCGAATTTGAAAAAAGAAGCTCTTTCTGTGGGAGTAAACTCAGTGGTTACATTGATATCCGCCAAATAAACGCTATAGAAATAAGGAGTGGTCACCTCAGCTTTATGGCTGAACCAACTTGCTCTGTCTTCTTCTTTGAATTTTAATTTTCCTACTCCCGGCATAATGGAGAATGCACCATAATCATTCATCCAGGGAGAAGGCTGATGGGTTTGTTTGAATCCTTTTATTTTATCGGCATCATAAGTATATGCCCAGCCATCACCCATTTTCCCGGTTTGTGCTGTCCAGAGGTTCATTCCCCATGGAAGCCCTACTGCGGGATAAGTATTACCGTTGGATAATGAAGGTTTAGACTGGGTTCCCATCAATGGGTTCACATAGTCTACAGGAGATGCATTCTGGCCAAAAACCAAGGCCTGTAATAAAAGAAAGCAAGTAGAAAAAATAGACTTCATTGTATCGTTTCGTTTGTTAATTTATATAAGCTTTTTTAATGCATAGCTAGCGGCTCCCAGAATGGCAGCATCTTCAAAGATGTCCGAAATTTTGACCTGCAAGTTAATATTATTCTGTGTTATATTTCGAATAAACCTTTGTTCAAAATGAGGATAAGCCTTCGCTATATTTCCGCCTATAACTAAAACTTCCGGTTTATAAGGCTCTGCATATTTCACAATAAAATCAGAGAAGGAATCTGCATATTCATCAAATATCTGCTTCTGTATTGCTGAAGGTTTATCCAAAAGATCTTTAGTCCCCGAAATCTGCTCTCCGGTTAACTCCTCAAACCGTTTCACAAACCAACGTGTTGCCAGATAATCTTCACAGATAGAATCTTTAAATGGTGAATCCCACAAGTCTTCATCTGTCGCAAATTCTCCGTTATAAAAAGTAGTTCCCAACCCTGTTCCCAGCGTTACTCCAAAAATTCTTTTAAAACCCTGAGCACAGCCTCCAAAAACTTCCCCTTCCATAAAGGCAGCGGCATCATTTACAAAATGAATCTGCTTTGGAGAAATGGATAATCTATTACCCAATTCTTCTTTAATATTGATGTGGTAGATATCAATAAATTTTCCTTGCTGCATAAGGGATATTCCGTTTTCATAATCGAAAGGTCCGGGCATTGCAATTCCTATTAAAAGATCACTTTTCACCAGATTATGAGCTCCTTTTTCAATGGCCGAAGTCCAGGCTGAGAAAATAGCTTCTTTGTGATCAAATGAATTGACATGTTCTCTTACATACGTTGAAGTCATAATCTCTTTTTTTTCAGGATCTACCTGCGCCAGTGTAATATGCGACCCGCCAATATCGATTCCTAATATATTCTGCATCATTTTTATTTTAAATTCAAGCTGTTCTACTGATTGAGAAAAGCAGACAAACAAGAAAGTATTATCTGCCTGCTTTACAGTTTTTATTTTCTATTTTTCAGATAAATTCCTTATTTACTGATTTTTATTTTACAATGATTTTACCTGATGATACTACTTTATTTTTTGAGGATGTAATCTTGTAAATATAAGTACCACTGGTTAAATCCTGTGTATTCACTGTGTTATTATTTTGATTAATACCCTGTTTTTTCAATAATTTTCCTGAAATATCATAGAATGAAACTTCGCTGGAATTTCCGGTAACCATAAAGTGAATGTCATTTCCTCTTTTAACAGGGTTCGGATAAACAGTATTGATTTCTTTTACAGGTTCGGTATCTGTTACAGACAGAGAGCCGTTGCAAGGAACCTCTGTTTTCCAATTGGTATCAGCCATATTTACCAGTGTTGCGAAATGAGTGTTTGCAGTAGCATCCAAAGCGCCTATCCCACTTCCTTCATCCATTTTCCAGTTCGCTTCCAGACCTTGTGAGTTGGGTGCCACATTACAGCTGTTATCCATAATTTCCTGGGCTGTTAATGCTCTTTTCCACACTCTGAATTCATCCAAAGAACCATTAAGGGCACGGTTATTATCATAGTTTCTTGCTAAATAAAGGATACCGTTTGCAGTAAAATTACCTGTAACCGGTGCACTGGCATCAAGATTACCATTGATATATAATTTCATCGCTGCTCCATCATATGTTGCAGCTACATGATACCATGTATTTGTATTAAATGCTGTATTCGTATTCATCTTCATCTGAGATGATCCAAAACTCAATATAAACTGCAGCTTATTATTTGCCAAGTTACCATCCCCGAATCTAAGCATGGCAGAGTTACTATCTCCTACTTCAATACCAAGAACAGATGAAATATTTGGGAAAATTGTTTTAAATGCATTTACTTTTACCCAACCTTCAATAGTCACAGCATTTCCGCTCAGATTAAACTGTCCTGCATTCAGATAATTTGTACTTCCGTTAAAGGAAAGTGACCTTGGTCCCGGACTCGTTACCTGAGCAAAACCACTATTGAATGTTCCTTCTCCTGAATAAGTACTTACTGTCCCTCCATTACATGCTGCCTGTACTTTCCATACATAGTTTGTATTGGGGGAAAGGTTTTGTAATGAATAACTATTAGTGTTAATATTCTGAACTTCAGTCCATGCAGGAGCTGTTGTTGTTTTGTACTGCAATGTATAAGATGATGCTGTTCCGGCATCCCATGATAATTGAGCCGAATTTCCAAGGTAACTTCCTGATACCAATCCTGAAGGAGTGACACATCCGTTTCCTGAATTGAATCTTGGAGCAAAAAGGTAGGTGCTGGTTAATGTTGATGAACAATTAGACTGTATTCTCCAGTCATAATCTGTATTCAAGGTTAAATTACTGATGGTAATATTATTTCCAGAATAGTTGGTTCCTACATTAGTCCAGGTTGTTGAATTGGCAGGTTTATAATCGATATTATAGGTTTGGGATCCATTGGAGGTCCAGTTTAATTTAGCAGAAGTTCCTGTAACATTGGAAACATCTAGTCCTAATGGCGGATCGCAGGATTGCCCCTGGCTCCATGAATACAATTGCCCACTTAATTGTGTATTTTCGTTATAAAGAATATTAGATCCTGTACTCAGATAGCTGGCTACGTTAGTTCCCCCTAAATCGTACCACATAAACACCCCGTAACCGTCATTTTTTGTGCTGGTTGCTGATGAAGCAACTACAGATACAGGCGTAGACTGTGGATTTGAATTTTGTATCCAGATTGCGGCAGGAGAAAGTTTTGTTTTATCAAGTGGTGGTACATTAGGTGCACTGTATGTTCCGTAATAAGGATTCCAGCTGTAATTGATGTAATTTCCTGCCTGATCTCCGTTATAGCTTTGTCTTGAAATTGCATCACCATAATAATAGAATGTGATCAGTTTATCAGGCATTGCTGCTTTAAGCTCTTGTAAAAGCATTACAAAAGAACTGTTATTGGGCTGTCCTGTTCCGTTGTTTCCGTATCCTGCATATTCATCATCCAAATCTACCCCATCAAGTCCATAGGTATAAACTGTATGGGCAACCTGTAGTGCAAAATCTTTTGCTGCTTCACGGTTGGGGAAATTAGAAATCCCGGCACCCTGATGGTTTCCTAAAAGATCCAATAATACTTTGATTCCCTTCTGTTGCAAAGGTTTCACATAAGTATTTACATCGTTCAGTACCTTGGTAACGTTATTGTTGCTTGAGATATACGCTCTGCTTTTGGAAACATCATAATTGATATTGGCAGCGAAGATAATAGCAACATCAAAAAGCGGTCTGTTGGTGGTCTGTAAAGTATAAGACCCTGCATTCAGGATGTTGTTGTTGTTGACTTCCACATAACAGACCCCCAAAGGGTTTAGCTGCTGCGCTTTGAGGTACGATCCTGCTTGAAGCATCAAAGCCATCAAGGGAATAAGAAAGGATTTTTTTTTCATTGTATATTAATTTTATTAGAATAGGAAAAGCCATTGAGCCTAAGCCCAATGACTGATATTTTATTTTATCATTAATTTCTCTGTCTGCTTTTTACTTCCATTCTGGGATTCAAACTGAAGGATGTAATTTCCTGATTGCAGTCCGGAGGATTCAAACTGATTATTTCCTGTGCTCAGTGATTTTGTACCCATAATTCTTCCATAAAAATCAAAGATGGTCAGCTTTCCCTTATTATATTCATCGGGAACAGAAACTGTAAATGATGAAGATTTACTGATTGGATTCGGGAATATTTTGATTAGGTCCTTAGTATTGATTTCTCCTGTACTTATAGTTCTTTGAGTGGATGTTGTTTTTGAAGTTCCTGCTGTACATGGCAGATCTGTTCCCCAATTAGATGCATCCACACCTGTCAGGCTTAAAGCAGCACCATTTCCTGAGCTATCCTGAACAGTAGAGCCGCTTCCTTCATTGAATTTCCAGTAGGCTGCAAGGGAAGAAGCCGGAACAGATATATTACATATATTCTGACTAATCTCTGTTGGGCTTAATGCTTTTTTCCAAACTCTAACCTCATCTATTTTACCATTGAAGTTTCTGGAGGTATTATATGAATATCCCACATTGAATGCTCCATTTGAACTTACATTCCCTGTCTGTGCCTTACTTGCATCCAAGGTTCCATTGATATAAATCTTCATCGAAGTTCCATCATAAGTTGCAGCCACATGGTACCATGTATTGGCATTTAAAGCTGTATTGGAAGCAAGTTTTTGCTGTACATTATTGATACTTAACACAAACTGAAGTTTATTATTGGCAACACTGGCATCTCCAAGTCTTAATAATGCTGAATTAGTATCCCCAGCTTCTGTTCCCATAATGGATGAGATATAGGGAGACGCGGATTTGAAGGATGAAGGTTTGATCCAGCCCTCGAAAGACAGTGCAGAGCCATTTAAGTTAATATTTCCAGCCGTTCCTGATTCAGTACTTCCATCCAAAGACAGAGCATAAGAGCCTGTAGGTGTTATTGTTCCTGACCCACTATTGAATCTAGGAGCGAACATATAAGCACTTTTCACACTGCAATTTGTTCTGATTCTCCAGTCGTATTCCGTATTGGCTGTTAACCCTGAAACAGTCACTGAAGTAGAATTAATTGCTGTGGCTGCACTCGTCCATGTTGTGGAAGCTGCAGGTTTATAATCTATATCGTACGTATTGGTTCCTACTGCGGACCAGTTTAGTTTTACACTGGTTCCTGTAAGATTGTTGGTGTATAACCCGATTGGTGCATCACAATTGGCTCCCTGTGTCCATGACTGTAAGGTTCCGCTTAAAACCGTTGGTTCACCATATAATGTCTGAGTGCCTGCTGAAAGCTGTGAAGTTTGATTGGTTCCTTTAAGATCATACCAAAGATATAATCCGTACCCCCCATTTTTCGTTTGGGTAGCCAGGTTGGTTGTTGTAGAATTGGAAGTATTTCCCAGCCATACTGCCGCCGGAGAAATCTGAGCTTTGGTAAGAGGAGGTACATTAGGAGCAGAGAAGGTCCCGTACATGGCGTTCCAGCTGTAATTAATATTATCTCCTACTCTGAATCCGTTCCAAGAAAGCCTTGAAGCGGCATCTCCATAATAATAGAATGAAATGATTTTATCCGGCAATAATGCCCTTAGCTCCTGAACAAGCATTACAAAAGAACTGTCATTAGGCTGCCCCGTTCCATTATTTCCATATCCTGAATATTCATCATCAAAATCAATCCCATCCAGACCATAGGTATTTACTGTATTGGCTAATTGTAATGCAAAATCTTTTGCGGCCTCACGGGATGGGAAATTACATATTCCTGCACCCTGATGGTTTCCAAGGATGGTGAGGACTACTTTCATTCCTTTCTGTTGCAGCGGTTTTATGTAGGTATCTGCATTGGTAAGAACCTTGGTCACATTATTATTAGAATACAGATAAGCTCTTCCACGGCTGGTATCATAATTAATATTGGCTGCAAAAATATTGACGACATTAAACAGATAGCTATTCGATGTCTGCAGTTTATACGCTCCTGCATTCAGGATGTTGTTATTATTCACTTCCACATAGCATATCCCTTTAGGGTTAAGCTGCTGTGCATTAAGGAGAGAACCGGACTGAAGCGCCATGGCCATCAGTGCAGTAAGGATTGATTTTTTTTTCATTGTATAATTTTTTTAAGGTGTTTTTGGTTTCTGAATTTTATATAGCAATCCCCTGATACTTTCTTTTTTAAGGAAAACATCTTAATAAATAAGCCATATAAAATTGTGGGCTATGTCAGTAGCTCAGGGTTTTCGTTAAAGGTTTTCCATAGCAATTCGCCAAATAAAGTATTTGCCCATGCAAACCATTCTCTGGTGAACTTTTTGTCATTGTCTTTATGGAAGGATTCATGCATAAAGCCTGTTCCTCCGTGCGTTTTCTGTAAGGTATTGATGCACCATCTGATCTCACTTTTCTCTTTTGTAGTGAGTGCTTTCATAATGATACTCATTGGCCAGATCATATCAAGTCCAATATGTGGACCTCCTATCCCTTCTGCCAGCTTTCCTTTGAAAAAGAATGGGTTATTTTCCGACCATACAAATTTCCTTGTATTCTGATAAACAGGGTCATCAGCTTTCACCGCATCCAGATAAGGCAATCCTAACAGGCTTGGACAGTTCGCATCATCCATCAGATTATAACTTCCGAAGCCATTGACTTCAAAGGCATATATTCTTCCAAATTCAGGATGATTGTAAATTCCGTATTTTTTGATGGCTGCCTCTACCTCATCAGCAAGGCTGTTCAGTTGCTGAGCCAACGTTTTTTCATTTTTTATCTGAGACACCATTTCCGCTGCCTGGCGTAGACTTACAACCGCAAACAAATTGGACGGGATTAAAAATCCATAGATTGTAGCATCATCACTTGGACGGAACATAGAACTGATAAGACCTACCGGCTTTGTCGGATAACCATATCCACCCATCGGAACTCCATCGGTAGCCCAAGCTGTTGTGCGTTCAAATTTGTACGGTCCAAGATCATTCTTTCTTTGTTGCTCAGTAAAGGTCTGCAATGTAAGTTTTATCCCTTGTAACCAATTGGCATCGAAAGGCTTTGTATCTCCTGTTGTTTTCCAGAAATGATATGCCAAACGGATCGGATAACATAATGAATCAATCTCCCATTTTCTTTCATGGGTTCCCGGTTTCATATCGGTATGGTCATATTCTTTCCACTTGCTTATTTTCTTATCATCATTGTAGAATGCGTTGGCATAAGGATCTTTCAGGATGAATGTTGTCTGCTTGTGAATGACTCCGGAAATCAGCTTATGAAGCTTCTCATCTTTCTTTGAGAACTGCAGATAAGGGAAAACCTGTGCAGAACTATCACGAAGCCACATGGCATCAATATCTCCTGTAATCACATAAGTATCAGGTGTACCATTGGTTTCACTGTAGAAAACAGTAGTATCTAATGTATTTGGAAAGCAGTTTTCAAAAAGCCAACTTAGCTCTTTATTGTTTACTTTCTTTTTAAAAGCTGCAATAGCATTTTCTACGGATTCACTGGTAAAATGTCTTTTATCTTTAGGAACACGAACAACAGGAAAACCTTCCTTAGTCAGGGTCTTTGCAAAAACATTCTGAGTAAACAGCAATCCGGCTCCTGCCAGTGCACTTGTTTTAATAAAATCTCTCCTTTCCATTGATACTTTTTATTTCGTTTATTTTTATTAGTCTTTATTTTACTGGCTTACTTCCCATTACAAATCTCAGTTCTCCGCCATTCATAATATCACTGTGGTTCAGTTCCCAGCTTTTGTATTCTTTCCCATTCAAAAACATTTTCTGTACGTAGATGTTTTTATCTGAGATCTTATCGGCAATCACTGTAAAGGTTTTTCCGTTTTCCAGCTGCAAAGATGCTTTTGGAAACTGAGGCGCTCCAATTGCATAAACCGGTTTTCCAGGCGTAACAGGATAGAACCCTAATGATGAGAAAATATACCATGCTGACATTTGTCCGCAATCTTCGTTATTCACAATTCCGTCCGGTTTGGCAGCATACATATTATCTCGGATGTATTTTACCATTTTCTGTGTCTTGTATGGACTTCCTGCATAGTTGTACAGGTATGGAACATGATGTCCCGGCTCATCTCCAAACCCTAAAGATCCGATGAATCCAGAGATATCCACGTGCTGTTCCCCTTCCATATGAAGAGCTTCAGTAAATGTTTTATCAAGCTTTTCTTCAAATCCTTTTTTTCCACCATACAGATTCATCATTTCATCTATCTGATGCGGAACAAAGAAATCGTAAGCCCAGATATTTCCGGAAACCCAGTGTGGCTGAAGTTTTTTCCAGTCATTAAGAGCAAAATCGGCTAAGAATTTACCGTCTTTCTGTTTGGGCCAGAAATGGTTATTTTCTTTATTAAATGTGTTCAGAAAGTTCATGGAACGTTTTCTGTATACTTCTGCCTCATCTTTCTTCCCTAGCTTTTCTGCCAGCTGCTGGATACACCAGTCATCATAGGAATATTCTAATGTTGCGGAAACAGAAGCTCCGTTTTCTGAAGGAGAATACCCTAATTTAATATAGTCATTAAGACCTCCTCCTCCATCACTGCTGCTCATTTTGTCTGTCAGAGACGCATCTTTCATAGCAGCGAATGCTTTTTCAGCATCAATTCCGGGAACTCCCTTTGAAATGGCATCCCAAATTACTGATGTACTGTGATAGCCCAACATACAGAAATTGTCATAGCCGCAAAGTTCCCAGATTGGCATGTGATCCTTGCGATCGGTATATCTGCTGATAAGTGAATTGGCGAATTCTTTTGTATGTTTCTGATCCATAATAGTCAGCAAAGGATGGGTAGCTCTGAAGCCATCCCAATAGGAATAGGTGCTATAGTTAGTGAACCATTTCGTATTCATATTTTCCTGGGCAGCCACATAATCTCCGTTCACATCCATATAAAGATTCGGAGCAATAAAAGTGTGGTAGACTCCTGTATAAAAGATTTTTCGTTGATTATCCGTTCCTCCGGTCACCTGAAATCTTCCGATAAGGTCCCGCCATGTTTTTTGTGCCGTTTCTTTAGCTTTGGCAAAATCCACGTTTTGGGCTTCCGTATCAAAGTTTTCCTGTGCATTTTCTGTACTTACCGGAGATAAAGAAACTTTTACTTCTATACTTTCATTGGCTTCTGTAGCGAATCTCACAAAGGCTTTTGCATCTTTAGCCAGAGCAATTTTTTCGTTATTCTTTATTTTCCCTTCTGCATATACTCCATAAGATTTAAACGGCTTGGAAAATTCCATCACGAAATAAGCAAATCTCTTTCCGCCCCAGCCGTTACTATAGCAATATCCTTTGATTTTATTATTGCCTTCAATACTTACCAGTGTGTGATAAATATTTCCGAAGATCTTATTGGTAGGATCAATAATGACATTCGCTTCATCGGTCTTCGGGAAGGTATATTTATGAAATCCTACTCTTGGAGAGGCTGTCAATTCTGCTTTAACTCCATAACTGTCCAACATTACGGAATAATATCCCGGTGATGCCGTTTCTTTATCATGAGTGAATGTTGAGCGGTATCCTGTTCCAGGTTGATCTTCTGATCCCGGAACCATTTTCACTTGCCCTACAGTAGGCATTACTAAAATATCTCCAAGATCTGCCCATCCTGTTCCGCTAAGATGATTATGACTGAATCCCATAATCGTTTTGCTGCTGTAATGATATCCGGAACACCAGTCCCAATCACCACTTTTCGTATTCTGATCCGGACTCAGCTGAATCATTCCAAATGGTGTAGTAGCTCCTGGAAATGTATGTCCATGCCCTCCTGTTCCTATAAACGGGTCTACCCAGGATAAAATATCATTTTTATTTTGGGCATTCGCCATGGAAATCAGAGAAGTAAAAAAACAGATCAGCAATTCTTTTTTCATGATAAGAGAGTATCAGAGATTTTTTTAATTTAAAAGTTTTTTAAAAATATGAAAACCATTACAAAAATCCCAAAAAGGAGAGAAATTAAGCTGGTTAACCTATTTTTTTAATCTTAGTATTTTCAGATTGAATTCTTTTTCATAAAATCAATAATTTCCGAAATATATCCAAAAGCAATAGCCACTACAGTATCGGCAGCACCATAATATACTGTTACTTTGTCTCCTTCCGTTAAAGCTGCACAAGGGAAAACCACATTGGGTACATCTCCTGTCAATTCATACAGCTCTGCGGGAGCTAATAAGTAAGGTTTTGTTCTGTACAATACTTTCGTAGGATCTTCAAGATCAAGCAAAGCTGCTCCCATTGAGTATCTGAATCCTCTGCAGGTATTGATCACCCCATGGTAGAACAATAGCCATCCTTCTTCGGTTTTAATAGGAACCGGACCGCCACCAATCTTTGTACACTGCCATGCACTGTCCTCAAAAGGAGTTACTTTCATCACACAACGGTGCTCGCCCCAATATTTCATATCAGGACTGTAACTGATATAAATATCTCCAAAAGGTGTATGTCCGTTATCACTCGGACGGCTCAGCATCGCATATTTACCATTGATTTTTTCCGGAAAAAGAACTCCGTTTCTGTTGAAAGGAAGGAACGCATTTTCACACTGGAAAAATTCTTTAAAATCAAAAGTGTATCCAATTCCGATTGTAGGTCCATTGTATCCGTTACACCATGTGATCCAATAACGGTCTTCTATGAAGGTAACACGGGGATCATACTTATAATCGGATTCAATCATATCGGTATTTCCTGCCTGCATTTCAATAGGATCATGATTGATATCCCAATTGATTCCATCCTTACTGAATCCAGCAAAAATATTCATCTGCACGGCTTTATTGTCGCAACGGAATACTCCTGCAAAGCCATCTTCAAAAGGAATTACCGCACTGTTGAACACACTGTTGGATGTTGGTATCGCATATCTGTCAATGATCGGGTTTTCGGAAAACCTCCACATAGTATCATTACAACCTTCCGGGCGATCCTGCCAAGGGATCATTACTGATTGAGCTGTCATAAAGTATTTTTACTTTTTTATTTAAAATTTGTTTATTAATTGATTGGTTCTTCTTTCTGATTTTCCGAATAAGGAAAAGGAACAAATAAGGTTACAAGAAATGCAGGAATTGTAGCAACCAGTACCCAGATAAAGAACATTTTGTACCCGATCCAGTCACTGATCATTCCGCTAAACATTCCCGGAATCATTACTCCAAGATTCATAATTCCTGTTGCAAACGCATAATGGGCTGTTTTATGTTTTCCCGGAGCAATCTGCTGCATCATATAGAGCATTAATCCCACAAAGCCGAACCCATAACCGAAATACTCTACCACCACAGCAATTCCTACAGGTAAAAGATCAACCGGCTGATAATAGGCCAGTAATGCATAGACCACAAATGGAATATTGAATGCACAACACAGCCATATCAATGATTTCTTCAATCCGCGGGCTGAAATAAAATACCCCGCCAGAACAGATCCCAGGATAAATGCTGCAGAACCATAAGTACCGTAAATAAGTCCAATATCTGAGGTTGATAATCCCAGCCCTCCTGAAGTTCTTGGTGCTTTAAAAAATAAAGGAGCAATCTTTATTGCAAAACCTTCTGCAAAACGATACAGGATAATGAACAAAATACACCACAAGATTTTCTTCTTGGTAAAGAAGGAAGTAATGACTTCCAATAATTCTTTACGGACATTTCCGGCAGTCTTTTCATCTTTCTGTACTTCTTTATTTTCTTTAGGCAGAATCAGATAATGATAAATGGCTAATACAAAGAATAATAATGCATAGATCACCATAATGATCATCCAGGCATGGGTAACTCCTTTTGTTTTTTCCAACATACCGGCAGCATAGACTAAAGCTCCACTGCTGATAATCTTGGCAAGGTTATAAAATGCTCCCTGCCAGCCAATATATTTGGCCTGCTCCTTATTGGTCAGAAAACCAATATATGTTCCGTCTGCTACTACATCATGGGTAGCCCCACAAAATGCAACCACTGCAAAAAGCGCAATACTGTATTTGAAAAAATCATGTAAAGGCAGACTTAATGCAATCAGGGCAAACAGAATTCCTATAGCAAACTGGGTAGAAACAACGAAGAACTTTTTGGTTTTATAGATCTCCAGAAAAGGGCTCCAAAGAGGCTTCAACGTCCATGAAAACATAATAAGAGCCGTCCAGAATGTGATCTTCGAATCCGAAACGCCCATATCTTTATACATAATTCCTGACACCGCATTAATGGTTACAAAGGGTACTCCCATTGCAAAGTATAAGGTGGATATCCAGAGAATTGGCTGAATCCGACGGGTTCCGGAGCTATTTTTTCCCATATTTAAAAATAAGATTCTAAAGAAAAAGAGAACATCTCAAAGCTCATTCCGGCTAAAAAACGAAACTATAAATTTTTTGGAAAGCCTACGTACTCTCCTGCCTGAATGATTATCACTTCTGAGATGTCTCTGTATTATTGAAGTGATTGATTACTTTTTATCCCACCATAATTTGGTAGCTCCGTTATCCGAGCCGCCTAATTGCTGAACTGCCTGAGCATAATTAAAAGTTGAATTTTTTGTATCATTTGTGAACGGAATTCTTCTGATCATCTGATTGGTATCAATTAATCCTCCACTATCATTTTTTCTGACTTTGAACAAAACTGGATATCCTGTTCTTCTTTGTTCCGCCCATGCTTCAGGGCCATCCGGGTAAAGAGCTAACCATTTTTGAGTGATGATTCTTTCAAGTTTCTTTTCGTTAGAATCACTGTTGTTCCAAGCAATTGTAATGGTACTTAATTGAGAGTCTCCGGCAAGGATATTATTGGCTGCATTTTTAGGATCAATATAAGGAGCTTCTGTTGAAACATTATCTGCAAGATAATTAGCTACATCAGAACTTTTCCCCCATTCTCCAAAAGATTGAGCGATACCAGTCTGATAATTAGTCTGTACATCCCCTGCACCTGAGTAACCTCTCAAAGCCGCTTCAGCTTTTAAAAACCACGTTTCAGCAGCAGTAAATAATTTGAACTTTCCATCAGTTCCGGAGAAATAATCTCCACTAGCAGCTCTTGCTGCAGGTTGAGAATAACCACCATAGGTTGGTTGGCCATTTATTAAATCAATACCTTGGCGAATTCCTATATATTGAGGTTTACCATCTATAAAGGTTGCCGGATCTTTTGCTGTGTTAGCGTACGAAGAAAGTCTTGGATCTTTGAATCCGTTCATATAAGCCATTATAGGTGCACCTATAGAACAATCCCCCCACGAATAGATAATAAAACTCAATTCGTGCTGCCCGACACTTATCAATGCATTATCTGTATTGTCAGATATTAATCCTGCGGAAGAAGCAAAGACTTCCTCTGCATATTTTTTTGATTTTGCTGGATCAGCGTAACTCATACGCAAAGCAAATCTCAATTTAAGAGAATTAGCTAATTTTGCCCATTTAGCAATGTCTCCACCATAGATCAAATCTGATCTTTTCACAACAGCTTTATCTTCTACATTCTGGGTTGCGGGAGTATTTTGTACTTTTTGCAAATCAGAAATAGCAGCGGTAAGATCATTAATAAAATTGTTGTAAGCGTCCTGTTGAGAATCGAAATCTGTAACCCCATTTGCATTAGGAGTATCATATTTACTATATACTACAGGCCCATGACGATCTGAAACTCTTGCTGCTGTAAGAATTTTCAATATTTTTTTAACGGCAAAAGTTGCAGTGAAATCTATTCCGGGATAGTTGTTTTTTGCCACGTCATCAATGACAATAGAATTATTAAAAGTATCACGCTGCCTTGCGATGATTCTATTGTTCCAGCCATCCATCATTAAATAAGTAAGATTATTTGTTCCTCCATTAAACTGTGATGCTGTACTAAACATTCCACTAAACATATCTGCATTGAGATTGGTCGCTAGCTGATAATCTGACTGAAAACCTCTTTGCATGGCTTTCATAGGATCTACAATTGCCTTAAAGTCTGCATAAAAATTTTCCGGACCTCCAACTTTCTGCTGATTAAACTCTTCAAAATCTCCGATACAACTGGAGGTAGAAAAAAGCACGGCTACTCCAAGTATATAAGTTTTAATATTAATTATTTTCATTTTAGTATTGTATATTTAGAAGTTAGCTTTTAATGATAATCCGATAGATCTGGTAATAGGTATACCAAAAGAATCTACTCCTACACCACCTGGTGTGTTTCCTGAAACCTGTTCGGGATCAAACGGCGCTTTTTTATAAAAGAAAAATAGATTTGTTCCCACTAAACTTACCGTCGCATTTCTCAGGTAGCTAGAATTGATATCAAAAGTATACCCTATAGATGCCTGGCGCAGCCTTACAGTGGTTGCACTATAGATATAGGCTTCATCAATTCCCGCTCCTTCCTGGTTCGCTCCTATCGTTTTATAATAAGCTTGTGCATCTGTTAACCCAGTATAGGCAGCTCCTGCATTTGGTGTTCCTGGTGCATATACAGCATTCGGGATGGCTACTCCGCCTGCATCTCTAGCAGAAGCACTGTTCTGACTTACCCCAAGCAAATCGTTTGCTTTTTCTGTTAGAGACAGAACCTGGCCTCCAAATTTCCCATCAATCAGAAATGAAATTCCCAATTTTCCAATATTAAAAGAGTTATTAAACCCTAACATAAATTTAGGATTCGGATTACCCAAATAACCAATTTGTTTATCTGCCATAGGTTTTCCTTGTGCATCAACTAAAATTCTTCCCTGATCATCTCTCAGGAATTTTACCCCATAGATATCTCCGAAAGATCCGCCTAATTTAAGCTTTGTATAAGCACCACCACCCGTAAGTGCCAGAAGCTGACTTTCCGGAACACTTATACTCGATGGAAATAATTCTACAATTTTATTTTTATTCATGGATCCATTTAAATTGGCAGTCCAGCCTAATTTTTCTGAATCAAGTATCTTGTAGGATAAAGAAGCTTCAAAACCCGTATTTCGTATTTTTCCGGCGTTTACATAATAGGAACCGGAAGGTAGCCCGCCTAAGTTAGAAGAAATATCAAGAGCCAAAAGCTGATTGGAAGCATTTGAGTTATAATAGGTAATATCAAAACTTAATCGATTTTTAAACAATCTTAACTCAGTACCAGCTTCAAAAGTCTTATTAAGTTCTGGCTTTACAAATAATTCTTTGAAAGCAGGATCCGTTACAAGTGAGTATTTAGGTTTTACAATCTGACCAGCATCCACGTTATATCCGTAAGCACTATTATATGGGGTTGTTGCAGTTGTTAAATTGGCAGGCAATCCTAATCCTACGGTAGCATAAGACCCTCTTACTTTCCAAAAAGTAATGGTTTCAGGGAGTTTAAAGATGGAGGATAAGACAGCGTTAACCCCTACAGATTCATAATCATATCCGTTAGTTCCTGTTAAAGCTAAAGTAGAATCCCAATCATTTCTAAAGGTCATATCTACGTAAAACATATTCTTATACCCCAAAGATGCACTTGCAAAAACTGACTGTACTTGTTTTTTGGTACTGTAGCTTATATTATGAAACCCATCTCCTACGCCCCTGTCCACATTCCACTGCAGATTACTTATTGTAAACAAATTCGGAATCGCCAAATAAGCATTATCAATTTCAGTTACTGTATTTCTTGAGGTATTGATACTCCCCCCAACTGTAAAATCTAATGAAATATCCTCACTTAATTTTGGACTCCCTACTAATAAAACGTCTCCGTAAGTAGATGTGTTTTCATATTTGTTTTGAAGAAATCTTCCATTAGTCCCGTTGCTCGTTATAAGACTTGGGTCTGAATAGGCTGAAACCCCTCTTTGACTATCAGTACTATTCCAACTATAATTCCCTCTTAATCTTGCTGATAACCAAGGATTTATTTGATAAGCTAGTGATACGGCACTATATGCGTTTTTATTGTTAACAGTAACTTTATCTCTGTTTAATATCCAGTAAGGGTTTTGTGTTGCAGGATTTCCGTTGAATTTTCCGTCTGGTCCTATAGCCCACCAGTTTTGACCCGGCAATAATCTCGATTTATCTATATAATAGTAGTTACTATTATTATATTGGTCAAAATCTACTCCTCTTGGCAACCAATATAAACTCACTAAAGGGGAGAAAGAAATACCCGGAGTCTGTCTATTGATGCTATTTTGTATAGAGCCAATAAAATTAGCATCCAACGTTAATTTATCATTCAGATATTTACTAGAGTTTCTAAAAGAGACATTGTACTGATCGAAATAAGAAGAAGGAATAATCCCTTTATTAGTAGTATTTCCTATTGAGAAATAATTCGTTGATTTTTCGGTTCCTGATTGAAAAGAAAGGCTATTAACCCAAGTTGTACCGGTTTGCAGAAAGTCTTTTAAATAATCTTTGGAAGCTCCTTTCGCACCCCAGCTTTCATTGGATAAACCAGGAATTTGGCCAGCAACTGAAGGATCATAGGAAAGATAACTATGCTGCAACTTGGGAAGACTATATGCTTGATCTACTGTAAAACTTGTATTGTAACTTATAGAGCTTTTACCTACTTTTCCTTTTTTAGTGGTAATCAGGATAACGCCATTCCCTCCCATAGAGCCATAAAGAGCAGAAGCAGAAGCTCCTTTTAAGAAGTTGATGCTTTCAATGTCATCCGGATTGATAGAACTTAAAACATCTCCTGCGTCTGGCATTGTAGAATATTGGCTGGCCTCAGCAGATTTTCCACCCCCGTTAATAATGGGAATACCATCTATTACATAGAGAGGCTGACTACTACTTGCTGATTTATTACCTCTCATTAAAACCCTTACCGAACTTCCTACACCGTTAGTTCTATTGATCTGTACATTGGAAACTTTTCCACTGATAGAGTTTAAAAAATTGGGTGTTTTCACTTCTGTCAGTTCATCCCCTCCAATTTGCTGGCTGGAATAGGTCAAAGAGCGGGCCTGCTTTTTAATCCCCAAAGAGGTGACTACGACCTCCTGAATATCGGTTGTCTTCGTAGTGTCGGCCGCTTTTTTTTCCTGTGCAGTGGCAGAAAGGGAAAAAACAAATAGAACCGGTATAACTGCTTTTCTCATAAGGTTTAGATTAGTTAGATTTAATTGAGAATCAATGACATTACTTTATAATTCAATACAAAAAAAATTATTGTTTTTTTAGCAATATTTTGCCGTTTATGTATCAAAAAATTTAAAGTTTTGTTAAGATTTAATTCACATTAACAAATCTATATTTTGTAATCAGCCCGATATAATACTATTTTATCATAAAACGATATTATTTTTTCAGTGAATTTATAAAAAACCACACAATCGATTATAAATCAGTAAATTAACATACAAATAGCATAACCAATAAAAGGAGAATTATCTTAGAATTTTTTATTTTAGATTGAGAAATACAGTATCGTATTTAAGTATATATTGAAGCTAAAAAGGACTTTACTCAATTTTTTTCACTCCTTTAAACTGTTCTCTGAATTCAGTAGGAGTCGTCTTTTTAATAGATTTAAAGACTTTATTAAAGTTGGCAATATTATTAAAACCTGCTTCGAAAGCAATTTCAAAAACAGTAAGATTCTTTTCCATCAGCCAACGGGCCGCATAGCTTATTCTGATCTCATTAAGGTAATTGATAAATGTTTTTCCTGTTCTTTTTTTAATGAATCTGTTGAACGTTACATTGCTCATATTCACCAACGAGGCAACATTATCCAGGGTTATTTTATTCTCAAAATTTTTATGTACAAAATCATGGATCGCCTTCATTTTATCATTATCAGCAAAAGTTTCAAGCTCAATACTGTAGGAAGACAAAAGTGTTTTATCTTCTGCGATGGCCAGCTCATTGAGGATTTTCATAATCTCGATGAAGGATTCAAAACTGTTCATTTTCGACAGATTGAGAAACGAGTCCTTTAGTTTTTCAGCGGTCTTCGTTGAAAAAAGAATGCCGCGGATTGAATCTTTCATCAGATTATTGATCGGTTTCAGTATATTTTTCTGCATCATAGACTGATTGAAAAAATCCTGATTAAACTGTATGGTAATTTCGTGGGTTTTCCGGTTCTTACATTTATAGTTTGCCCAGCAATGCGGTAAATTCGGGCCTACCAATACGAGTTCTATATCTCCAATCTCACCTGTATGATCCCCAATCATTCTGCGGTATCCTTTTCCTTTGTACACAAAGTTAATTTCAATTTCCGGATGATAATGATAAGGAAAATCAAAAGAGGCTTTAATTCTGTCAAACACAAGAAAACTATCTTCAGGAGATAGTGGAGTTATTTCTCTAAGAATATTTTCTAATTCACTCATACAGAGGTTTTTGAAAAATTAAAAAATAGCAACAATGCTATTCAGACACATAATTATTATTTATAATTTCAATTACTAAATTACGCTTATTTTTATAAAAAAATTACTACAATTACATACTTACCAAAGAAAACCGCTTCACAAATTTGCGAAACGGCTTTCTTTGTCCTCCGGAATGTATTTCAGTCACCTGTTAACATTAACAATAGAGGATTTATTTCCATTAATAATAAGTTTTAAGCTTTGTTATCATTTCTTTATAATACTTATAATCCTGTTTCTTATCAAAATTAAATCCATAAGCTCCATAACCACCAACTTTGGACTGATATTTCGGGGAAGTATAATATTGTTTTAGACGGAGTGGTCCCTGGCTGCTGCTCGTAGAAGAATATGCCGCTTCAAAATCTGCAGAAATCAGCATTATCCGATCCTTTGGAAAGCCGGCCTGCAAATAACCGTCAATTTTATCGTCAGTATAAGCTTCATTGCCCCAGTAATCCTGAATATATATAGCACTAATTTTCGTAAGTGTTTCTTGTGACAGCTTTAATTCTGACAGTCCAACATTTGTATCAATAATTAACAATTTGCCGGATTTAGATTTCGGGCCAAAGTATCTGGCAAAAGCCTGTACATAAAGATCCCAATCGCTGTTATTGATCCCGGTAGTAGAATACCCCGGCTCTAAATCCAGATCTATCCCATCAAATCCCCATTTATTTAAAGAGTCTGACACTTTTTTAGCATATGCATCATAATCTTCAGGTGTATTTTGAAATTTTATTGTTTTCTTTTCATCTTTATAGTTTTCAAAAATTTCATTTAAAAACTGAGTTTGTACTACTATTGTCTTTTTAGATTTCAGGTATTTAATGTCATTAATAATCTCAGTCAAAGTTTTAGCATCTTCACCGGATGCTCCCGGAACTCTTTCTCCTCTCTTTAAATTACAAAGTCCTGAAAAACGATGAAACAAATTAACAATATCCATGCCTTCAGGAATATCTCTCAGATTATAATAATCAGGGGTCACTCCCCCTCTCGTTAACCCATTGAAGTATCCAACTATTTTGAATTTTTTATAACTGATAGCGTCAAGTGGATCCTTTTGTTGATCAACTTCACTCCCATCTCCCATACAGGACATAAAGTTAAAAGATATTAGAATTAAGGTCATTAACTTAAAAAAGGGATTTTTAATTTTGTTTTTCATATTTTATATTTTTATATCATTAATTACAACAAATATTGATCATTCCACCAATCCATCTTACAACCATTATATAATTCAATTTTTGTTAATATTTACAAATCTAGATTTCATATACAATCAGATATAATACTATTTTATCATAAAACGATATTATTTACGCACTCCCATATAACCAAATAACTGATTTACAGATTTAAAAGAGATTATGTCATACATTATCAAAACCGACTTGATTTTGATAATTAAAAAACTTTTTTTGTATCTTTAAAATAAATTCATATTAATCAAAACTCTACAGTATGAGACGTAACGCAACAGCCGTTTGGAACGGTACCATTAAAGAAGGAAAGGGACACCTTACAACCCAAAGTACCACCTTAAACCAGACTCAATATTCTTTTAACAGCCGTTTTGCAGATGGGGTGGGAACCAATCCTGAAGAATTGCTGGCCGCTGCCCATGCCGGATGTTTTACCATGAAATTAAGTGCTGAACTTTCCCAGGCGGGTTACACTCCTGAAGAATTAACAACCACTTCAGTCATCACCCTTGATCCTAACATTGGAAAAATTACAAAATCAGAATTAACCCTTACTGCAAAAGTTCCGGGAATTTCTGATGAAGAGTTTCAGAAATATGCGAAGATCGCAGAAGAAGGATGCCCTGTAAGCGCAGCATTCAACTTTGAAATTACTCTGAATGCTACTTTAGCTTAAAAGCTTACCATATAAAAATATGAAGTCTGGGTTATGATAAAATCTCAGACTTCGTTTTAAAATAAAATATACCAAATGGTATATTTTTGTATATTTGCATTATATTTAAGCACTTAAAATGTCAAAGGCAGAAAAGACAAAACAATTTATCATCGAGAAAACAGCAACTTTATTCAATACCAAAGGCTATGGCGCTACATCCCTTTCGGATATTACCCAGGCAACAGGTTTGACCAAAGGAAGCATTTACGGAAACTTTGAAAACAAGGATCAGGTAGCTATTGAAGTGTATAAATATAATGCAGGACTGTTGAGCAAGGTAATGAATTACTCTCTTGGAGAACAATATCCTACGTCAACGGATAAGCTCCATGCTTTTGTATCTTTCTACCGTAAAAACTGGCGTTCCGTATTTTCAAATGGTGGCTGCCCTTTAATGAATGCTGCTACAGAAGCCGATGATTCTTTTCCTATACTTAAACAATACGTTCAGAAATCATTCACATTATGGACTGAAAAAATTGCTTCAGTTATTGCTCAGGGTCAAAAAAACGGGGAATTGAACGTCTCAGTAAATGCCGATGAGTACGCTTCTCTGTTTATCATGCTTATTGAGGGAGGAATTCTCCTTTCAAAAACGATGGATGAGGAACGATTCCTGAACCAGGCACTGGATAAGGTCAAGGATATGATTGATCACGAACTCATAATTCTTCCATCATAAATTTTCACAATATGGAAACAAAAAAAGTGGCCATTGTAGGATACAACAGAATCCCATTTGCCAGAATGAATACCGCCTATTCCGAAAAGGGTAACCAAGATCTTCTCTTTGCTGCTATGAACGGATTGATAGACCGCTATCAGTTACAAGGTAAATTACTAGGAGAAGTTGCCGGTGGCGCTGTCATCAAGCACATCTCTGAAAGCAACCTCATCAGAGAAACCGTAATGAACACTTCACTGAATCCTGCAACTCCTGCCTGTGATCTGCAACAGGCCTGTGATACCGGAATTGAAGCCGCTATTTATATCGGAAATAAAATTGCTCTCGGACAAATAGAAAGTGGTATTGCCTGTGGTGTCGAAGCCATGAGCAACATCCCTTTTGAATCTTCTCCCAGCCTAAGAAAAGCCCTTTTAAAAGCGAATAAAGAAAAATCTGCATTCGGGAAAATAAAACAGCTTCTAAGCCCCAAACTGAAAGATTGGATGCCCATCCCTTACAAAGGGCAGGAACCCAAAACAGGTCTGGTGATGGGTGAACATACCGAAATCACAGCAAAATATTATAAAATTTCCAGAGAAGATCAGGATGATTTGGCTTTTAAAAGTCATCAGAACATGGCAAAAGCTTATGATGAAGGATTTTTTGATGATATGATAACTCCTGCCTATGGCCTGGATAAAGACAACAACCTCCGCCGTGATACCAGTCTTGAAAAGTTATCTCAGTTAAAACCGGCTTTTGATAAACAGAACGGAACTTTAACAGCCGGAAATTCAACACCTTTTACGGATGGTGCTTCAGCAGTTTTATTGGCAAGTGAAGAGTGGGCAAAAACCAATAATCTTCCTGTTCTGGCTTATATTACATTTTCAGAGCTTGCCGGTATAGAATATGTTGAAAACAAACAGAACCTATTATTAGCTCCTGTTTTTGCCGCTGAAAGAATGTTGAAGAAAGCAGGAATGAACCTGGATGACTTTGACTATTACGAAATTCATGAAGCTTTTGCTGCTCAAGTACTGGCCACCATTAAAATCTGGGAAAATGATGATCTGGCTAAACAGTTCGGATTGGAAAAAGCACTTGGCAAAATCGACAGAAGTAAACTCAATATAAAAGGCGGAAGTCTTGCAGCAGCCCATCCTTTTGCAGCAACAGGCGGAAGAATTATAGCTACCTTAGCCAAACTTCTGAATGAAAAAGGTAGTGGAAAAGGATTTATTTCCATCTGTGCAGCTCGTGGACAGGGGATAACAATGATCTTAGAAAAGTAGTTTACAGCTGCTTTTACATAAAAACATTCATTATGCTATAAATAATACACCTTATTATTCGTCTGTAGCGAAAGAAAAATGATAATATTGCAAACGGAAAACAGAATGATAAAGAAAAGCAGTGAAATGAAGCATGGGTAAAAAGACTTTACCTCATGAAAAATCTAATCAGTTTTAAATAATAACTAATATGAAAAGAGTTGTCATTACAGGATTGGGAGCAGTGACACCCTTGGGAAATAATGTCGAAGACTTTTGGCACAACAGTATTAACGGAGCTAGCGGAGCAGGGTTAATCACTCATTTCGATTCAGAAAAATTTAAGGTACACTTTGCATGTGAGGTAAAAGGTTTTGATCCAAAACTGCATCTTACCCACAACGAAATCAAAAGAAGTGACCTTTTTACACAATATGCCATGTATGCTTCAGCAGAAGCAATACAGGATTCCGGTTTAGAGCTTGAAAATATGGATCCTTTCGATTCTGGAGTGATCTGGGGAACAGGACAAGGCGGAATGTGGACTTTTGAAAAGGAAGTGATGGATTTTGCACATGGTGATGGTACCCCACGTTTTAACCCGTTTTTTGTCCCTAAGTTTATTGCCAATATGGCTTCAGGAATGATCTCCATGAAATATGGACTTCAGGGAATTAATTATACAACCGTTTCTGCCTGCGCAACAGGAAATACAGCATTGATGGATGCTTTTAATTATATCCGCCTGGGAAAAGCAAAAGTAATCATCAGTGGTGGTTCTGAAGCAGCTATTACTCCGGCTTCAATAGGAGGTTTCTCCATTATGAAAGCCATGTCTACAAGAAACGATGACTTTGCTACAGCCAGCCGTCCTTACGATGCAGAAAGAGACGGTTTTGTAATGGGTGAAGGTGCAGGTGCATTAGTCCTTGAAGAATATGAACATGCCGTAGCAAGAGGCGCAAAAATTTATGCCGAATTAGCCGGAGCAGCGATGACTGCCGATGCATACCATATGACTGCACCTCATCCTGAAGGAGTGGGTGCGATCAAAGCTATGCAATTGGCTGTAAAAGAAGCAGGTATTAATATGGAAGATATTGATTATATTAATCCACATGCCACTTCTACCCCATTGGGAGACTTAATTGAATTAAAAGCAATCAATAAAGCATTCAAAGGAAATAAAAACCTTGATATCAGTGCTACCAAATCAATGACCGGGCATTTATTAGGTGCTGCAGGAGCCGTTGAAGCAATCCTTTCTATTAAGGCTATTCAGAATGGTATCATTCCGCCAACCATCAATCTTCACAGTATTGATGAGAACATTCCTAATGATATTAATATTGTATTTGGAGAAGCTAAGGAAAAGAATATCAATTTTGCATTGAGTAATGCCTTTGGATTTGGCGGACATAATGCAACGGTTGTATTTAAGAAGTTCAGCTAATCCTGAAATAAAGATAAATTTTAATCCCCATGCCTCAATGTATGGGGATTTTTAATTTTAAATGGATAGGGCAGATATCAATAGCCTAAAGTACTCTAGTGGCTGGAGTGAAAAAATCATCTGAATTTTCTGCCATTGGAATATACAGTCTTGTCCACTCTTCAGAGTCTATCATATCCCAGCTGTGCCCCTCTCCTTCAATATCTTCTGCTAAAAGAATAATACCTGGTTCAATGACAAATGTTGACCCGTCAGTAACCTTAAATCTGACAGTCCCTTTAATCGTAACGACATATTGTTTACGGGGAGCAACATGGGTTTTCTTTTCCCATTCTTCAGTTTGATTACTGATCCAGAATACACCAGCATTAATGTGGGCCAAAGTTGGCATTGTTCCCTCTTCAAAACTACATGATCCGTCAATGTTACTCACTAATCTTATAGCAGGGACAAACCCTGGTGAAATTTCTGGTGGCACATCCACATTTTGGTCATTTTTATATTCTGTATTCATAAATCCAATAATTACTGTTAAGGTTTTGATAAGGGATCAGATGATAAATGTATTCAAAAATTAAAAAGCAGTCAAACCTGACTGCTTTTTTTATGCTTTTAACCATTCTGAGGAGGAAAGGTAATTCTGATCGGGATAATAGATGAATAATAAATTTCTCCCTTTTATCGTATTGATCATTGATTGTGACAGCTCTCTCGGTACTGCGGGACACCCCCAGCTTCTTCCGATTCTTTTGTGTATCGTTGCAAATGCATCACTTACATAATCTGCCCCATGCATTACGATAGCTCTTTTATACGCTGCATCATTGAATCCTTTATCCATTCCCAATAATCTCAATGAGTATCCGTTGTCTCCCTGATAAGTTGCATCTGTGATATAAAATCCCATGCTGCTCTGCCGCGAACTTTCCGTATTAGAAAAATTCGTAGCAAATTCTTCGCCTGTATTTTTACCGTGCGCAACCAATGAGTTGAACAATACTTTTTTGTCGTTAAGATCAATGATCCAAAGTCTTTTGGTATTGGAGGACATAGAAAAATCGCAAACAGTTAATAAATGCGACTCGCCAGTAAGTAATCCTGCTTTCTTTAAGTTTTCAAATCCTGTTAATGCTTTAGAGAACACTTCATAGTTCAGTTCATGTTCAGGATCAAATTCAATTGACTGGTATAAAGCTTCTGATGAAGATACAGCTACAATAGTATTCTTCTCAGATTTCGTGCCAGTTACTCTTTCTGTCTTTTTTGTGGTGATATTTTCATTCTTTACCACCGCTCTTGGAGAAATGTAGAAAGAGGTCGTCACCATGTAAATAAGGCCTATTACGCCATAAAATCCTTTCATTCAATAATATATTAGTTCCAAATTAGTGGGGCAAAATTATAAAAACATCGCTATCAGCCACTTATAAGTCTACAAAGTTTAACTGAATTTAAGAAACTTTAACGGAGAAGCCCTCCATCTATCTGGTTATAAATATCTTCTATCCTTTTCCAATAACTCCTATTTATCTTATCATAAATGGGATAAAGACATTTGACAGCAAAAATATCCAGCTTATTTCTCGTTTCAATCCATTTCATAATATTTTTAACCAATACCAATTCGTCAAACCCAGCCCATTCTCCTGCAGGAATCAAAAGGTTTGAAAAGAAGACCGGAAACACTTCATATTGGTCAATTTCTTTGATTTCTTCAAAAGTAAAAGGGTTTTCAAAAAAAGTTTCTGCCATATATTTGAAATCAGACTCCTGAAGCTCTGTATCAAGATATAGATCCGACAAAACAATCCAGATCCGTTTTCTCTTTTCTAAGTTCAGTCCTTTCATGGCAATGAAATACAACGATTTTATTTTTCTGAATCTGAAACAAATTCAAGGCTGATGGAATTCATGCAATACCTCAAACCGGTGGGCTTTGGGCCATCATCAAATACATGTCCCAAGTGAGAATCACACCTCTTGCAAAGCACCTCTACTCTTTCCATTCCATAGGTCTGATCCCTTTTGTAATATACACCCTCTTTGTCTGCTTCGAAGAAACTTGGCCATCCACAACTGCTGGCAAATTTTGAAGTAGAGCGGAATAAATGATTCCCACAAACAGCACAATAATAATCTCCTATCTCATCAAATTCATTATATCTCCCTGTAAAAGCCCTTTCTGTAGCAGCTTCTCTTGAGATTGCGTAAAGATCCGGAGCTAAGATTTTCTTCCATTCTTCATTGGAGATATTCAGTTTTGTGGTATCGGTTCTTGAGTAATATGGATTGTTTTTTGCTTCTGTATTTTCCATAGAAGTAATTTTAATAGGTTGCTGTTTCTGCGTACATCCTTGCAGAACAATTAATATAAGAGCTGAAATTAAAAATTTCATCGTAAATTTTAACTTTTAAAGGATAAAAAACTTTTATACGTTTTGTACTAAAAAGCTTTATTCACATTAAATGGTTTTCATAACCAAATTTAGTAAATTTGAGAATATGAATGACGAAGCAAAAAGAAAACAGCTAAGAAAATATAAGGCATTTGCTACAGGACTATTTGTTCTGATGGCCCTTATTTTCATTGTGACAACCATTATGCAGAAGTCCAATTCTTCCCATTGGATAGGATATGTACGCGCTTTTGCTGAAGCTGCCATGGTAGGTGCTTTGGCCGACTGGTTTGCAGTTACCGCCCTATTCCGTCATCCACTTGGGCTACCGATTCCTCACACCAACCTGATTGAAAACAGTAAGCAAAGATTGGGCGATAACCTCGGAAGCTTCGTAGTGAGTAATTTTCTTTCCCCTCAGAATATCCGCCCATACATTCAAAAAATCAAAGTTTCAGGTTTTGCCGGGGAATGGCTTGCCAAAGAAAAAAATCAGGATATTCTGATCCGAAACCTGTCAGATATTGTGCTTGATATTCTCAATAAGCTTGATGATTCTACTGTGAGCCAATTCATCAGTAAAAAGGTTTCTGATATGACGGATGATATCAAACTTAACAAAGTAGTAGGCAACGGGATCCATTATATTCTGGAAAAAAATGACCATCAGCGGATTATCACCAATCTTTCAAAACAGATCAAAGAATATATTATTCAAAATGATGAAATGATTAAAGATCGGGTAAAGAAAGGAAGTTATACTTTCATCCCGTCTTTTGTTGATAATAAAATTGCGGATAAGATTACAGACGGACTGTCTGATTTTTTCAAAGAAATAGAAGAAAATCCGGAACATGAAGTAAGAGGTTTAATCACTCAAAAAATTCATGAATTTTCGGTTGACCTTAAGGAAGATCCAAAATGGGATGAAGAATTTAAAACTATTAAAAAAGGACTCCTTAAAAATGATAAGCTTGATGAATACTCTAATGACATTTGGGTTTCCATCAAGAAAACACTAATGAAAGAACTTCATGAGGACCATTCTGCCTTGAAAAATTATCTTTCTAAAAACCTGAACGAGTTTTCGCAAAATTTAAAAACTGATGAAAACCTTCAGAATAAAATTGATCATTGGGTTCGGGTAACAGCCTATAAATATATTCTGAAAAACACCCATCAATTCGGAAACCTCATCAGTACCACTGTAGGAAACTGGCAGGGTAAGGAATTAAGCGAAAAAATGGAACTGGAAGTAGGAAAAGACCTTCAGTTCATCCGTGTGAATGGAACCCTGGTAGGTGGTTTGGTAGGCCTTATTATCTATACTATTGCTCACTTTTTCCTCTAAAAACTGATCCCAACCATGAAAAAAGCTTTTTCCCTATTCCTATTCTTTTCCCTAACCTTCTTTTTTTGTCAAAAGGTTGAATTAAAACAGATCACCGACTCTTCTCAGATCTTTAAGGGAGAAATTGTTGGAGTTCCTGTTACCCTGCAGCTTCATTATAATGGTATTCCAGACTGCAACTTATACCAGCATTTTATAGACGGCTGGTATTATTACGATAAATATCAGAAGAAAATTCCTCTAACAGGGCTTTATGATTATGGTAAACTGTTATTATATAATTTTGGATCTAAGCATCAACACATTTCTAAACAGTTTAAAGACAGGATCAACTCACCACAGGATGTAGAAAAAGCAGTGGAAATTGCGAAAACTTTTAGTCCGAAGGAAACCATTTTATTTGGACAGGACGAAACCCGTGAAAATCCTATTTCAGGAAGTTTTTATTTAGAAAATAAAGCTAAAGCTCAATCTGCCAAATTATTCACCGGTAATGATATGATCTATCGCTACAATAATTATTTGATCTTACCCGGTAATAAAAGAATCAACACCTTTGATTTTATTAATTTATATGGCGGAAATGAGCTGATTTCTTATGTTTCCGGAGAAAAAGGGAACAGGGTTTTACTGTATTTTGAACATTCATCAAACCTTAATGCCTGTGGAAGATGCGGCGCCAGTGAAGGTGAGAAAGGCTACAGGATTCTTTATTTTACCAAAGACTGGAACTATAAACGCTATGAAGAATTTCTTACCGAAAGCTGCATGGAAAACATTTATGACACCACCAAGACAAAATCAAGGGATGGTAAAACGATAATATATAAAGTCGGTAAATCGGATTCTTCTCCAGCTTATACACTCACTGTTGATATTAAAAATGCTACTGTAACAAAGTCAAAATAAAAGGGTTCTATTTGAACCCACTTAATCTATTTTTTTATTGCCACTAATTCATGAATTTTTATGAATGCTATTTGTTGTAAGCGTATATAAAAACATTACTTTTAAAATTAAGCTAAACTATAGTCTATTTATTTTTTGTAAATGCGCAAATAAAAAATTTGTGCATTCGTGGCTAAAACAAAAAAGAGACCGGATGGTCTCTCTATATTTATCTTGGCAATCTGCTTGCTCTTTTTAAAATCTCTTTATTGATTTCGTTAATCAATTCCGGGCCTTCATAGATAAATCCGGTGTATAACTGAACCAGGCTTGCCCCGGCATCTAGCTTTTCGATAGCATCTTTTGCTGAGTGAATTCCTCCTACTCCAATGATTGGAAATGCTCTGTTGCTTTTATCTGAAAGGTATTTGATCATTTTTGTGCTTCTCTCACGAATAGGCTTTCCGCTTAATCCTCCGTTTCCTATCTGTTCTAAAACTTCAGGAGAGGTTTTCAATCCTTCCCTATTGACTGAGGTATTGGAAACAATTACTCCATCTATTTTAGTTTCTGCAATCAGATCAACAATTTCATCCAGCTGAGCATTATTAAGATCCGGAGCAATTTTAAGCAGTATTGGTTTCTGTACAGATTTTGACTGGTTGATTTTCTTTACTTCTGTAATCAGTTCACGAAGGTATTCCACATCTTCCAGTTTGGCGTGGCTACCTACATTCGGACAGCTTACATTGAGTACAAAATAATCTACATGGGGATGCAGGCCTTCAAAACAGTCCAGATAATCCTGAGTATAGTTTTCAGGCTTTGTATCTGTATTTTTTCCGATGTTTCCACCGATGATTATCTTTCCTTTGTTGGATTTCAGTTTTTCGATCGCAGCCTGAAGGCCATCATTGTTGAAGCCCATTCTGTTGATTATCCCTCCATCTTCAATAAGACGGAATAATCTTTTCTTAGGATTTCCAGCCTGAGCTCTTGGGGTTACCGTTCCGATTTCTACAAAACCGAAACCCAGGTCGCCCAATTCGTTGAACAAAACAGCATTTTTATCAAAACCGGCAGCGAGTCCTACAGGATTTTTAAATTTTAATCCGAAAACTTCTCTTTCCAGACGTTTGTCTTCAATAGGTTTGGGGAAAAATAATTTAGTAATAAATCCAAAATTCTTTAGCATCGAAAAAGTAAAGTGGTGTACTTCTTCAGGATCACATTTGAAAAGAATCGGACGAATGAGCGATTTGTACATTGAAAAAAAGTTTTACAAAATTACTCATTTTAAAATTAATCATGGATTAACCTATGATATTTTATCAAAATGTTTTTTATCTATAGTATCTATAAGGAATACAACATTCGACAAGATGTTTTTTTAAGTTGTACTTCTAATATCCTTGTCAAGGTTTAAAACCTTGACAAGGATATTCCCCAGAAATTTTCCCTTTAATACAGAAGGCTTATTCAATAAAGTCTTTGGGTTTAGAGTATGAACTTAAATCAAATTTCAGAATATCTCCTACTCTTTTAAACTCTTCATCAATAGTAGCGTTCACAATTATTTTTTCGTTGGTGATTGGATGATTAAAAATCAATTGATGAGCATGAAGCGTCATTTTGTTGATATCAAATGTTTGAAGCCACAATTTATTTTGTTTATTGCACCCGTGTTTCCTACACCCTAAAATAGGATGCAGAATATGTTTAAAATGTTTTCTCAACTGATGAAATCTCCCTGTTTCAGGAATGGCTTCTACCAAACAATATCTAGAAGTCTGATGCTTTAAAAAGGGTAAATCTATTTCAGAAGTCTGCAAACGAGAATAGTAGGTAACTGCATTTTGCGTGACTTCATTTTCATTAACCAAGTCATAATCGATCGTTTCTTCTTCTTTTGTCCAGCCACGAAGAATTGCCAGATATTTCTTCTCCACTTCGCGTGATGCAAACTGTTCGCTCATTATTCTGAGCGTATCTTTATCTAAGGTAAACAACAAAACCCCCGAAGTTTTACGGTCTAAGCGATGTACAGGATAAACTTTTTGTCCAATCTGGTTTCTTAACTCCTGAATAGCATAGGTATCAGCTTCTCCGGCATAAAAGGATTTATGAACCAGTAATCCGCTGGGTTTATTGATGGCAATAATATTCTCGTCACGATAAAGAATTTCTAACATGGTGCAAAAGTATAGATTTTCTACTGATTCTTGTCTCAGTGAGAAGCTTAAAGTCTTAACAGATAATTATTGTTTTAAACCTAATTTGTTTTGGCAACAGCCAGGGATCAATAGCCCTGATTGAGCGGTATGTCTGAGCTCTTTTCTCAGTTTCGGGGGGGGGGGGGGGGGGGGCGGTTAAAAAAGATATTGGGAAGCAGGGTGACGGGGGAGGATTTTATATAAAAAAAAATAAAATAAATTTTTTTTTTTTTTTTAATTGTTTATAAT
>NZ_JANUEH010000005.1:0-323693 GCF_024810195.1 Chryseobacterium sp. BIGb0232
ATAAAACTCTTTTAAATATAACACAAAAAAATATATTTTTTTTTTTTTTTTTTTTTTTTTGTATTCCCCCCCCCCCCCCCCCCCCCCCCGAAACTATATAGGGGATAAAGATTATGCTTTTTTGTTGTGTAATTATTAAATAAAACAAATATAAATTAACTGACTAATGTGTTTTTATTTGGTTTTTTTATCAATTTCGTATTGTTATTTTTATACCTTTAAAAGTGAATTATTTTGAATAGTATGAAAACATTGATTAGTGTAATAATATTGTTTCTGATGAGCTGTCAACCTGCTGCCAAACCAAGTTATCCGGATAAAGACATGGAGGGTAAATATTCTAGGAAATTAAGTCCTGATCATCAATTTACTCTATTTTATAAATACGAAGAAAATTCTTTCAGTCCGGTCAAGTGGCTCAGCTATTATGTCACAGAAACGAAGACCAGTATTCTCAAAAAAGAAAAAACAAAGATTCTTGCAGATACTATTTACTGGAGGCCAGACAATGTTCTTGTAATAATCCCTTACCGGGAAGTGATAAAAGCACAGACCGGAGAGGATGAAAAAAACGATGATGATCATATTTTAATACCCATAAAAAAAACCACAGAATGAAACAAAACTATGTCAGAAATGGAGTAATGGTAATAAGCGCTGTTTTTTTATTGAATGCCTGCCAGCATTTCAATACACAGACAGACACCAGCCGCCAGCGGTCATCAAATGTTGACAGAATGGTAAAAAAACAAGAAAAAAAATCAGAGGAACAGGATCAAATTAAAATTCCGGCTGATAAAAAAGTCTTGGCTCAGGGACAAAAAGAACAAAGCCTGAACAAGACACTTGCCTATAATGATCCAAAGTTTAATAAGGTATTTGAAAGCTTTGGTGACGGATCAGCGGAAATTCAGCTTAGAAAAGAATTACTGATGAGTATGGTAAAACCCGGAGAAATGGTGATGGGACATCGTGCTGATAAGAAATTAAGAGAAGAAAAATCCGGAATCAAAGAAAGGAAAGGAATTGAAGAGATGGCAGAGTACAGACGCCATATTACCATGCCTGTCGGGATTAATACCATGCTTTATGAAGATGGAAACCTACTGAAAGAGTATAATAAAGCTCTTAACAGTCCTACACTTAAGAAAGCGCAGCAAAAGTCTTCTGTTGCTTCAAAAAATGGTGTTTATTCTGTTAATAATGTTGTATTTACTGAAAGAGCACCTAATAATATTCCGGGAAGAGACAGGAGTTTGGTGATTGCTCCTCAGAACCCTAATAAATGGTATGTAGGATCTGTAGGTGGCGGAGTCTGGATCACTGAAAATGCAGGGACAACCTGGAGAAACACCACTGATTTTGCTGTTCCTAACCTGGCCACTTCTACGCTTGCTATCTCTCCTCAAAATCCAGACATTGTTTACGCCGGAACAGGAGAACCATTTGGTAATCTGGATAGAATAACCGGTGCTGGGCTGATCAAATCTACAGATGCAGGAGAACATTGGACACGCTTACTCAATACTGCTGCTTTTGGAGATGTTGGAAGGTTACTGATAAACCCTGTGGATCCTAACCATCTATTGGTAGGTACTTCAAAAGGAATCTATATGACTCAGGATGGAGGAACTACCTGGACTCAGACATTTACAGGATCAACTGTAGGAACAACAACCTATAGCAACGCTCAGCATATTGTCGCAAATAGTGATTTTAGTGCCATATATGCTTGTGTTAATACTTTGGGTGTTCTTAAATCTACTGATGGAGGGGCCACCTGGACAAAAGTATTTGATCCCCTTGCTCTCAGTAAATCCGTTAAAAGAATGGAGATCACAGTATCCCCGGTTAATCAGAACAAAATTTACCTGAGCTGTGAGAATGGATCGATATATATGTCATCTGATGCAGGAGGTAGTTTTCAGGAGCTAACTTATAAGTCAGGAAACAGTAAAGATATTCTGGGAACACAGGGCTGGTATGATAATGCTGTTGCAGCACACCCGTTTAATGAAAATATTATTTACATAGGCGGAGTTTCAGTTGCAAAAGTTACTGTAGATACCACCGATAATTCATATAATGTACTTTCCATTGCCAGTGGTTATAATAGCAGCTACCTTAATACTTCAGTACATCCGGATCAACATGGTATTGTCTGCCAGATCAACCCCAATGATTCAACTAAGTTTAGATTGTTGTTAACCAATGATGGAGGAGTGTACTCTACCCAATATAAAATAAATCCAGGGGAAACTCAAGGGGATTGGTCTGCCCCTGTTATAGGGTTAAATACAACGCAGTTCTATGGCGCGGACAAAAAGAACGGAGCCGATGCTTACGTTGCAGGTGCCCAGGATAATGGATCATCAGCTACCCTTACAGCTCCTGCTTCCAGTACCTCAAATTATTTGTCATTATATGGTGGAGACGGTTTTGAGGTCTTATGGAACTATAAAAAAACTAATGAGTTGTTATTCGGATCGCAGTATAATAACTTTAGGAGGTCAGAACAGGGAGTCAGCATGAATAGTATTTTCTCAGCAACTAATCCGGATAATGGAAGCGCTAAATCCCCATTTTATTCGAAGTTAGCTAATGCAAATAATAATCCTGATGTTGTATTTACTGTTTCGTCAAGCGGAGTCTGGAGGTCTTTGGATTTTGGAAGGACATGGGGACTCACCAGCTTTACATCTGCAAACAATGGAAGTTGGGCTGGAAGTAACTCAGCTGCAACCGTTAAAGTATCAGTTGCAAACCCCGATGTAGTATGGGCCGGAGCTCAGGTTTCCGGAGGTACAGGGACCACGTCCAAGATCAATGTATCAAAAGATAACGGACTGAGTTTCACAAAAACAACAGGGAGTATGCCGACAACAGGCACTTATAACATAAGCGGGATTTCTGCTTCCAGTACCAATGAAGCAAGAGCATATGTGCTGTTTTCTGTATCCAATCAGCCTAAAGTAGTAAAGACAAATGACTTTGGAGCAACATGGACGGATATTTCAGGATACAGTACAGGATCTACGTCTACAGGTTTTCCAAATGTTCCGGTACATAGCTTAATTGAAATGCCATTTGATGACAGGATTCTTTGGGCAGGAACAGATATAGGAATATTTGAAACGGTAGATAGCGGGGCAACCTGGTCTTTGGTAACCACTATGCCACCCGTCTCTATCTGGCAGATGAAAATTGTGAATGATCAGGTGGTGCTTGCAACCCATGGCAGAGGAGTCTGGACTGCAACTATTCCTGAGCTGGCTACTTATACACTTCCTGAATATGTAGAACGCCCCCTTATCAAGAGTGCCAGCCAGGTAGCAATTCACGATACAAAAGCAAAAGCAGTATTTAATTATGATAATCCACAGATTACAAGTCTTAAGGTTTTCGTAGATAATGCCTATGTGTCAACAATTTCCAGTACCCAGGCGAATACAGATTACACATTCACCACCACATCAAGTCTGGCAGAAGGAATGCATACTATTTCAGTCTTAGGAGTATATGCTAATGGAACTAAGGAAACCATTAAAGACATAAAACCTGTAGAGATCATCAGCTTTAACAGTGGATCATCAGCTATTAATACTCCTGCATTTACCACCAGCGATGTATATATCGGGGCAGGTAAATTTGTGGTAGATAATGTGTCTAATAAATTTACTTATAATGTATTGAATAATGTAGGTCATCCCTATGCAAATAATACCAATTATCAGACCTACATGAGAACTCCTGTGATTGTAGGACCTACTTCTGCAATGACAATGAGACACATGGCACTTACGGAAGCAGGATATGACTTTGCCTATGTGGAAGGATCTAAAGATCTTGTGAATTGGACAACAATGGGGGTGTATGATGAAGCATCCTTTAGTAACTGGACAAATGGAGGAACTCCTCTTTCAGCAGCTAATGTGAATGAAACATTATTTCAAAATAGCTCTTTAAGTTTATCAGGATTTACTCCCGGTGATGAAATTGCCGTGAGACTTCGTATGACCAGTGACCCAGGCACAACATCTTATGGCTGGCTGATCAAATCTATAATTCCTACTTCTACTCTTGGAGTAAAAGATAACACGGTGAAATCAGAAGAAGGGATCAGGCTTGCCCCTAATCCTGCAGATGATATTACAGCAATTATGCTTCCTGTAAATAATAAAGGTGATGTAGATATTTATGTATATGATGCTGCAGGCAGACAGGTAATGTCTCTGAAAAAACAGAAAGGGCCAAAAATTGATATGAATGTAAAAGCGCTTCTAAAAGGACTTTATCTGATACTTGTAAAAACAGGTACAGAGAATAAAGCCCTGAAATTAATTAAAAACTAATTATTACCCTTATTTTTTATACAGGCAGACTTTTGAAGTTTGCCTCTTATTAACAAAGTAAAAATACTCTCCAATCTGGAGAGTATTTTGTTTTCTGACAATTTTATCAATAATAAAACTCTGGTTTTTCTTTTCCTGTCTAAAACTGAGAAGCAAACTCTTTAGCAAACTCCTCCAATTTAATACTTCCGGTAACAGGAGAATTGTGTTCAATAAAATCCTTTTGTACGGTTCCTGTTTTCATTCCCAATCCCATTTCAACGTATAGTTCGGCCATGTCTTGCGGTAAACCAGCCTGAAGCATTCCGCCTAAAGAATCCTCATCTGAAAATTCCACCCAAGGAAGTTCTGGTTTTTCAACTGCTGCTCCTAATATTTTAGCAAAATCAGAAGCTTTTCGGGAATCACTTACAATATATCTGATATTTTTGCCAGTCTCATTTTTCACCAATTCCTCTGCCGCTGCTTTGGCAATATCTGCTGGATGTACCACGGGTATTTCTGTATTTTCAGGATAATTTCCTCCAATAATTCCTGCATTTTTAATCAAGGGAATATCATTAAAGAAATTAGTGTAAAAATAACCTGCTCTTAAAAATGTAAATGAAGTGTTCTCAACTTCATTATAAAGTTTCTCAATATGATGAAGCCCTTTGATAGGCCCGTTTTCTACAGGAGATCCCGCTCCGACACTGCTTAGCATTACGGCTCTTTTTACTCCGGCATTTTTTATAGCTTCTGCATACTTCTTTCCGGCATTGATGGTATTCTGAACAATATTGCCAGCACTTATGGCGGGTGGAGTCATCACAAATACTGAATCTGCCCCGCTAAATGTCTGTGTTAAGAACTCAACATCTGTAATAGATCCGATAGCAGGTTTTGCGCCTAAAGATTCAATATCATGTTTTCTTGCTTCATTGCTGCTGATAACAGTAATGTCATGTCCTTGTTCTATCAGTTGCTTTGTCAAAGGTTTAGCAACATTTCCTAATGATCCTGTGATGATAATTTTCATATGTAAATTTTTATTGTTTTTATTGTGATAGTTAGATGTAAACACTTAGTATTGATTGTTTTGTGTGAATTTAGCAAACTGTTGCGATTTCATCATAAATATTTTTTTATTTCCTGAGACAAAGTTATATTTGTACTTACTTTTATACAAGTACTTACCCTAAAGTGTGTAACTATGACAGCAATCAAAGAAAGTTCAACCATTCAGGAAAACAGGAAAATAACACAGGATTGTCCTGTAATGTATGTTATGGAGAGGATTGGAGGTTTTTGGAAACCTATTATCCTGTTCAACCTTTCCACAGGAGAAAAAAGGTATAGCGAGCTGAAGAAAGCTATTCCTGCTGTTACAGAAAAAATGTTGATTCAGCATCTGAAGCAACTTGAAGCGGATGGCTTGATCATAAGAACGGCAAAACCTGTTGTTCCACCACATGTTACTTATAAATTGAGTGAGGCTGGAAATGAACTGGCCCCAGTTATTGATGCCATGGCAGAATGGGCGTTTCAGGATATGGAAAGACATGATCATAAATGTGTTGAAGAAAACAGATATAAAGTTGATAAAAATCAAAATGTCTTTAGTAACAATTTAAAACAATAAAAAAAGGTATTCCATTCGAATACCTTTTTTTACTATATCTGACAGAAAGAATTACAAAGACTGCATATCGATCACAAAACGGTATCTCACATCACTTTTCAGCATTCTTTCATAGGCTGCATTGATCTCCTGCATTTTGATCATTTCAATTTCTGAAACAATATTATGTTCCCCGCAGAAATCCAGTAATTCCTGAGTTTCAGCAATACCTCCGATCACAGATCCTGCGACAGATTTTCTTCCCAAAATTAAAGGAACTGTATTCAGAATAGGTTCAAGGCCTCCTAAATATCCTACAAGAACATGAGTTCCGCTAATATTTAAAGTCGTTACATAAGGGTTTACATCGTGTACATAAGGAACAGTGTCAATAATCACATCAAACTTTCCTTTCACTGAGTTCATTTGTTCTTCATCCGTAGAAATAATAACATGGTCAGCTCCTAGTTGCTTTGCATCCTCAGTTTTTCCCGGAGTTCTTGAAAATAAAGTCACTTCAGCACCTAAACCTTTTGCAAGTTTAATTGCCATATGTCCCAGTCCACCCAATCCTACAACAGCTACTTTAGAATCCGGACCTACATTCCAGTGTCTCAAAGGCGACCAGGTTGTAATTCCAGCGCAAAGAAGAGGAGCTACAGCAGCAGGATCAAGATTTTCAGGCACCTTTAAAACATGCTCAGAATCTACCACTACTTTTTGAGAATAACCACCTAAAGTATGACCTCCCAAATGCTTGTCTTTTCCATTATAAGTTCCGGTGAATCCATTTTCACAATACTGTTCAAGATCATGCTGGCAGCTGTTGCAATGCCCACAAGAATCTACGATGCATCCTACTCCTGCAAGATCACCTACTTTAAATTTCGATACCTCACTTCCTACCTTCGTAATTCTTCCTACAATTTCATGTCCGGGAACAGCAGGGTAGAGGGTTCCGCCCCAATCGTTTCTTGCTGTATGAAGATCCGAATGGCATACACCACAATATAGAATTTCAATTTCTACATCTTGGGAAGTAACCTCTCTTCTTTCAATATTCATTTCTTTCAGGTCTGCTGTAGTGGACTCTGCCCCATAAGCCTTTACTGTAAATGTGCTCATTTTTATTATTATTTTAATTAAATTAATAAGTTGTGTTATAAATTATTATACTCCTCATCCGTTACAGGATCCAGCCATTCTACAATCCCGTTCTGCGTGTTGGGATTGATGGCGATGTGCGTGAATTCACTGTCGGGAGCTGCCCCATGCCAATGGATTACATTCGGTAATATATTTATGATATCTCCGGGATGTAAGATCCGTGCTGGTTTTCCTTTTTCCTGATAATAACCCGTTCCTGAAGTTACAATTAAAATTTGTCCGCCTCCATGAGAATGCCAGTTATTTCTGCATTTGGGTTCAAAGATTACATTTCCGATCTGACAGTTCAGTTGATCTTCATTAGGCTTCAGGATCTGAACCCAGGCTGTACCTCCTGAAAAATAATCTGATGGAGCTTTTTCCCCTCTCGGAAAAATGTTTGTATTAAAAGTTTCCATAACGGTACAAAATTCGAAACTTTCCGGGAAATCCAACTTATACAGATTACCGGATTACTTACCAATTTTACAGACAAGGCATCTGTTATGTCGAAAATTGGTAATTTTGAATTGTAAAAAAAATACTTCATGGAAAATCAGGAGGTTGAAATCTATAACAGTGTTTCAGAATATAATAAAATGGCCCATCATGAAACATTGCATCCGTTGGTAAGTGTGATAGATTTTTCTAAATCAGATCCCATTTGTCAATACAGAAGAAAATTTGGTTTTTATACCGTTTTCCTGAAAGATGTGATGTGTGGAGATATGCAGTATGGAAAACATAGTTATGATTATCAGGAGGGAACACTGGTTTTCATTGCGCCAGGACAAACCTATGGAATTTATAATAAAGGAAGATCTGTGCAGCCGGCAGGTTTTGCATTGATTTTTCATCCGGATCTTTTAAAAGGAACCCATCTTGGGAAAAATATAAAAGACTATAATTTCTTTTCCTATGATGTACATGAAGCATTACACCTTTCGGAAAAAGAAAGAGAGATTATTCTGGACTGTTTTAAAAATATAAAACATGAACTTGGGCAGTCAATTGATAAACACAGCAAGTCATTAATTGTAAATAATATTGAGCTGTTCCTAAATTACTGTATGCGTTTCTACGACCGGCAGTTTATGACCAGAGATCACATCAATCAGGGAGTGATCGGAAAATTTGAAAACCTTGTTGATGATTATTTAAAATCAGATAATCCTAAAAATATAGGTTTTCCTATGGTGAATTACTTTGCAGAAAAACTGAATCTTTCAGCAAATTACTTCGGAGACCTTATCAAAAAAGAATTGGGAATTTCCCCACAGGAATTGATTCACAATAAACTCATAGAGATTGCCAAAGAACAGATCATGGATCAGGGAAAATCAATCAGCGAAATTTCCTATGATCTCGGTTTTAAATATCCACAGCATTTCACAAGGCTTTTTAAAACTAAAGTCGGAATTTCCCCAAGCGAATACAAAATCCTGAATTGATATAAATATAGATCAGAAATAGTATTCAGTCTGATAAAATAATTCGTGTATTAGCGGCAAAAATAGATAGCCCCTAATGCACGAATATCATAATAAAAATTTGTTTTTTTATTATTGTTATCTGGGGTTAAAAAGCAACTTAAATTTTCTATTCTCAAGAAACAGCATTATCTTTAATGGTAAAAGTTTTCACCATTTCAAAATGAAACCACAGAATAAAGAAACTCATGTGTTCAATACTCGGTTTGGAATTATTACAGGATTTAAGGAAGAAGGAATAATAAGAGCTAAGAGCATTCGCTATGCCCGTTCAGAAAGATTTCAAAAGCCAGTTCCGGTTGAACATTTTATCTATGATAGCAGACTCGAGGATAAAACTCCGGTTTGTCCACAAAAATTAAGTCCGCTTGTGGAAAAAATGATTGGAGCAACGCCTGTTGAAGAATTTGAACCGGAAGAATCTACCCAATATCTTTCCATAGCCCGACCAAAAAACTTTTTTGAAAATGAAAAACTTCCCATTGTTGTCTGGATCCACGGTGGTTCCCACGAAATCGGATGTGGAGATCTTCCAACTGCTGATCCGGCAGAATGGGTAAAAGAGCAGAATATTATTGTGGTTACAGTTTCTTATCGTTTGGGACTCTTTGGGTTTTTAGGTGGCGATGAAAAAAGACCACCTAATTTAGGATTACTGGACATAATTGAAGCGTTGAAATGGATCAAGACCTATATTGTAGATTTTGGCGGAGATCCCGAAAATATAACCTTACTTGGTCAGTCTTCCGGAGGAGATGCAATAGCTCACTTAATGATTTCAGAAGGAGTTGATGATTTATTTCATCGGGTCATTATTCAGAGTGCTCCATTGGGATTGCGCCATAAAAGACAGAAAATGTCTGCAGAATTTTTAAAGAAAACAGAAGAAGTTAAAGATGAGGTGGATGTTTATAAAATGATGGAAGAGTATGGAAAATTTGTCCCTTCTGTTATAAAATATGGTTTGAAAGCGGCAATGCCTTTTGGTATTCAGTATGGATTTTCACCTTTATGTAAAGAAGAAGAATCCGTTGAAAAATGGCGTGAAAATGCAACGAAATATGATATGTTGATTGGCTTGAATAATGATGAAACCGCATTTTATCTCAAAACCTCAGAAGCTTTAAATAAATATTTTGGAAAAGGATTTGGGTTAAAGCTTATGGATAAAACAGTTGAAAAGACAACAGATATTATTTACGGAGCTCCAGCCCGGCAATTTGCGGATAACTATGCTAAAGGCGGTGGAAATGTCTATCTCTTCAGAATACATTCCAAATTAAAAGACAATCATATCGGAGCGCCACATTGTATTGATCTTCCTTTGATCTTTGGTAACGAATCTGCATGGAAGTCTTCAGAAATGCTGAAAGATATTCCCTGGGAACGTATTCATGAAAATGGTAAGAAACTAAGAGCTCTTTGGGCAGAATTTGCCAGAACTGGAAAAATTTCTGATCAATCTGAGCGACCGGAAATTCTAACAATGGGAAAAATAAAATCTTAGATACTGACTGGAGTTGTTAATTTTTTTTTTATTTTAATATTCTTTTGTTGTTGTATTTTAATCTTATTTCATTGTTTTGTAGTTGGTTGTGGTGGGGTTTTATTATATTTATGAAACAAATTTTTAAAATATAACCTTATGAAAACAAAACTTTTTCAGAACATGAGAAAACTGGATCGAAGACAATTGAAAAATGTAGATGGCGGAGTCATAATTGACAAAGTATGCTGTACAATGACGGAAGAGGGAGATTGCTGTGAATGGGCAAGAGACTTCAAAAGCTGTAAATTTATTTATTGCTAAACAAAATTATAGAGTTTAAAAAAAGTCTTTAGGCATACATGAGCAGAAACATCTTTATTATGTGTGCCTTTGTTTTTTATTCCAAAATCCAGACACTCACATTTCCGGCAGGTACAGGAAAATCTCCCCAGCCATTTTCATCAATGATTACTTTATTTTTGAATCTTTTCAACAGATCTTTAAACTTTTTCCCTGCATAATGTTTTCCAACTTCCATAGGTTTGTTGTAAGCATCCTTATTACTGAGGACTACGGCACATCCTGTATGTTCGTTATCGCCTTTGCGTATCCATCCGAGGCAGTTGGCGTCCTCAAAATAATCCCGCTGTTCACCGTAAGCATGATCTTTTCTGGCTTTCAATAGCTCTTCAATACCATCTACTTTCGGCATAAATATTTCCTGGTCATTTCCTGCTCCGTCTTTGTCAATATAATGAGCACCGTACAAATCCGGATAAAAAATACATGGATAGCCATCTTTTCGCAATAGAATTAAAGCATAGGCAATAGGCTTAAACCACGATTCAACGGGAGCTTCCAGATCCTGTAAAGGTTGAGTGTCATGATTGGCAACAATACTCACTGAATGTAAAGGATCTGCCTGGGTAAGGGTTTCTTCAAAAATTCTTCTGAGATCATAGGAGCCACCTTCTTTGGATGCATTATGAAAATTGTTCTGCAGTGAACTGTCAAAAAGACTCATGCAGCCTTCAGTAACTTCAATATACTTTTGAAGCAGATGAAGATATCCGGGAGCCCAGTATTCGCCTACAGCAAAAATATTTTTACCGGAATTGGAACGGAGCACAGTAAGCCATTCCTTGTAAAAGTCAAAAGAAATGTGCTTCAAGGCATCAAGCCGAACCCCGTCAAAATCCGTTTCATCAAAATACCATTTGGCCCATGTATTGAGCTCTTCCCGTACAAAAGGATTTCTGTGTTCAATGTCATTACACATCAGATAATCATAGTTTCCTTTCTCATCGTGGATCATTTCTTCCCAGTCGTCTCCATATTCAGACTGTATTTTATAAATATGAGACTCCATGTTTTCCGCATAATCTACGCCGCTGAAACAAGTGAAGTTCCATTCAAAATCAGAATACTTTTTTCCTCTTCCGGGAAAAGTAAACTTAGTATAGGATTCTATTTCCAGGACATCTGAAATCACCTTTTCCCTGTTATTTTCATCCACTTTTACCACCTTGAACTTTTCCAGTTCATCACCCCCAGCTTTATGGCCCAGAACAATATCTACAATAACCTCTATATTTTGGTTTTTTAAAGCTTTGATTGTTTTTAAATATTCCTTTTTAGTGCCATATTTGGTGGATATAGTGCCTTTCTGATCAAATTCACCAAGGTCGTAAAGATCGTAGGTATCATATCCTACCGAATACCCGCCATTTGTTCCCTTATAGGCGGGAGGAAACCATGCGGAAGTGATTCCCAATTTAGCAAGGTATTTGGCTTCTTTCTCGGCTTCTTTCCATAGTTTTCCGTCACCTTCAGAGTACCAGTGGAAAAACTGAATCATTGTTGAGTTCATATAATTTGCTGATTTGGTGAATACAAGTTAGCAAAAAAATATTATCTTTTAATTTTCGAATTCTTTAAACGGGATTTTTAGTTGAACGGAAACCAGTTTTTTTTCTTCCGTATTCAGATGAGAAAGAGACAATCCAAGCAAACGAACTGCTTTATCAAAGGGGCGAAGTTCCCAAAGCTTTTTTCCTGTATTGAAATATTCTTCCGGAGTTGTAAAATATTCTTCCCGGGTGATACTTCTTGTAAAAAGCGAGAAATCTTTATACTTAATTTTTAAGGTTAAAGTTCTTCCGAGAATATTGTTTTTCTGTAAACGCTGATGAAGTTCCTGGCTAAGGCTGTCCAGCTTTTCATTGATCTGCTGTTCATCAAAAAGATCTTCAAAAAAAGTTCTTTCTACCGCAACACTTTTTTGGATCCGATGAGGCTTCACCTCCGAAGTATGAATACCACGAACTACATTGTAGTAATGCTGCCCTGATTTTCCAAAGATTCTTACCAGATCTTCAAGCGATCTTTTCTTTAAATCTTTTCCTTTATAAATACCTAAACTGAACATTTTGTTAGCCGTAACTTTTCCAACTCCATAGAATTTTTCCACGGGCAATTCTTCCAGAAATTTTTCCATTTTATCAGGATGGATGGTTTTCTGACCGTTAGGTTTATTGATATCAGAAGCTACTTTGGCTAAAAATTTATTGACAGAAATTCCTGCAGAAGCTGTTAAACCTGTTTTTTCAAATATTTTCTGACGGATTTCCCTTGCGATAAGGTTGGCAGATTCTATTCCTTTTTTATTTTCGGTGACATCCAGATAGGCTTCATCCAATGACAAAGGCTCTACAAGATCAGTATATTCATAGAAGATCTCACGGATCATTTTAGAAATTTCTTTATACCGGGTAAAACGTGGCGGAACAAATATCAGATCCGGACATTTCTCCTTTGCTGTTTTACTGGGCATAGCAGAACGGACACCATATTTTCTGGCTTCATAGCTTGCCGCTGCCACTACACCACGGTGCTGACCGCCTACTGCAATAGGTTTTCCTCTCAGGGCAGGATTATCATGCTGCTCCACGGAAGCATAAAATGCATCCATATCCACGTGAATAATTTTACGAAGCGGCAAAGAAAAATCCATATCACAAAGATATGGATTCCTGTATATTCATAGATTGTTTACTTATACCTGTAATCTCATTATGACTTCCAATGTTTCGAAACCTGATTTTTTATAGGCGCTTATTGCTTTTTGATTTGAACTGTATGCTTCTAATCTTATTTCAGAAATATTTTTTTCTTTTGCCCATTGAGTAAGTTCTAGGATTATCATTTGATTGATTCCTTTTCCTCTGTATTCTGGTTTCACGTACATGAAACCGAGATAAGCATATTTTTTAAAGCTATAAAAATTCCTTTCTATTTCCTTTATCATTGCATAGCCTGATGCAACTATTTCATTATTTATTTCAGCAATTATAAGATTTGCATCTTCTGATGTAATTAAAAAATTTAAATCATAATAATTAACTTTATTTCCAATTAGAGTTTTGTTAAAAGGCCTTTCTGCTGAAATGACAGCCTGTTCAAATTCTAAAAGAATTTTTAAATCTTGTTCTTGTGCTTTCCTTAATACCATGTTTTTTTGTGTTATTTTTCAAAGAGTTTTATATCTGGATGATTTTCCTGTATAGTTTCTTGATATTGTATTGAAATATTATTTCAGCAGATTATTTTTGAATAAAAACAGGTGGTTTGTATTTTATTCTTAAATATGAGATGGTAAATCATGAAAGAGTACTTATAAACGTTTATAAGTGTAATATATTAAGCAAATGTAGACATTACAAACGGGAAATATATCCAAGTGAAGGGACTTATTTTTAAATGTTACAAAAATATAATATTTAAGTAAGATTATGTACTCAGACAGTTTATGTTTATTGATAAATCAAAGGAATAGGTAAGGCTTTTACTGTAGATAATTAGTGAATAGTTCTTATCTAATAGCTGTCAACTGATTTGATATCCATAATGTTAGGTATTTGATAGCAATGAGTTTTCGTTTAAGGAATTATTATACTCTCTAGAGGAATATAAAATGCGTCCATATCCACATGAATAATTTTTCGAAGTGGCAAAGAAAAATCCATATTGCGAAGATATGGATTCCATTATTTATAGAAGGGAAGCTAGAAGCTGGAAGAGGGAAGTTAATAATGTCGATATAAAAGTATGACCAATTGATTGAAAAGTAATTAAAATGATATTTGGTTGTTGGTAACACTTAGATTACTTCCAGCCTCCATCTTCCCGCCTTATTACGGTTTCAGTCTCATCGTAAGAAGATGAGGTTCGAAACCTGCTTTTTCATAAGCTTTTACAGCAGATTCATTTTCAGCGTAAACATCCAGTCTCACTTCTGAAACATCTCTGGATTTTGCCCAGCTGATAAGTTCATCAGTAATTATTCTATTGATTCCTTTCCCTCTGTATTCCGGCTTTACATACATAAAGCCTAAGTAAGCATAGTTTTTAAATTTATTATAATCCTTTTCTGAATTTTTAATAAGCGCATACCCGGATGCAATAATTTCATCATGGTCTTCTACAACAATTAAAGTGGCATCTGATGATTGTATGAATTCATTCAGATCATAATAATGAATTTCACCATCAATTAAAGTACTGTTAAAAGGTCTTTCTGCAGTAACAATGCCCTGCTCAAAAGTTAAAAGGATTTCTAAGTCCTGCTCTGTGGCTTCTCTTGTGATCATGGTATAAAAAATAAATGAAGTTTAAACATTCCGTTTTTTATGGGATGTTTAAACTTCAGGGTTTTGATGTTTTAAAAATTATTTTAAAAGATTATCTATGGTTTGCTGAATCTCAGGATCTTCAGGAGAAATAGCATAATATTTTGCAATAGCAGATTTCTGATCAATAATCATATATCTTGGGATCCAGTTCAGGTCCACATAATTGTTGAAATCATTTTTCCAGCCGGAAGCAAACCAATAATTATCTTTTTCCTTCATATTGAATCTTACAAGGCTCTTATCAAAGCCTTCTTTAGATCTTTCCAGTGATAGGAACACAAAGTCAACGTTTGGATTGTTTTTTTCTAATATTTCAGCTTTTGGAAGTGCCTGAAGACAGTCTCTGCACCATCCGGCCCAAAAGTCAATTACTAAAACTTTTCCTTTATGCTGATCCAGAATTTCCTGGATGGTAATCGCTTTTCCATCCTCATCTTCCAGCTTTTGTTTTAAAGCTTCTTTGGAAAATCCGGTTTTAAGAGCAGTAGGAATTTTTTGTGCATAGCCCAGTCCGAAGAGACCTACCATAAAAATTAATAACAACTTTCTCATTCTACAATTTCATTTACACAAAACTAAGCAATGCATTGCAATCTGAGATTGATTTTTGATGAATTGGGAAAAATTTATATTATTGATAATTTCTATGAATATTGTATAGATGAAGGATAAACTCTCTCAGAGAGTAAACGTTAATTTTTAGAAAGAATATTTTTTGCCACGTATGCCCGAATTTTTTCATTTTATTCGTGCATTCGTGGCTATAAATAAAGATTTTAAAATATTTTTTGAGATTGAAACAGAGGTTCCTATTGGTAATTTTTAATCAAGCCTTTCACTACGGTAATTACATTCGGCATTGCTTTATTTGCGGCATTTAAAACTTCTTCATGAGAAACAGCAAAAGCAATGTCTGGCCCACCAAGATCAGTAATTACAGACATACAGAATGCATCCATTCCCATGTGTCTGGCAACAATTACTTCAGGAACGGTACTCATTCCTACCATATCACCACCGATGGCTTTAATCATTCCGTATTCGGCAGGAGTTTCAAAAGTAGGGCCTTGCAGGGCGACGTAAATTCCCTGATGGATTTTAATATTGTTTTCTGCAGCAGCCTGTTCGGCTACCGCAATCATTTTTTTGTTGTAAGGTTCGCTCATATCCACAAATCGTGGTCCAAGCTCGTCGATATTTTTGCCACGAAGCGGGTGTTCAGGCATCATATTGATGTGATCTTTTAAAATAACGATATCTGCAATACTGTAGTCAGGATTTACGCCGCCACAGGCATTGGAAAGAATCAGATTTTTAATTCCCAATAGATGAAAAACTCTGATCGGAAAAGTTACAGTTTCCATAGAATGCCCTTCATAATAATGAAAACGGCCACTCATCATCAATACTTTTTTCCCTTCCAGTATTCCATAGATAAGCTTTCCGGTATGTCCTACCACAGTAGTCTGTGGAAAATTGGGGATATCTTTGTATTCTAAAATATGGATGGGTTCTACTTCATTCTGCAGTTTCCCAAGTCCGGACCCTAAAACAACAGCAAAATCAGGAGTTTCCTGAATGATCTTTCTAATGAAATCAGCTGTCTCATGAATTTTTTCTAACATAATCTAAGATGATTTGATTGAATTCTTCCTTCTTATCAATAATGACATTGATAGGCCAGTAGTAAACAATTTCTCTAAGATAATCAAAAGTTTTCAGACGAACATAATCTTTCTCTGTGGTTAATATCAGCTTATATTCTCCTAATTTTTTATACTCCGCAAGGATTTTTTTAATATCATCATCCGTGAAATTATGATGATCTCTGAATTTCAGATGGGTAACTCTTTTTGAAAATTTTGCCAGATGTTCCAGTAATGGTTTAGGATTCGCAATTCCGGTGATCAGTAAAATATCGTAATAGTTCAGGTTATTATCCGGAAGCATTTTATCTTTTCCGTAAACATTTTCATCATAACCGATAGATGAAAAGAATACTTTTTGGTTATAAGAAGGTCTGATTCTTGAAATATAATACCTTTTGGTTTCCTCCGTCAGTTCATCAGGGCATTTACTGACCATAATAATATCTGCTCTCCTTGAGCCCGCTCTGGATTCTCTAAGGTCTCCGGCAGGAAGAAGATAGTCTTTAAAAAACGGATCATTAAAATCAGTCATCAGAATATTGAACCCTGCTTTGATCGCACGGTGCTGCATTGCATCATCAAGGATCAAGGCTCCAAGATCCATATCTTCGATTACTTTTTTGGCTCCGGGAACACGTTCTTCTGAAACAGCAATGACAAAACGGTTTTTAAAACGTTCAAAAAGCTGCATCGCTTCATCCCCTACAATCTTGTAGTTACTTTCATAATTCGTTACTTCATAGCCTTTGGTAAGCCTTCCGTAACCTCGTGAAAGAACTCCGGTTCTGTAATGTTTGGATAAATACTGGGCAAGATACATCACCATTGGTGATTTTCCGCTTCCGCCCACGGAGAGATTTCCGACATTGATTATCGGTGTTTTGAATTTCGTTGATTTAAAAATCCCCAGATCATACATTGTGTTTCGGATACCCGTTACCATATGATAAGCAAGGGAAAAAGGATAAAGGTACCATCTTTTCATACGAATGCAAAAATAGGAATTTTCATAAGCATTGGAGTAATATTCTCAAAGAGTTTTCAACAAATATTTGTTAAATTAAAGTATTTTTGTGGAGTTATAATAATACTTTGAGATACTTTATAGAATTTTCTTACAACGGAAAGAATTATTTCGGCTATCAGATACAGCCGGACGCTATTTCCGTGCAGGAAGAACTGGAAAAAGCCCTTTCCACCATTTTAAGAGAAGAGATTAAAACTACCGGTGCCGGAAGAACGGACACAGGTGTTCATGCCAAAAAAATATTTGCTCATTTTGATACGGAGCAGGAATTGAGTGATGAACTTCCACGAAGACTGAACAGTTTTCTTCCACCGGATATTTCCATTGAAAGAATTTTTAGGGTGAAAAATGATTTTCACGCCCGTTTTGACGCTACCTACAGAACCTACGAATATTATATTTCGTTGGAAAAAAATCCATTCACCCAGGAATCTGCCTGGCAGCACTGGAAAAGGTCTTTAGATATAGATAGAATGAATGAAGCATGTAAGATTCTTTTTGAATATGAGGATTTTACCAGTTTTGCCAAATTAAAAACCGATAATAAAACGAACATCTGCAAAATGTATATTGCAAAATGGGAACAAAATGGAGCTGAACTGAAGTTTACTGTTTCTGCCAACCGTTTTCTTAGAAATATGGTTCGTGCTATTGTGGGAACGATGGTAGAGGTCGGTACAGGAAAATTAAAACCGGAAGACCTCCGAAGAGTCATTGAAGATAAAAACCGTAATGCTGCTGGAACGTCTGCTCCTGCCCATGGATTGTATCTTGTGGATGTAGGGTACGAATTTTAAATAAAAACTAAAAAACTATAGTCATGTTATCAATTCTTATTCTTATTGGAGCTTACCGGTATTATGCACGGTTAGCAGAAAAATTCGGAAAAGTGAAATGGCATCTGGGGCTTCTGGCTATAGGAGTTTACCTGGGAACTCAGATTATTTTAGGAATGTCTTATGGCGTTTATTTAGCTTCCACTGATCCAGAGGCTGTAAATAATGTAAGTTATACAGGTTTTTCTGCGGCTAATCTGGTAGGTTGGCTACTTTCTCTTCTTGCAGTATGGGGTGTTTATCTGCTTCTTGAAAGAAAATATAAGCAAGAGAATCTGCAAAAGCCCTCTATAGAAATTCAACAGATCAGTAAGGGTTCGGAAGAATCGCAGAATTAAAAACAACCCTTTCAACATACTCAATAAAAATGAGGGTAACTGCGAAAGATATTCATTCTGTAAATGATAGGTATCTTACATTTTCTATAACGATTTGCAAAAGTTGTACGGGCTGACAATTTATAAAGTCTTATTTTTGCATAGAATTTTAATTCTTTTCTTCGATTCGTATAATGAAAAAACAAGATACCTGGGGAATTGTAAAAAGGCTGTTCTTTATCGGAATGAAGTTTCGTTCTTGGTTCATCCTTACTTTAGTAATTTCCGTAATACTCTCAATAGTTTCTACTTATAGACCATACCTTACCATGAATGTGGTGGATAATGACATCACAAAGCTACAGGACAAAGCTTTGATGATGAAACATATCTATATCCTTGTGGGATTGGTGTTTGCCGAAACGGTTTTAAACTTTTTCCTGGTTTATTTTTCAAACTTTATCTCACAGAATGTAATCCGGGACATTAGAGAGCGATTATACTCTAAACTGATTTACTTTAAAACATCTTTTTTTGATAAAACTCCTATCGGTCAGTTGGTAACCCGTGCTGTAGGAGACGTAGAAACCATTGCAACAGTATACACGGATGGATTTCTAATGGTTTTTGGAGATATTCTGAGAATTGTATTTGTATTGATTATGATGTTCAGTACAAACGTTCATCTGAGTTATATTACCTTGGCCATTCTGCCTTTAATGGTGGTGATTACAAGATTTTTCCAGAAAAGGCTTAAAAAAGCTTTTGGTGATGAAAGAAACTGGACATCAACACAAAATTCTTTTGTACAGGAAAGACTGGCAGGAATGCCGATTATCCAGGTATTCAACAGACAGGAATCTGAGTTTAAAAAATTTGATGATATCAATATTACTCTGAAAGGAGCATTGCTGAGAACTGTTTTCATTTTCTCATTATTCTTCCCGGTAGTAGAACTTATTTCATCATTATTTATAGGATTTATCCTGTTTTATGGAGGATATATTACCATCAGTGCCGGAGTAGTCATTGCTTTTATACAGTATATATCCATGCTGATCCGTCCTTTGAGACAGATTGCAGACCGTTTCAATAATATCCAGAGAGGAATTGTAGGCGCCGAAAGAGTATTGGGATTAATGGATGAAGAAAATTCTATGACCAATACAGGAACAGTGAAAAAAGATCACTTTGCCGGTAAAATTGAATTCCAGAAAGTGCATTTTGCTTATGATGAAAAGCAGGAAGTATTGAAAGGTATTGATTTTAAAGTAAATCCCGGAGAAACAGTGGCCATTGTAGGAGCTACAGGAGCCGGAAAATCTACAATTATCAGCTTGATCACAAGATTGTATGATATCAATTCAGGAAATATTCTTATTGATGATGTGGATTTAAAAGATTATGAACTTTATAATCTGAGAAGCCATATTGGGGTGGTATTGCAGGATGTTTTTCTGTTCCACGGAAGTATTTTTGAAAATCTGGCGTTTGGTGATGATAGTATTACACTGGAAAAAATAAAAGCAGGTGCTAAGGAAATTGAAGTAGATCAGTTTATTGAGAAACTTCCGGGTGGTTATGACTATGTGGTAAGTGAAAGAGGCTCTTCAATCTCTTTAGGGCAAAGACAATTGCTGTCGTTCCTGAGAGCTTATCTGTCTGATCCTAAAATTTTAATTCTGGATGAAGCTACTTCTTCTATTGACCATGAGAGTGAAAAATTGATTCAGCGAGCTACGGAAAAAATTACCAAAAACAGAACCTCTATCATTATTGCCCACAGGCTTTCCACGATTGAAAAGGCGGATAAGATCATTGTGATGGAGCACGGTAAAATTGTTGAAGAAGGAAAGCATCTGGAACTTCTGGATAGAAATGGATATTATGCCACTCTTTACAAAGCACAGCTTCGACATGAAGTGGAACTTGAAGAAGAAAAGAAGTAATAAATAAAGAAATATAGGATTTATTAAGAAATCTCTAGTTCAATATTTGGAATACATAATGGCTTAGAAAATAGTTGAAAAACTATACTCTAAGCCATTATAATTTATTAATTAATGTCAGATAAAATCGTATAATTTGAAATGTTATTAACATTTTGAACCGCAGCCATGCTGAATTTATAAGCATTGAAAATCTCCATGCTGACAATCCATCTCAAGGTATTACCTTCTCTAAAATAAATTTTTCCGGTTGTAACATCATGAATTAAACCATTATCTGCAAGTAATGGACTGTCAAATCCTTTTGCGGTAAGGACTGTAGCTTCCATACGTGAATTAAAAGTATATCTGAAAGTCTTAGGTGAAGTAAACAGACCATTCCATGTCATTTCTGAAGCAACATGCCTCCAGCTTCCTCTGAAAAGTATGCAAAAGTATACATTTCCATTTTCAGTTACTTTAATAAAATCTCCGTTTTTACTAGATATGGGTTCTCTAACTCCTTTTGCCTGACTTTGAGTCGTAGATATTGTTGGTGATGTCAATACAGTGTTTTCATTGTCATCATTAGAACAAGAAAGGGTGAGTAGTGCCAGAAATGAAGCACAAATAATTTTTTTCATAGAAATTAGTCTATTATTTATTTTAAGCCTCAAAGATATATGTTTTAAATTATTTTATCACTATTTGGTGTAATATAATGTCTTTATTTCTTTTTATAGCGGCATAAAATATCAGTGTAATATTCAATAATAATATCAAAGTTTTTCAATTTTTTATTTTTTCAAAAAAAGATTCAATATTACTATTAAAAAAGAGAGCTAATTGCTCTCTTTTTTGTTTACTTCATTTAATTAAAATTGTAATTTTTTAGTCAGTACCTTTCCATCTTTTAGCACTACATTTACTGTGATGACTGTGCTCTTTTGATTGATAGGAAGTCTAAATTCAGAAGCATTGATGTCTGTTCTGTTTACCAATAGCTTTCCTGATGCATCATAGATATGTAATGAAGCAATTTTTGATTCCCCTTTTACATATACTGAATTTTCATCCTTGATGATGAATGAGTTATTCTTTGAAGTTACATCGTTTACAGACAATGTGGCCTGTGGTACTATGGTGACGGAATAATCTTCTACTTGCCCATATTTTGGTGTATAACATGATGTGATGATAGTGCCTGCTATATCACCAATAACTCTCATTCTTAAAGGCGTATTCAATACAGCACTTGATGGAGGAGTTACGGAGGCGGTAGCAAATGAGCCATTAGCTACTCCTGTCTGATTCAAAATAAGCTCTGTAGTTTCATCAAATTGGCCATCATTGTTGTAATCAATATAGGCTTTTATAAGGTGGTTGTTGCTTGTTCCCGGAGCAACAGTGATTGTGGTCGCTGTGTTGCTAGGAATTGTGGTTTTACTGGTCCCCAGGCAATAGCTTCCGGTAAAATTTTCATAGAAATTATTGATTGGCTGTTTGTAATTGTTGGAAGAATTGTTGATACTTCCAAACTTTACAGCAGTAATTCCGATGTTATAATTTCCAGGAGTGCTTATTGTTGTTGGAGTACATGCATTGGTAAGGGATACATTATTATTATTGGGGGTTATACTTGAAGTAACCGGAGAGTTGATTAAGGATTGTCTGAACTTAAGAAGTTGTGCTGTGGCACGATCGGTTTGTCCTTGGGTAAACAAGTCTCTGAAGCAAAATGTATAAGACATTACATTTCTTTCTCCACCAGCATATACAAGGCTTGTACATGGGTTGATTTGTCCGGCCTGGCAGTTTCTTGGAACAGAAGCATGATAAAGACTTTTCATAGGTTCAGTATCACATACCAAATCTCCATTCAGGGTACAGTCGGTATTTACCGGGCAATCTCCTGTAGTAGCGTTATAGCCTTCGTGGGTATGTCTTAACCCTAAAGCATGACCAAATTCGTGGGCTAAAGTCTGTGCATTGACTGCCGAGGCACTCGTGGCCATGAAAGAATAATCGTTACTCCCTCCTGGATAATAAGCATAACCATTTAATCCACCAGCGTTGGAAGTCAGTTTTTTCACAACATAGATATTATAATACTTGCTGGTATCCCATTGCCCCATAGCAGTAATCTCTGTTGCGGGTACTGCATTCGTCGTATTGTCATCATTTACCCCGCCGCTTACGTATTTTGGAAGTCCGGAAGCATCAATTCTATTGATTCCATTGGTTGCATTGCAATTAGGATCTATCTTCGCAAAAACGAATTTTACAGGTAAAGCTGAACTTGTAGCAGCCATTCCACTGGATGAGCTACCTGCAAAAACACCATTGGTATAGTTTACCCAGGCAATAATGTCTGCATCAGACTTATTATTAACATTTCCTATTGGGCTTCCGTCACCTACAACGTGTACAACGATGGGAATTTCATATATCTGGTTTTGGCCATTCTTAGCAGCCAGTTTTCCAGTTTTTATCATTTTGGATAATTCCAGATTGAAGGTTTCATCCTGGATCTTTTCGTTCGGGAACTTGGCATAATGTTTTCTCATTAATTCGTCAGTTCCACATTCTAAAAATTCCACATTCTGTGAATAAAAATTTGAAGATAAAGTTGCTGTAATAAGCAGAAATAATAGTTTTTTCAAAGTTATTTATTTAAGTGTTGTTTTTTTGTCCGCCAAAAATAAATAAAAAAACTATAAAAATCAGTGCTTTTTAAAGCTGCAGAAAATAAAGTTTTGGGTAGTATCGAAAGGAGTAGTGTGATCTTCCCCAATACATTGAATCTTATCGAAATCTCCTTTAAATTTTGTAGAAAGAGATTCCTCATCATATTGCTGAATATCAAGTCCACTGCATTTAGCAGGCCCATTTTTGGAAAAAGTTCCTAAAACAAGGAAGCTATTAATACTTTTCTTTGCAATGTCAATATATTTTGCAACCTGTTCTGAAGTAGTCAGGAAATGGAAGGCAGCTCTGTCATGCCAGATATCATAGGTTTCTGTAGGTTCAAAAGTGGTAATATCTGTAGCAATCCATTTAATTTTGCTTGCACTGTCACCCAGTCTTTGTTTTGCTTTTTCCAAAGCTTTGGCAGAAATATCCAATACGGTAATGTTTTCATAACCTTCTTCAAGCAGAAAATCAACAAGATTACTGTCTCCGCCGCCAATGTCTATGATTTTCGCTTCTTTTCCCAATCCGAAAGAATTAATAAAATCAAGAGAAGTCTGAGGCTTTTTCTGAGTCCAGCTTACCTGATCGGGATTTTTAGTTTCGTAAACATTTTCCCAATGGTTTTTATTGTCGGAAGAATTCATATTTCCTTTAACTGATTATTTATTTCCTCAAATTTATTAATTAATCCGTCAATTTTCCCCTGTTGTTTCTTAATTGTTTTAGGTCTGATATAAAACCAGTTGAAAGCGATCCACAATAGAGTAACGGCATAAGTCAGAATTGCATAAACAGATGACATTTTTGAAGCGTATTCATACATATACAGGCATATTCCGAGAAACAGCATCATGAAGTATATATTAAGCATGGTGGTCTGCATAAATTTCTGTTTGTTCTTTACCCGATAGAGATTCTGAAGATAGTCGCTGTTGGATTGGGTGTTATCAATTTTATAAAAGATCATAAACATCCTGTTGTAAGCCAATAGAAAGATAACCATAGCCAGAATAACAAGTACGATTCCAATCTTTGTACTGATCAGTTGAGGCTGGTAACGATACCAGATAAAAGCAATACACAAGCTGGTTGCAATCAGTAAAAGGTTAGCAAGGATAAGTTTACGAAGGTTTTCATTTTTAAATTTTTTCAGAGTATTGAGAAGCTCTTCTATATTAGGTTTCTTGGAAGTCTGCTGTTTCCAGATATTTTTAAAATCAATATTAGTATCCATTGTGCTTAAATTTTTGTGTTAATTTTTCTTTGATCCTGTGGATTTTTACCCGGATGTTAGATTCCGAGAGTCCTGTAATCTGAGCTATTTCTGCCTGCTTTAGTTCTTCCAGTTCCAGAGAGATGATAATTCTGTCTGTTTCCGGAAGTTCTGAAATAAACTGATAGAGCAGCAGTATCTGAGGTTCCATAGATTCCTGTTTTTTCTCTTCCAGATTAATGGGTAAATCTGTTTTAGAAAATCTTTTTTCTTTTTCTATCTGTCGGAGGCAGTTGTTGGAAGCAATTCTGAAGATCCATGTTCCGATTCCTGATTCATTTCTGAACTTCGGAAGTTGCTGCCAAACGATGATGAATGTTTCCTGAGCAAGATCCTGAGCGAGGTCGGGATCATTTACATATCCCATGCACAAGCGGAAAATTTTTTGCCAATAGGTTTCGTAAATATCCTCAAATACCATTATTTTGCGGATAAAAAGTTATTAAGCTGGTTAAAATACCATTCTTTGTCATCATACATAATGAAGTGTAATCCTTTTGTGGAATATTGAAGATTAGCATTTTTAAGATTGGAGTACTGTGCTTCAATGGATGGTTTCATAAATACAAAATAAGACTCTAAAAGAATAAGAGAGGGGCACTGTATGTTTTTGATAGTTTCCCTAAGATCTGTATTAGAGAAATCACAATACATTTTTGCAAATGTTTTTCTGTCAGATTTCATACTCCAGTTAATCACAGTTTCCTGCATAGAAGTGTCAGCCAAAAGGCGTGGGATAGTCTGAGTCTGCATTTTTCGAAAGTTTTCATCGGGCATTGCTGTAAACTTACTGATGGTGGTTGAGCAGTCATTGTTTTCCTTGGATTTAAAATTAGGGTCGGAGATTGCTGCCAGGCAAGGTAACGTATCTACAATTACAATTTTACCTGCCAGCTCAGGATAATCCGAAGCAATTGCCAGAGCGAGTCCACCACCCATACTGTGTCCAATGATAATGGGCTTTTCAATTTTATTGTTCTTTATATAAGCTGCAATTCCCTTTTCCCAATCTTTGAAGCTGGCCTCAGCATTGGGTTTTGCTCCTGCAAATCCTGCCATAGTTAAAGTATAACAGGTGAAATCTTTTTCAAACTTTGCAGTTGTTTCGTTCCATACATCTCCTGAAGATGCAAATCCGGGAATCAGAATTAAAGACTGTTTTCCCTTTCCGGTTTTCTTCACCTCAAACGGGTATGTTTTTTCCTGACCAAATATATTACATACTGCTGCAAAAAATAACATGATGATAAGAAGGAATGTGAATTTTTTCATGATTTCTAAAGTTTTAAGGTTTATTTGTCTTTTAGAGACGAGAGTTTTTAAAATGTTACACTATTTTTTAGTTTTTTTTGAAAAAATATTTTTTTCGTTGAAAAGGCTTACTGTAAAGGAAAGTATATGTTGAATTTTTTTTTTACCATCTTCTTAAGGGGGTTGCATTTTCTTAAATAAATATGATAAATATCATGATGAGTACGATGTATACGTTTGTTTCTCCGTATTCCCTCTCTGGTGGGTGATTAATTATGGTTGTGAAATGAATTGTATTTTGGTTGTTTTGATAAATAAAACGAATAAATAATGGTATAAAGGTGTTTATATTGATAAAATTTGCTAAATTTATTAAAAATTTAAGTCGCTGCCCCGGGAAGTGATGGGGTAGATCGGCAAAAATGAAATTTTAACTAAAAAACTTAAAAATATAAATGAGCAGTAGTATCCAGGATGAATTTAAAGTCTTTAAAGACGAGCTAAAAAAACTTAATATTGAAGTACAGAAAGTCGTAAAAGTAGGAAACGGAAGTATGGATTTTCATGAAGTTTTCTACAAATCACCACGATATGAAGAGGTGAAAACTGTGTATGTTCAGCGTCATAATCTGGACAGTATGATAGAAAAATTTAAACAAGCTTACCATTAAAATAAACCCGGCGCCGCAGAGAATCTGCGGCGCCGGGTTTATTTGTCTGATATTTTATAAATCAAATTTTTGTATTAAAATCTGTATCCCAAAGAAAGTCCACTTCTGAAGCCTGCCCACGGCCCGTCCACTTTTATTTTTGCTCCATTAGCATTGGTTTCCACAGTGTATTTTACAAACGGAATATCCAGATTTTCTATTTCTTTTTTTAATTGTGACTGCATATCTGATGTAAGAACATAATCAGAAGTCATCGTAAAGTCACCTTTTCCACTTCCGTAATGAGCTCCGGCAATCCAGAAATCAAGGACCAGATTCTGGTTTCGGGTAAGGAAAAACTGAACTCCTACCATAAGTCCGCCGCTATTGCCCTTTGTATTTCCCTGTCCTTTAAGGGGGATCTGATAGGTATTCCCATCCGGTCCGTTATAATCATAGTAGAAATCAAAAGTATTGGAAGAAACATCCGAATAGCGGTAATAAGGAGCGAAATAAAATCCTTTTCCATATCCTTTCCCGATATAGAACCTTGGTTCAATGGTGAAATTGGTAGCTTTTACTCTTAGGTTTTCAAATCTTTTTTCATCCTTATCCTTCAGAAAGGCATTGATAAAAGGGACTTTGCCTTCCGGCATTGTTCCGAAACCAATATTCAGGGAAAGCCATTGATTAAAAGCCCGCTCATAAGACAGGTTGATATTCCTGAATGCATAAGCGGTAACATTCGTCTTGACGATATTCATCTTTTCAGCTGAAATATTTTGATCCTCCTGTGCCTGTAATACTGAAAAAAGGAGACAGGGGATGAAGAGCATTACTTTTTTCATAATCTTATATTTTGTGATGTAAAAAAATAGCAGCAAAAAGTGGGCTGAATTTAACATAATAATTAAAATTCACAGAAAGAACACTTAATTTGTCAATGGTATTGGTGTTTTTTTATTTTAAAATTAAAGGTAATGTAATACATTTCAGGAATAGATTGTCATAAAAGTATAATCCATTTCAGACATGAGAAAAACTATATATACCATTTGCATTTTTTGTGGAACCTTCGTTTTTTCACAGGAAGCAAAAAATGATACGGTGAGTACTTCAGAGACAAAAGAGCTTCAGGAAATTATTGTAAAGGCACAACGTAAGAAGCAGTTTGCTGATAAAGCAGTATATACTTTTGATAAAGCAGCGCTGGAAAAAGCCCGGTATGCAAAGGATTTGCTAAGTATACTTCCTGAGCTGCAGCTGGACCCGGTTTCAAATACGATTACAAGTACAAAAGGAGGTACTGCTTTATTTCTCATAAACGGAGTGGAAGCAACAGACATGCAGATCAGAAGTGTAGCGCCCAGTGAAGTGGTAAAAGTAGAATATTATGATATTCCACCGGCAAGATGGGCAACAAGAGCGGATATTGTAGTCAATATTCTGACCAGATCTACTGAAACGGGATATGTTTTTGGGGCAGAAGGATTTTCAGCAGTGAATACAGGCTTTGTAAATGCATCTGCGTATGCTAATTATACAAAAGGCAAGAATGATATAGGATTGGAATACTCTCTTAATGTAAGGGATTACAATGACAGAAGGGTAAACAGTATTTATGATTATCAGTTGGATGGTAAACATTATCGGTCTAATGAGGACAGGAAAGATCATTTTGGCTATACTTATCAGTCTGTAGCATTGCGTTATACCCGTTTGGTTCCTGATAATTATGTGTTTCAGGCAAAAATGAATATGAATATTTTCAGCAGGTTTTCAAAAGGAACCGGACAAAGTATTTTTACAACAGATAATGCCATTGAAGAGCATGCAATGTTTAAAAATAATGGTTCAGATTATGTAATTCCTAAGCTGGATCTTTATTATTCTAAAAAAATAGGTCTAAAAGATGAGTTGAGTATTAATGTCGTAGGTTCCGATTATACCACCAATTCTTCAGAAACAGCTAAAGAATGGGTTACAGGAACCGGTCTTTCCGTATATGACAACGATATGATTTTAAAGGCTAAGCAGACAAGTTTTGTGGGAGAGTTGGCACATACTCATGATTTTAAAGCAGGAAAACTTTCGTCAGGATATCGTATTTCAAACTCTTCAATTTCTAATGACCTGAACAATCTTTCCGGATACACTCAATATAAGGTTACTTATCTGGAGCAATATCTTTACAGTGAATTTGCCGGGAAAATAGAGAAGTTCAGCTACCGTATCGGGGTAGGGCTTACCAATATTCATAATAAAAGTGCAGAAAATACCTTTGATGAGTGGTCTTTTACTCCAAAAGTAGTGTTGGCTTATCAGCTTAAAAATAATCAGAGCATCCGGTTTACCAGCAGTTATAAACCTATAAGTCCGCTGAGTAATGCACTCAGCAGTAATGTCGTTCAGCTTGCTCCCAATATTGTACAGAAAGGAAACCCTTTCCTTACATCTCAGCAGAAATGGACCAATAGCCTTACATATTCGTTGAACAACAAGTATTTTGATTTTAATGTGAATGTGTCCTATTCTTACACAGACCGGGTGATCAATCAGTATTATATTTTGGATAATACTTTTGGAGGTTATGCACTGACTTATGAAAACGGAAAGTATGCTCAGCAGGTTGGAGCCTTTATTTCAGGGTCTTTTAAGCCTTTCGGGAACAATCTTTTAGTGGTAAAAGCTAATTTGGCTCCCACTTTTGAAATGGTAAAAACCGGTACCGGGGCAGTAATTAAAAATGATTATCTCGCCAACTATTTTGTACTGTCTTCAGAATATAAAAATTTCTCTGCTCAATATCAGTTCAATATCCCAACGTACAGTCTTAGTGGTGCTTTTTTGAATACTAATGAGAATCAGAATAATGTTTTTATCAGCTATAAACATAAAAACTTTACTTTTTCTACAGGGATGTACTGGATAGGAATGCCTTCCGAATATAAAACGAAAAGCTTATCTGAAAGTTTGGTGGATTATAAAGTTCATACACAGATCATGAACAACAAGTCTATGTTTGTAATAGGCCTGAGCTATGATTTTTCTAAAGGAAAAAAAACTGAGGTTCAGAAAAAACTGAATAATGATACAGCACCGGCGGCTACTTTCTAAAAATGCTGGAAGCGAGATGCTGGAAAATACTAAAGGCATAAAGAGAATTATAATTATTCTTTAGGGCTTAAACCAAACAGATCAAAAAAATCTCGTTCATTAGCTTTGAACGAGATTTTTTTATTATCATTTCTTGATGAATTTTATATTCTTTTTCGTTTCAGAATTTTTACCACTTACCTCAATGAAATAAGAGGCGGGTGGAAGATCAGAGATCTGTATGTTTCCTGAATTCAGATCTGCAGTTTTGATAAGTTTTCCATCCAGACTGTAGATATTCGCTTTTGAATAGTTTTCTGTATTTCCTTTAAATCCAATAAAATCCTGTGCAGGATTAGGATAGATACTAAAGCTTTCTTTTTTATTTACTTCATGGGCTGCCAGTGTTGCGATAGTCAATGCCAGAGAACTGGTGGTGGTTTGGTTGATGCTCAGGGCAGGTACCGATAAGTTGACTGTAGTAGAACTCAGCAGTGGATATCTGTGAGAAGCATCATAGTAAGAATAAGCGGTATTGGTAACAGAACCCAGAGGGTTTAAAAAGGTGATGTCCAAAACAGAATATAAATTAAAATTCTGTATAAATTTTACCCGGAGAATATTATTATAAGTGTGACCACCCAGGATCAATGTTCCATAAGCATCGGCCTCAGTAGAAGTAGTACCCACACATATTCCGTTAATTAAAGTTGACGAAAAAGTTCCTTTGGCGGTATCATTCTGAGCAGGTCCGTAGGTAATAGGATAAGTCATATAAGTCCCATTATCCATACTCAGATTCAGAGTAACCTGAGGGTTTACAATTCCTGTGATCTCTAATTTTGTGGGGGAGGCTTTATAAAGTATGGAGGTTGTTCCTTCAAACATTTTAATATTGGTGCCTGGGAAAGTAGTGATTTCACTTGCTGCAGGGGGTAGATAACTTACTAGCGCCGGTGCACCCAAAGTAAGACCGTTGTTTGAAAATGTAGCATTGGCTCCGGTTGCAGAATTATCCACAGTTCCGGTGATGATTTTGTTGTCCACAACATCGTTGAGGATAGGATCATGAGAAGCTTTGGTAAGCGTAATCTGCGCTGAAAGCATAGCAGAAGCTCCCAACAGAAAAAGGATAGATTTTTTCATGGCCAAATTTTTTATTAAAGTTAGCTAAAAAGATGAATCAAATTTCATTGTAATGTGTTTTTAATGAAATATTTAAATAATTATATCTTTTTATTTAAAAAAATATTTTAACAAGAAGTAGGCTTCATGTGAAATAAAAAACCGCCCATAGTATCGGGCGGCTGTTCTGTGTATTAAATATCTATAAGTTTAGTTGCTCATAACCATTTTGCGATAAGCGTAAATATCTTCAATGGTTACTACACTCATATCTTTTTTGATGGCAAAATCTACGATTTCCGGAAGTCTTGCCATAGAACCATCTTCATTGGTAAGTTCACAAAGTACTGCATCATCACCAAGATTAGCCATTTTTACAAGATCTACACTGCCTTCTGTGTGACCACGTCTTTCAAAGACTCCATTTTTTTTGGCGATTAGTGGAAATACATGTCCCGGGCTTGCAATATGCTCCGCCTGCGCCTCTGCAGCAACTGCTGTTCTGATGGTCGTTACGCGGTCTTTAGCTGAAACTCCGGATTCCACGCCTTCTTTGGCTTCAATAGAAATGGTAAATGCAGTCTGATTTTTTGAATTATTGTTTTCCACCATCGGACGAAGGTTCAGATGTTTACTTTTCTCTTCAGAAATGCATAAGCAGACGATACCGCTGCATTCGCGGATCAGAAGTGCCATGTCCTGTTCTGTAATAGTGGAAGCGGGAAAGATGATATCACCTTCATTTTCGCGGTTTTCATCGTCTACTAAAAGAATACCTTTTCCCTGTTGTAATGTTGAAAGTGCTTTTTCTACACGTTCTTTGGAGGTTGCTCCGAATTTTTCTAATAATTTTTCCATGTTATTTTACTTTTAAAAGTTAAAATAGTCTTCGGTACATGGAAATGAAATACGATACCGCAAGAGCCCAGAAAGGATCTTACCGTACGTTTCATTTTCTTCTCCCATCCAGACTTTAACTGTCGGTTTTGGAATTTCACCAAATCAGTCCCTTCAGATGAAAGGAGTCGCGGACTGTAACCGCCGGTAGGGAATTTCACCCTGCCCCGAAGAAAACTTATACTAAGTTTTGCTGTATGTTTTAATTTAAATTTTTATTTCATTAATTATATTTAATACACAGGCTGCTAATTTCGGAAAGATTTTTGAGATAGAAAAGGCTTTGGCAATAGGATTTATCAATAACTGATGGGTTGTAAATAAAAATCCATCCCTGGATTGGGATGGATTCTGTTGATTATATTTCAGGAATTCCGGAAGAGTATTGTTTATAAAACCTCTTTTCCGGATTTATAAAATTTGATGATTTTATTTCTTCTATTCTCTATATTATTTAATCAGTTTTAAGTTTTCGTCGTATAATCCTATCAACAGACTGTTTCCGTCTTTGTCTGTTTTTATTCCACCATATTCGGCGGCATCGTATTTTTCTGACTGTCCTTCCTGGAAAAAGAAAGACTCGGCGCCGATATTAATTCTCCATTGATTGGGTGAGGTATATTTGATGAGGTGTTCTCCGGTTCTTAATGGAGTAGGGCCTTTTTGAAAGCGAACCTGTTCGGCAATTCCTTTTGTATCAAGTTTTACCACACAATAGCCACGTTTGGGAATCTTTTCCGCATTAATGTTATTCGCGATATCATACCGTAAGTTCATATAGTCACCCTGCATCAGTGAGCGCGGATCCACGGGTGCCAGCTTTAATAAGATGGGTTGTCCGTTTTTTAGCAAAGTTTCTTTTTCCACTACGGAATAATTAAAGTATACCAACAACAGAACAAGGTTGAGAATGATGATAAGCCATTTATATTTATTCATTTGCTGTCAGTTTTTTGTGAGTGAAGAAGTAAATTGCCAGAAAGCTAATTCCTGATCCGAAAAGGAGTATGGATTTGATCAGTAAGGTAAAACCAAGGTCGTAATAAAAACGTCCGATAAAATAGATCAGAGCAATGATGGCTAAAACCAATCCTGTTCTGTAATTGACAAAAAAGCTTAACAGAATAATCAGGACTGCTCCCGATATGGTAGGTGTTAGTAAAGTGGGCAGTAAAAATAAAACAGTAAGAGTGTAAATAATAATTTTATAAGTTGTACTGGTTACCTTTAATGTTCTGAATAGAAGAAATACAACATAAAGGATAGCCAGCATAATCACAACAGACGGGATCCAGTCATAATAATGCTCTGTCAGGTGGAGAAAAGATGCCAGTCCTGAAAATACAAGAGTAAATATAAATGAAAAGACCATTCCTGCCCGAACCGGATCATACAGCTTAGACAATATCTTGTTTTTGGTAATTATTTTTGCTTCCTGAAGAAATAGGAATGTTATTATTACTGTTTGAAATATAATAATTGCTGAGATCAGACTGTAAGTATCATGAGTCTGAGAAAATGCAACTATACTTCCATTGATGATCAATACTGAAATAAAGGAAAGGATATAGCTTTGAACCAGAAACAAGGTGCATAATGCAAAGACAATGAATACCATGTAGACGCTGTCTCCTTCGGTAGAAAGAGCAAAGCCAAGGAGAGCAAAACCAGTAATGAAAAAAGAAACACTTAAGGTATCTATAATTGTTTTTCCGGATATTCTGCTGATCAGCGAAGAACCTGCAATACAGATTACACCCAATATACCTGCTCCTGTGGGAGAATCAAAAACCTGAAACAAAAAAATAAAGCCCAGGAAGGTAAGACATGCCATCATTCCACCAATTATGGATAATATTTTGATAGATAATGATTGGTGATTATTGTCTTTTTCCTCATAAGCTGCCATAATAGAATCTTCATCAAAATGAATTTCCCTGTTACTCTCAGTCTGAAGATGATCCATCAGTTTTTTTATATGTTCTCTATTTGTCATTTTTCCATTTTTTTTGAAGGTTCATCAGATTTTTAATAATGAGGGTGATGCTCACAACTATGAAAAAGAAAACCAATAAGAATATGGCCTCACCATCTACTGTCTTGAACAGTAAAGAGCAGATAATAATGACAATACTCAACGGAATAATGGCAAAATAAAAGCTGTTTTTCGTTTTGAAACCATACCAGATTCCTGAAGCATATACAACAGTGCTGAGTGGAGCTAGAATGTATAACGATGTTTTATGAATCTCAGTAATATCCAGACAAAGTCCAAATGTCGATATACTGATAACGGCCAATGCTAAAATGTTGGTAAACCAATGGGGAACATGAATCTTTTTATAATGAGATATAAGAATTGAGCTGATTAAAATAACTGTGTTAAGGATAAATATCAGAATAAGAATACTCATGTTTTCCCAGTCTTTTGCTACCTGCTGAGAGTATAAAACAAGGGTGGTGTTTATTAAAACTATATAGAGAAGCCATAAAGGGGCAAAATCTGATATGATCACCCAAAGTGTTATAAAAAGAGTCCAGGCCAGAAAAAAGTCATAAGCATCGGCACCGGTTTGATAGATCTGTCCGAATACTGCAAACAGAACTCCTACTAAGGCTGATGCTCCTGTAAGGATGATATTTCGGATGTTGCTGTTGATTTTAGGAAGTACCGCTAAACCTGTAGTGGTAATAACCAGTATTTCTGTTAATCCGATTTTTGCAAATTTAGGAAGCTCTGCCCAATTGTAAGCAAAGAAGAAAATAATTCCGGATACGGTAAGCCCTATTCCCAGACTGATCAGGAATAATTTAAGAAATTTTTGCCAGGCTTCTGTGCTGCTGTAAATGGTATCTTTAAGAACTGTTTTGATTTCTTCTTCACTCAGATTGCTGTGCCGGCTGAGGATTTGGAGATCTTCTCGTTGTATGTTTTTCATTTAAGATATGTTAAGTGCTGACAGTTTGTACTGTCCTAATATAAGTTGTTGTTCAGTTTCTGTATATTCTTATTGCTGAAGTTTATTAGGTATCGCAGGAAATATGGTCCCATTTCTGATCTATATAATTAATCAGCCAGTTGAGGAGAGCATAATGTTTTTTTTATAAACAATGCTGGTTCTATGATATTGAGTTAAAAATAATACCTGATGATCAATTAAGGTTGACTAAAATCATTCCCTTAGTATCTTTTCCATTTTTTTTCCTTTGGCCAATTCATCAATCAGCTTATCAAGATATCGGATTTTCCTCATCAGTTCATCTTCTATTTCTTCTACACGATATCCGCAAATAACTCCTTTGATTAATGCAGCGTTAGGGTTCATCCTGGGAGCTTGTTCAAAAAAGGTCTTAAAATCATTTCTCTGATCCAGTTGCTCCTGAAGTCCTTGCTCATCATAACCGGTAAGCCAGTGAATGATTTCATGAACCTCAGATTTTGCCCGTCCCTTTTTCTCCGCCTTTTGAATGTAATGCGGATAAACACTGGCAAAAGCTGTGGTGAAAATTTTTGTATTCTGCATGGCTCGGGGATTCAGTATTAAACTAGTTTTTTTAAAATTCCATCAAGTATAGTATTGAATTCTTCCGGCTTTTCAAGCATAGGATAATGTCCCACTTCTGTCATGGTTACATAGTTGTAATCCTTTAAATATTTGCGATTAGCATCTATATTTGTAGGAGAAGTATCCGAATTAATAGCGATTACCGGAATTTGAACCTGCTCTGCAATGGTTGTAAAATCGGTTTTGTATAAAGGTTTGAGAAGATTGATGACCATTTCCGGCTCGTTTTGAAGGAATTCTTTTTGTAACCTTTCCTTTACAGCAGCAGGTGTTTTTCCTGCAAAAAGATACTGAGGCAGGAAGTTTTCCACTGCATATTTAAAATCTGTTCTGTAATGGGAAAACATTATTTCCTCTGCCTGTTCCTCAGTAAAAGATTCATCAAGGTTCTTTAAAGTGTCTACCAGAACAAGAGCTTTTACCTGTGGAATTTTCAACGAAGCTTCAAGAACATAAGCTCCGCTCATTGAATGACCTACGAGTATAATGTTCTGTGAGTCTATGGCGTCAGCTACCGCTTTTATATCATCAGCATACCGGGAACTCGTCCAGTCATTTCTGGAAGAATCAGATTTACCGTGGCCTGCCAGATCTATTTGTATAACACGATATTTGGGTGCAAAATATTTCTGCTGATCTGCCCACCATTCAGTATTGCCGAGCCAGCCGTGGATCATGATGATTGCTGTACTTCCGTCTCCGGATTCTCTATAATGAATTTTTTGACCATCAGAAGATATTGTATATTTTTCCATGATTTTTTTTGGTGTATAAATAATGTTTAGAAACGAAGGTACAAAAAGGCTGTGGAATTCAAGGTAAAGCTTTCTGTAGCTTACCTTTGCTGCACTTTAAATAAAGTAATTGTATAATCAAGTAATTTTAGATCTCCATATTCACCATGCCCCGGAATAACGATTTTTACATTAGGATATTCTTTTTTTACTTTTTCAACTGTAGCGGACCAGTCTGAAACATTGGCATCACCTAAATATCCTTTACCAGCTTCCAGTTCTTTTAGCAGGCAGCCTCCAAACAATACATTTTCACTGGGAAAATATCCAACTGTATTATCTTTTGTATGACCTTCTCCTAAAAATTTTGTAATCGTTTTTTTATCACCTACTTTTAATACCAAAGAGTCGCTAAAGCTGTTTTCAGGAACAGTAAAGTTATTTTCCCGCGCCAGATCAATAGTTTTGGAATAGGCATAGGAAGAGATGTGGTGGTTATGAAATGCCTGTAATCCACCTAGACTGTCATCATGAAAATGAGTAGGAATAATGGCATTAATTTTTGAATGAAGGGTTTTATTGATCCATTGAATCAGTTCTTCTGAACCTTTGTCATTTGTTGGAGTATCAAATACAATAGTTTCATCAGCAACTTTTACAATAAGGCCATTACAGGGTACGTTTCCGAAATCATTGGTCTGCTTAAAAGAAGTATGGATAAAAGAATTCTCAGAAATCTGAGTAATGATAAGCTGATCAGACTTATAAATTTCTTTTGCTTTAAAATTACTTTGCTGCTGAGTGTTACATCCTGTAAAAAGAAAGGAGTATAATAAGATGATGAATGTATTTTTAGTAATGTTTCTCATTGATTTGGTGTTTGATGTAAAAATATAATTTTATATTAACGTAAACACGAAAATACCCCCGGAAATATGATTTTTCAGAGGGTATTGAAGTAATTGAAGTTGTTTATTATGAGGTTGGTTCCGACTTGATGTTAATAATCATTACAGCATAAGAATTTCCTGTAATGTCTTTTATTTCGCATTTGAAGTAGATGAGGTTCTTTAAAAATTTCTGTTGAAAAACTTCAATCATAAATTCTGTTCCAATAGGCATTGCTTTGGAGGCATAGCCTTCCAGACTGTCGATTTCATAAGAGCCTTTGTTTCCTAGAAAATTGAAAACCTCTCTAAGGACACAGTTGGCGATGAAGACAAAAGGAACAATTGGGTGGTTTTCAAAATGTCCTTTACACTGATTTAGGGTAAAAGGCATGATGGATATGGTGAACTGATGCGGGTCCGCAGTATAGTTGATTTTGCCTTCCGGAAGTTTTTCATCGTAAGTTTCAATAAGAGTATCATCGAAAAAATCTTTATAAAAAACTCCAAATGCATCCTGGGAAATGATATGATAATCAAGTTCAAAAGAATACAGGATCTCTCCAGATTGCTTATCTTTTGCATTAAGACATGATTTGCCTTTTCTTTTGGATTCCAGATAGCTTCCACCGGTAATCAAAAGAGTGTCAGGAATAGCTTTATAGGATAATTTTCTGATTCTTAATTTTTCTCCAAGGAAATAAATCTTTTCTTCAGAAGAATTGTTTAGCAGTTTGTATAGGCTGCAGCTTCCTAATGAAGCAAGAGCTTTCAAGAGATAGGTGAGATTTTCATTGCTGAAATCCCAACCGGATATTTCTGTTTCTATGCTGTGATCATTAAAAATAATATGTTCCGGAATATTAATGTACGGAGCAGTTTCTCCAATATAGGGAATGATTTTTTTCTGGATGTCTGGTGTTGTCATGGAATGAGGGGATTAAATTGTTTTCATTGTTTTGTGGGTGATTTTCTTCAGTGGTGAGGTGATAATGATGCTCTTATTTTTTTCTTCATGTAGAGGGGGTTGATCTTTTATGTATATCTTTTTATAGTGATTTATTTGTTTTTTAAAATTACAAAAAAAATAATTATAAATATTTATGATTAAAATATTTATGTCGTCTTTTTGCTATTGAAAACTCATTTTTTCTGTGTTAAATAAGGAATGAGAGTATGTGTAAAAAAGTTATCCACATAAAATTATCCACATCTTTTTTTACTCGCGGAAAACTTTATGTGGATAATTTATTTTGTTTAAATATTTTAATATTAGTGTTTTAACTGTTTTATTTAAATGACGTTAAAAAGTTATCCACATTTGTGAAATAAAGATTTTCTTTTTTTTTAAAGTTATCCACATATTTTTCCATATTCCCTGTAGGTCATAGATTTTATTATTCTTTAAATGAAAAGAATAGCGATTAAAGCGAAAATTTTTGTTTATTTTAAAATTGAATATTGCTAAAGACTTTCAATATATTTTTCTATGATTCTGAAGCCCAGCCAGTAATTCATAGATTTTGGTAATTAAATCTTAAATGACAGATAATACTGTAACAAAGAAGTATTTGAGAGATTTTAGAATTTTTTTATAGGTTATTTTTCACGAAAATAATCTAAAAATTAAACTTAAGAAAATTGAAATGTAAAATATTTTTCACCACAATGTAAGCACTGAAAAGCAGCTATTTCTCTCAGACTTTCCGGGCTTCCATAAGTTTTAAAATCATAATACTTACTTTTTTCTTTGACCCCTTCTTCCCAATACCTGTAATTTTCACTGATGTTATACAGGTCATCATTATTTTGTGGATAACCTGTAAATTCAGTGATGTTTTCACAACAAAGAGGCATATCAGGTTTTTGCATAAAAAATGGAATATCCGGAGTACGATTATACTGTTTTATTAATATCATTTTGAGTGCTGCTGTCCGGGTATCAGAAAGGGTAAGTGAACGCACATATTTCTCAATAATCTCTTCATACAGAAAACTGCAGGTATGCATCATAGGTTTAGAGTGCAAACATTCATAGCAGGCAGCATAAATATCATCATCAATCTCACCATTTTCAAGAGTAACCTGCCCCTGGTAAGGGTATAAATCTACATGGGAATCTCCACATACATGACATTCTGTATAATATTCATCAAGTTTTTCAACAACCTGATCAGCGATAAGTTCAAAAAGTTTTCCCATTTGATTTTTTAATTCAATTTATTCAAGCGGATTGATCAGTATAAAAGCTTGCATGATCTTTACCCCCTATATTTTTAAACTCAGGAGACGATATAATTTCCAAAAGGTATTGGATTTTTTTTCCTGATTCAGGCTAAGTTCTATGGTTGTAGAGGCCATGGTAAAAAGATTAAAAATGACAGAAGTCTTATTCTTTGTCTTTATAGATATTCCAGAAGTTGAAATCGGTCATAGGAGCATCCGTGATACCGACATTACGGCCCATTGTCACAATCTGTCCTCTATGGTAAGTTCCGTGAAGAACAACATGTTGAATGTATTCATATTTTGAAAAATCACATTGAAACCACTGAGATTCTATTTTTACATTTTTTGACAATTCCTCTTCAGATAAGGTTTCCACATAATCTACCAGCTTTTGAGAGTTACTCCTTATGTTGCTAAAAACTTCTTCTTTGCTGGTCTCAGCGGTGGTTTTGGCAAAATCGAAATCATTGTTTCCAGAAATATGGCTCCACCAGTATTCCTGGGTCTGCCAGATATGATGCAGGGTCTTTAAAATAGTGGAAAAGCTGGATATAACTTCCTGATTAAGCTGTTCATCGGATTTTGTGGATAACCAGTCAATGTATTTATTAACTACCCAATTGTTGTACTGAACTGTTTTGGTGATTAATGTTTTTAAGCTCATGATATTAATATTTTGGTTTTAAAATGGGAATTAAAGTCCGAAATGCCTATCCCTATCATTGTTTTCAGGATTAATAAGCGCCTTATTGCTGTAGGTTGCTGCTTCAAATTCATTGATATTCACAGAGAGAAAAGAAACGTCAGGAAGTAATGCTGTCAGCCGGGTGACAATCTGTGTCGAAAGATCTGCTTTTTGTTCTGTGCTGCGCCCTTCCATAATATATCCAAAGACATGCAGAAAGTTGTTCTTATGCTTTCCCAACCGATAATACTGATAAGGCTGAAGTCTTACCTTGATATCATCAGCAGCAAATAACCCTGCAGACTCGGCTACTGTATATACGGCATCCATAATTTCATCGGAGGTTCTTTGCCAGAGGACATCCTGTGAACATTCAATGATGAAATGAGGCATACGAAATATTTTGTAATATGATTTTTGTCATGTAAAAATAAGAAAAATATGAATCCCTGTTTCAAATAAGATCCCGTTCTGATAATAAAGTTTTTGTATGGCTGTAATTGTGAAAATTAAAATAAAAAGCCCGGATAGCAGATCATCCGGGCTTTTAAAAAATATGATAACGGTTTTTTATTGAACAGATTTTTTAATATTGTACTGAGGTTTTATGGGATCAGACATATCCAGTAGAATATCATACTGACCCTCTTCTCCAATCAGAAAATCATAAGCATTAAGTGCAATAGTCTTTCCATCGTTATTTAAACCAAGATTGTAGCCCCAATCATTATCCAGTCTGAATTTTAGCTTACCCTTTTTCAGATGATAATTTTTGAGAAAATAGAGATTCGGTTTTTGAGTATCTGCCTGCAAAGGGGTATCTTTTCCGTCCCATCCGCCTGGAGTTGCATCTCCGATAATTCCCCATAGATAAATATCTGTTGTCTTTGTTCCTGTTTTTACAGTTCCATCGCGAAGCTTAACCATCACAGAATTAATTTTTCCTGTTTCATCCGGTTTGAAGGTGAACGTAACATTGTCATCCAGCTGAAATGAAGTATTACTGACAGGGAATAGTGAACATATAGGATATCCATTTTCTCTGAATAGAACCTGCCCGTCCAGAACAGTTACATAAAATTTAGTGTTTCCAGCAGAGTAAATTCCTTCCAGTTTTTTTAGTTCCTGTTGATTAATTTTTACAGCAGTAGGAATCTTATAAGGCTTATGATATATTATATTTTCAATCTTCGGTACGATGATATCTGTATGTGATAATGTAGAATTTGACAGGGCGATGAAACAAATATCATCCTCCAGAATTTTGTAATATATGCTCCGGTAGCCGGGACCACCACCACCATGCCCAACACTTTTTTTACCATTATTAATGATGACATCACTGCCCAATCCATAATGATCGTTAAGGTAAGGTGTAAACATTTTTTCAGTAGTTTCCTTTTCAAGAATTGTATTGTTTTTAAAAGACTCATTGAATTTGAAAAGATCGCCAACAGTAGAATACATTGCACCTGCTGCAAATGGATGATCTGTTTTAAAACGAAAGGCTTCGGTAGATGCATGGTCTAATAAAAAATCATATCCAAAGGCTTTGTTCTCATCTGTAACAGTATTAAAGTGGAAACCGGTATGATTCATCTGCAGAGGTTTAAGAATATAGCTTTCAATAGCCTTGTCATAATCCATTCCGGTCACTTTTTTAATGATATATCCTAGAATATAATATCCGGAGTTGGAGTAGTCCCATTTTGTATTAGGTGGGAAATTCAATGGTTTTGCCGAAATATATTTGATGAATGTTTCTTCATCTACCGTATTTTCTGAGCCTGTTTCATTAGGAATTCCTGAAGTGTGGGAAAGAAGATTCGCAATGGTGATACTGTCTCCTTTGGGAAAATCTGGATAATATTTGGAAAGTTTGTCGCTGATCGATAATTTTCCTTCTTCTTCCAGCTTCAGAATGACTGTGGAAGTGAACATTTTTGTGGTGGAAAAAATTCTGTAAAGACTTTTGTTGGTATTTTTTTCTTTTTTAGGACCGTTTCTGTAGCCGTAACTTTTTTCGAAAATAATTTTTCCTTTTTCAGCGACAAGAACAGTGCCGCTGAATTTGCCTGCTTTATCATAAGCTTCCAGTAATTGCTCAATTTGTTTAGTTTTTTGTGAAAAAACAGGGTTGGCTGCCAAGAGTAGGAGAAGGTAGGTTAAAATAACTTTCATGTATCTTTTTAGATAAGACAATTATAAAAGAAGTAGTATTACATTGGGTTTTGAAAAATAATTGGATTATTTGACATCGGTTCCGGATAAGTATTTTTGATTCGTATGAATAAGAGATTATTTTACTGTCTTTATTTTTAATACTATTTAAGAGATTCAAAAGGAATTTTATTTTCAAAGGCTAATTTATTTTTGAGTTTTTCAGCGTAGGTATGTGCAAATTTTTCTTTTTCACTTGTGGGAAGACTGAAATAGTGATTTATTCTTTTTTCTTTCTTATCATCTTCCTCGTCTTCGTTCCCAGGTCGTTCTACAATTCCCAAATAGTGAACATAATGCCCAAATTCATGAGGCAGAGTTCTGTAAAGTTGTGTGTTTCTGACCAATTCAGGCTTGAATTCAGTGATGAAGTTCCTTTTGGTTTCGGTAAAAATATGACCATCAGTTTTTAATCTTTCAAATTCCTGCTGATCTTCAATACTTTGTTTTTTAGGCCAGGATAACTGTCTTTCCAGATCAATGGCATCTAAAATAATAGCGGGATAATATTCATCTTCAAATTCGTAACTATAGATGAGTCTTCCCCAGACAGGTGAAAGAATTTCTTCTTTTCTTTTCGGCTGTCTGAGAATGATAAATCTTAGTTCACCATAATCTTCGGAGGGAATCTGTTCAATAATTTTCTGAATATCATCAATAGAGCAGGAATGAATAGAATGTTTGCGGGGTTCCTCAACAATAAACAAAAATTCATGGTTGTTGATGATCCGTACTTCTTTTTTATAATGGGTAAGCTGTTCGTAAAATGATTGTAGAGTTCCGTAAGGTGAAGAAATCTTTAGCTTGTTGTTCTGGCCGTAACCTTGGATTTCGGTTCCGATGTTTTTATTTCTTCTAGTAGGGTTGTACATTTTAATAGTTATTTCGTCAGTAAAAATTATCTTATTTTGAGATGCTTAATTCCAACACCATTCTTTTTTTATTTTATCAGCTATTTCATCAGCTTTTTCTTTTGTAATCCAGTCTACAATTCTTTTCTCCCCGTTTTTGTCTGCCAGTACAACAGAATAGGTAGCTCCTGTCCATGAAAAATGATAACGAACTCCGAATTTATACTTTTCTATTCTCTGATCTATTGTCTGAATATCCTTAATTTCCTGTTTCAGGAAGGTGTTGGGAGCCTTAAATAATTTATTTTTATGTATTACAGTTATAGAATCCGTTTCAATCTTGAGAATGGTTTTTCCAAAGGTATTCCACAGCCAAAGATATAGGAACAGAATAAAAAAAGCTACAAAAGGAGATACTGTGAAGATATAACTCAATGCGGAAAGTAAATAGGTTTTTTCAGCGGCTGTCAAAGGAATTATAACTAAAATAATAAAAAGGAGTATAACTAATGCAAGGCTTGTGATAAGGGTCATCAACCAATTGGTTCTGTTTTGTATTTCAATGGTAGCAGGCATTTTTAAATGTTTTTTGTTATTTAATATTCAGCGTGATGGTCTGTATTCGATGAGAAAAGTGTTTTTATATTCTGTCCAGTTTCTGTAACCCAACCTTCCGCTTAGCTATATAAATTCTTTTTCAAGTTCAAAAATTTTTATTTTTTCTTTCCCTTTTTGAAAAGTTATCCATGAAGAATTGCAGTCATATTCCTAATATATCTTTGCTTCATTCTGCAATAGGGTAGCCTCACAGGAAATTACATCTTTCAGTTCCGGTTTTTGTGAACAACTGCATTGCTGGCTATAAAAGGACGAAGAAAATAATAAAATGAGTATTAACAGGTATTTCACGATCGTTACAGTTTCTCAAAATATTTTCCTTTAAACTGATAACGGATCTTTTTAGCAGTAACCTTAGAATCAGCCTGAATTACAGGAATACTGATGATTTTATTTTTAGGGTCATATTCAATCTCGTAATCTCTACCTTCATAATTTCTGTTGGCTGAAGCGGTAAGATCTACTTCATATCCCAGTTGGTTTTTTATTCCGCTTAGTGTTTTGATGAGCTGGGCTTTGTCATTCAATTGTCCATTGTCAATGGAAAAAACTTTAATATTATGATAGCTCATCCCTGAACTCAGAATTGCTTTGTTTTGAGCAAGATAGTATTTTTTGTTTTCTGAAATAATATCATTGATCTGATAATAATAAGATCCCGGGTCTCCTTCACCCTGGTTTTCTCCAGCCTTCGAATATACTTTTTGATCAGACTTATACTGAAATATATTTTTAAAGAAATGCATAGTTCCGCCGGTCCAGGTATCCCAGGAATAGATCCGGAATTTACCGTCTTCTGAGGTTGCAATGATCAATCCGTTTTTTTCAAGAAATTTGAAATCATTGGTTATGGTTTGAGGATGAGAAGAAGTGTATCGAACTAATAATTTTTCAAATTTTGTGTTGGCAGCAGCCAAAGAATCATAAGAATTTTTAAAATCTCTGCCTTCAGAAGACCAATAATTAATTTTTTGAAAGGCTTCATTCAGTTGTTTTTCAATGACCGTTATATTTTGTCCAAACCCTAAATGGATCGTGCATAAACAGATGAAGCCAAGTATTTTTTTTGCATTCATGATAATAAATTTTGTGGGTTATGAAAATAATAGATTTTTTTAAAATTTCAGTAGATTTCTTATACTCAAACTTTTAAACTTCAATATAATTTCAGTGTTTCAAAAAAAGGGTTAAAAAAACGAACCTCAGTTGCTATTTTTTACATTTTAACTGAAATACATTTCCTTCAGGATCTGTCCCGTCACACAACCAGAAATCATAGTTCTCAAAAGTTTTGACTTCCCTCATATGTACGTTTTTTGACAACAGTTCATTTCTTGCAGTCTCAATATCGGTGTCTGCTTCAAAAACAAGTTTGGTATTGTTGTCAAACTGATGGCCATTTCCTATTTTTTCCAGGTACTGATCTCCGATTTTATGAAGTCCGATATTAACAGTTCCGGCATTCATCAGAACCCAAATAGAGTCCTCTTCAAGAACTTTGAAATTAAAATTTTCAACATAAAAATTTCTAAGTAGACTGGTATTTTGTACATACAGGATGACAGATTCTAATTTTATATTCATGGTTAGGGAGATGTTGTATTTGAAATTAAAAATAATACCATAACTGATTGATATGCTGTTTGCTATCCTAATATTCGTTGACGAGGGAATAATTTCAGTTTTATGGATGATAAATAAGCTGTACTACACCGGATTTAAACACATTGGTTTCCATAAGTTTTAAATTCAATCTTTCCTTCAGATCTTCAAAAAGAGGTTTTCCGTTTCCTAAAGCAACAGGATGTACAGATATTCTGTAAACATCAATCAGGTTATTTTGAATGAACGTTTTAATAAGACTTGCACCACCATACAGCCAAATGTCTTTTCCGCCCTGTTTTTTTATTTCTGAAATTTTTTCGACAAGATCGGAGTGGATGAACGTTGCATTCTTATCCTCCCGGTTTTGATTTGAAAAGACGAATTTATTTTTTGAGTGGATGGTTTTCCAGAATTCATGTTCTTCCGGGGCTGCATTTTCGTCGGGCAGATAATTTCCCCATGCATCGTAGCTTACCCGGCCATAGAAAATGGTGTCGATACCAGAGATAAAGCCATCAAAATCCATATCATCATCCAGAATGCACCAATCGATTTCTCCGTTAGGCCCTTCAATGAATCCGTCTAAGGTTGTCGCTAAATCCAGGATGATTTTTTTCATAATAAAAGTGAATGATAATAGGGGTTAATGATTTTTCTAATAGTAATGAAAGATAAGTATAATTTACTTTTCTTTTCTTAAAAACCCTATTGATCTACAATCTTTATTTGTGGTCTGTAACTCCTATTATCACTCCGAAGTCTCCGTCTGTCTGTATCCAGTTTTTTTCAGGAAGATATGCTCTGGAAACATAACCGTCAAGATACAGTGCATTTTTGCAGCCCATTTCTTTAAAAAGCTGTGCAAAACTATAAAAGTTGATTTCTTTTTTAGACATAGCGAAAATAATCTCTCCATTTTCCAGAATACCAACACCGTTCCTGATATTCAGGTTTTTAGAATCTTTTTGAAAGATAGGATTTATTTTTCCGTCAATTAACAACATTGGCCCGGATTGAGTGGCATATTTGATTGTCGTATTGTGTGTATATTTTTTTGTTTCGGAAATTCCCGGCTCATTGTTTTGAGTTAAATAAAATATTCCGTTAGGCTGAAGGTAGAAGTTTCCTGAGCCCTGTAATGTATCTATAGGTTTTAAAATTTTAAAATTTTCAATATACAGTCCTTTTGGAAGATTATCTGCTTCAAACATTCCGCCGTTCATGGCGAAAAGTAATTTTTCATTCCTGGATTCTACATCATTTTTCAGATTTTTAATGCTTTTCAGAATTTTATTTTGACTGTCCTTCCAATATAATTTTACATTTTGTTTTTTAGGATCAGCCTGATAAATGACGAAGTTGTTTTTGTCCTGTATCTTTTCTCTACAGGAGATGATGAGGAGGAATAGGAGTGCAAGAAAGTAGTTAGATTTTATAAACATATCAATTTCTGTTGCTATTCGTAATAGGAAAGATGCCCTTATGGATTTATGACCCCACTTTTTTAATAAGTTTCCATTCTTTTTTATGATACTGATAGGTTAACACGTCCCTCTGGGAATATGCCGTACCGAAGTTATAGAGAACATCTATTCTTACAATGTTGCCAAAGTAATTGCTGAATGTGAGATAAATAGAGTGGGTATTTTTTAATGAAAAAGGTTTTCCAGGGTAGGGTTGATAAAAATATTTTTGACTTTCTGTTCCTCCATGAGAAGCTGATAAAATGTATTGATAGACTTCTTTGTTGGGAATTCCCATTTTTTCATTGATGAAATAGAGAGTATTATGCACATCCCCTCTTAATCGTTTGAAAATAATATTTTTATGAGTAATATTACTCAATTTGTTAATCGTTTTGATATCCCAAAAATTATTCTCATCATAATTGGGGTTGGTAAGGTTCAGATTGTGGTGACATTCTGTAATAAAGTCGAAAGGACAACCTCCGGTAATATTGATGATTCCTGTCATGATAATGATCAGGTTGTCGGAAGGGATGTTGTTCAGATTGAGATCTTCTATGGCAAGTTCGCTTAATGTGCTGTAATCTATTTTATTTTTTTCGGCAGTGAGTTTATCATAGTATATTTTTCCTTCTTTATAAAATTCTGTACAGTCGGATACTCCCAATGTATCTTTTGGCTTTCTTTGCGCAAAAGAGAGAATACTGACCAATAAAAATAAGAAGATAATAAGGGGTTTCATAGGTTTGTTGGAAATTGCTAATCTAATTATTTTTCAATCGTTTTAGTCTCCTGCGTAGGATCAAAATAATTATTAAAAATATAAGAATGACGATGATTGAGAAAAAGGCAATCATCTTTAAACTTTTATTTTCACTACGGATATCAGAAAGTTCTTTGAGATGCTTCCCTATCATATTTTCAGATACATTAATATCTTCATCAATAAGGTCATCAGTTACTGTTGGTGTACTTGTCTTGGTTTTTTTTAACTGAGTCAGATAATCATTGCTCAGTATTTGCAGTTCTTTTAACTCTTCCGGTGTGAGCTGGTCCAGTCTTTTTTGTACCAGGCAGTGATCAGAATAGAGGTAACCGGTATCTTTACTGATATAGGCGAATATCAGATATTTTCCTTTTTTGGAAAACAAAACATCACATGAGTGAAGCTGAGAATGGAAAAGAGTAGCATTTTCATTATAGAAATCGTCATAAAAATCCGGTTTATACACCTTGCTGATTTTTACTTTACTCAGTGTGTTTTTAGAGGTTTTATATCCATTGGGAGCTTCTGAAACATCATAAACCTCACCGATAAAAACAAGAGTAGCAGTGTTGAAAGACTCTTTTATAGTGGGCTCATTAGCACATTTACAGGCAAAAATGTGCAGCGGAAGAAAAAAAGTTAACAGGAGAAATTTATATTTCATTACGTTTTGTAAGTTTACTGAGCGTTTTTAAGTTCCATTTGCATATCCAGGACCTTTTGCGGAGTATCTATATGTTTTTCCAGGTCTTTTACTTCCAAACGGTTCGTTCTGCTTTTATACATAAACCCTTTGAAAAGATATTTTTCAACTTCAAGAGGGAATGTATCCGGATTTTTTTCAATAATAGAGCGGGTAATATGGTCAATCGTTTCTTTCATATCCCTCAACGAGTCTTGTAGTTGATCTTTCCATTCCTGTAAACCATTCAGAAAACCAACGATTTCCTCCTCTTTAATATAGGCAAGCTTTGCAAGCTGTTTGTCTATTTCCGTGAAGGTCATTTCGTTCCAGTTCTTATTTTTTAACACCGGAATTTGCCATTTTTTCTGCTCTTCAGTCCAGTAATTTTTCTGGGCTTTTACCTGATGAATCTGAAATGACGGAAGCTCAATCGCGGTTAAATAATTTCCATGACAGCTTCCTGTATCTATTCCGTAGGTATTGTTCAGGATTTTGGGATAGTCTCCTACTACATGATGGCCGTAGATAATAGGTTTTTCACCTTTATAAAACTCATTCCAGTAAGTATTCTCGGGATATTTTTTCTCTAAATACCGATCGCCTGAAGTGGTGCCGGATAAAACCTCTTCTTTTTGTTCTTCCAGCTTTTTATCATGTTCAAAAAAAGCATGAATGATGATGGCATCTTCCGTTTCGTAATAATAATTCAGGTTTTTTACCCAATCAATAAATTCAGAATACTGTTCTCCAAACTGTATTTTTACAATTTCCTGAGCGTAGCTTAAAGTTCCGTTCAGGTGTTTTCTTTCATGGTTGCCCATCAAAACCACTGAGTTCGGGCGATTTTTAAAATATTCGTAAACTTCTTTAGATTTATTACCTCTGTCAACGAGATCTCCCAGGGAAATCAACAGGTCTTCGTCTTTTAGATTAATGTTTTTTGTCAGGGTTATGAGTTCATCATAACAACCGTGAATGTCTCCGATTACAAAGGTTCTCATGGTTTTGTTTATTGTTTTGCAAATATAATATCAATATATATTCCGGCGGTATTATAAGTTTTAATTCTGAACTGCTGAGGGGATTCTATTTTATATTTTAAATTGAAAATCATATCCTCCGAAAACAGTTCAAAAGATTCGGGTCCTAAAACATAAGGATATTGATAATTTTTTTCGTTTTTTAAATGTATTGTAAAGTTTTCCAGATCCAGATTAATGTGATTGATCGAGCTGGTGGGGATATCCAGCAATTTTTCAAATTCTGTACTCTTCAGGAATTCCTGATTAATAGGATCTTTTTGATCAGCATCACTGCGAAGTTTTTTTTCCAGCTTTATGATCTTCCAGTTTCCGATAAGCTGATTTCTGTTTTTCTGAGCCTGTTCAAATTCGTTGATGGCTGTATCTATATCCTCCGATTGAACCTGTTCTTTGATAAACCTTCCGTAATATTCATTCCCTTTTACCTCAATAGTGAGGCTGTCGATAATGTTGATAGAATAGGTATTTCCTTTAGCATCTGTAAACTTGTTATTCTGAATATCCAGGTTTTTATTAAGGACATAATTTTTCCCCCACCATGTGGTCTGAGCAAGTAATTTTCCGTTTTTAAAATGTAAAAATTCCCGCCAATGGTCATTGTTTTTTACTTTTAAAGAATCAGACATCCACTCTCCGTTCAGAAAAGCTGTATCAGAATTTTTCTTTGAACAGGAAAGCTGTAAAATTGAAATGAGTATGATGAGCAGGAGGGGTTTCATTGCTATAGTTTTTTCTAATGTACAAATTATATCGGGTTGATGTAAATAAAAAATCCGTTCTGTAATATTGAACGGATTTGTTGGTACAGATCTCCAGATATATACTGAAACTGTTATTGTATTTTACTTCTTTTCATATTTTTTAAAAAGAGCATTGTCATACGGAATAAACATGGATAATGATTTTGCTTCCCACATTCCTCCTTCGGCAGCCTGATAAAAATCATACGAGTTATCCAGGAAATTCTCTCCATCAGGTGCTTCCTGCCAATCCTGCTTATCTCTGTTGTATAAAAGAATCATACAGCTTACACAACGGTAGTTATCTTCTTTATTAGGGTTTTCATAACATTTTCCGATCTTTATATTCAGTTTTTGATTGATAATAACATCTGTCAGCCGTCTGTCTGTTAATCTGATCAAAGCGATTTGAGCATCCTCATCATCCGGGCCATTTTTTGCGGGCGTTAATTTTTCGAAATGGGCGTTCTCAATCTTTTTTAATTCTTCTGCTTTGGTTTTTCCTGTTAAGAGATCAATATTATATGGGTGAAAATCAGGTGGTGTTTCAGCTACTACCGTAACCATATCTCCTGACGGGTTCTCTGTAAGGAGTTTCTGATTGGTTTCATAATTTTTCCAATCCTCATCGTTATATGTTACATATTGAATAATTTTATAAAATAAGTTTTCTCTTTCATTCACTTTTATAAAATAGCTGGAGATGAGAAATACTACAAGAATTCCAAGGGTGATCCCTATAATCTTAAATGCCTTTTTCATATTGATAATAAATTGTTTTTAATCTTTATTGAGTTTGTAATCTTACCCAGTTCAGGATAAAAAGTAAAATAAATGTTCCTGCTATATAAAACTGTACTTTGTTGACCTTTCTTGCTCCAAATTTCCAGACGCAGATTCTGTCTGCAATGATAATGAAAACAACGGGAATTAACCCTAATAATATATACATTCCTGCCAGTCCATCTGCCGCGGAAACACTGGTGAAGGCTGTATAAGAAAAAAATAATCCCACAAGAAGAGATAATGTCCCTAGGATGAGGAATAAAGTAAGTTTACTGGTCATTTTTGGTGCTGTTTCCATGATTGGTGCTGATGAATTTTGCGATAAAATTAAGGATTTTGTTCGTAGCCGTATCGTATTGCTGCCTCAAGTGTTTTAATATGGATTTCTTTCAGGGCCTTAAATTTTATACAGTAACCTGTTATACTAGCTTTTCCTATCTTGTCACCAAAGGTTCTTGATAAATAGGTTTTATCATCAATTCCCAGGATATAAACAGATATTCCTGCTGTATTGGCGCTTATTCCGATTCTGTAGAATTCCTTTGTTTTTCCATCTGCATATTGCATGGTACGATGTCCATAACCTATGTTGGGATTGGAAACAATTTTACCATCACTATTTTTTCCGTCCAGAAACCACAGTTTACAATCAGGTATAAGTTCCAGAATGATGCGGTGAAGTTCCTGTATATCCATACACTTAGATTCTGGCTGACTGTTGATGTATTCTGAAATTTGTTCCTGGATAGTCATATAAAATGGTGATTGATAAAGAGGTAAATATAAGATTATTTAAGCCACTGCAGTTCGATATCCTATAATCTTAAATGTCTGATGATAAATTGTTTTTAATCTTTATTGAGTTTGTAATCTTATCCAGTGCAGGATAAATGTTCCTGCTATATAAAACTGTACTTTATTGACCTTTCTTGCTCCAAATTTCCAGACACAGATTCTGTCTGCAATGATAATGAGAACAACGGGAATTAACCCTAATAATATATACATTCCTGCCAGTCCATCTGCCGCGGAAACACTGGTGAAGGCTGTATAAGAAAAAAAGTCCCACAAGAAGAGATAATATCCCTAGGATGAGGAATTAAGTAAGTTTACTGGCCATTTTTGGTGCTGTTTCTATGATCAGTGCTGATGAATTTTGCGATAAAATTAAGAATTTTGTTCGTAGCCATATCGTATTGCTGCCTCAAGGGTTTCAATATTAATGTCTTTCAGTTCTTTAAATTTTATGAATAAACCGGTTATACTGGCTTTTCCTATCTTTTCACCAAAGGTTCTCATTAAGTAGGTTTTATCATGAAGTTCATTGATAGCAATAGTTATTCCGTAGGAGCTGGCGTCCATTTCGATCTTAGGATATTCCTGGGGGATGATGGCCATATCTTCTGTGAAGCGAAGTCCATAGCCTATTCTGGTATGAGAGAAAGTTGGTCTTTCATCATTTTTTTCATCGTCTATAAACATCAATTTACAATCGGGTATAAGTTCCAGAATGATACGGTGGAGTTCCTGAAGATCCGCTTTTTGGTGTTCTGGATGGCTATTGATATATTCTGAGATTTGTTCCTGTACAGTCATATAAAGATGATTGATGAAGTGATAAATATAAGATTATTTAAGCCATTGCAGTTCTATATATTTTGTACAATCGTTTTTCTGATCATTAAAATTATCGAGGAGAATGGCTGAACCTCCTTCTTTTACAAATTCGTTAACCGTCTGGTATATTTTTTTAGCTTCAGCCGGGCCCTGTCCAAGCAGATCAAAAACAATATGATCCGTTTTTGAAAATGCTGCATATAAAGATAATAGCCGTTTAGGATAATTGGGAAGGGTATTGATCCTGGTTTCTTCGGTGATCCCATTGATGTCATAAATTTTTGTGGCATACGGGCTATCTGGGTTGGTAGTCTTTTTTAAAAATTCCCCAACGGTTACCGGATGGAAGAGTCTTCTGAATAATGGTTCCGTATATTGTTCCACGAATGTCAGATTTTTATGCACCATCACATTTGGATCCTTTACCTTACCGGAAAAAATATCACCGAGAAATGTTTTTGTCTGATGAAAATGGGCTCCGCCATATAAAAACAGAACCATAAATTCTCTACTGTTCAGGCTGAATGGGGGAATATGAAAAGTGTCTGTTTGTATTCCTTTATTTTCGATAAGCATTGGGGCAGGGCATTATTGAAGACTTTCAGTTATACTTGATGAAATCTTTATTTTAAGGTTTAATTCTTCACACTTATTATGATGGTAGAAAAGTATTAATCCAATAAATTATTAGTGTGCAAATAATCAAAAATCAGCTTATCAACTTCAGATATTTTATCTTTATCTGAATAACGAAGCCATTTTACTTCTTCAATTTCAGAATTTGCCTGTAATTCTCCTGAATATTCTCCCGAGTAGCAGGTCATTTTTACAAGGATACCTTCATCGTGGCTGTGAGCCTGTGCTTCAAAAGTTCCTACGTAATTAAGGGTTTTGGGATCCATTGTAACACTTAGTTCTTCACTTATTTCGCGAATCAGTGCCTGTTCATCTGTTTCTCCGGCTTCTCTTTTTCCTCCGGGAATATAATATTTGTCTTTTCCGTAGCTTTTTGTTGACAGGATGGCTTTGTCTTTTAATTCTATCCAGGCAAGCTTATCAATGATTTTGTTGGTCATTATAGTTTTGTTTTTATTATCTACAGGATTATTTTATAAATGTAAGGGTATTTTTTTATTTCTTCAACAAAATCCTGTCTGTATAGATATTCAGGTTCTCCAAAATAGCAGATGAAATTCAATTGGCGGGCAATTTCAGAGATTGTTTTTTCAGTTCCTTTTATTTCTCCTTCGGTCCAGTTGTTCCATGCTAATAAAAGATGTTCTTCATCTTTACTGAATTGATAAAAATCAAAATCAATCCCTTTATCAATGAGTCTATGATCATACTCAATATCCATATGCCAATGATCTGTTTTTAAAAGGCTGATGATGGAGTAGAAAGTATCGGTTTCTATATTGGTTGCAATTTTTGTTTCCATTTAATAGTCTCCTGATATAAGGATATTGGTTTCTATATCTGTATTGTGCGGAACCATAATAGACAGACCGTATTTATTCTGAACAAATTTTAAATTGTTTCCATTTAAGAAAGGTTCAATTTTTTTTTCTGCATTGTTCTTCAGCCCGAAAACCAGTTATTGGCCTGTACTGACAAAAGTGTCCAAATAGGCGTACTGTATGTCAAATAATTTGTCTTTGATTTTAAACATCAGTCTTAATTATTTGTTTCCCTTTTTCAAAATGGCTGTAATCACATCCGAAATTTCAAATAGCTTCCCGTTATAATTATTTCCCAATAAAATAATGGTGAAATTATCATTGAGGTCAGATACTAAAAGAGCTTCATAATTTCCGGCTCTTCCATCATGAGAGTGCTCCACTAATTTTTTGTTTTTAAATTTGGCTTCTCCCAAAGAGGATTGGGTATCCGGCAAATTAAATTGTTGTCCCAATTCAAACAACGAATTTTCATTGATTAGCTTCTTCGAATGAAGGCAATTCACAAATTTTAGCAAATCAGTTGTCGTTAAGAAAGTTCCGCCAACCAAGAAATCAGGTTTATCTTCTATTGATTTATTATTAAATCCTTTTGCCACCAATTTTTTATCAACAATAGGTGTGATCTCAGACGAATTCATTGTACAGGGCTTGAAAATATTTTGACTCACATAATTTTTGTAAGTCATTCCGGTAATTTTTTCAACAATAAACTGTCTTAGAAAAACATTGTTCATGTTGTAATCATATTGAGTTCCCGGAATAAAATCAAGTTTGTCGATTAATTTTAAATCATCGAAAACATCCTGATTACTTTTAATTTTTTTCCAGTTTACATTGGGCAGTCCGCTTGTGTATTGTAATAGATCTTTTATAGTTACTTCATGAGCCCACTGAGGCAATTCCGGAATATATTGGGAAACATGATCCTCAATTTTCAATTTACCTTGTTCTTGTAATTGCAATAAGGCGACACCACTAAATTCTTTGGTAATAGAGCCAATATTAAATCTGTAATCTGGGGTAAGTTTTTCCGTTTTTGCAGCATCAGCAAAGCCGAAAGCAGCATTGTAGATTATTTTATTATTTTTCGATACTAAAACAGTACCGTTAAAAACTCCGGATTGATTGACCGAGTTCATCAAAGAGTCTATTTGTGTTATTTTTTTAGTCTGGGCAAATACAGAATTGGTCAACAGTAAGAGAGCTGTGAAAAATAAGGAGATCTTTTTGGGATAGAGCATATTTGTTTTTTGAGGTAATTGGTTTTGTTTTGTAAAAGTTGGTGTTTTATCTGAATAAATCAAGAACATCAATCAATTTTTTTAGTATAGGTTTATTTATTCTTTTGTCCGGGCAGTTTTCATAATAATATCTTGGTGCATAATAATGATATGAACTCTGTCTATCATTCTGAATTAACGTAAGTTTAAAATCATTTTGATCCGAGATCCTACACATCGGAGGAGCATCCTTTAATTCAGGGATTTTAATCCTGAAATCTTCCTGTTTATATTTTAAAAGTTCAGATAAAAGTTCAGAATTGATAAGGGTGATTATTTTATCTTTTAAGGCTGGAGTCGGTTCAATTGTTTTTACAGTTCTCTTTAATTGATCATTCTTTACATAAGTGTGTGGCTGTTCTTCCTGATAAATGTTCAGTTCTCCATTTTTCTTTATAAAATAATAGTAAATAAAGTCATAAGCAGACCAGCCTCCATTAATTTCATAGATCAGGCAAATTTCATTCTGATTTAAACGTTGGGGAAGATCTGAGACAGGCCCTTTAATTTCATTTCTAAGATCAAGATTCGGAACCTGTGCATATCCAATGAAGCTAAAGCTGATAAGTATAATAAATAATATTTTTTTCATTTTTTATTTCTGATAAATGATGATGGGGATATTGGTTTTTAATTCCCATGAGTTTGCTGAGTTGTTCTTTTTATTAAAAAGTAATCTTTCATCGATTTTAGAAATGAATTTTTCCCAGCCGTGCATGGAGTCATTGATGATTATTTTTCCGAATACGGTTTCCATTAATAATTCTGTGTGAATATTTTCCAAAACGGAAGTTCTCTGAACGGTTATTCTAAGAATTTCATACCATTCAATCATGGTTATGAAATCATTGTTCCAAATATAGAATCCGGTTTCTGTATATTCAAAGATTCCATCGTCTTCCGATGTCTTGAGGAGAACTTTATGATAACGTTTGTTTTTATTCGGGTTTTTATCAGCATTCTTCACTATCAAGGCAAACAACGAACAGCCCAAAAAGTAGAAACATAACCATATAAGTATGTTTTTCTCTACCTTAAAGATGAGTATTGTAAAAATGATGAGCAGGATGGTATTTCCCAGAATTAGTTTTTTGGTCAGGTTCATATTTTCGCTAAGCTTTTCAGCAGTTTTAATAAAAATATAGGTAAGAGGTATCCCTGATTTCTTTGTGTGATGAGATGATGTTTAAGACCTCTTGATTAGAAGAATCATATTCATAATCTGTGGAGTTGACCAACGCGATGAGTTTAGGGTTTATCTCCAGTTCCTGATAGGCTTTCAAAACTTCATTTCCTGATACAATAAAAAAGACCTCCTCCAATTCAAGCCCGCTGTATGTTTTTGAATACAGAAATACAATTGGAGATTCTCCTTTGTTTATTTTTTCTTTATACTCATTTATTTTATTTCGATTCATGCTGTTTAATGGCTGAGTAGAAATGACCATGGAATTGCTTTCCATTGAAAAATGTAATCGACTTACATTATTTTCCTGTGGTTGTACAAAATTTACCTGCCGGGTAAATGGAAACACAGAATAATTTCCGGATTCAAATCTTTTTAGAAAAGCCTCAATTTTGGCTAATGAAGAATGGTCCAGTTCATACCGAACATCATCCAGCTCATTGAAATGGTTGTTGTTGTATGTACAGTTTATATGAAAATAATTTTGGGCGGTTTGATAAGGCCCAGCCACTACAATGGAATGTATTTCTTTATTAATGATGAAACAGACTGTTGTTCCGTCATAATGAATTTCAACTTGATGGTTTCCGGTTACTTCTAACTGATGCATTGTAAAGTGTGGTTATAGTTCTGGGTTCGACCGAATAGCTATGTTCAGATTATTGGCAGTACTTCTTTTTCAGCGGAAACTAAGTTAAATAAAAATGTGGAATTTACGGTGAAGCATTAGGGAATGATCTTTATTGTATGTTCGTTATTTTCAACTTAAAGATTTCCATACACTACAATATACTCTGCATATTCCAATTTATCATCGAGCCATTCAATCAGTTCATTCTTAAATTTTGCGACTTTCAATTCATCAGTTTTCGTCTGCATTATTCTATCGATTATTATTTTACAGGTGGTCTTGTCAAAATAATTATGTCCACAGATGTCAAAAGATACTTCCATCTCTTTATTCCAGGGATTTTCCAAAGGAAATACAGATTTAAATTCATCAATGACATAATCAAAGTCGGTGGTAGGAATGAAAGCATCGTTTCGTTTGGTTGTTTTGTAACATTCTCCATCCTGATCTTCTGGCCATAGAATATATCCGATTTCATTTCTTGGAGATGGAGCGTCCCTTGTCGTGATAATTATCTGTCTTGAATTGATTCTTTCAATAGCTTTTGTTATATCATATTGGCAGAGCTCATAATTTTCTCGTGCTGTATCAGGATCACATTCTGCTGAAATACTGATCTCCCTTATGTTATTATTATGAAACTCCTGTTCACTTATGTCAATATCGCCATTGTTTTTCTTCAACAGTTGTATGGTAACATCCAATGGGATTGTAATTTTATTTCTCAGTATTTTTATTTTTTCACTGTCCATAGGGTTGGGCTATAAAGTTTTCATAAGTATAAATATTCCTAAATACTTACTGTTTTCCTGCAGAATAGAGCATTGATTTGCTTTTTGAAATGAAATTATAAAAGGTTCTGCCTCCTTATTCAAACATTTTCTTTGTTGCATGGGGAATAATGAAATACATACTTTTTGTATTTCCATTTTCAAAAACAATATCAAGAATATCTAAAAAATCTCCGTTCTTGTCTCGCCCGGAACCCATTTTTCCGATCTTCATACTAAAGCCTTTTTTTAGAAAATCCTGACCATCAGTAGGGTTTAATGCAAAAGTAGGATTATTTTCATCCATTCCCAGTCCACTGTAGGCCATTGCCCGAAATATCATTTTTGTTTTTACCAGATACTGATCTGCAATTATTTTCCGGTCTGTTTTAAAATAGGCATAAGATGTTTCAAATAATGTTTTCAAGTCGAAAGGGTGGTCCTTTAGAAATTCATCTCCAAGCTGTATGACTTCATTATATTGTTTGTCATCATTCATCTGGTATAAGTTTCTGCCAAATTGAATGTCTTTATAGGGTTTATAAAATTTATTATCTGTAAAACCAATTAATAATGCCAGTACCTGCTTATCCGTAAGAGTGGAGTCCAGGTTATTATATCTTTTTAATAAGTGATCATAATGAAGGTCCGATTTTTTATTTTTTGTTTCCTTCAGGATATTGTCGAAATCTTTTTTATACTCAAATTTATTCTGAGCAAGGATTAACAGCGGAAAGAAGATGAATAAAATTAAGGCTCGCATGGTTTAGTAGTTTTTATAAAGGGCCAATTTACACAATATGTAAATACTATTTTGTTGGAATTGTGAATTACCCTTACTGTTATCTTAACAATAAGCTTATCGTTTCTGTTTTTTTTATCTATTGGTTTATTTTATTGATATTTTAACCAGATTGTCTGGGTTCCTTTGGATTGGGCGTAATGGACGAAATTTTGAAAATTATTTAAATCTTTAATGTGCTTAAGCTATTGCCGTTTAATTCAAATTTAGCAATTTGACTTTGAATTGTTTAGCTGATTTTGAGCTTTTTCTTTAAAAAATGAATCTTATATTGTAGATTACATTGAATATATAATTGGGGTAGAGATTTATTTGAGGTTATTACTATAAAACCTTCCTACTTCCTCATCACCATTTCCAAACCAATATTTATCCCAGAAAATCCAGAATTCATTCTTATTCTGAGAATCCTGTTCAATTCTGATGTTTGAAGTTTCATTTCCTGCCTTCATACGGACTTTCATTATCCTGCTGGTCCCGGAGTGATGTGGCTGAATATCCTTAATCTTTAACAATTCCGCTTTCAAAGCCTGATTGTCAAAAGTTCCAAATGTATAATCTGACTGGGTCATTTCTGTGTTTGACTTCTTTATTGTTTCGATGAACTCATTTTGGATATTCTTTAGAATGATTGTCTGTAAGGCAATCAATATTATGGCTACAATAAAAACCTGAGTAAGGAGAAACATTCCAATGAGTCTTAATTTTTGATAATTTTTCTTTAAGGATTGAACAACATTTGAAACCAATACTATTATAAAGCCCAGGAAAGCTGTTACTAATGAAAATGGTAATAGTGGAAACAATATTGAGTAGATATATTCAAAATTTTCTATCATAGGTATGTTTTGATTTTCTGTTGAATATGTTTACGGTGTTTATTTAGTATAATCTCCTTCGATAATCAATTTTTCCATAGCGCTTACAATTTCAGAAACAGGAATAGCGAATACCCCGGCGTCTCCTTTGTCAAACTCTTTTTTCCAGGTAGAATATCCGTCCATTTCAAGAGAATCAGGCATTTTGCTGTTTTCTTTATACACTTTAGTCACGCTTTTATCCAGGGCTTCTTCCGACATAGGGATATGGGTTAGTTTTTCTGCAAAACCAGTGGGACTATCAGGGTTTCTCATTTTTAAACCGCTGATAGAAATGTGAATAACTTTGCCTGTTTTAGGATATTCTTCAATCTTTAAAATGGTGACCGTTGAGTTTGCTTCTATAGGTCGGGTTTTGTAATTCCATTCCTGGCCTACACTGTATTTCATATCATTTTTGGTACAGCTTAAAAGAGTAAGAAGAGCAGGCTACTGTTAAGGTAAATAATTTAATCATGATCAATTGGTTTTTTAGTTGAGAATATATTTGATCTAATAATCTTAATCAGGCAGGCTATTCATACAAATGAGTTTTTATTTTTTTAGCTTAAAATAAAGGTTCTCCATTGAGGTCTGTGGTCAGAACTTCACTCATATAATCAAAAAAGGGACGCATGGCCAGCAGGGTTGAAACGACTTCCTTTTGAAAATTATCAGAAAGAACTTCTTTGTCAGTAAATTTCCGCATGACGATGTATTGTTTTTTCCTGATTAAATCTATTGCCGGATGATTTTTATCAAAGCCTCGCGGAGCTGTTTTTACAGACTCACCTTTCAGTTCACCGAAATATTTTATGAAGGTTTTGTCTGAGGTAATCTTTTCTATTTCTGTAGTACTGATTTCAAATTCTTTGCGGATGCGAAGTAAATCCTTAGTTTCCGGTCCCCAGAATCCACCACCTACAAAACTGTTTCCGGGTTCCAGCTGAATATAATATCCACCTCTGAGCATCGGTTTTGAACGGGAATACCCAACTCCAAAATTATTTTTATAGGGAGTCTGATCTTTAGAAAAACGAACATCTCTGTAAATTCTGAAAATATGAATTCCCTTTAAATTGTCATATTCCTGAAGTTCGGTATACACCTGATTGAAAAACGCTTTATTTTCCTTCACAACCAGGTCATATTCTATTTTGTGCTGGGCAAACCATTCGCGATTGTTGTTTTTTTCTAATTGCTTAAGGAATTCAAATGCTTTTTTCATAATGTTGGATGCAGGTTAGATGTTTTCACTTGGAGATATTGTTTTTCAAAGTTAAATACCTTTTATCACTTTATCTATACTATTATAAGCTAAATGTAAAATATCTTCGTTTGTGGAAAAACCAGCCTCTTCCAGAAATTGTATTTTGGACTTAATGTTATTGAATAATTCCAAATCCGGGTTTTTAACATTTTCGATATAAAATATGTCAAAGAGTAAACAGTCACAATCCTCGTAATCTTTTAGTAAAATAAATGATTTAAAGAACAATTGGTAATGATCAATATCCACTATTCTGTTCTCATCATAGTGTAATATGGTTCTTGCAAAAATGGAATGCTCGTAATCTTTAAAATTGACCAGGTCTTCCTCCAGTTCTTTCCAGTCGGACTGATTAAAGGTATCCAGGATTTTATATATCATTTCATTTCCTCCATTAAGCCAATAGTCACCATCTGTATTCCTGTCTTTTTCAATGATATGTTTAATCTCTGAAATTTTATGTGCTGGCATTTCTTATAATGAGTTTTTATTTTCCTAATATATTTTTTAAAAACAGGCCTATTTTAGATCCACTTTTCTGTTCGCTAACAAATGGAGCAGGAATATTAATGTCACTATTGTCTTTGGTCAAATTTTTAATTCCACTATATAAACTCTTTACTTCATTTGTAATGGTAGATACAGAGGTTAAGGGGTAAAATTTATCAGCGGCAGTCATTCCAACCGGGAAGTTGGTTCTTTCTAACCAAAATGGTTCCAGCAAATCACTTATAGGTTCCATGTGTATTTTATCATCAAAACTTTGTCTTGCTTTTTTGATGAAATCTTCATCCCAGTTTGAGTTTATACTTTCAAAATATTTTAATCCTTTTGCTGGGATGTGCAGCAAAAAAAATTGAGTTTTATCTCCGATTTTATAAATATCAAGAACTTTGAAATAGCTGTCAAGGTTCATACAGCAATGTCCAAACCTTTCATTGTCCGGATTTACCTGATATAATTTTGCTGCTTTTGCGGAAGCAATTAAAAATCTTGTATTAAATTTCATTCCGCCACCTCTACAGCTTACATCAAGGAAAAAACCGTTTCTGATGAGCTTTCCTTTTGTAAATTTTTCAGCTACAGAAGGTTTTAAATCACAATCTTTATAATATAATGTGGCTCCGGGATAGGTCCAGTTGATGATTTCTTCAGAATTTTCAAAAATGCCGTTTTCTATTGCTGCCATATCTTTTATTTCTGTTTATACATTTCAATTTTTTCAGATAATCTTTTGGCCAAATAATCATTACCATCTTTTAAATGCTCATAAATCATTTTGGCCTCCTCAAGATATTTTTCTTTCTTCGTCTGTTTCCAGTAATAAGGTGGTGCATATAGATTACAGATTCTATCAGCCATTTTAACCGCCCATATTTCTTTGGGTTGCGCTTTTATCCGGTCTAAACTATCCATCATCTGATCTTGCTTTTCAAGATCCGTGTTTTTGGTTAATGCAAGAACACCTTCTTTAACCTGTTGGCCATATTCTTTTTCAAGGTCTTCTATACTCAAGGTGGTATCTTCAATAGTATCGTGCAAAAAGGCACATTTTACAGCAAGCTCTGTATTAAAATCAGAAGTGTTTCTAGCAGCGTTCATGATTTCAAATACCACACTTCCGATATGATTGATGTATTCAATTTTTTCGTTTTTATTTTGACCTCCATAAGTTTGTCCACTATGGAGAATACTTACTTTTTGCCATATATTCTGCAAATCATCAATAGTAAAAGTATCGTTCATTTTTTTTATTTTAGTTGTAATAATCGATCTGGATTTTCAGCCAGTTTTCCAGTTCAGCGAATTTTTCGATAGGAATATATTCTTTGTAATTATTAATTTTATTTAATAATTCTTCATAATCTTCCGGTTCAAAGTAATCATTTGGATTTTCTTCGTATTCCATTTTTTCTTTATGACGTAATATCATTTGATTGGTTTCTTCAACATGTAAATCAGCAATGAGTTGTTTGGAAGATGAATAGTTGGCCACTACATATTCTTCAATAAAATAGTTCCAGCGCCCAAAATCTTCAGTACTTCTATAATGTAATTCTCCATTGGTAATTTCATATCGACTAATGGTTTCATTTTGAGTTACATAAAATAAAGCATCCTCTAAATAAGGAGATATCGTACTAAGGAAATCATTAAAATCTCTGTCAAATCCATATTTAGTGGATCCTTGAATGGAAATGTAGATGCCTGCTTCCCCGAAATCTATTATTCTGTCATCTTCATACCATTCAAATTTTAGGACTTTTCCATCATGAGAGTTTATGATGAATGTATTTTCAAAAATGTACAATATATTTTTGATATCATGAACTTCATTGATGATGGTGAATTTTTCTGAAAAAATAATCTCTTTGTCTTTGCGGACTTGTAGAATGGCACCACCATAAATCACTCTTGGCTTAAGCTGATATACATGACGTAGATTTCCCATTTTAAATTTTATATATTGTGTTGATTAGATAGCATGTAAAAAGATAAACCTCATTTAATTCTATCCAAATACTGTTTTCTTATAAGTTCAATGACAGGAACGAACAGGTTGATGTCTTCCGTTGAGGCAACCCAGGTATAATCCCTATTTTTATTGGCTAAGCTGATTCCAAATTTCCATTCGGAACCATCCAGAATGATTGCTTTTTGATCTCTTATGCTTTCAGGCAGTTTTATTTGCTCAAGTTTTGACAATTCCTTTTTCAATATTGCCGTATCTGTTTCAGAAAGAATTTTTTCATCAGTGATGACCCTCAGTCTGTCCAGATTATTAATTCCGGAAGTCCATTGTTTTAAGTTGTATTCCGTATCCCATTGCCTGAATTTCGAAAGGATACTTCCATCAGGCATTTCAGCTAAAATGATCTTATAGGGAAATCCTCCAATTGTTGGGAGCTCTGAGAAATAAGCAATGATCTTTTCTTCCGACCTTAGTTCAAAGTTTTCTATTTCAGCTTTAGCAGCGTTCATCAGTGCTTCTATACTGTTTGAAACTCTTTCCATTTTGTTGTCTGTGGGATTAGAAAGAAAGTGTCAATTTTCTACCAAAATCTAAAGAAAGCAGTGAGAGATATTGGTATAAATGAATAATTTTCATGGTTTTAGTTTTTAAAATTAATTGCTATTAGTCTATGGTTCAAGATTTACCTTTTTATTTTTCATTTTTAATTCAATGACTTTTCCCTCTCCGTCTTTTATCTGTTCAGTTTTTAAAGGAATGAAATCCTTAATTTTTTCAGTTTCATAAAAAAAATGACTTTTATCAACAGCGTATCTATAGTTCCCATCAAGAATTTTGAATGTATTGACATCAGCATTCTCTATTTTTGTGATCTGTCTTCCACCACTTGTAGGCCGGGAATAATATACATTTTTATGGTCTTTTGCAAACCAGGAGTCTTCGATCTGTTGAAATGAATTAGGATCGACTTCCTGTGAAATAATACCATTAAAATATTCAGCATCTTTTAATACTCCCTTAAATTCTCTTTGGGCAATCGTTTTTTCGTAAAGGAATCCAAATTCGTTTCTATAAAATGTATTTTTAATATGAGTTAATTCTACACTGTCCTGCAATTCGTATTGTGCGGGATATTTTTCAGACTTCCTGTTATCCTTTTGCAGAATGGCCTTTGTAGAAGGTTGTGAATATTCAGTTTTAGATTTTTTTTCGAAACAGGCCACGAAAAAAAATAATAAATACAATTTAAAAATAGTTCTGAAATTCATAGGAATGATTTTTTTGTAAAATACATAGCAGAACATATAAATGTAATAAAGTTTTCATTCAAAACAAGGATGTTTTAATAGTTTTTAAGTGATCCATATATTGATTATTTGGACGATTTCCCAAGCAGTATTATTTTTTCTGAGTATAAATGCTGTTCCATCACCATAAACTCCATCATGATAATTTGCTTCAATATAAGCAGTCTGTCTATCGTGAGAGAAAAAGACCTTTGAGAATTCTAAATATTTATAATTAATATGATTTTTTTTATCCTGTTCAATTTCAGATAATTTTAAATTTCTATATTTCTTCTGTATAGTTTTGCTTATTTCTGTAATCTTATTTTCATTGTATTGGGATAGGAAATCTTTATAGTCCTCTCTAAACAGAAATTTTTTTGCACTGGCATCCGGTTTTCCGTCTGCTCCTATGGGTAAAAAGTATTTTTCAAAATCATTTTGATCTATAGTATTAAAATTTATTTCAATTTTTATTAGGGTGCTGGAAATTTTGTCCTGGGTTACATCAGTTTTCTTCGCTTTAAGATGATTATAATCAATAATTTTTTCAATAATAAGATCATTGTCTGAACATTTGTTTTCCAGATTTTTAATAGAAAAATTCGAGAGTATAATAACGAAAAATAATAGGAGAGGTTTCATATATTTTGTATTGATTCACGTATTATCTGGTGATAAGATCTTTTTTGTGATCAAAAACTTATTGATCTTTCCAGTTATATTTGGTCATTGTATTAGTTAATTTTTGATCTACAACTTCAATACTGAGTTCTCCGTTTTCTTTTGTCAGTATAATCATACAACCTTTTTCTAAAATTCCGCTAGCATTAAATTCCAGTTCCTTTATTTTTATGGATTGGGTAATGCCATTACAGTCTGTTTCCTGTTTGAATGGCTCTCCTGTATGGCCGTAAAAATGATAATGGAAAATGACATGATCTAATATATTCCTGATTTCAGGCATACCATAATTCTCTTCGCCACTGTTGTCCTTATCATGAGTGATTAAGATATCAAAATTATCTTTTGTTTTAAGCAGTTTCCTGATTTCCTTTTTTTCATAATCCTGAACAAAACGCTTTTCAGATCTTCCTTTCCGGTCACCAATCCTTCCAATACCCACAAAAGTGAGGGTTTCATTTTCCGTTTTTAATTCCTGTTTTAACCCTGACTTGCAAACAAAGACTTTTTCATAAACATCAATGGGAAATAGGCTGTTTTGAAAATTTTTCTTTTCCAGTTCATCCAGAAAATCATGATCTTCATGATTACCACGAACACAAATCATATTGATATTGAGCTGATTTAAAAATGCCTGAATGTCTGGATTTATTTTTGTAAAGTCATCATGAAAACCAAGTTCATCCCTGTCATATTGTGCATGTTTTATGGTTGCTTTGTCCAGGTTTTCAATATTTGGGTAAGCTCCCATATCTCCGCATTGCAATATAAAATCAACGGCATTCCCAGTTTGTTTCTGATATAAATCAACCAATTTAAAGGGCAATAATATTTTACCGTGAATGTCAGAAAAAAGAGCAACTCTCATGATGTTTGTTTATTTAAAATTGATGGAAATGTTTTTTATTAAGTCCAATTTTTAGTGTGATTATATGCTTAAGGGATAAGAAAAGCAATCTATTCTATATGTTTTTATTTTAAATTTCCATTCTCCTCTTTTTCTGCTTTCATTGATAAATTCGTAGACCCTTCCATTTCGGGCATCCAGAAAAAACTGATTATATCGAATTATTTTTTCAGATTCGATTAGGATTTGTTTATAAAGTCTTTTTGTTCTTGCTAAGCATGAATCGGATTCTTCCACTTTATATTGATCCACTCTATAAGTAGAATAAATATAATTCTCAAATATTTTTGGTTTCAAATCAAGATTCGTTTCAGCATTTAAAACACTTTTCATTAATTCTTCGATTAGTAATCCAAACTCTTCTTGGGTTAGATTTAATTCAGAAACAGTATTTTTTATCTGTTTTTCAAATGTTGAATTCGTTTTAGGATATAGTTGTTTTTGATCCTCATTATCAAAATTCCAATAGTCAAAATACATATTTGAGAAAAATGGAACAGCATAGAACTTTTTATTCTTGCTAAAAACTAAAATCTCGTCATAATCTTCTTTTTTAGGATTTCTATAGAGTGAAATAGTGAGAGAGTCTAAATTCACTTCTTTTACTTTTTCAAAGTTTTTGGCAAGCATTGGAAAATTCTGTAAGGTAAACTCTATACTTTTCTTTTCCGAATGAAATTCATTTATTTTTGTTTTTTCACACGATAAAATACACAACAGTACTATAGCTGATGCAAAGTATTTGAATTGTAAATGTATACCTGTTTTCAATAGTATGCTTTTTTTATTTCTTAATTTCTTCAATTAATTTTTCAATTTCCTTTACAATATCTGAGTGGCTACTATTCTTTTCTTTGTCTATTGAAAATAATCTATTGCAAACTTTGACAATTCGGTCTAATACTGTATTGTCATTAGGTGACCAGGTTTCACCAGTCTTCATTTGTCCGTTTGTATCGGTTGTAGCAAAATAAAACATGGTTCCATCAAATCCTCTTTTTTCCTTTTCTGAGGTTTTCATTTGTTGGGTAAGAATTTGAAATAAATTTTCGATTTTTAAATAAAGAGTAGAATCTATTTCGGTTTTATGACTGATTAATTTAACCTGGTTACGTTTTTTAGCATACCAAAAATTTTCAGAAAATCTATTGGATATAATATAATACCTGTTATCTATTGTTTCAACTGAAAAAGCATATTCTTCGGAGAATGAAGGTATTGAAGTATAGCGTGCATAAGATTGTTGTGAAAAGTCTTTATAAAGTTTTGGAAAGATGTCGTTATAGTACTCCCTTAAAGAACCTTTATATTTGTCAAAATTTTCTGAAAGTTCTAAATATCCTTTTTGCCCGAAACATAAAAGTGTACTCAAAGTAAACGATAATATTAAAATTCTCTGTTTCATAGTTGTTTCCAAATTCAGTTCGCTTCCCAAGAAAGTATTTTGTGTAACTTTAATAGAGCAGTTATTTATAATCTAATTTTCTAGCAATTGTCTGTCAAATGCTATCTGTGCATTATTACCTTGCCAGATTACCTTAAAGCCAGATGGGAGAGCCATAAATTGAACGATTTCCGGGCTGAGTGTCATAAATTGTCCTACTGTCATTTGTTCGAAAGACATTGTTTCTTCATTAAAGCGATCTGTCATTGCAACCCATCCTGAGTCTGGATAATCTCCTATCCAACGGAACAAATTGGCCTGTAATCCTGTTTTGATCAACGGATCTACTGTAACAATCTGGTCAAAATCAGGAAAATCAGGTTCTGTTTTTACTCGAGTACAAACGGAAAGTTGTTGGTTCAGGATGTGAAGTGTACGGTTAAGACCTTCACCAAATCCTTGCTGTTCCGGGATGACTTCAAGAATTTCAAAAAAGTCTGACGCTTCATGAAATAGAATGCACCAGGAGAAACATGTAATTTTTTCTCCGCTTTTAATATCTGGTTTTTCATCTTGAATAAATTCAACCAGATATTGTAAAATTGGTTTTAGTTCATCTAGTGAAAGAGTAGTTTTTGCAATTTTTATTTCTTTCTCAATGGATGATTTTAGTCCTTTGGAATAATAATAACTTCCCTCAGAATAAAATTCTATATTTCTGATCTTAAATGTTTTGCTTCTGTTGAAAAATCCCATAGGATATTTTGGTTATTAGTTTTTTTGATTAACATTTCAATTTCCCTTACAATGCCCACCTTGTACACAGTCAGAATTTAGGTATTGTATTGCCCAGCGGATATCTGGTATTCTGTTTTATATTTCCAATATTTCCGTTTCAGTATTTTCATACCTGGTTTTTAAACTTTTAATTTTTGCTTCAAATTCACGATATATATCTTCAATTTCTCCTGGATAAAAATGAAGCCAGCGACTGTGATTTCTATATGCTTCCTGCCCTTCAGCAAGTTTTTTGTTTCTTTTGGATTCGTTTGGTACTAAAATTTTGTTGATGGTTAATTGGTGTGGCTTCAACATTTCAGTGAGTGTATCAAAGCTCGTAATACTTACTTTGAGATCACAGATTAGAATATCATCTTTTGAATGAATAATCTCTTCAGAAATATATTTAAGCTTCTTTTCGTGAGATTCTATTGATGAACGGTAATTAAATTTTTGAAGAATATCATGACAACTGACAATTTTAAAACCTGCAAATTCAGAAATGTTTATATCCTGTTTAGAAACCTGTAAAGTTAAAATTACGGTTATTTTCTTTTTTAACAAGTTTTCTTTTTTCTTGAAAAGGTCAAATAGTCCCATAGATGAGTTTTTGGATACGGTTATTTCTCAAATATAGGAAAGTTCTGATCATTCTAAAGTCTTGAAGTGTAAAAACCGCTTTGAAAAGAGCGGTTTTTATTATTGATTGGATCTCCACTATCCAAAGTTTCCTGAATTTGGATTAGTTGTATTATTTGCACAAAGCCAGGATATTCTATCTTTTGAACTTTTCTTCTAGCAGTTTTTCCATTTCATTATCTTTTATATTATAATGTCTTTTATTGAAAAAAACTGTGCCCCTACGAAATTTTGATTTGGCCAATTAATATTATTGTCTTTTAAATCTTTTTGATAAACTTTATTAATATCAATTTGGTGTATTATAACAGTATTATAGCTCCAGTCCATCTGTGTTTTTTACTCATTTTCAAAAATAAATCCACTTTCCCTGTCCATTTGTTTCCGCTCTTCCTTTGATATTCTTTTCCTTAAGACTCTGGTAGTATACGCTCCTTTTACAATGTTTTTATCAATATACATCCAATCCGTTATATTCTGAGGATTAACTTCAATAGTATCTCCCAGTTTTACCTCCATTGTTGAAATGGGTTCTCCATCTACAATTCCATAAAATTTATGGTCAGAATATTGAACTTCACTTATCCATATATGTTCGCCTCCGGAATCAGGAGTTGTAAATTTTTCTTTCAATGCGAAATTATAATAATCCGGATTGTGGCTCTCTATTGCTTGCCTGAACTGGTATAAAGAGTTTTGTGCATTTTCTATTGCGGTATTCATTTCATTGTCTTCTCCCTGTAAAATGTGTACACCAGGCTCATTATCTACTTTTATAATTTTATCTTTTTTCTGACAGCTTAGTATGGCAAGACATGAAAGCAAACAGATTGAATATTTAAAATGCATAATTTAATCTAATAATATTAATTTGATTTTCTAAATGGCTATCCATTGTTCTTATTCTTTGCTCTTCTTTATCATATTTTTACTTCGTAATGGGTAATGAGTTGGTTGGCATTCTTTAAAATGATTCCACGAGTATGCTTTTCAGCTCCAAGCTTTTTCTCAATATAATTTTTAAGTTTTCTTTGATCGGAGCGAATGAGTTGCCAGTCTAATCGATGAGCTTCTTGTTCATGATCCGGATGTATAGAATCTTTTGCTATCGCTCCTTTTTCGTTAAATCCCATAAACTGTGATGAATTGAGAAAACCATTTTGGATTCCGCCAAAATATAATCTTTGGATTCCCCAGCCTTCACTTGTGTATCGAAATGTGTAGCCGTTACAATATTTGGGATCTAATATCACTTTTCGAACTATATTTTTTGTTTGATCTAACGGATTCCAAAGCCCAAATGTAACGGCATTTTGTTTGCCATTTTCTAGATCAAATTTTTCCAGAATTTCGCTGGTTGAAAAATACTGTTTTAATTCTTCTCCAAATTCAGAATAATGATCAAAAACGAGATAATCAGTTTCTGAAAATATAAAATCCAATATTAATTTTTTATCCTCTAGTGTTCCGAAAAAATCTGTTTGCATGATATTGTATGGTTACTAATATTCAAATTTATCCATTGTTTTAATATCATTTATGCACAACTACATTACCATTATATTATTTTTTTGCTATCCGGAGTTTTCTAGTTTTGGGAGTATACCTTGGAATTGTTGTTCAAAATCGGGAGATTTTGCGCAGCGAGTACACTTTCGCTGATATCTGCCACCTGTATGCTTTTAATCGCTGAGCTGGTGACAGATGTCGTACTTCCGCCGATGATGTACAGTTTATTGTTATATACTTCTGCTGTGGCATGTCTTCTGGGAATCATATTGGATGATAATTGATGCAGTTTATTGGTTGTTGTATCAAAATAAGCCAGAAAAGTTTGATTATTATAACCCCCTGCAATAAAAATCTTATTACCGGATACAGCTAATGAATGTCCGGATATGGCAGCAGGCATTGTATATTGATTGGTCCAGAGATTAGTTTTGAGGTCGTAAACATTGATCAGACGGGATGAGGTACCATTAAAACCGCCAATCACATAAAGCTTATCATTCACAATTTTGCCTTTTGCTTCTCTGGCTGTGGGCATATTGGGTAGTGGATTCCATGTATTGGAAGCAATATCATAATATTGGAATGTATTAGAAAATACAGTGGTTTTAGCTCCGCTTAATCCGCTGCCGCCGAACACATATATTTTACCGCTATAGATGGCAGAGCCTGCATTTCCTGTATAGGAACGATTAACAGCTCCTTTTGTTATGGTATTGGTGGCAAGGTCTACAATTTCAAGATGGCTATTTCCCCAACCGTTAAAAATGTAAATTTTATTATTATAAGCCTCTGAATTAGCAAATTTCTTGGTCAGCAGAGTAGCATTGAGAACACTCCATTTGTTATCCGTAATATTATATTTCTCAATATAATTAGCATTACCTCCCTTGTCCTGATATCCGTTGCTCACATAGATATTATCATCCACAATGACGCTGGTTGCAGCACCTCTGCCTACAGACATATTGGCGAGATTTTTAAAATCAAGGGTTTGTGCATTGGCTAGTAGTGTGCCCAAGAATGAAAGGAATAATAATTTTGTTTTCAATGGTAGGAATTTTAGGGTTGGGTTCTCAATTTCAGAAACAGAAATAGTACGTGAAGCTAGGGCATCTCGTCAATTATTTTTCCTAATTGTTCAGCAATAGAATTTTTTGACATACTTACGATTTTCCATTTTTCGTCATCAAACTTTGAAATGGTGATAAAATGGTTTGCATCAAATTTAAAAGTGTAATAGTAAAAGCCGTCTATTTTGTCAACATTTCCAATAATTTCAATATTGTATTCTGTATTGTTGAAGTTGAAATTAATGATATTAGGTTTATCCATTTGGTTTTAGTTTAAAACAATTTTTATATTCTTCATAAGAAAAGTCATTATAAAAGCTTCTGAAAACTTTCTCAAAAAAACTTTCTAAATAAGCATTCATAGAATATAATGATCCTTCTGCTACTAACTTATTATATATTTCATCCATTTTTTAATTCTTGCTTTTGGATTAAGATTTGATATTTCTCTTCTGATGTATTTTTTGATTTGAATATTTAATATAGTATGAAACAAATATAGTAAAAGCGGGAACAGGAAAGGGAAATGATGCAAACCCATGTTAGCAACAGTTATTATTTTAATTGAATTTCAATCTTTTTATCTTCCATAAATAACTTTATCCAATTCGGATTCTCATTATTTCTTGGAATGCAGTCAATTAAGCTTTTATAATTTTCTATCGCTTGTTCCCCAAACTTGATTTTCATTTCATAAATTTCATTGCCACCATATCCAATCCAGGCTTTTGTTATGATTTGCCTGTTTTTTTCAATAGTATTATAAAGTAAAGATTTTGTGTCTTCTGGTAAATGTTTTATACCGTCACACCAAAAAGTTTTAGCATAATATTTTATATTTTCCCTTTCCTTTCAATAATAAGGTACGCTGCATCCAGCATTTTAATCATATGAATATACGGGTTTATCATATTACTTTCCGGTAGCTTATCATAAATTCCCAGTGAGAAATAGACCATCCCGGATATAGAATAATCAAATTCCTTGACGCTGTATTTTTTGAATGCTTTTTTTAAGACCAACAGTGGGGGTTCTTTCGGTTCATCTTTAGTAAGATTAACATAAGGATCTTTTTTCGTCCAGAATATATCCAAGACTGTATGTTTTTTAGCTTGTTGTTATTCAGTCTTCTTTTGCTAGATGCAGTTGAATGAAACTGTCTTTAAGTTGATATTCTTTATATTTAAATTTTGAGTTCAGTTCACTGCTGTTTCCTAAAACACCGCCAACTCCTGTGATTAATGGATGAATATTAAAATAGATGTCCGTTACCAAATCTTTGTCTATAAAGGCATTAAAAGCACCTGTTCCACCGCCAACTGCCATTTCGTGCCACCCTTTTTGTGACATATATTCAATAGCTTCTTCGGGACTTTTAACAGTCTTGTAGTCTTTTGATGGGTAAGCTTTTTCAGAGAGTACTACGATTTCTATTCCGCTGAAATGGTCTTTGACCTCCTGTGGGAAGGTTAAAAAATTTTCAAAAGTTTTCATGCCTATGACAAGGTTTCCAACTTTTTTAGCGAATGCCAAATAAAACTCCATTGCTTCCGGTGGCAGCTGATGATGTGGATGATCGGATAATAATACTTTACCATTAGCTGAAATGTTGGCAATTACTGTTACTTTCATTTTTAATTTTTTTACCGTGTAAAATTATCTGAAAGAAACTTTACCTTTACTATCCGTTACCTTTTGGAAAGTAACTATTGTATGAGTACTAAAAAAAATGACATCAGTAAAGAACAAATATTGGCCCTTAAAGATGCCATTGAATTGTTGGGCGGCAAATGGAAATTCTGTATTCTGCATAATTTGTATCATCACGAAACAATGCGTTTTAAAGATCTACAGGAAATAGCTCAGGGAATAAGTCCAAAAGTTTTATCCAAAGTGCTACAGGAATTGGAAGAGAATTTACTGATCACCCGAACAGTTAATAACACCAAACCTGTTACCGTTTCTTATGCACTTACCACACATGCCGAAGAAACTGAAGATGTTGTTAATGCCTTAATTAATTTTGGGTTGAAGCATAGAAAGAAGATAAAGGAGAAGTGATTTATATCATTAAGAAGCTGAGCTTACATCAAATCATCTTTTTGATTTGAAAGCTTTATTTTTTTCTCTCTTTTCAATAATAAGGTCCAGCATTTAATCATATCAATATTTGGATTTATCGGCAAGTTATCATATACTCCAAGTGAGCAATAAATTGGCTATCCGAAGTCTCCTGACTTCGGAGTCTTTTTTTAAGATCTATTTTTATTTTATCGGCTCAAAGTCAGGAGACTTTGCCAGCGGGAGAGATACCCTTTATCACCAAGCAAGATACAATCTGACAACCGTTCTTTAATGTCCTTCAAAAAGTGAATATCATGAATAGATGCCGGACTTAGGTCTATACTTTAAAAAACACCGTTCACAGAACAAACCGCGTGAAGTTGTAGCCATAAAAAGACATTTGCTGTGATGCGCAAAAACCTCTGTTTGGATAACAATACTGTTCATCTTTACATATTTTAGAGCGTGCGCTTAAAATAATTCCTATTTTTACAATTAATTTTTAACCAAAAATGGTCAATCTATTTTGGATTATGACACAAAAATAGAAATGAAAATAAAAAAAATATTATTTAGCATATTAACCGCTCTTGTTTTAATGATATCAATATTCCTTTATATGAATAGGGATAAATTTGTCTATGTAGGTTCAGTCGATATTATTGAAGTCGATTGCAGCAAAAAAAATCAAATCTTGAGCGAAGTTTTTGAAAGTGACCAAAGGATTAGAAAATCAAATGAACTCATCAAATACGCTAAAGAAGATCACAGGAATCAGGAATTAGTGATTAGCATTATTGAAAAGTGTGGTATGCCGACATTAAAGGAGGTGGATCAAAAACACATGGATGCAATCTGGTTGGGTCTGCAACATAGTACTAAGGAAATCAGAAAAAAGTATTTTCCACAAATAGAGAAAGCGGTAAAAAATCGAGACTTATCTAAACAGCAATATGCATTGATGAAAGATAGGATGTTAATGGACGAAGGAAAACCCCAAATATATGGTTCACAAATAGAAAATGGTAAATTGTATAAATTAGAAAATCCTGAAACTGTAAACGAAAGAAGAAAAGAAATGGGATTGGAACCAATAGAGGATTATTTAAAGTATTTTAATATTCAGTTCAATCCGAATTAACAACACAACATGTAATCACGTAGACGACTTTGCTCTCCGAAGTCTCCTGACTTTGGAGCCTTTTTTAAGGTCTATTTTTATGTTATCGGCTCAAAGTCGGGAGACCTTGCGCATCGGGGATCTTAGCAATACAATATTATTTACTGCATTTATTTTTCTACTGCTTTTAAAAGTTGATACTTTTCAATTTTTTTGGAATCAAATTTTTTTTCTGGTATTAGTTTGTATGCTTCAAATTCTAAACCTTTATTATTTTGCTTAAAATACTCAATTTCAATATAACTTGAGTCTATAGATAGTTGTGAGTTTCCTTCATTAAAAACTAATGAATCATTTTCTTTCTTAAAAATTAAATTTCCATTCTTCTCGTAGAAATCTATGAATTTAAATTCAGATAAACCCAATGTTGAATTTAAGGTATAAACTAAATTTTTAATATTAATTCCTTTATAATCTTGAATTTCCGTTCGGATAGGTTGTTTTTGTAATGAACGATCAATATTGGATATTGTTTTGATCGTTAAAGTATCATTATTCCACTTTATTTGAAATGGTCGAGAATTCTGTACTCTAAAGAAATCAGTATTATAGAAATCGGGGCTTTCTTTATATTTAACAATTTGTAAAGCATTTACAGATGAACCAAATGCCATTCCGCTTTCAATAGTATATAAATAAACATCGTATTTCTTATTTGTTGAAGATAATTTTTGAATATTCGAAATTTGATCTTTATCATATTTAGAGCAATTAATGAATAAAAAAATAAATATTAGACAACCGAAAATTCTTTTATTAGACAACTTTTTCATAGTATTTCCTTCAGCTGTTTCAACTTGATCATGTATCGTAAATTGAAGCTAAAACTTTAAGTTAAATTACAAATTTTAACTGAAGTAGAAAAATATGTTACCCTTGATACAGAACCTTTGTTATACATGATTTTACCTAGTTATCTTTTATTTTTTCGTCTCCTTTCAATAATGAGGTACGCTGCATCCAGCATTTTAATCAGATGAATGTATGGGTTTATCATATTCCTTTCCGGTAGGTTGTCATAGATGCCCAGTGAGAAATATACCATTCCGGAAATAAAATAATCAAATTCCTTAACACTGTATTCTTTGAAAGCTTTTTTAAAGACCAGCAGCGGATTTTGATATTCTTTCTCCGAAAGTAAGCCAAGACCCAATGGTGAAACATCTTCCAACTGAATATTGACAAACAAATTCTTTTCCTTCAACATTAAAAAGTAGCCTGCACGGACAAATGACCGCATCGCCTGATGAAAATGATAAATGAAAGAAGGTTCTTCTTTTATCCAGCTATTTCTTTTAAGGGCATAGCTCATGATGGTGTTTAAAAGTTCTTTGGTTGCTGCCAGATCATTAAGCTGAAAAAATGTTTCCATCTGCTGTAACTCGTAATATTTCTTCAGGCCTTTCCCAAGCCGGGATTGAAAGTCTGTTTTGTTTTTTTTCATGAGTTTGTATTTTTTGTTGTACGATTTTACCGGCAGTAAAGAAGTAAGCCCTGCAATGCCTGAACTTCCTGTCTATACAAGCCGAATGAATAGGTTAGAATTTGTGTTTTCTAAAAGCCCGAAAGCCGCAATGGATTGTACACCCCATTGTACTGTATCATGATACTTTATGTTGTAAAGCAGACTTAGAAAAAGATGATTGTAGAAAAGCAGAACAGCATGAAAATAAAAACGGCATGAGACTCTACAATATCCGACTTGAGGTACTGGTATACCTGTACACAGATAAGAGAGCTCACGCCTAGGTCGTGAGCCTTTTACTTATCCTCTCGTGTACTTTTAAATTACCAGTTTTCAAGTCGAGATTCTAAGCAATAGCTTCTAATTATTCTTTGAAGTATCGCAAAGCTACATTTATTGTAGCTTATTGTACAAATATAATATAATTTTTGAACTGTAGGTTAATTCAACTACATTTTTTTATTGTAAACTTTCCAAATTGCTCTGATAATGGTATTGCAATGGATAGAATTGAATTTCGAATAGCTTTTGGGAAAAGAGTTGAAAAATTTAGAAAGAAGATGGGATTAAGCTATCGGGAGTTAGCTCAAAAATGTGACGTAGACCATAGTAATATCAGTAAAATTGAAAAAGGAGAAGTTGATTTAAGGATTTCAACAATACAGGAATTAGCTAAAGGTTTAGAAGTTCATCCTCAAGAATTGTTTGATTTTAAAATAGAATAAAAACTAATCTCCGAAGTCTTCAGACTTCGGAGATTAGTTTTAAATAGATTAGTTTTAAATAGATTAGTTTTAAATAGATTGGTTTTATTTTCCAATATTACTTAATATTTACTATCTATAATAATTTAATATAAATTGTTAACTTAAACTTTTCAATATTCCATCGTTGATAATTGTATGTTTAAAATTAACCATATCTGGATATATGTAATTTGCTGTAATTCCCATCTCATTTAATTTAAGTCTTATTGCAGGAATTAATGATTTATGTATATTGATACAGCCTGAAACAGTATCTAGAATCATTAATTCATTAAATTTATCTTCCCCAAGAGAACTTTTAGTATGCTCTACATCTTCTTTATAAGTTCTTTCTAAAGGATACCAAGGATGATTATTAAATAGAAATAACCCCTCTTGATTAATGATATTTGCACTATTAAAAATTTTATAAAATTCGGTTTCAGGTAATATTATACTCATACAATTTAAATCAATTGATTCATATGAAATATCTTTTTCTTTGATATTTTTATCAAAAACCATTTGCCAGGTTAAAAATGCTGTATTCGATTTATAAGTGAAATATAGTGAAAAATAATTGTCGATTTCGTTATCACTAGGAGTAAAATTTATACCATCTATAGCAAAAAATAAAGCAACATATGGGTTATTAGTATAATCTAAAAATGGTGTTGGAACACCAAAATGTTGCATGTAACTTAGATAAGCTAAATCATTGTTTTCATCAATTCCTGAATTTATCAAAAGTTTTTTAACTACCTCATTATTCCATCTCTTTGTTGCGGAAATTAAGTTTGATATAAAGTCTTTATAATGTTCGCTGATCATATCATCAGCTACCTGTTTGTGCAGTTCTTGATTTATATACATTCGTTGAGCAGAATTATATAATTTATATTTGGCTTCTCCACAGCCTCTGTATATAAAGCCACTTCCTGTCTCTTGAAAACCTTTGATTAGCTCAAATATTTTCTGAACATTTTTATCCAATTTCGAATCACCATTTTTAAAAAAATCTTTTTTCTCTTCAAATGTTTTATATTCTTCTAATTTCATATTATTTTGCTTTTAATCCGAGTCTTTTTCATGTTGTATTAGTATTATAGATTAAAAATTCTAATAATTTAATCTAAAAAAACTAAAGCTATACGATGTGATCGTTTAGTAATTGGTTTAATGACTGAATTTGTAATGTATAGAGATAGTATGGATTATTCCATTGAATTTTTACAATACTATTAATTATTATTCGCTCTTTTTTCCAAATTTTCTAAATGCAGCAACAAATTGATATATTAAATATGAGTTTATTATTTTTGATATATTATCAATGACAATACTTGTAGGAGAAATTTCTGATTCTGATTTATCTAACAAAATTTTTGGTAAAAAGTCACTTTTTCTAATTGGGTTTAGAAATTCTAGTAGATAACTTGCATTTTTCCAAAAATAATTAACTCCATTACTTTTACAATTAATTTTGAAGCCTAGGCTATTACAATATAATGAATATAATATAATTGTTGTCGCAAATAAAAGTAATAATGCTCTTTCCCAGCTTTGGCCATGCTTATTTGTAAATTTATTAAGACTTAAATTAATTTTTTCAGCTCCACAGCTTAATGTACTTAAATATGTGTTTAATTCTTCAGTATGATATTGGCTTGCAGTTAGATTATCTCCCATATTCTGATATACTTTCTTTATTTGGCTAAGAGCAAGTTTCTGTTGAGATGTTTTATCAGTATTTGTACTATCTATGTTTATAGGATTAGGTAGAGATGTCCCTGCAAGAGCTATTTCTGTAATTTTTGATGAATCGAATATCATTTTTTGATCAAAAAAATTACAGTCAATAAATGTTGTTTTACCCAAATCTGAATTTTCAAAGGATAACGACTCCGAAATTGAAATTTTCGAAATTGTTATATTTCCAATATTTGTAAAGTTTTCAAATTTTAAAGTGTCTAAATCTAATTCGCTTAAATGATAGAAGGTATCTCTATTTGAATAGCGAGAAATTAGAAAATTCTTTATTCTTGGTTTTGAAGAATACTTTTTAGTATAAGTATTTGTTTTGATATCAAAAAATTTATCATCATTGGGTAAGCAATGAATTTTAACAGGGGTAACGCATTTGATTTCTAAACTACCAATATCACCGCCTGAAATCCAAATATTATTAGTATAACTTCCACCTTCAATTTCAAATCTATTTATTATAAGGCTTTGGTTAGTTTTCAAAACTTCATTTTCATTATTAAGAGTTCCATCAAGCGTGCCAAGCCAATGTTTGAAATTGCCGCCTAGTAAAATTAAGTTTTTGATAGTTCCGCCTCTAATACTTACAAAACCATTAAAATCACCTCTACGAAATAAAACCTTATTGAACTTTGCTCCAAGGAAAATTATGTTTTTATATGTGCCTCCATCAAAAATAATTTCTTTGTCATAAATTTCATTTTCTTCAAAAATAATATCATCACTTAATTTGAAATCTCCATTTAATATGATTTTATCACTCTCATATTGTACAATATATGAGAATAGTTTATCTTGTATAGATGTACCATTTAAAATTTGTTTGAAATCTTTAGAACTTATATCCATGGAAGTATGATTGGTTTTTTTGATAGTTTTAAGTAATAATTATCAATAAATTCCCCAATTTTTTCTCTTGCATGTTTCAAATCATAGTAAGTAGAACTTACAAATACTCTTGGTTTCATGAATTTGTTTAGTTATTAGTGTTTTAAATAAAACCCGAATCTACATATTATATTAATATTTTATATAATTAATGTTATATTTTTTGAAGATTGTTATTTTGTATATAAATTTCCTCCTAAACTAAAATATTAAAAAGGTTTTCCCTTACGGGAAACCATAAAACAAAAAACCGCTCCACAAAAGCAGAACGGTTTATATATTAAATTTGTCTTAGCCACTTGCTACTACATCATTCCTGGCATTCCACCACCCATTGGCATAGCTGGTTCAGCGCTCTTTACTTCAGTGATAACACATTTAGTAGTAAGAAGCATTCCAGATACAGAAGTTGTGTTTTCAAGGACAACTTTTTTACTTGTATTGTTGGTTGTATGTATCCTTGTCAAGGTTTTAAACCTTGACAAGGATATCAATCCAGGTATTACCTTTGCCAAAAAACTGAAACCTTACAAACAAAAAAACCGCTCTACAAAAGCAGAACGGTCTATATATTAAATTTGTCTTAGCGACATGCTACTACATAATTCCTGGCATTCCACCACCCATTGGCATAGTTGGTTCAGCGCTCTTCACTTCAGTGATAACACATTCAGTTGTTAAAAGCATTCCAGATACAGAAGCTGCGTTTTCAAGTGTATTTTATTGAAAATCAATTTCTTTTGTAAGAGGTATTGACTCTTTTTTCAGGAAATTACCATTATGAGCATCATAATAGAAACAGTTTAGGGTATTTTCTTTTTGATCATCATAAAAACTTATTGTGTATACCCATTTATTTGTTTTTGTATCAATAGATGTTTTAATGTCCCAGAAATTATTGTCACTGAATATATTTTTTTGATAGTTGGTGTTGAGCTTTGCTGCTATATTTCTTATGCTTACAAGTTTAATTTTCTTATCAATGAATTCTGGTCTGTCATCATACTGAACATCCATATCTTCTTCTTTTAATAGCTTTCCTTCTGTATTGTATTCTTTCCAGATGCCAGTAGGGTTATATCTTCCTAAATTTTCCTGTTTATAACTTAATTGTAAGTTTTTGAAATAAGAATAAATAGTCCAATGGGAGCCTTTGGTTATTTGTAAGAAGCCTTCTCCTTTTTTATTATAGCTCATGATAATGCTTGTTCCATCTTTACTATTGTAAAAAATACTTTCTTCTTTTACAGTTTGTAGTGTGTTTTTTTCAGGATGAGCAATTAAAGAATCTCTAATTCTTTTGTATGCTATGGTATCAAATTTATTTTCCTTTTTAAAAGGAAAGTACTGAGAATGGGAGAGATTATAGATAAAGAAAAAAATAAGAATTAATATGCTTTTTATCATGGATTGTTTTATGGTAAAAATACAAAAAAACCGTCCTACAAAAGCAGAACGGTTTATATATTAAATTTGTCTTAGCGACTTGCTATTACATCATTCCTGACATTCCACCACCCATTGGCATAGCTGGCTCAGCGCTCTTTACTTCAGTGATAACACATTCAGTTGTAAGAAGCATTCTAAATACAGAAGCTGTGTTTTCAAGAGCAACTCTTGTTACTTTAGTTGGGTCAATGATCCCTGCTTCAAGCATTTGAAGATATTAGTGTTTTAGCTAATATGATTCCATTTTCTCCATGAAATACATCATATTTTTCATTAAATTTTCTCTTCCAAAATAGTTTTTGACAAGCTCATTATTATTTTTACAAAAAGTTCTCTCATTATAAATAGTATAAAAAATAAGATACTGCTGTAATTTTTTTAAGCTTGGCATTCCGGAAAAATTATCTTCATAGATTAAATAGCTATTTTTTGTATTTGCTGTTAGAGTGAAAGGGGCACCATCAATTACTGAGCTTAGTAAATCTGTAATGCTTTTTTCTGAAATTGATTTTATACTATTAAAATCTATAATGATTTCTTTTTCCTTAAGTAATTTTAAAAATGCTGATTCAGAAATTTTGTAAATTTTATTTCCTTCAAAATTATTTTTCTCATACAGTTCCTTTATCATTTTTAAATCATTGTCATTAAGATCAATCGTATAGGACTTTAAATGAATTAAACTGTCTATTTTCTTTGCTTGCTTTTTTGATATTTTGGTTGAGGTATTCTCATATCGGATAGTGGGTAAGTATGTGATTTTACAACTTATGGTATTTTTATTTTGACCTGAAACAAAAATATTTGAAACAGTTATGAAAATTATGGATAATAAGATTTTCATGTTTTTTTTACGAATATAAAAAAACGCCCTACAAAAGCAGAGCGGTTTATATATTAAATTTGTCTTAGCGACTTGCTATTACATCATTCCTGGCATTCCACCACCTATTGGCATAGCTGGTTCAGCGCTCTTTACTTCAGTGATCACACATTCAGTTGTTAAAAGCATTCCAGATACAGAAGCTGTGTTTTCAAGGGTAGTTCTTGTTACTTTAGTCTTTATAAATTGCTAATCTTATTTGATCGAACCCATTTTTTCCCCTAAAACGAAATAGATAGGCATTCAATTTCTGACTTTGCCATTTGATATCATCTCTTACTGTTTCTTCTTTAGATTTTTCCAAATCTTCATATACTTCCAGGTATGGTTGTCCAAGATTTTCATTTAAATATTTTTTGATTTCTTGGAATTTTTCATCAAACTGATTAGTAGATATTTCAGCTTTTTCATTTTCATTCCATTCATAGAACTTGAATAGGGTTTGGTCATCTTTTGTAAAAAAATAATCTACTTTAAGAATGAAGTTATTTTCATTTCTTTGATAAGATTTAGGAATTTCAAATATATGCTTTTCAAAAGTTGGATAAATATCTTCTCCAATTTCCCAAAAATATCCAAGCGTGATATCTTTTGATTTTTTACTTATTTCTTCTTTCTTAATTTCAGAGAATTTTTTAAAAGAAAGATCAATTTCATTTTGAACAGGAACATTATTGAATTTACCTAATGAACAACTGTAAGATATTAGTATAATAAAGACAAAGAGAATTGTGGGTTTCATTATAGCATTATGTTGTTGTGAGATACTACGTATATTTTTTTCATAGTTAGACTTTTGTACTTATAATTAAAGTTACTTATGATAACCCAATATACAAAAACTCAATATAAATCTAAAAAACAAAACCGCTCTACAAAAAGCAGAACGGTTTTAATTTATTTATAGCAGTTAAGACTACATCATTCCTGGCATTCCACCACCCATTGGCATAGCTGGCTCAGCGCTCTTTACTTCAGTGATTACACATTCAGTTGTAAGAAGCATTCCAGATACAGAAGCTGCGTTTTCAAGGGCAACTCTTGTTACTTTAGTTGGGTCAATGATACCTGCTTCAAGCATGTGAACATACTCGTCAGTTTTAGCATTGTATCCGAAGTCTCCAGAACCTTCTGCTACTTTAGCAACGATTACAGAACCTTCACCTCCTGCGTTAGCAACGATTTGTCTTAATGGCTCTTCGATAGCTCTTTTCACGATTTTGATCCCTGTAGTTTCATCAGAATTGATTCCTGTAAGGTTGTCTAAAGCTGAGATTGCTCTTACTAAAGCAACACCACCTCCTGCAACGATACCTTCTTCTACAGCTGCTCTTGTAGCGTGTAGAGCATCATCAACTCTGTCTTTTTTCTCTTTCATTTCTACTTCAGAAGCTGCTCCTACATAAAGAACTGCAACACCACCAGCTAACTTAGCTAATCTTTCCTGAAGTTTCTCTCTGTCGTAGTCAGAAGTTGTAGTTTCCATCTGAGCTTTGATCTGAGCTACTCTTCCTTTGATTTTCGCTTCGTCACCACCACCGTTTACAACAGTTGTGTTGTCTTTGTCAATCGTTACTTTCTCAGCAGTTCCAAGCATATCTAAAGAGATGTTTTCCATAGTGAAACCTTGCTCTTCAGAGATCACCTGTCCACCTGTAAGGATTGCGATATCTTCTAACATTGCTTTTCTTCTGTCTCCGAATCCTGGAGCTTTTACAGCAGCAATTTTAAGAGAACCTCTTAGTTTGTTTACTACTAAAGTAGCTAAAGCTTCACCTTCAACTTCTTCAGAGATGATCAATAGAGATTTTCCACCTTGTGCAATTGGCTCAAGAACAGGAAGCAATTCTTTCATTGAAGAGATTTTCTTCTCTACTAAAAGGATATATGGGTTTTCTACTTCAGCTACCATTTTCTCAGGGTTAGTCACGAAGTAAGGAGACTGGTATCCTCTGTCGAATTGCATCCCTTCTACTACGTCTACAGTAGTATCGATACCTTTAGCTTCTTCTACAGTGATTACTCCTTCTTTACCTACTTTTCCGAAAGCTTCAGCGATCAAAGATCCGATAGTTTCGTCGTTGTTAGCAGATACAGAAGCAACTTGTTTTACCATTTCTGTAGAATCTCCAACTGTTTTAGATTGAGATTTTAAGTTTTCAACAACAGCAGTTACTGCTTTGTCGATTCCTCTTTTAAGATCCATTGGGTTAGCACCGGCAGCTACATTCTTAAGACCTTCTCTTACGATAGCCTGTGCCAATACAGTAGCGGTAGTAGTACCGTCTCCTGCGATATCATTAGTTTTGGAAGCAACTTCTTTTACCATTTGCGCTCCCATATTTTCTACTCTGTCTTCAAGTTCGATTTCTTTTGCAACAGACACCCCATCCTTAGTTACATGTGGAGCACCGAAAGATTTTTCGATCACTACATTTCTCCCTTTAGGACCTAAAGTTACTTTTACTGCATTAGCCAATGCATCAACACCTCTCTTTAAAGCGTCTCTTGATTCAATATCGAATTTTATTTCTTTTGCCATTTTTGATTAGATATTAGATGTTAGATGTCAGATATTAGACAGCTAACAATAGTTTTTTAATTTGATTTTTTTAATCTGAAATCTTAGCCAATAATTCCTAATAAGTCAGCTTCTCTTACGATTAAGTAATCTTTACCTTCTAACTTCAATTCAGCACCTGAATATTTTCCATAAAGAACTTTGTCACCTACCTGAACAGTTGTAGGCTCATCTTTTTTACCAGGTCCTACTGCCACTACAGTACCTTCTTGCGGCTTTTCCTTTGCAGTATCCGGGATAATAATACCTGAAGCTGTTTTAGTTTCTGCTGCGATTGGCTCTACCAGAACTCTGTCTGCCAATGGTTTAAAGTTTACTGACATAATATATTTATTTTTTAATTATTTCTGTGTTGTAATTCTCTAAATGTATGCCATGAGGCGTAGATGGCTGAAATGGCAGACTTTTGAGCCCGAATGTGAAAATATGGCAGAAAAATAAAATAAGAAAGCCGGAAAATTCCGGCTTTTATTGTAAGTGTTTAATTTTTATGAATCCTGCTTTATGGACATTGTTGTCCCGGTCCGATCCATAGAATACATTGTCCTTTGTAATTGCGTTCACAGCAATAACGTCCTGCTGCACCGCCGTTGATTGATTTCTGAGCATCTCTGCTTAGTAATTTTGCATTTTTCATAGTTAATAATATTTAATTTGTATACTTCCTGAACGTTTAAAGTCAATCAGGATTTTGACATTTGGTGTTTAATTAAATCAAAGATAAGTTTTTTCCTTAATATGTGATATATTTTTAATTGTTTTTTTTAGTATAAATTATTGGTTATCAGTTAATACTTGTTCGTTTGTTTGGAGCAGTATTGATTTCAGAAGAGGTGGAAGACAAAAAGAGAAGCCGGAAGATATCTCCGGCTTTTATAATTATTTGTTGTATCAGGGCAGATCTATGGACAAAATTGCCCTGGTCCGATCCAGCGGATACATTTCATATTGTCATCATAATCACAACAAACAAGTTTTCTCGCAGAACCTCCATTAATGGATTTCTGAGCATCTCTGTTTAATAATTTTGCATTTTTCATATATAATACCTTTGTTTTTTTAGCTCCTGAACATTTAATGTCAATCAGGTTTTTTTGACAGCCTGTGTTTTTATTGTTAATTCAAAGGTAAATGTTTTTAATACAGGTTGTTAATCTGTTTGTAGACAGGGAATTGCTATTGGTATTTTGAATGACTGTTTTTATGAGGTCATTTCTAAAAACATTCTTCTTCCACTCATATCCATTTCCTGTTTTACTATTTTTCTTGTTATCGTGTCAATATAATAAGTGGTGGTAGTGGTTTTGTTACTGATATCATCATTTGTTTTCACAACCCAGACCGGTTTCCCTTTATATTCTGACTTTTGGGTATCCAGAATATAGGCCTTCATCATTCCTTTTTTCTCAGATTTTGGATTGTAGTCGAAAATAGAAATTTCGGCAGAATAGTGTTCTTGCAATGGAAGAAATCTTATCAGCATTGCATAGCTGCTGCTGTCAAAATATTGGGTTGCAGGAATATCGATACTATCTTTTTTCTGCAACTTTTTATCCAGATAATATCCGGTCACTTTATCTTTACCGGACTTTAGAACCATGTCCCGCATGGAGTTATAAGAAGAATGATACTCAGGGGTAAAATTTGAAGTTTTTACAATAGTGGAATCTGTCCATTGAGCATCTGGAGCTTGTTTCATTTTTACTATTGTTTTGATAAGAAGATCTGTTTTGTTCAGCTTTTTGGTTTCTGTAATGATACTTCCGATTTCTATTTTTGTACCGGCATTTTCAGCATACCATACAGATTCTGATGTTTCATCTTTGATCAATTTAGAATTGATCTGTACATTTTCTGGGGTAAGAAACTTTTGTGAAAAGAGATTCACGCTGCTCACTAATAAAAGGAATAAAAATGTTCTCATGATCTTTTTATTAGTTAGTTGATCTGAAATTCAAAAAGTTACAATGCTATTTATTCTTTTTGAGGTTCAGGAGAAATATTTTCGTTTTCCATTGAAAATATCACACTGGTGATTTTCCATTCATTTTTAATTTTCACAAGTCCCCAGGATTCTTTGCCCCATAAACCTTTTTTTCCTCCAGCCCAGAAACTGAAATTAAATGTTACAGAAGCAATGCTGCCGTCAGTATCTATATTTACATTAGAAAATTTTTCTTCTTTTACAGATCCTTTAGTAGTGCTTCTGAACCAGGATTTATAATCTGCTGTTTTATGATCCGGAGATTTAGGGTCTTTTTCAATTCTTTTCTGCTGGGTTTTATCCTTATAAACCCCTACCCAGGTTACTGGCCCGTCATAAAATAAGCGATAGAGGCTGGTGCTGTCTTTGGTTTTTAAGCTGGTCATAAAAGTATCCAGCACTTTATGGAGTTCAGCTTTATCTTTTTCGGAGCCTGATTGTGTTTGCGAATAGGTGAGGTTAAATCCGAATAGAAAGATAATGAGCGTTATAATGATATTTTTCATGATTTTCTGTTGAGTTTGGATGAATCCAAATTACAAAAAATACAGAAATAGAATGAAAAAATATTGATTGTTAGTGTTTTAAAAAACAATGTCTAAAATTTTTCACAATGTTTCAGTTCTGGGTTTATCTGTTAAATGATTCTTTGAGGCCTGATTTATTTTCGAAATCACTGCCCCGGAAACGGCAATTCCTATAAAGTTGGTTACCGATCTGGCTTCATTCATAAAACGATCCACGCTATAGAGAAGAGCAATATCTGTCAACGGAATTTTTCCGAATCTGTTCAAAGTGAAAATAAGCGCCAAAAATCCTGAGCCTGGGACACCGGAGGCTGTTTTTGAAGTAATAGAAATGATGATAAAAAGCCACAGATAATCATTGAAACTTAAAGGGATCGTATAAAACTGAACCAGAAAACAACAGGTCACGGAAAGATAGATACAGGCTCCGGCAAGATTAAAATTATATCCTAAAGGAATAATAAATCTTAAAATTTTCCTGCTGTAGCCTTCAGATTCCATTTTCTCAAAAATGAGAGGAAAGGCTGTTTTAGAAGATGAGGTACTGACCACCAGGATAATTTCTTCTTTGATGTTCAGTAAAAATTTCCAAAGGTTAAACTTGAAGAGGTAAGAAACAGCCCCAAGAATTCCAAAAATGAAAACAATATCAGCAATATATACCGTGGCAACTACCTTACTCAAAGGAAGAAGGGTATTGATGCCATATACAGCAACACCATAGGCTATATTACAGAAAATAATGAGGGGAAGAATGATGTAAAGATACTTAATGACGGTGTAAAATATATTCACACCCTGATCCAATATATTCAGGAACTTTTCTTTTTTTGAAGAAAGATTCATAGCAATACCAATCACAATAGAGAGGAAAAGAAAGATACCATGCCTATTGAGATAGATAAGATTGGGCAGACCATCATTTTTGATTTCAAATGTCTTGGGTAAGGATGTATTGATTCTGGTAATATCAATTCCTGTATCAGAACCGGGCTGCATCATTAATCCAAAAACGAAACCCACTATTATGGCGATCGAAGTGATCACTAAGAAATATAAAATAGTCTGCCATACAATATTACGGGCATTTTTGAGCTCAGACAGCTGGCTGATTCCATAGGCGACTGCCATAAATATAACAGGGAGGATCAGTGTTTCCAGGATCATGAAAAAATACCGGCTCACCACTCCCAGTCTTATACTTTCCTCAGGAAGGTAATGGCCGGCCAATACTCCTCCTATCATTGCTGTAAATACATACAATGTAAGGTTTTTAAGGTATTTTCCGGTAAATGTTTTCTGAGGTTGTAAAGGGTTCATCGGGAAAAATAAGCTGTTTTTTACAAAACAAGTTTTAAGCGGTATTATTATTTCTGAAGTTGAAGATACTCATTATTCATTACATTCTTATCATATGGTTCCAAGAAGTAGCGCCCCTATAAGCATGATGATTGATGATCCGATTGCCCATTTTAAAGTATACTTCAGGTGATCAGAATATTCTACTCCTGCTAGTGATACCAACAGATACGTAGAAGGAACCAAAGGACTTAATAAATGAGATGCCTGACCAACAAGACTTGCTCTTCCTAATATTTCAGGAGCAATATCCAGCTGGCGTCCTGTTGCCTCAATAATAGGAAGTATTCCAAAATAATAGGCATCATTCGTGAGAAAGAAAGTAAGAGGAACACTAAAGATGGCTGTAATAATATTCAGATAACCACCCCAGCTTTTGGGAACAATGTCTATCATACTATTTCCCATAGCCTGCATGATGCCGGTTCCGTTAAGGATTCCCGTAAAGATTCCTGCTCCAAAGATCATTCCTGCTACAGACAATGCGTTTCCGGCATGTTTTGAAATAATTTTCTGCTGATCTTTTAGTTTTGGGTAATTGATAACAGAAGCAATACAAAAAGCAATCATAAAAGCAATACCTAATGGAACAATGTCTAATATCATCACAGTCAACAGAATAAGAGTCAAAATTAAATTCACCCAGATCAGTTTTGGACGGAGAAGCTGAGGATCAGATTCTCCGGCAATGTCTCCGGTACTGTATTTTGTATACTTCCCATATTTTGCGATGCGTTTTTTTTCTTTTTTCCCTAAGATGTAGGCTACAAAGATTACCCAGATGATGCCTAAAGCCATAATAGGAATCATAGGCACAAAAATTTCGGTGTGTCCCAGTTTCAGGGAGCTCATCACCCTTGCCGTAGGACCTCCCCAAGGTAAAATATTCATAATTCCACCGGCCAGCATAATAATGCAGGTCAGCGTTAATGGGTTCATTCCTTGTTTTTTATATAAAGGAAGCATGGCTGCTACAACAATGATATACGTAGAAGAGCCGTCACCATCCAGAGAAACCAATGTGGTCAGAATAGCAGTTCCTATAGTTGTTTTTACTGGATTGTCTCCAACTGCTTTTAAAATAAGATTGACTAAAGGCTCAAAAAGTCCGGTGTCTATCATTAAACTGAAATAAAGAATGGCAAAGATGAGCATAACCCCTGTAAGGGCTATTTCCTTGACTCCATTCTTCATCATTTCTCCCAATTGAGATCCAAAACCTGCTAAAAATGCAATGGCTACAGGGATAATGACTAAGGCGGTAAGAGGAGTCATCTTCTTCTTCATGATAAGCACCATAAAGATGATGATCATCAAAAATCCAAGGAATGTAAGCATAGGTGGTTGTATTTGAGGTTATTTATTTTTATTTTTTCTCCAGTCAAAATTGTTTCGATAGCCGATATAGGCATAGTTACTGGTAGATCCGGTTTCCAGCTGGTTGATAAAAGCAACTTCTATGGCTGAGTTTTTTCCTGTTTTTATTCCTATCCCGGCTGTTAAACGGTTGCTGTCAAAAGTTTCTTCTTTGCTGGCATTCATTCTGATTTCATTTTTCAGAATACCATAAAGCCTTTCTTTCTCCCCGGCTTTATTGAATGGGATTCTTAAAGAAATAAGATAACGGAGTCTTACAATGAATTCATTCGGATTACTGATAAACCGTTCCTCCACACGAAATCGGTGAGAAATAGAGGTTCTTCCGATATTACCTCCCAGACTTACCTGTTGGAAAGGTCTTTTTTCATACCTTTCTTTTTTGGTGTTATCAGATTTGTACGAGTCCAGAATAAGAAACATTGCTCCTACAGCAGGTCTTACTTCAGGAGCTACTTCATAATCTACATAGGCAGAAACCAGAAAAAGTCTGGTATCATAGGCGAGGTCAAAAGACCGGTATTGGGTAAGGGCTGTCAACGTACTTTTGTCTGTCAGTTTTGCAGACATGAGGTATTGGAACCACATATTATAACTGTCCCGGCTTTGAGCCATAACAAATTGACTGACACCTAGTAGAAAAAAGGTGATTAACGATAATTTAACTTTCATGTAAAATTGAATTAATATCCTGCTTTCTCAAATATATTTATAAGAAGGAGCCGTGAATTTATTTTTCAATCAATAGCAGTTTTTATCAGTAAACTGCAATCCGGGGAGAAAAAGGTCTTATATTTGGAAGATTGAAAATTGGATATTTTAGATGTTTTTTATTATAAATATTATATTTATATTATTGATTTTTAGAGTTTTACTTAGTGGTAAGATTTTAAAGAGACTGATGGAATATCATTGGGGGCTTTTGCTGAAGTTTCAGCACGTTTTCTTCTTTTTCTTCTTCTTTATCATCACTTTTTTCACCGAAAACTACTTTTTGGATGTTCCTGAGCTCATCTGGTCTGTATTATTTGTAATTATTTTCAATGTTGGGATTTACTATCTGGTCTATTTTTATCTTGTGCCAAGGTTTTATCTTTCCAATAAGTATCCGGAATTTATTCTGTATGCATTCATCTGTTTTTTAGTATCAAGTCTTTTTAGAATTTTGCTGGAACCTGCGGTGTTTCATATGAAATTTGATGAAACCCTTTCCAATACAAAATTCCTTTATAATGTCTATACCGCTCAGGGCATTGTGATACTGGTGGCGTCATTTCTGGGAATCACGAAGGATAAATTTTTGATCGAGCAGGATTTTAAAAATTTAGGGGAAGAAAAAGACCAATTGTATCTTGACCTTTTAAAATCGAAACTAAACCCTCATTTTTTGTTGAATACTCTTAATAATATTTATTCCAAAAGTTTTAATCCATCTGAAAAAACATCTGAGTCAATCTTACAGTTAAGCCGTTTGCTGCAGTATGTTATTTATGATACCAATAAGGAAAAAATTACGTTAATGCAGGAGTTTTCAACGATTAAATCATTGATTGGACTTTACCAGCTAAAGTATAATAACCTATTGGATATCAAGTTTGAAATAAAAGATGATGAAACGCTGGAACTTATTGAAGTACCGCCATCAGTTTGTCTTACTTTATTTGAAAATGCTTTAAAACATTCAGCAGTGGGAATTGAAGAGAATAGCTTTATCAAGGTATCTTACAAAATACAGGATCAGGAATTATTATTTGAAATTAAAAATTCTGTAGCCAAGAACCGGAATCTAGTGAATAACTTTAATGATAATGGATTTGGAAATGAAGCGGTCATCAGCATTCTGGAAAAATATTATCCTGAAAGATTTACTTTTATATCGGAAGCGGCTGAGAATAATACATACGAAACTACTTTAAAAATTAAACTATAATGGCTAACCTGACTATCGTAGGAGTGGATGATGAATATCCCGCGTTAGAACTTATCCGGCACTATTGTGATCAGATAGAAGATGTAGACTTGCTGGAGATATTTCAGAACCCGGAAGAGGCACTGCAATATTTACAGAAGAATAGGGTAGACCTTGTTATTCTGGATATTAATATGCCTTATATCAATGGGATTGACCTTTTACTTAAGCTTCCCTATAAACCATTATGTATATTTCTTACCCTTGAAACTCAGTATGCTGTAAAAGCATTTGAATTGGATGTAGTGCATTATCTGGTGAAACCTGTAGATTTCGAAACATTTAAAAGAGCAGTATATAAAGCAAAGGACTTTTTACAGTTTAAACAATCTGCAGAAGATAAAAAACAGGAAGATTTCATTATGTTTAAATCTAATTATATCATGAATAAAGTCCTTCTTCAAGATATAAAGTGGATTCAGGGGTTTGGAGAATATATTATTCTGATCACTCATTTGAAAAAATATATGATCCTGGAACGGATGTCCAATTTTGAAGAAAACTTTCATAATTTAGGATTTATCAGAATTCATAAATCTTATATTGTCCTTTCTTCTCATATCAGTTCATATGATTCAAATACGATTTATCTGAAAGGAGGAGAGCAGCTCCCATTGGGAAGAACTTATAAAAAACACCTGAAAGAATATTTAGGGTAAAAAGTATAGGTTAAATTTTTATATCTATTTCTAATGTAAAAATAAAAAGCTCACTGATTCAGTGAGCTTTTCGGTTTTTGTTTGCCGGCAATTATGCTTTTTAGCTTTTTCCTGCTGCCTGCATAGGATTTACTTTTCCATTAGAACTTCCTCTTGCAGAACTTCCATCCTGTTTCTGTTTGAAGAGCTGGAATTTTGAAGTTTCCCTACCGGAACCATTGTTGGTCCATAAATTATTGGTGGTATCAATATCAGCAGTTTCTCTCATAGGATCTAACTGAATTGATTTCAATTTTTTATCAAAATAATAGGTCTTTGAAACTTTTTGTTCGTTAAGTCTCCAGATCTGTGCCGAAGATTTATCGTACAGCTTTGTACCGTCTTCAAAGGTGAATTCGAGGATAATCGGCATTACTAATCCGCCTTTATTCAAAAAGTCGATCTGATAAGCGGTAATATTTTTAAATTTCTCTTTATCCTTAGCATCTAGAGGTGGAGTAGCATCTATTTTAGAAATATATTCCTTGGTGCTTACTTTTTCCTGACCTCTGTCATATCGGTAGTAAAAATCCTGTGCATCCTTATCCTGATCAACATAGAATTTAATATTTTTATCTTCTCTGTTTCTGATTTTTGAAAGATCTTCGAAACTATTTACCAATGGCTTTTCAACCTGATACTTTATTTCTGTAGCAGCTTTTGGATCGGTATCCAGATTAGGCGTTGCTACGGTTACCTTATCAATGGAGATATCTACAGGATCTGTTCCGTAGAACCATCCTCTCCAGAACCAGTCAAGGTCTTCACCACTGGCATCTTCCATAGTTCGGAAAAGGTCTGCAGGTTCAGGATGCTTAAAAGCCCATCTTTTCGCATAGGTTTTAAAAGCCTTATCAAAAAGTTCTCTTCCCATAATGGTTTCACGAAGAATATTCAGTCCTGTAGCAGGTTTTGAATACGCATTCGGACCATACTGAACAATGTTTTCTGAGTTGCTCATGATAGGTTCCAGCTGGTCTTTTGGAAGTTTCATATAATCTACGATTGTCCATGCCGGACCTCTTTTAGACGGGAATTTATTATCCCATTTTTCTTCCGTAAGATATTCCGTGAAAGTATTCAGACCTTCATCCATCCAGGCCCATTGTCTTTCATCAGAATTGATGATCATTGGGAAGAAGTTGTGGCCTACTTCGTGGATAATTACTCCGAGCATTCCATTTTTTGTTCCTTCAGAATACGTTCCGTCTTTTTCCGTTCTTCCGAAATTGAAGCAGATCATAGGATATTCCATCCCGTTGGCGGCTTCTACAGACTGAGCTACAGGATATGGATAAGGAATGGTAAATTCCGAATAGGTTTTTATTGTGTGAGCTACGGCCTTTGTGGAGAATTTTCTATAAAGTCCATAGGCTTCTTTAGGATAAAAACTCATTGCCATTACCTTATTATTGTTTTCAGGAATAGTAACATGCATTCCGTCCCATACAAATTTTCTTGAAGAAGTCCAGGCAAAATCCCTTACATCATTCGCTTCGAAAACCCATGTTTTTCTTTGTTTCGAATGATTCTTTTCCGCTTTTTTGGCTTCATCTAAAGTGACAATTTCTATAGGTTCAGAAGCATTTTCCGCTTTTCTGTATCTTGAAAGTTGATCTGAAGTTAATACCTGATCGTAGTTTTTACATTCTCCCGTTCCGCCTACAATGTGATCGGAAGGGACATTCATAGACACTTTAAAATTTCCGAAAACCAGGGCAAATTCACCTCTTCCGGTAAACTGATGGTTTTGCCAACCCTGGAAATCGCTGTATACACACATTCTTGGATACCATTGTGTCATCGTATACAGGTCATTGCCATCCTCAGGGAAATTTTCATAACCACCACGGCCTCCCATCTTCATTCTGTTGGAAATATTATAGTTCCAGTCTACTTTGAAAACGAATTTTTCTCCTTTTTTCAACGCTTTTGGAAGGTCAATACGCATCATGGTTTTGTTAACGGTATACTTTAGAGGAGTTCCGGAAGCATCCGTTACTTTTTCAAGAATAACTCCATATCCGTTATCCTTTACAGGAAGTTCCGTTACCTTAAGCTGTTGATCCGTTGTTGACGGGCGAAGGACTGATGATGTATCATATCCTGCATTCCTAATGCTTGAATGTTCATTTTCATCCAGCTGAAGCCAGATGTACTCCAGTTCATCCGGAGAATTGTTGTAATAGGTAACTGTTTCAGACCCTTTCAGATTTCTTTTATCCTCGTCAAGGTAAGCCGTAATATTGTAATCAGCCCTGTTTTGCCAGTATCCGTGTCCCGGAGCACCGGAAGCTGTTCTGTAAATATTGGGTGTTGGCAGAATACTTCCCAGCTGTTCAAACTTGTTTCCATGATTGCTGCCCGGATTATTCTGAATATTTTGTGCGGTGAAACCTGTATATGCAAATACAGAAAGTGAAAGTATAACAACTTTTAGTTTCATAACCGAAATGATTTAATAATGATCAAAGATAGTAATAAGCAGTTGAAATAGTGAAAAATTTTCATGTTTAGAAAGGAATTCTTTCCAAAGTCATTTTTAGAGATAATGCAAATACTCCGGATGAGACAAAAAGAATCCAGTCTTTTTTGTTAACCTTAAAAATAGTAAGCAGAATAAACAACAGTATTAAAATAGCACCTACAATGACGATCTGTCCCAATTCCAATCCGATATTGAAGCCCAATAATGGAATTGCAATGCCCTGACTTTTAGCAATCATCACTCTGGCAGTATTGGCAAAGCCCATTCCATGAACAAGTCCAAAGATCAGGGCAAGGTAGTAATTGGCCCGCATCAACGTCTGTTTCTGATTTTTCATAATAATATTATCCAGAGAGGTCAGAACAATGGTCAGGGGAATTAAAAATTCAACCCAATCAGAAGGAACCCTGAAAACATCAAGGATACTTAAAGCCAGTGTAACAGAATGTCCAATGGTAAATGCGGTGACAAGGATCAGAATCTTTTTCCAGTCACTGTAGGAATAAACAGCGATCAAGGCTAAGACAAATAACTGGTGGTCTAAGGCATCAAGAGAAATAATATGTTCCCACCCAAGGTTTAAATAAAAGAGAAAATCTTGCATATATAGTTTTTGTATTTTGTAAATAGGAATAAATTGTTGATTTTATTAGTTAATTATTGTATGTGTATGGAAATGAGTGCTTTGTTGTTGTGTTTGGTGTTAAATGTGTAATTTTATTGATGAAAAAAATATACACAATGAACTTTAAAAAATTATTTTGTACAAAAGTACACATTACAAGTGTAGGTAAAAGGCGTGTTCAAAATGCGATGTCTGTTTTTCTGATATTTTGTTGCTCTTTGTATTTTGGGCAAGTCCAAAAGTTAGATTCACGATTTAAAACTTTATTAAACAACAAAAAAAATGTAACCAAAGGAATTAAAGGAGAAGATTTGAATAATTTGGAAAAACAACTTGGTGCCCATTTGGTAGTAATGGCTAAGGGTACACAGACGATGTATTCCTGTATCATTTATACTAAGGATCCTGAACGTTTAAAATCGGAAGGTATTTTGGTTCAAAGTGTTCTACCTAATTTTGCCACTGCTTTGGTGAGCATCGAGGACATTGAAAGACTACTTCAACTTCCTTATGTGACTTCCATTATGGCACCACGTTTTGATAGTATCAATAACGATGCAAGCCGAGGACAATCAGGAGCCACACTTCTTCAAGATGGAGTTTTTAATAATACCGCTTATAACGGGAGTGGAATTTTGGTGGGAGTTTTTGATACAGGTATTGATTGGAAACATCCTGATTTTAGAGGAATAAATGATCAGACTAAAAGCAGAATTTATTCAATCTGGGATCAAACGCTGACTGCTCAAGGTACAGAAGCCCCACCAGCAGGGTTTAGTAACGGAGTAGAATATACCAGAACACAAATTGAGGATGAAATCGATGGGACTCCTACAAATTTTGTTCGTGAAAGAGATATAAACGGCCATGGCACCCATGTAGCCGGAACTGTAGCGGGGAATGGTGCTGCTTTCTCGGATCTAAGACATAAGGGGTTTGCTACAGATGCAGATATTGTGATTGTAAAAGGAGGAGATGGAACTTTTTCATCGAACAATACAATAGATGCATTAACTTATTTTAGAAAGGTAGCAACTGCACTTAATAGACCGATTGTAGTTAATATGAGTATTGCAGGGCATGTTTCAGCACATGATGGACTTGCAGCACAGGAAGTGGCTGTTGATTCTTTTACTGCATCAGGTCTAGGAAGAGTAGTGGTGATTGCCGCAGGAAATGATTTTGGTAAAAACATTCATAGGAATGTGGATATTGCTTCAAATGCTACCGGATCCTATGTATTCACAGTAGGGAGTGATACATCTACATCATCAGTGTTCTCATTTATAATGTTTGCGAATAATGATACTTCTGTAACTGCTAAATTAACAACCCCGGATGGACAGCAGTATACACAGAATATTTCTACAGATACCAACCATAGTATTCTGGGGGGAGCCTTTACAGCAACAATATATAATTATTGGCATGTAGACAATAACAAACGTTTTGTTGAGTTAGTCGTTACCAGAAATGCGGGAGCTACTGCTGATTGCCAGGGGATGTATACTTTGGAAATTACAAATAATGGAGCTGGCCAGATTTCTACAAATGGATGGCTTTACGGTCAAGAAGTTGCTACAACGCTAAAGGATGGCAATAATGATTATGTGATAGGTACTCCCGGAAATGCTACGAGTGCAATTACAGTGGCATCTTATAATGGAAGAGCTAACTATTTGAGTAGTGTAGATAGTAATTTACGTTTTGGGATAGGATCAACTGTAGAAGGAATTTCTACTTTTAGTAATAAAGGTCCAAGGATAGATAGTGTTTTGAAACCCGAGATTACTGCTTCTGGGCAGTTTGTAATTTCGGCACTGTCGTCATCTAGTCCAAGAGGTTTGGATCCACAGGCAGTAGACCGTATCAGTGATAAGTATGTTGTTGATAAGGGAACGAGTATGGCTTCTCCAGGGGTTGCGGGAGCGGTTGCTTTATTGTTGCAGGCGAATCCAAATTTAACGGCTTCAAATGTTAAATCCAGATTGACCAGTAATGCAAGAAAAGATGCTGAAACGGGTAATCTTCCCAATCCGAGATGGGGATATGGAAAATTAGATATATACAAAGCTGTTGCAGATGAGATAGGCTGTGCTGTTTCAGAATTTGAGAGTATTAATTATGATACACAGTTTTATGAGGATTCAGGTGTTGGTGCTGTTAATGTGGATAAGAGTTTTATGGCAGTAAAATATACACCTTCCAAAACCGGTAAATTAAGTGGAGTGAATTTTTTTGTTGCTCATGGAGATCTGGGAGATGTACCATTTACTATTGATATCAAAAAGGTTGACGCAAGTGGGAATCCAGGGGAATTGATTACCTCAAAATCATTTACTTCAATTAAAAATACTTTTTATCGAACAGGATGGAATTATATCAATCTTTCCGATTTAAATGTAAATATTACAATGAAGGAAGATTTTTATGTGGTGTTAAACACTTCAGCAGGAGTAATGACTTTGTTCTTTGAACAGGTATCCCCTAATGGTGGAAGAAGTAAGGTATCTAATGATGGTACAACTTGGATCTCTGCAGATGGTAATTTAAGAATCAGAGCTGTTGTGTATGAAGATAAACCTGAAATAAAAAAGCTGGCCACAGCTAATTTATCTAAAACCACAGCAATTACAACAGGCAAAAATTATTATACTAATAATTGCGAACTTATTACGAGAGTAGAAAAAGAGGCAATAAGTACTATTTCAGGAAATGTCACTTCAAAAGTATGGGTAGATGCTGCACAACCCAAGTATGTTTCAAGAAGATATGAAATAAATCCTACAACAGATGCTTTAATGGCAACAGGGAAGGTAACTCTTTATTTCAGTCAGGCCGATTTTGATGCTTACAACCTTACAGGCAATATAAAAAAATTACCTACTTCCAGTACTGATGATGTTAATAAAGCGAATATCATAATAGAAAAGTATGCAGGAACAAGTGCTGGAAATACAGGAACGGTAGCTTCTTTTGGCAGCCCTGCTACCATGGTTCCCCTGAATGTTTCTGATATTGTATGGAACGATACCTATAAATATTGGGAAATAAGCTTTCAAAATACAGGTTTTGGAGGATATTTTCTGAAAACAATCTCGTTATCGTCATTGGGAACGACAGATATTAAGTTGAATTCAGAAGTTAACCTTACTCCGAATCCGGCAAAAGATGTTGTTAATGTTATATTGGGAAGATATTCCAAAGCGACAGTAGCAATCTATGACGCCTCGGGGAAATTGATTAAAATAGCTAATGTTAATAAAAGTTTAACCAAAATTAGCGTCTCTGAACTGGTAAAAGGAATATACTTATTTACCGTTACACTGAATGATAATACGGTGGTTACTAAAAAAGTGATTAAAGATTAAATCTTATTATAATTAAATAATCAAAAGAGAGCAGCAGTTTTTATAACTGTTGCTTTTTTTATATTTGCTAAAAATAAGATGAATGTCTGGTAAACTTTTTTTTGGATTTCTTTTTATACTAACTTCTGTTTTTCAAAGTTTTGTGGATAAGGAAGCTTTTCACCCTTATCATGTAGGCTCTGTAGAAATTAACTATAGCTCAAAATCCAAAACTTTTGAAGTAACCGGAAGATTCTTTTTAGATGACCTAGAGAATGGATTAAGTAAAAAATATGCCGGCTCTTTTCATTTTAATGATGAAAAATATAAAGCTAATATCAACGAAGCTTTACAAAAATATTGTCAGGAGTATTTTAAACTAAAAACCAATAATAAGTTTTTAAAAATGAATTATATTGGGTATGAAGAAGATCATGAATCTGTAAATGTCTATCTTGAATCTGAACCCGTTGCTAATCCTAAGAAAGTGGAAACAGCTGTAAGTTTCCTGTACAATCTTTTTGATGATCAGATCAATATTGTCCATATCATTGTAAACGGAGATCGAAAGAGTGAAAAATTAACGTATCCTAACCGTTATCTGTATAAACAGTTTTAATTTTCCAACTGAATAAGAGTGTTGATTTCTTTTGCATGGGCCAAAAGATCAGGGAAAAAGTCATTATAACATTCCTGAAGGATATCTTTATGATTTAAAAAAGCTTCAAAAACAGGGATATCTTTATCCAGATATTTTGCTTTGTTCAATACATTTTGGATACTGAATTTAATGCCCCAGTCTTCACGGTAATTGTAAAGCCAGTCGTCATGTTCCATTTTGGCCAACATTATTTTGAAACTGTCAGGTAACCACTCTTCATTAGCATTTAAAACTCTGTACACCCGCTGAGAATGAGCCTTCCATTCCGTCAGGGAATTTAAAGAAAGATCATTGGCTACAAAATAATCCATAGAAACATCTACAAATGCTCCGGCGTAGAGTCTTACCAAAGGAGCAAAAACTTTTTTAGCTTCATGAATGGCAGGGTGGGAGTCTGTGAAAGTATCAATGGCGCGGTGTAAAGTAATTCCATCCTGAATGTCTTTTGGAAAAGAAAAACGATCCCTGTTTCGGATAAAGTCTTCCAAAAACTGGCCGACAATTTGTCCGTCAGTGAAAGTGAGAAAAGAATGAGCCAGATAATTCATAAACGAATATAAAAATTTTTAAACAAAGTTTTACTATTGCTTACCGTTTCTACCCAAACTCCTTTTTCAATTTCAAGATATTTAAACTCAATGTCGTTTAAGATAACCTCTTCCGGAGAAACAAGGCTGAGCTGAAGTTCATCATCATTAATAAGACATTTAAACTGTACCGGAAACGAAAATAGATTCTGAATCTGCAGATCTTTGTAACCATAAACAACTGTACAGTCTGAACCTAATGGTGTAAAACGTTCGTCGTCCTTGTAAATATCTATCGAATGTGGATATCGTTCCAGAACTTTCAATCCGGATTGAAGCGCCAGATAATATAAAATAGAAGAGAACTGACAGATCCCGCCACCAAAATCACTTGAAATAGTATTGTTGATGAGGTTTCTTCCTTCCTTAAAATTATTTTTTTCGCTAGGTTTTCCAATCATTTTCCAGAAAGAAAATACTTCACCGGGATGTATAATGAGGTTGTTGATTTTATCACCTACAACTTTTAAATTGTGAATTTTATTCTGATGAAAAGCCCCACTTTTAATAATTTGCTGGAAGCTGACGGTATATTCTCCAATATTTTCTGAACGATATTCTTTAGGATAAGCATAATTGTTTTTCCGTTCATTAAAATACCGCTGCAAAAGTTTCATCTGCAGTTTCCATGAATGAGGGAGCCAGTTTTTCAGTCGCTGTTTCATCTCTTTTCCAAAATGGTAATATGATAGGAAGCCCAGTTTTTCAGAAAGGAGCGGCAAAGAAAATTATCCAGTGGAAGAAAGAATCTTCTGATTGTTTTCGGCACTCTGTGAATCGGAAAAAATAACACTCCGGTTGTATTGATAACTTTCCATTGATCTTTTGAAAGCGCTGCAATATCTGAAACTGAAAAGCTGTTTCCGGCATGCCAGTCCTTTTGTGGAGAAACGGATTTTTTTCTGCTTTTTACAGGATAATCGAAAATAAGATTTCCATTCCTGTTTAATTTCTGATAACATTCGTTTAAAAATGCTTTCGTTTCTTCCCGGTTCTGATGCATGATGACATGAAAGCAGAAAATACAGTCGAATTCCTCATGAAAAGGGATGTCTGAAATTTCACCCGCTTTCAGAATTTTTTCACGATATTTCTGACGGGCGACATCCAGCATATTTTCACTGAAATCTGTTCCATGGGTAGCAAAATTTAACAAGCGACCTGTTCCGCATCCGAGATCCAGAACCTTTGTATATTTTTTGCCCCGGAAAAAAGAGGTTAAAAAAGACCTTTCCTGTTGGTCAATGTATTGTCCGTAAGAGTTCCCGAAGCGGTTCTCATCATAGGATTCTGCGAGGTTGCTGTAATATTCAAGAATACTAGTTTTCATCATTTGAAAAATCTTTTGTTAAGATCTTTAATTTTATTGACTTCTACAATTTTTTTTCCGGCATAATGAATTTTTTACAGTCCAGACTAATTGGATTGTTCTTTTCTGAATTCAGAAGGTGTCATCCCTGTCATTTTCTTAAAAATCGTATTAAAAGCTGTTTTTGAATTGAAACCGGACTCAAATGCAATTCCTAATACAGAGAGCTTATGATAAGAATCATCAGTAAGCATTTTCTTGGCATGTTCTACTCTGTATTTATTCACAAAATAGAAAAAATTCTCCTGAAAACCGGTGTTGAGAAGATAAGAAAGCTGGTGTGCATTGATCTTAATAAGATCTGATAATTTCAATAGGTTCAGATCACCGTCCAGATAAGGTTTTTCGGTTTCCATTAAGACAATTAGCCGTTGCTTTAAAGATTCAAATTCATCATCCGGAATCAGTTTTTTTCTTGATATTTCTTCCGTTTCACTTTCCAGTTCAATAGAAAGAAGTTCTTCCCGTTGGTTTTTGTTTACCGGATAAATCTCCTTTTGTCTGAGGACATAATAAAGCGTACTGTAAACAATAAATAGAAATAACAGATCCATAACTAAATGCTGATGCATTTTATACACAAAAGTGTTGAACAGTTCATAGACAACCGTTATCACAATGGTAACGAAAAGAAGAAAACTTAATCTGATCAGCCATTGCAGATCTATATTCTCTGTATTTGCTGAAATGGTTTCAATTCTCTTCTGATGTTTTCTGATTTTAAAATAAATAAGTGCAATGTAGGGAAGATTATGGGAGACATCAATAAGCATTACAATACTTCGGATAATCGGATTATTTTCCATATTAAAAAGTAATACCCAATAAATTACCGGAGTAATAAAGCAAATAAGATCTGTTCTTTTAAATCTGTAATCAGGATTGATAAAAAATATAACACTGAAAAATAAAAAAATAGGAGTAAAGATCTGTGCTGAATATAACGTAAGCGTAAACCATGAATCCGTTGGAATTCCACAGAAATGCAAAATATCAAGGAGCCAGTAACTGGACCAGAGGAATATAAATATCCCAAAAAAGAAGTTAGCCTTTTTGTTAACCCGCATAGGATTAATCAATACTGTAAATGAAAGCAAAGTCAAGCCTCCATAAAGCAGTACGAGGACAAACTTCTGAATATTTTCGGGTTGCATTGTTTACATTTTTTTAAAAAAGTCTTTCGTGGAAATCTTCAATTTTGCTTACTTCCTCAATCTTAATACCAAACTTTTTCTTCGGAAGTTTATTGAGATTGGAAATGAAAATTTTCTCGTAACCCAATTTTTCGGCTTCAGTAATTCTTTGTTCTGCCTGAGCAACCGGACGGATTTCTCCGCTTAAGCCGATCTCTCCGGCAAAGCAGTAATGTTCAGAAATGGCTATATCTTCATTGGATGAAAGAACAGAAGCTATAACTGCAAGGTCTAAAGCCGGATCATCCGTTTTTATTCCTCCGGTAATATTAAGGAAAACGTCTTTGGCTCCAAGTTGGAACCCAGCTCTTTTTTCGAGAACTGCCAGAAGCATATTCAGCCTTTTGGAATCAAATCCGGTACAGCTTCTTTGAGGAGTACCATAAACGGCTGTACTCACCAAAGCCTGAATTTCTAAAAGCATCGGTCTGTTACCTTCCAGGGTTACTGCAACTGAGTTTCCGGAAAGCTCTTCAAACTTTTTGGTGATAAGAATTTCTGAAGGATTTTTAATTTCCTTTAATCCCTGTGAGATCATTTCGTAGATTCCGATTTCAGAAGTAGATCCGAAACGGTTTTTATTGGCTCTCAATAATCTGAAAAGGTGATTTCTGTCTCCATCAAAGTTTAAAACCACATCTACCATGTGTTCCAGTACCTTGGGTCCGGCAATCTGACCGTCTTTGGTAATATGGCCTACCAAAAATACAGGAATACTGTTTTCTTTAGCATATTTAATGATTTCATTGGAGCATTCTCTGATTTGGGAAACGGTTCCGGGAGAACTTTCTATCAATTGGGACTGAAGTGTCTGAATAGAATCAATGATCATGAAATCCGGTTCCAGTTTTTTGGCTTCATGAAGAATTTTTTCCAGGGATGTTTCTGTAAAAAGGAAACAGTTCGGATTTTGAATATCTGTTAACCTGTCAGCTCTCATTTTAATCTGAGATGCACTTTCTTCCCCGGAAACATAGAAGATTTTTTTCTTCATTTTTAAGGCAAGCTGAAGCAGCAGGGTAGATTTCCCGATTCCGGGTTCGCCACCGATCAGGGTAACGGAGCCTAAGACAATTCCTCCTCCCAGAACGCGGTTTAGTTCTTCGGAAGGTGTTTTTATTCTTGGTTCTTCACTGGTTTCTACCTCAATGATATTGATGACATGTTGCTTGGTTTTTGAGAAAGGTACCGATTTGCTGTTGGGTTTTTCTACCACTTCTTCTACCAGAGTATTCCATTCTCCACAGTTTTTGCACTGTCCCATCCATTGGGAATATTGGGTTCCGCAGTTTTGACAGAAATATGCCGTTTTCAGTTTTGCCATACTGCGAAGTTATAAAAAAAGCTTTTTTTTCTGAGGCTTACAGAGATTTAAATATCAAAAACTCGTCTTATTCGCTTATAGTATGTGTTTGCATACTTGGAATAGATTTTATTCTCTCGCAGATTTGGCAGATTGAGTAGCTAAGAAAGATCAGTGTAATCTGCAAAATCTGCGAGAGAAATTATCAGTTAAGAACATTTACTTTCCCGGAAGAAACTGTGAAAATTCCAAAATCATCAATCAGCATCTTCTCTTTTTGAATAGTATTGAATGCCATAACTCTGTCCAGCTCTTTCTGTGAACGTCTTCTCATGATCCAGTCCTTATTCTGATGATTATTCAGTACATAGGCAATCATTTTCAATTGTGGATGCCAGGGTTGTCCTGTGTACACAATGTGAGAGTCCTTTTCTGAGATGGAAACAATTCCCTGAATAGCTTTACTTGCCATCTGATTATCTCCAAAAAGTTCAAGAATACCGGAAACGATGGTGATATTGGGTTCAATATTCAGTTTTTTATACGTCTCAGGATTAAAACAATCAAAATTAGTAAACCGGATCTGTTGGTAACCTTTTTCTTTAATCACCTTTTCACCGATTTCGATATTAGACTTTACAAACTCATTAATGACAATTTCAGCTTCAGGATATTTCTCTTTAATATCAAATAAATAATTTCCGGTACCTCCGGCAATATCAAGAATTTTAACAGCTCTTCCCTGTTGTTTAAGTACCTGAATATTTTGTTCTAAAAGCTGAAGTAAATGTTGTTTTCTGATACGGATTCCTTTCCAGCCAATGGCATTGAGATAATTCTTATCCATCATTTTTCCAAAACCTAATTTTCCTTTCGGCTGGTTCTGATAAACATAATCCAATGAAGCTCCGGAATCAAATCCATACTTTAATCCGATAGCCATTCCATTGCTTATTTTTCCGATCTTTCCCAGGGAGAGTTTCTGAAGTTTAAAGTTCAGATTGTTTCCAACATTATTTTTCAGATCCTGCTCTTCTTTTACAGAAAATGGGTCAGGGGAAAGATGGGTCTGTTTTGGAACTCTGTTGAAACATTTTTCAGCAAAATTCACAATTTTATCGTATACTTTTTCTTTTCCGGAATCGAATAAAATTCCGTGGAAGAAATCAGGCAGTACCTCGTACTTTTTTAAATCCGTATCCAGTTTGTCATGGAATATTTTTTGGTCTTTATTAAAAACCACATGATCTTTTTCTGCAGCTAAAATCAATGTTGGAGTATCTATTGCTTCAGCATCTTCTGTTAAACGTTTTCCAGCTTTGGCAAGATCAATAAGAAGCTCCGCATCAATGGATCTGGAGATCAATGGATCAGTATCGTAAGCTTTCTGTTGTTCAGGATCATGGGTCAGCATCTTCGATTTTACATAACTTTTGATGATTAACCCTTTTTTCAGCTTGGTTCCCAATGTAATCATTTCATTAGCCAAAGGAACAATAAGATTAATCCTGAATGCCGGTGCCAAAAGAGCCATGCCTGCAATACCAGGAGCAAAATCATGAGCCCAGGCAGCAGCAACCACTCCGCCTATACTATTGGCAACTACAAAAATATCTGAGATCTTCACCTCATATTTTGTGTAAAGAAATTTTGAAAAAGCATTCAGATCGCGAACATAATCCATGAAAACGGATGAGGTTGTAGCAGGAGTATGGCCATGGCCACGGAGATCAAAAGCAAAAATATTATATTTCGAAAACTGTGGTGACTGAGCAATATCATTAAGCCTTTCAGAATGTTCATGACCTCGGTGGATCATGATGATGCTTTTCTGATGGGGCTGGTAATTCCATTCCCTGTAAAAAATCTCATTGTTATCAAAACTTGTAAAATGTCCGCTGTTCATAGGTTAAAATTTTTTGAGAAAATCCTGCAGGTAAGAATGGATAATGATATGCTTATTGCTGGTTTTCATAATGGTTATTGCTTCCTCTAAGGGTAAAGATAAAATATTTTTGATTATCAGAATCCCGATTACAGAACTTCTGGTAAATCCCATTGTACAATGGATGAGTATTTTCCCATCTTCAGGAAGATGTCTGTGGGTTCTGCTGATTTCTGTGATGAGAGATTGTGTTCTTTCAAGATCAAATGTTCCTATATCTAAAATAGGACGGAAAAAATAATTAGCCTGCTCTTTTAGCAATAAGTTTTCCTCAATTTCAGGAGAAAGATCATATACAAAAGTATTTTTATCTGGCTTAAAATATTTTAAAGTTTCCTGATCCGGTTTTGATGAAATATAAATACGGGAAACGGGTTCAACAGGTGTTTTATTTTTTCGGAGAAGTCTCCAGAATATCCGGTACATTAAAAGATATGGGAAATAAAAGATCTTTTTGGTCCAGGAAATGTTTCCGTTTCTATCTTTTAAGAAATAGGTATTGTCTTTTTGATAATGATAACCGATGCAAAAATTCATCAGAGCCGGCCATAGCAGGATTAGTCCTAGTTGCCCTGAAAACTGATTCAATAATAATGCAGTTAGAATAAACATCCAGGCCGATAAAAAATAAAAATTAGCGACATGAAAATTCCTGTATTGGAAATCTTTTTTTCGGTAAGGAAAGATGATAAAACTGATATGAGAAAGTATAGCACCCGTTATGATGTCAATACCATGATGCTGATAGGTAGTTAACGTTGAAAATCCTAATAAAATAAGCAAGAATAGTAGAAAAGTCCTTCCTTTTTGTAATGTTCTGAAAACAGACCAGAAGATCAATGCATAGGAAATATGTAATGAAGGAGCCTGATTAAAAGGTGAATCAAATGTTTTTAAAAACTGAAAAGAATATCCCAAAATGAAATTTTCAATATCAGGTTTTTGTAAAGAAAACTTTAAAGGAAACAACAGAAAAGAGATCCCTGCAATAATTGTCACAAAGAGCATTCTTTGGGTCAAAACCTTAAGCTGTTCTTTATTAGTACAAAGGAAAAATACCAGATAGAAAAATAATCCACTGGTCATATACGGAATAATCGTCCATGGAATAAACGGAATATATTTTTCAAAGTTAAAAACAAACGATGGAACCTCCGGTAATGCTGAAATATGCCACGCCGTATAATTGTAAACCACAGTGAATACAACGGAACAAAGTATCAGAGCATACAACTTCTGCTGTATTTTCAATCGTTTTTCATCCATTTTGCTTTTCTGAACATAATGATATTTAGTAATGAAGAAGGAAGCAGGGATAAAGATTTCATCATCCACTTCATTTTTGCTGGAAAAATAACTAATTTTTCTTTGTCTTCAATGGCTTTGGTAATAATAGAAACTGCTGTTTCCAAATTGATGAGAAATGGTTTTTTGCTTAAATCATTTTGATTCAGCTTACGTAATTTTTCAGTATCCACATAGCCCGGTGCAATAGTGGTTACAGAAATTCCAAAAGGTTTCAGGGCACGGCGGTAAGCATCAGCAATCTGAATGACAGATCTTTTACTCTTAGTATATAAACTGGAATTTTCATAATTCATAATTCCGGAAACTGAGGCAATGACAGCAATATTTCCGCTTTTCTGCTTTTTCATAGCTTTTCTTGCAGCTTCAAAACAGTTCACCGTTCCTAAAATGTTAGTCTGCAGCATTTCCTCCGCTTCTTCATAGGAGATTTTTCTTGCCACATCTTCTGCATAGCTTCCGGCACAATTAATAAAGATATCAAGTTGATCTTTATCCACAAGGAAAGACTTTAATGTGGATAAAACAGAACTCATTTCACAAACATCTGTCTGGAAAACCTGCAAGGTTTCGAAATGGCTATCGGTAATTTTTGCAGGATCTCTTCCACAAACTCCTACACAATATCCTTTTGAAAGATAATGCCGGGCCAGAGAATAGCCAATACCAGATGTTCCGCCTGCAATAAAAACATTCATGAGTAAGTTGTGATTTTCAATTGTATGTAAAAATAAATTTTAAAAATGAAAAATAAGGATGTTTTGCTACGGATACATAATAATTTTATTTTCCCACAGATGTTGCAGATTTATACGGATGACTCGTTTTGAAGTGGATGTCTTGATCTCGGAAAAAATCAGAAAATTTTTGATTCATATTTTGACATTGTGGATAACTTTTTTATATTATAAATTAGACTTGTTTATGAAAAATCGTTTAACAGATGTAATTTATAACTTGTTGAATTTTTGATGAATATGGAGATGTGTTTTCTGCAATTCCATATTGTGGATAACTTTTTTAACCGCAGACTGTACAGATTTACGCAGGTGCTTGTGGATAATAAATCAGAAATTTTCAACACTTTTATGTGTTTTTTATACGAAGACTTGTTACTTGAAAATAATCTTGGAGGTTAAAACTTTTGTGGTTAAAAAAATTATAATTTAGTCTTTATTCCTTTCACGGTTTGATCAAAACCATACTGCCACTGCATTTCCATATCCTGTACAAATTGCTGATAAGTTTTCGGCAATGAAAAATCAATCTCCAATTTTTTCCAGTTAATGCTTTTTTCCGGATAATGACCTTTTAAAACTTCTTTTATGCTGGTAGTGTCAATCTGATAATCAACTTTAATCTGATTGGTTTCCAATAATCTTTCATTAGCATTGAAACCAAAAACCGAACGGATTAGTGCCTCTTCAATTGAGGTGTAAGGCTGTTTTTTCTCAGTAATGATTTCCTGGGAAAGATGTTTTGCCAGTTCAATGGGAATAAGATCAATAACTCCGCCCATAAAATAACTCTGTTTGAGAAGTACAGGACTCACGTAAAACATATCAGAGATAGAAGCTCTTGTACTTTCAAGTAGCGAAGCGTCTGTTATAAGTTTAGAATCTTTTTCAACGGCGCTGTTTTTAAAACTGTTGAAAGTAACGGAAATATGCTCCGCGTTTATTTTTTTCGCTGTTTCAGAATCAGTGAAGATTACTTTTCTGAACAATTTTTTTTCATTTCTTGTCTGTTGGGACTCCTGTGGACTAAAAAGAAGTTCAGATCCAATAATAAGGGTTGGAATTTCTTTTGAAAACCTAGTACCTTTTAGTGAGGGAAAACATTCAGAAAGATCTTGAGGCATTTTCACAATATACCGGTTGAAAACATCTTCAATGAATGGCGCTTTTCTTTTATCAAAGCATTTTTTTAATGAAAAAACACCTATCTCAGAGAGTTTTTTATGTTTGGTCAATGCTGTTTTTGATACAAACTGATAGTATTCTTCTGATTTCATATATTCCTTTCGGGAAAAATGATCAGGAAAAGCGTTGATAACAGTTGCTGCAAAAGATCCGCCACAGGTTGCAATGAGAATATCCGGTTTCATACCAAGTTCATCCAGGGCTGCAAAAATACCAAGGTAAATCATTAGCCTTGTTCCGCCTCCTGAGAAAATGACTGATCTTTTAAATTTTTCATCCATGATTTTAATTCTTTATCAAAAATGAAAGGATCCAGAAGAATAGTGGAGCATTAAAAATGAGACTGTCCATTCTGTCCAAAAGGCCTCCATGGCCGGGTAGGAGTGTGCCTGTATCTTTTACTTCTGTTTTCCTTTTTAGATAAGACATGAAAATATCTCCGCAAAACCCTGAAATTCCCAAGGCTATTCCAATAATACTATTGGTGAAGATACCGGTTTTCAGTAAAAAGGATCCTAAAATATTACTTAGGATCACCGTAAGAAAAATGCCTCCTATAAGTCCTTCTCGCGTTTTATTCGGACTGATTTTGGGTACGATTTTATGTTTGCCAAAGAATTTTCCCATCAGATACTGAAAAACATCATTGAGCTCTGTTACCACAACAATGAAAATAATGGAACTAAGCCCATTGGAACTGCATCTTATCCATAACAGATGTGGAAAAGCAAAAAGGCAGACCAGCAGAGCAATAAGAATCCCATACAATTGTTGTACAGAAGCTCTTACAATTAAAAAATAAAGAAAGACAGTAGCTCCTAAGATAGAACTGTACAAAAAGTAATATTCAATATTAAAAAAGTATAACAGTAAAAACTGGGCAATTCCAATGAATATAGCAGGATTTACAGGATTTACAACTTTAAGCATTCTTGAAAGTTCAAAGAAAGCCTGAAAGCTTATCCATGAAATAAAAATGGTCATGGCAAGAGGATGTGAAATTCCGAGGGCAAAAACTATAATGATATAAATCCAGGTCTTTACTCTTAAGGGAACGTCTGCGAATTTATTTTCTTCAGGCTTCATTCAGTGATTTCTTAAGTCGGGCATAGGTACTAATCAGTAGTAGAATGATGATGATTTCTATAATATAATTTGAAACCGCTGTGATGCTGACCCCAAAAAACACAAGTAAACCATATAATCCTAAGATAAGCGCACGATCACTTTTCCCCATAGGGCCATCATAACGACGCTCTTTTCCTACAATTTTTCCTATCAGTCCTGCAAATTCATTAATCACACTTAAGACAATGAAAATAACAATCAGGTATATACTTTCGGGCTGAAATTTTAACAAAGGGAAAAATATAATGACATCAGACACAATATCACCTACCTCATTTAAGACTTCTCCCAGTTTGCTGGTTTGGTTGAATCTCCTGGCCATCATTCCGTCTAAAGCATTTAAAGCCATTCTTAAAAGCAATCCGATCGGAAGACTCAGAAAAAGCCATTTTGATGAATCTGCATTCCAAAAAAGTACCCCAATTATAGCGGATAACAGAATTGAACTGATTGTAATCTGATTGGCCGTAATTTTATTCTTATTTAAAAATAATAAAACAGGAGTAAGCAGCTGCTGGAATTTTGGTTTGAGTTTATATACCGAAATCATGGTGATTATTACTTTGTATCATTTGTCTTTATCAAATATAGAGAAAAATTTTAATCAGGATTTATAATTGTTTGAAGGGTGTTTCTACATTTTAAAAATCTAAAAAATTGCTTTGTATCTCTTTTTCCCATAACTTTGCACAAACCTAATCTAATGAGTAAAAAGAATACAAAGTACATCTTTGTGACAGGAGGTGTAACTTCATCTTTGGGAAAAGGAATCGTGTCTGCTTCTTTGGGACTATTGCTAAAATCACGCGGTTTTAACGTAACGATCCAAAAACTTGATCCTTATATCAATATTGACCCGGGAACTTTGAATCCTTATGAACACGGAGAGTGTTATGTGACTGAAGATGGTGCGGAGACGGATCTGGATTTAGGTCACTACGAGCGTTACCTTGATGCTCCTACATCCCAAAACAACAACGTTACTACAGGAAAAATCTACCAGACTGTAATTGAAAAAGAAAGAAAAGGAGACTTTCTTGGAAAAACAGTTCAGGTAATTCCTCATATTACTAACGAAATTAAGCGTAGAATTAAAATCCTTTCTAAACAGAACTACGATATCATCATTACCGAAATCGGAGGAACTGTAGGGGATATTGAATCTTTACCATACATTGAAACTGTTCGTCAGCTGAAGTGGGAACTGGGAGAGAAAAATTCTATGGTGATCCACCTTACACTATTGCCTTACCTGGCTTCAAGTGGAGAATTAAAGACAAAACCATCTCAGCACTCCGTTCGTCAGTTGATGGAAAGCGGAATTATGGCTGATGTATTGGTTTGCAGAACAGAACATAAAATTCCAAAAGATCAGAGAGCAAAACTGGCTCAGTTCTGTAACGTTCCATTGGAAAACGTTATTGAATGTAAGGATATGGAAACTATTTATGAGGTTCCAATGTATCTTCAGAAACAAGATTTCGATGACGTAGTCTTGAAAGAACTGGATCTGAAAAGTGATAAAGATGCTGATCTTAAAGACTGGAAAACTTTTGTGAAAAAATTCCAGAACCCTAAGAGAACTGTTGAAATTGCATTGGTTGGAAAATATGTTTCCCTTCAGGATTCTTATATTTCTATTGCTGAAGCATTCAAACATGCAGGAGCTGACCTTGAAACTGAAGTAAAAGTAAGATGGGTATACAGTGGAGATATTACAGAAGAGAATATCAAAGAAACACTTAAAGGTGTTAATGGTATCCTTGTTGCTCCAGGTTTTGGAGACAGAGGGATTGAAGGAAAAGTTCTTACTGCAAAATATGCAAGAGAAAATAAAATTCCAATGTTGGGAATCTGTTTAGGAATGCAGATTATGACGGTTGAATTTGCAAGAAATGTTTTAGGACATACAAAAGCAAACTCTGTGGAATTTGATACGGCAACTCCGGATCCTGTAATTTCATTAATGGAGGAACAGAAAAATGTGATTGATAAAGGAGGGACGATGCGTCTTGGAGCGTGGAAATGTGCTTTGAAAAACGGATCTAAGCTATACGAAATCTATGGAAGTAAAAATATTTCTGAAAGACACCGTCACCGTTATGAATTCAACAGTGATTATCTTCAGGAATTTGAAAAGAACGGTTTCTTAGCTACAGGAACAAACCCGGAAACAGGATTGGTTGAAGCATTAGAATTACCAGGACATCCATTCTATGTAGGTGTACAATATCACCCGGAATACAAGAGTACGGTAGCTACACCGCATCCTCTATTCAGAGCTTTTATTAAAGCTTGTGAAACTTCTAAGTAAGATATTTTAGTGTGGGAAGAACATAATATTCAACCCAACATCAACAAATAAGGTAATTTTTTACCATAAACGTCTATCGATAAACTCAGGTTGATTTTTCTCAGCCTGAGTTTATTATATACTAATGTATTATAGTATAGAGTTTTGATAAAAAAACAGTATTTTTGTCAGCTCAAATAACGTACTGGTGTACGTACATTTTAAGTTTAAAATTTTAATCTAAAATAAAATGCAACAAAACAACGGAATCGATAAGAAGCAGATGATTAGTTTCGCGGTTTTATGCCTGGTTCTCTTCGGTGCAATGTTCTATTTCCAGAACAAGCAGATGAAAGAAGAAGAGTTAAAAGCTCAGCAGCAGAAAACGGAACAGGTGAAAAATGTCGTAAAACAAACTCAGGCCACCAATATCAATCCAAATGTAACTCCTAATGCGATTCAGACAGCTAATTTGTCTAACAAAGAATTGAATGTCGAATTCTCAAGCTTAGGGGGACAGGTTTCTAAAGTTCAGCTTTCAGAATACAAAGCATACAATAATAAAACGGATCAGGCTGACCTTCCGCTTTATCTTATCAATAAAAATAATTCAAACTACGGATTCCAGTTTAAAGATAAAACAGGGAAGGTAATCAATACTAAAGATTTAGTTTTCTCACCTACTGTTAACGGAAATGCTGTAACGATGACCGCTAACTATAATGGAGCTGTTATTCAGTTTATTTATACATTACTTCCAAAATATACACTTGATTTTAAAGTAAGAACTCAAGGTCTTGCAGCAGTTACTTCTGATAACAAAGCCGATTTTATCTGGGATTATAGTGTAAGAAACCTTGAAAAAGGTAGAGCTCAGGAACAATCTCACTCAGAATTCTCTTATGCTTTCAATAATTATAAAGATTATGATTATGATGGAAGAACCACAATGGAGGAGGAAAAAGAAACTCTTAACTGGATTGGAGTAAAACAGCAGTTCTTTACTTCTGTTATCGAAGCTAAGAATGGATTTACTCAAAGTAAGGGGAATCAGGAAAATGTAGAAGAAGGAGAATATCTGAAGAAATTAAACTATGAAGGTTTTGTTCAGATGACCGGAAGTGAGCTGAATCAGGATTTTACATGGTATTTTATGCCATTGGATTTACCATTATTAAAATCTTACGATAAAAATTTTGATGAAATTCTTCCGTTAGGTTGGTCTTTCATTGGAGCAATGAACCGTTATTTCTTCATGTGGTTATATGCAATTATTGCTGGATGGGGATTGTCAGCAGGTTGGGTAATTTTTGCAATGACAATTATCGTAAAATTGATTCTATCACCAATTATGTACAAGCAGCATAAGCTGAGTGCTATGATGAAGGTGATTCGTCCGGAAATTGATGAAGCAAATGCTAAGTTCAAGGATGCGGATCCAATGAAGAAGCAGCAGGCTACGATGGAGATCTACAGAAAAGCTGGAGTAAATCAGATGGCAGGATGTTTACCGGCGTTGGTACAGATCCCTATCTTCTATGCATTATTCCGTTTCTTCCCGAACTTTATTGATTTAAGAGGTCAAGGATTCTGGTTTGCAAAAGACTTAACGGCTTATGATGATTTGATTAAATTACCATTTAAAGTTCCGTTCCTTGGAGATCACTTAAGTATCTTTGCATTGGCTTGTACAATAGTTATCTTAATCTATACTGTAATGACCTCAGGAAACATGCAGCAGCCACAGCAGGAAGGAATGCCAAACATGAAAGTGTTAATGTATATCTTCCCGATTACATTCTTATTCTTCCTGAACACTTCAGCATCAGGTCTTTCATGGTATTACTTTGTATCGAATGCAATTAACATCCTAATCATCCTTGTTATTAAATATGTAATTCTGGATGAGAAGAAAATTCATGCTCAGATTCAGGCTAATAAAGAAAAGCCGAAAACGGAAGGTAAATTCCAGAAGAAGATGAGAGAAATGATGGAGCAAGCTCAACAGCAACAGCAAACTCAAGAAAAAAACAAAAAGAAATAATCGATAATCTATCATAATAAAAAAGAGAAGCAAATTGCTTCTCTTTTTTATTTTATATAAAGTTTAATTTTTTAATTAGTCATACTTTAATCTGAAAGACTGTCTGTGATGTTTTGTTGGCCCATGCTTAATTAATGCTTCCTGATGTCTTTTTGTAGCATATCCGAAATTGGTATTCCAGCCATATTCGGGATGTTCCTCGTGAAGATCAATCATTAATCTGTCTCTGTAGTTTTTAGCAAGGATGGAGGCTGCAGCAATGGCTAAAACTTTGGAATCACCTTTTATGATGCATTGATGGGGAATATAATTATAAGGATGGAATTTATTGCCATCTACCAAAATAAGTTCCGGTGTTATAGCCAGTTTGTCTAGGGCTCGATGCATTGCGTGGATACTGGCATTGAGGATGTTATGCTCATCAATGAATGCTGGTGGAAGTTCTGCTATGGCATAGCTCTTTACATTATCTCTGATATAGCTGTCCAGATTCATTCTGGTTTTAAACGTTAGTTGCTTGGAATCATTAATGAGACTTTGTTCAAAATTATCATCCAAAATAACAGCTGCGGCGACTACCGGCCCGCTTAAACACCCTCTCCCTACTTCATCACATCCTGCTTCAATGTAAATGTTTGACCAGCTTTTTATTAAGTCCATATTTTTTTCTACTGGTACAAAAATATAACTTTTTTTTAAGTTTTTTTTTTTTGATATTTCTCCAAATTGATAGTTGCTATGCATATCCTTGTTTTGTTGAAAATATCCCTTTTAATGGGTGTTTTCAATCTGTTTGTGTTATCGTTGTTTTGGTGAATTATTTACAATGATAACCCACTATTTGTTGAATTTGATTATGTTATTTTTAATATTTTAACAAATTGTTTGGTAATTTTAAGAAACTTTCACATATTTGTAGCCAAATAAAAAAAATAATACATTCATGAAGAAATTAACAACGAGTGTTCTGATTATTGCACTCTCTGCTTCTTTTATTAATGTAAATGCCCAGAAAAAAGGGAATGATACATTGAATACTCAGAATATCGGAGAGATTGTGGTAACGGGAGCATTGGGAATTAAGAAAAAGCAAGATGCGATTACGGGAAGTACAGCTCTTGTAAAAACCGAAGAGCTGACTAAAGCTGGTAACCCGAATGCTGTTCAGGCATTAACAGGTAAAGTATCCGGTCTTTATATCAACGTTCCTAATAGTTCGGTAAATGGACAGGCAACGATTAATTTAAGAGGACAGAGATCTTTAACAGGGGATAACGGTGCGCTAATCGTTATTGATGGTGCGCCTTCTACAGCTGCTATTTTCCAGCAGTTGCCTCCTGATGTTATTGAGAGTGTTAACGTATATAAAGGTCAGCAAGGATCTGCATTATATGGTGAAAGAGGAGCGAATGGTGTAATTGTTGTTACAACAAGAAAAGGAACGAAATCTGAAAAAATTCAGTTTACCCTGACTTCGAACATAGATGCGTCTTCTGTGTATAAAATGCCTATTATTCAGGATAAGTATGGCCAAGGAGGTCCTGGTGGTGACTTTACTCCTGGACTTCCGGAAATGGGTGGGACTACCTGGATTCCTTATGAAAATACATCTTGGGGTCCTCTTTATTCTGATCCTATTATAGCAGGAAAGAATTTAATTATAGGAACACCTGATGCAAACGGGCAGTTTGTTATGGGAAAATATGCTCCCAGAAAAAACCATTTTGCAGATTTTTTTAAAACAGGAATACTGTACCAAAATGGCTTAACTATGAATGTTGGTGGTAGTGATGCTTATGCGTTCTTCTCTTTCAACAGAACTCAAAATGATTTCGTTGTAGACAAAGACAGGTTAAATAGAAATAATATATTATTTAAAGCAGGAAAAAAATTAGGTAAATTAAGAGTGGATGGTACTTTCAATTTAGTTGATCAGCAAACATCTGAAACAAACTCGAATTTATATGATGACTTGATTCAAATGCCTTCAAATGTTGATATCAGAGCTTTCTCTAAACCTGATGCAGAGCATTATTTCACTACTTATGCAGATAATCCATATTGGACGATAGATAACGAAAGATATAATAATAAAAGTACGACTTTCAGTGGTATTTTAAATCTTGAATATACTTTTAATGATCATATTAGTTTATCATATTTAGGTAATGTTTTGAGTATTTCTGCGTTAGGGGAAAGTTATAATAATGGCTGGAGGTTCGGTAAAGTGTTTGCCCCTACAGGTACAGCTTATGATGACAAATCATTCTTAGATTTTAATCATACCAATATTGAATCCAGCTATTATAAAAGTGTAAGCAGAAGATTCAATTATTATGGAGATATAATGTTGAATTTTAATTATAAGCTTACGGATGATTTAGGATTGAAATTAAATATTGGTAATAACGTTCGAGATGATTCTTTTACAGTGGCTACTGTAGGAGGAACCAATCTTCAGATTCCAGGTTTTTATCATATAAATAATGTAGGAAATCCTTCTCCGTTTTCTGAACTTCAAAATACACAGACACGTATAAGAAGTATTGCGGGTTTTGCCAATTTAGATTTAGCATATAGAGACTTCTTATTTTTAAACTCAACATTTAGAATCGAAAAGAGTTCTGTATTATCTACACGTGATACTTTTACTCAAGAACTTAAGAATAAACCTTATTCATACTATTCGGTAGGTCTTTCATTCGTTCCAACAAAAGCTTTTGAAATATTGAAGGGAGGTGTTATGAATTATGCGAAAATTACAGCATCTTATACTAAGGTAGGAAGTACTGCAGCAATTGGTGCTTATGCAACTGATGAAGTTACCGGATTGATCCCATCTGGATTCCCAATGAATAATGCATCATATGTAATCAATAGAAATCCAACAAATCCTGATATTAAGCCTGAGTTTACGAATACTAAAGAAGCTTCAATTCAGTTAGGTTTCTTTGAGGATAGGATTACTTTGGGAGGATCTGTGTTTACATCTGGAGTTACAGATTTGATTACTAATTCTTCAATCTCTAATGCAGCTGGTATTACGACATTGAGAGATAATATTGGTGATGCAACCAATAAAGGGCTTGAATTGGACCTTGGGCTTACTCCGATAAGAACCAATGATTTCGAGTGGAATATCAGAGGTTCATATAGTACTTATAAATCTGAAGTTACAGATCTTAAGAACGGTGTGGATGATATCTTATTATTACAAGTTGGGCGTCCATCTGCAGGGATTTATGTTAAGAAAGGAGAGGAGTATCCTTTAATTAAAGGGACAAAGTACCAGAGAGATGATCAAGGTAGAATTATAGTTGGGAAAAATGGTGTGCCTTTAGCTACTTCAGGTTTTGAGGTGTTGGGTAAAGTAACTCCTGATTATATCTTAGGATTCAGCACTTCTTTCCGTTATAAAGGATTTAGACTTTCAGGTACTGCAGATTATAGAACCGGAAATAGCTTTATATCTATTACTAAACAATTACTTGGATTTACAGGAGCTTTAGAAAAATCTGCTGATTATGATAGAAGCCAGGGATATGTGGTACCTAACTCTGTGCAGAATGTAGGAACAGCTGCCAACCCAGTGTATGTTACCAATACTACTGCTGCTTTGGGAGCAGATTATAACGGTGCAATTACTTACTTCACGGCAAATGGTTATTATAGCTCTGTTGGTGAAGAATTCGTTGTGGATGGAACGGCTTTTAAAATTAGAGAAATTGCTTTGAGCTATACATTACCTAAGTCTATTCTCGCAAATACTTTCCTTAATAATCTTACGTTTGGGGTTTATGCCAGAAACCCTTTTGCTTGGTATGCTAAAAGTAATAGAAACTTTGCTGATCCTGAAACAGCTAGCAATACGGGTGCTGTCAATCAAAGACCTGGACAGGCGCTTGGAACTGGAGGACCAAATGCTTATGGTGTTGCCTATACCGGGCAGTATCCTACTACTAGAACTTTTGGGGTTAGTATGAGTGCATCATTTTAATTAAAATCAAGAAATGAAAAAAATAAATAAAATCAAATTAATTATGCCTTTAGCGGCATTGGCTCTAAGCTTAAGTGCTGTGTCATGTAATGATTACTTGGATATTAATGAAAGTCCAAATGCAGGGCATATCGAAAACGTTTTACCTGAGCAGGTAATTCCTGGTGCTATCAATGAATTGTTTATTACACAAGGAGGTGAAGGTGGAGGACGTTCCGGTTCAATGATGACTTTTGGAAACGTGATGATGAACAATTGGGCTACAGATGTTTATAATACCGGTGGGGTATATAATGCAGAATATACTCTAGGGGCTGTAAATGACAGTTTTTATAGTAATATTTGGAATAGAATTTATCTGTACGCTGCTAATCTTAAGTTAGTAGAAGATTATCCTAACGCTGATCATGCTCAGGATAATTATGTAGCGATCGCTAAAATTGCAAAAGCTTTCTATATGCAATACATTGTTGATTTATATGGAGATGCTCCGTATACTGAAGCTTTTTTACGTTCGGCTAATACTACTCCTAAATATGATGATGATAAAGAGATCTATAAGGCTTTGATTGGTGAACTTGAAGCTGCGAATGCTTTGATTGACCTGAAGCATCCTGATGCTAAAGCAGCTACTACTGATCCAATCTTTGGGGGAGTTATGAATAATTGGAAAGCATTTTCAAATACTATTAAGTTAAGAATGCTTTTAAGAATGTCTAATATGACAGGGGATATGGCAACTTACAGAGATCAGAAACTTGCTGCTCTGTCTGGAGCTCCATTTATTAAGGATAATGTTATTAATAATCCAGGATATTCTTCAGCTAACAATGCTAGAATGAGCCCTTTTCTAAGTTCTTATAAAACAACAGCGTCTGGTTCTGCTGCATCTACCTATATTTGTGCATCTGAGCATATTGCGAATTGTTTGAATGGAAATCTTATGAACTCTACTGAAGCTTATTATACTAAATTTAATGGGATTATAGATCCTAGAAGATTTAGATTATTTACATCAGTAACTTATAATACTGTTCCACAGGTGAAAGGGATCAGACAAGGAGCGAATGCAGGGCAGCCTGGTGCTCCGATTGATAACAAATCTTTATCTGCTTTGGCGCTTGGTAATTTTGTTGGATCAGCAACGGTAACTACTGTAGGACAACTTATTACTGCAGGAAATGCCAGGGGGGGGATTGTAATGTCTCTGGCTGAAAGTGAATTTTTACAGGCCGAGGCTGCTGTAAGGTATCCGTCATTATTTGGAGGAGCTCAAGGACACTTTGATGCAGGTATTGATGCGTCAGCTAAATGGCTGGGAGCTGCTGATATGACTGCTTATAAAGCAACAATTGCTACAAGACCAGGGCTTGGTCTTATGGGGTCTACGAATCAACAAATTGAAGGTATTATGACTCAGAAGTGGTTAGCTTTAACTAATGTTAACCCAACAGAGATGTTTATTGAGTATACTAGAACAGGGTATCCTGTAACTCCAATGGCTGTAACAAGCTCACAAGCGAACAGACCATTGAGGTTATTCTATCCTAATTCTGAATATGGTGCAAACGCTAACAACGTACCTAAGGTAACCACTGCTCAGATGTTTACTAAGAATCAGACTACTCCATTCTGGAATCAGAACTAATTCTATAAATTTTAATATATTTTTTGAAGGCTGCCCTTTTGGGTAGCCTTTTTTGATTCATTAGAGGAAACGATCTTCATAAAAATGTTTATTGGACTATGAAAAAAATACCGCTAAATGGGTGTGGGCGTAAAATTTTATTTTTATAAAATTCTGTAAAATACCCCAATTTTAAAAAAAATAAATCTGTTTTTTTTTAAAAGGTTTCATCTATGCTTTTGTTTTTTTAATTTATTTGTACTAAAGTCTTTTTTATTGTTTGCACGACGTTTTTAACAAAATTTTAAATAAAAAAAAAGATATGCATAACATTGTTTGTTTGTAGTAAGTATTGATTTTATTTTTCTTTAATTTATTTATTATATTGTAATACAGTGTTTTAAACATTATTTTGTTAATTTTATATATAGAGAATATCAATGAATTATCTAATTGGTATATATGGAAAAATAGTAATTAATTTTTTTTTAATTTTCGTTAAAAAGAATGATTTTAACGTATTTTAATAATTTATTGTTTGTTAATTTTTTGAATATTTAAAATATTGTTATTTTTTTTGAATTTTCCTTTGTGCTTTTAAGAAAGTTTTACAAATTTGTACGGATATAAAATTAATTTGATATGAAGAAACTAACTACGAGTCTACTTGTTGTGGTTTTGTCTTCATCTGTTGCAATTGTAAATGCACAGCAGAAGAAAAACGATACTGCTACACAGACTAAGGAAATTGAGGGTGTAGTGGTGACAGCACTCGGTATTAAGAGAGAAAAAAAAGCTCTTGGATACGCATCTCAAGAAATCAAAGGGGACCTTATTTCTGATGCAGGGCAGACGAATGCTGTAAGTGCATTATCAGGAAATGTTGCGGGGGTTCAGGTTACTGCTCCATCTTCTATGGGGGGGTCTACAAGAATTACAATGAGGGGGATCAGTTCTGTAACTGGTGAAAACCGTCCGTTAATTGTAGTTGACGGAGTTCCTTTGGATAACTCAAACGTTAACAATGAGGATACTCAAAGAGGAGCTGGAGGTAGAGATTATGGTGATGCTACATTTGATATCAACCCTGATGATATTGAAAGTGTAACAGTTTTAAAAGGAGGACCGGCCGCTGCCTTATACGGATATAGAGCTGGAAATGGTGCTATTATTTATACTACAAAATCAGCCAAGAAAGGAAGAACAGAAGTTCAGTTCAATACCGGTGTTGCTTTTGAATCTATCTACATAAGACCAAAATTACAAAACTTATATGGAGGTGGTTCAGAATTGGCTCTGCAAACTCAGAAAATTGATGGGGTAACTTACAATCTTCCTGAATTTGGAACAGATGAAAGCTGGGGTCCTAAATATGACCCGAATTTATACTATTTAGGCTGGGATTCTTTTGATCCTGAGTTTCCTGACCAATATATGAAGCTGAAACAATGGGTTGCTCCTAGAAAAGATGTTGATGACTTCTTTAGAGTTGGAACGACTTATACCAATAACATTTCTGTTGCTAAATCATTTGAAAATACGAATGTAAGATTATCTTATACCAATACAAAAATTAACGGTATTGTACCAAATTCAGAAATTAAGAAAGATAATTTCAGCTTAAATGTGAGCTCTAAATTATCTGACAACTTAAAAGCTGATGCACTCTTTAACTATGTTCATACTGCTGGTTTCAACAGACCTGAACAAGGGTATGGAGATAATTCAGTAGCACAGAAGTTTTATCAGTGGGGACAGAGACAGCTTGATTTTGCAGAACTTCAACGTTATAAATTACCATCAAATGGAATGCAAAGATCATGGAACAGAACATCATGGGATGATGGTACTCCTAATTTCTCTGACAACCCTTACTGGACTATCTATGAAAATACTTCAGATGACAACAGACATAGATTCTATGGAAATGCAGGGTTAACATATAATTTCTCTAAGAAAGTATATGTTTCCGGTAAAGTATATGGAGATACGTATTCACAAACCATCACTTCGAGAGTAGCTATTGGATCGGCTGCACAATCTCAGTATAACGTTAGAAAAAGTAATAACTCTGAATTCAACTATGAAGGAAGACTACACTATAATGATAATTTCGGAGATTTCAGTTTAAATACCTTTGCAGGATTTAACATTATGGACCGTAAGTGGGATATCATGGAAGGTAAATCTGTTGGGGGATTAATTATTCCTAATTTATATAACTTATCTAACAGTAGAGAAGTTCCAAAAGCAAGCAATGCATCTTATCACTTGGGGGTACGCAGTTTATTTGCGTCAGTTTCTTTGGGGTATAAAGATTTCTTATTCTTAGAGGCTACAGGTAGAAATGACTGGTTCTCCATGCTAAATGAAGATCAGTTCTATCCTTCCGTAACAGGTAGCTTTGTGTTCTCCAAAGTTCTTAAAGCAGACTGGATCTCTTTTGGAAAGGTGAGAGCAGGATGGTCAAGAATTGCAGGAGGTTCTGATCCTTTTATCAGAGGAACTTTTGCAACTATAGGGAATTCATTCTGGGGAAGCCCTACTTATTCTATGCCTGTTATTAAAGGAGAGCCAAACCTTAAACCTGAGGTCAAGACTACTAAGGAAATTGGTTTAGAAATGAACTTCTTTAAAAATAGAATTGGATTTGATGTTACTTATTATGATGTGAAAAGTACTGACCTGATCCTTCCGTTACCAATTGATCCTGCAACCGGATTTGGAAACAGAAGAATCAATGCCGGAGAGATGACCAACAAAGGTATCGAAGCTATGGTAAATATTACTCCTATAAGAACTGATGACTTCTCTTGGGATTTTACATGGAACTTTACGAGAAACAGAAACAAGCTTGTAGAATTACAGGGAACTCTTGAAAATTATATCCTGACTAATGCTCCGTTCAGAGTACAGTTAGCTGCTCAGGTTGGATATTCATACGGTACAATCCTGGGAACTGATTTTGTATATGATGCCAATGGAAATAAGGTAGTAAATGAAAATGGTGTTTATAAGGCATCCGAAATTAAGTCTTTAGGTTCAATACTTCCTGATTACAATATGGGATTCAGAAACTCATTCAAATATAAAAGTTTTGGACTATCATTCCTGATTGATGTTCAACAGGGTGGTAAATATTTCTCAACAACTCATATGTGGGGAATGAATAATGGTATGCTTGAAGAAACAGCTCTTGGAGGAAACAGAGAAGCTGGTATGATTCTTCCGGGTGTTAAAGAAAATGGTGCTCCTAACGATATTCTATTAGATGCTCCAACATGGGGGAAATCATATTATAACACTGTTGATGCACAGAATGTTTTTGATGCAAGTTACATTAAGTTAAGAGATATTACTTTATCTTATGATTTACCAAAATCATTTATAGGTAATTCTATTCAAGGTATCAGAGTATCTGCATTTGCAAGAAACCTTTTTGCTTGGAATCTTGCCTTCAAGGGAGTTGATCCGGAAAATACTTCTTATGGATCAGGTAATATTCAAGGGTTAGAAGGTGGTTCTTTACCATCTACAAGGATGTACGGAGTTAATGTGAATTTTAAATTTTAAATTACAATGAAAAAAATATTTTCAATAATAGCAGTAGCAGGTTTATCTTTAGCGCTTAACAGCTGTTCAGATAAACTAGATGAAATTGATGTCAATCCGAATTCTACAGAGAATCCTCTGCCGACCGGATTATTCAATAGTGGGAATAAAGAATATATGGACTATACAAGAGATGGGTGGGTATCAGGAAGAATGATGTTACCATTTGTTCAGTATTCTGCTCAAAGACAATATACTGAAGAGGACAGATATCAGTACAGACTTACTACGGGAACTCAATTGTGGGCAAGAAGCTACTACGTAGCACAGGATTATAAGAAAATTATTGATTATAATACCGATCCGGCTACTAAAGTTAAGATGCTTGCCTATGGAACTAATGAAAACCAGATTGCAGCGGCAAGAATTATGTTATCTTATGTGTTCGCTAACTTGGCAGATGCTTTTGGAGATATTCCTTATTGGTCTTATGGTAATAAAGATGCTGATTTCCAGGCATTAAATGTTGATGCAACATTACAGCCTAAATTTGCTACACAGCAAAAAGTATATACAGATGTCTTAAAAGAGCTTAAGGAAGCTTCAGAAATGCTTGATCTTTCTACAACAACCGTTTTCTCTGAAGGTGATCAATTGTTTAAAAGTCCTGCTAAGCTTAAGAAATTTGCAAACTCATTAAGATTGAGAATTGCAACCCGAGTAAAAGGAGTTGTTCCGGGAGCAGAGGCACATATTGCAGATGCTATCGCTTCAGGAGTAATGACCTCTAATGAGGATACTGTGGGCTTAACTTATGAAAGCAACCTGGTTAATCCATCACCATTCTTTTCAACTTACATTGACAGATCTGATTTTGCTGTTTCAAAACCTTTTGTTCAGTTGCTTAAAGGAGAATCTGGAGTTTTTGGGGTAGATCCTAGAATTTTTAAATATGCAGCTCCAATAACTGTGTCCGCAAGTGATATCAGAGCAGGTACAATGACTGAAGCTACAGATATTAGCCAAATCCAGGGAATGCCTTATGGTGTGCCATCTACATTGACATCAAGTCAGGCGGGTACAACAAGTTACTTTGGTAAAAATATTCTAAAACCTGGCGCTACCGAAATATTCATGGAATATGCAGAAGTAGAGTTTTTATTATCAGAAGCGAATGGCTGGGCACAAGATCATTACGAAAAAGGAGTGAGAGCTTCTATGCAAAGATGGGGAATTGATGCTGCTAAAATCAACACATTCGTAAGTGCACTTCCTGCAGCTAGTAAGGCTAATGTAATGACGCAAAAGTATATTGCATTATTCATGCAGTCTAATGAAGCCTGGTCAGAATATAGAAGAACCGGATACCCGGATACATTGTTAAAGCCTGGGCAAACAGCTAATCTTAATAAGCCATCTGCAACAGGGCAAACTACTTATACCTTTACCTCGCTTATTGCTGGTTTAACAGATGTACCAACCAGAATTTTCTATCCAACTACCGTGCAGACATTAAATTCAGCGAATTATCAAGCTGCTTCTGCTTCTATTGGAGGAGATAAAATGGATACCAAATTAATTTGGGATAAAAATTAATACACTTAACAACATTCATATTATACCGCCTTCGGGCGGTTTTTTTATTTCATCTATGTATATAAAAAAAGAGGTCTTTAAGACCTCTTTTTTTATCCACCACAATTTACAGATTTCGGTACGCAGGCTCCCCATTCCTGGCATTGCTTGTAGCCATCAGGGCATCTTCCCCATGGTTCGCAGCAAGGAGCATTTCCGGCAGTAATTTTTTTAAGATCTGTTTTTGTGAATTTTTTTAGATTTTTCATAATAAAATTTTGTTTAATTAGTAATGATAAATATATGAAAAATATAGGCAAGGCTTTGGTTTTCAGAGTGATTGTTAAAAAACATATCAAATAATTGAATGTCTTCACTTGCATTATAGACTTGTCTTTTTTATTTCACTAAATTTGTACTTTAAATTTTGAGATGAATATTAAAGATATTATAGAACAAAAACTTTCAGAGGTCATTTTAAATGTATATCAGTTAAAAGACATCAATCTGGAAATTCAGGAAAATAAAACGGAATTTGAAGGTGATTTTACCATCGTTACTTTTCCGTTGGTAAAACAATTGAAGAAGAATCCTGAAAGTATTGGAGTTGAATTAGGAGAAGCTTTAACGGAGCAGACAGATCTTTTTGAAAGCTTTAATGTTGTTAAAGGATTCCTTAATGTTAAAGTTAAAAACCAACTGTTTGTAGATAACTTCAGATCCGTTCATAATGGTTTTTCAACAATAGATAAGAAAAATGCTACTGTAATGGTAGAATATTCTTCACCTAATACCAACAAACCTCTGCACTTAGGGCATATCAGAAATAACCTGTTAGGGTTCTCCGTAGCTCAGATTCTTAAAGAGGCTGGTTACGATGTGATCAAAACCCAGATCATCAATGACAGAGGAATTCATATCTGTAAATCAATGTTGGCTTGGGAAAAATTCGGGAACGGAGAAACCCCTGAAACAACTCATACTAAAGGAGATAAGTTTGTTGGAAACTACTATGTAGAATTTGACAAAAACTATAAGAAAGAAATTTCTGAACTTGTAGGCCAGGGAATAGGAGAAGAGCAGGCTAAAAAAGATGCTCCTATCATAAAAGAAGCTCAAAAGATGCTTTTGGATTGGGAAAATGGCGATGAAACGGTAAGAAATCTTTGGGCAGAAATGAATTCTTGGGTATACAAAGGCTTCAATGATACTTATAAAAGATTAGGCGTTGACTTTGATCAGGTTCAGTATGAAAGCAATACTTATATTTTAGGAAAAGATCTTATCCAGACAGGTTTGGATAAAGGAGTTTTATACCAAAAAGAAGATGGTTCAGTTTGGTGTGACCTTACAGATGAAGGATTAGACCAAAAGCTATTACTACGTTCTGATGGTACTTCAGTTTATATGACCCAGGATTTAGGAACGGCTGTAGAACGTTTTAAACAAAACGATATTCAGAAGCTTATTTATACGGTAGGTAATGAACAGGATTACCACTTCCAGGTTTTATTTAAAATTCTTAAGAAATTAGGATACGAATGGGCAGATCAGTTATTCCACCTTTCTTACGGAATGGTTGAATTACCGGAAGGTAAAATGAAATCCCGTGAAGGAACTGTTGTAGATGCTGATGACCTAATGCAGGAAATGTATGAAACAGCAAAATCTAAAGCACAGGAACTAGGGAAGTTGGAAACTCTTTCTGATGAGGATAAAGAAACATCGTATGAGACGGTTGGTCTTGGAGCACTGAAGTATTTCATGCTGAAAGTGGATCCTAAGAAGAAAATGCTATTCAATCCTGCTGAAAGTATAGACTTTAATGGAAATACAGGGCCGTTTATTCAATATACTTACGCTCGTATTCAGTCATTGTTATCGAAGGCAGAGTTTGCCTATAGAGAAACGGCTGATGTGGTATTGAATCAGTTTGAGAAAGAGCTGATAATGCAATTGGCCAACTTTAAAACAGTAGTGGCTAAATCAGCAGAAACATTAAGTCCTGCTTTAGTAGCAAACTATGTATATGATCTTGTAAAATCTTATAACTCATTTTACCAGAATAATCCGATCCTGAATCAGGATGATGAAAATATGAAACAGTTCCGTCTGAATCTATCAGACCTTACAGCAAAAACGATCAAAAAATCGTTGGAATTGCTGGGAATCGGAACAGTAAACAGAATGTAAAAAGTAAGCCTCCTGAACTTCAGGAGGCTTTTTTTATACTAATAATCTGTAAATTCTAATTTAGAAGCTGCTTGAAATAATAAGATAGACGGAATTTTAAGAATACGAACTGCGTTACCCAATACCGTCATTCACTTTTCTCCTCATGCATCTGTTTCAGACTATCTGCATATAGCTTCGCAGCACTCCATCGGGCATGTTTTGACAATATTACTTTATATCCCTTTTTGTAGGTGTATACTTTAGTGAATTTGGCCCCGAAAAATATGAGCATACAGGAATAGTTAATCCACATCATAATAAGGATTACCGTTCCGGCAGCTCCAAATGCTGAAGTAGGTTTAACTTGGTTGAAATAAAGACTTAGTAAAAATTTTCCCAGGGTAAATAAGGCCGTTGTTAAAAAAGCACCTCTCCAAACAGATTTCCAGGTGATCTGCACATCCGGGAGTACTTTAAACATTAGGGCAAATAAAAGCATGACAAGCCCAAACCCGATTGAAAAATTAACAACCTCAACAAGAAGATAGGTTTCGAATCCAAAATACTGGGTGATGATTGTATTGAAAAGGCTGATTAATGAAGATAGAACCATTGTGATCATAAGCAGGAAGCCAAGAATAAGAATCATTCCCAAAGAGTTGGCTCTATCCAGTAAAAACTTAAGCAGAGCTTTTTTAGGGGCAGATTCTACATCCCAAAGGGAATTCAATGTATGCTGAAGCTGAAAGAATAGGGTAGTGGAACCAAAAACCAATGCTCCTACTCCTATGGCTTTCATAAAGATATTCTTTTTGTCAATTAGAGCTCCGGCGAGCATTCCTTCTATGCTCTTGGCTACATCAGGACCCATAATTCCACTGATTTGAGTACTGATCTGTCCACGGATGGCTTCTTCACCAAAGAAATTTCCCAGCACCCAGATGATAATGATTAATAATCCCGGGATGGAAAATATGGCGTAATAAGCCAGGCTCGCTGAATCTTTGGACGCAGAAGAACTGTTCCATTCAGTAAAGGTTTCTTTTAAAACCTCCCAGAAAAATTTAATATTATTGATCATACTAAAAAGGATATCCGATGGCAATATTTAATACAAGATTGTCTTTCCTCCAGCTTGAATCTCCGAAATTGATTTTGTCGAAGGCCCATCTGTCTCCCTTTTCATAATAAGGTACTCTCAATGGCATGGCTAAATCCAGCCTTAACACTAATATAGAAAAATCCAGCCTTAGACCAACCCCAGCTCCTACAGCAATTTCATTCAGAAAGTCTTTTGAAAACTTAGCACCTGGTCTTAGGGGATCACTATTCAGTAACCAGATATTTCCCGCATCTACAAAGACTGCGGCATTTAAAAATTTATATAAATTAGCGCGGTATTCTGCATTTAATTCCAGCTTAATATCACCGGATTGGTCGAAATAAGTTCCTGGCTTTATCGTTCTTGGGTCAAAGCTTCCAGGTCCTAATGTTCTCGCACGGAAGGCTCTGATGCTGTTACTGCCTCCCGAGAAAAACTGCTTGGAGAAAGGAACAAATTCTGAGTTTCCATATGGATAAGCAATTCCTGCAATAAGCCTTGTAGCCAATGAGGATTTTTCAGTGAATTTATGGTAAAACCTGAAATCATTTTCAATTTTAGCATATTGGCTGAAAGGAATTCCGAAGATCTTTTTTTCCTTATCTTCTTTTACGTTAGCTCCGGTAACCAGGCCTGTGATATTTCCTGCCAGATCAAGGGTTCCTTTATAATAAAAGGTATTCTTTTTTGGCAGCATGGTATTGGTGTAAGTATAAGAATAGGTAGGACCAAAGATAAGCTGCTTTGCAACAATTCTCTTCATTGCCGGATTATCAGCAGAGTTGGCTTCATATTCTGCAGTAACTTTTTCCGGAGATACCAGGGTGATATCAATTACTTTCAGCTCATGTTCTTTTCTGGCATTTTCCTTCCATAAATATCCGAATGAAGCGGTGAAATTATTAAGCGTGTAATATTTTGTCCTGTTCTGGAATTCATATCCCAATGTAATATTCGTTCTCGGAACAAATTCACTGGAAGAATGAAAGCGGAAAGGAGCTACAATTCTCGGAATGGAAAGCTGAACATTGGTTCCTGCACGGAAAATATTATTCGCATCCTGAGCACCTCCCATCTGGAAATCAAAAGCTCCATAGATAGATGCTTTAAATTGTTCCGCTCCCCTGAAGAAATTTCTATGGGTCCAGTTCAGATTAAGTTCACTCCCTGCATAGTTGGCAGAATTGGTTCTTCCCAAGGCTTCAAGCCTTAAAGATTGAATCTGTCTGGGAGTCAATAAATAATATGCATCAAACTTATGACTCAAAGAATCCGAAGTTACAAATTCATTTTTCACAAATTTGAATACTCCTAAACTGATTAGTCGGTTCAGGGTAAGATTGTGATTGGAACGGTTGTAAAGATCCCCTTTTTTAAAATATAAAGCTCTGTCGAAGATCTTCGGCTTGAATTTATGCTGCGGATCAATCACATAAATATCATCAAATGCATACTTGCTCAGAGAATCACTGTTCATCGGAACGCTGTATTTTCCTGCTTTTACATCCTGAATATTATAGTTAGGGAATACAATTACCTTATCAATACTGAATTGTTGGGTAGACAGAGCCGGAGTGTTCTCTTTCAGTTTTACATTCAGCTCAACTTTATGATTTTTGTTGACTGTACTGTCTGCCTGTACAATGATATTATCCGGATGGAAATAATAAAACCCTCTTTCCTTTAAATTATTATCAATTCTTTCCCTTTCTGCTTTAATAACATCCAGATCAAATGGTCTTCCGTTTTTAAGAAGCGTCTTCCCTGCTACATTCTGAATTTCCTGATTAACAAGAGTAGAATCTTTCTGAAACTTCACCCCATCAACCAAATACCTGGCGCCGGGCTTTAAGGTATAAATTACTTTCGCCTTTTTATTTTTTGAAACCGTATCATACGTTGCTTTTGCATTGAAATATCCTTTATTTTCAGAATAATTTTCAATGATGTCTTTATTGAATTCGCGGTCCACATCCCCTAATAATACAGGTTTTTCCCCCATTTTATATTTAAGCCAGTAATTGAAGCCTTTATCTTTTTTAGGTTCTTTGGCAATATTGTAGAAATAGAGCTTAGGGCGCATTCCTAAAAATGTAGAATTCGGTTTAGGAGTAAGATTGGCTTCCAATGCAGCCTGAAGGTCCTTTTTTTCTTTTTTGGAAATAGTGTCATTCTCAATCTTTACTTCAGCACCTGTATAAAGCATCTGGTTTTCTTTCAAAAACCTGGTGTTACTACAGGAAACTACAGCCGAAGCAATTCCGGAAACCAACAGATATTTACAATATGTATGAAATGTATTATTCATTATTTAAATTCTACCACTTGATTGTTTTGATTCTTTTTAGGCTTTTTCTCTTTAGATTTCTGGAAAATCTCGCGGAACTTGTCATAATCCAGCGTGATGATAAATCCAACTCCGGTTTCTATGATTTGCCCCTGAAGAGCTACTTGATATTCATCCTTACGATAAGCCCGCAACATATACCTTCCATCTTTGGAAAGGCTGTAATCTACAGAAACATTTCCTGCAATATTCGTCATGTTTTCATTCTGACGGGCTTGCCCTTCCAATCCGAAGTTACTTCCTACCGTTACTTTCAGCCTGTCATTCAGTAATTTTTTGCTGATATCCACATTGAGATCAGTTCTGGTATTTTTCTGTCCGGTGGAATAATCTTCCGAAGAATCCAATCCAAAGTTAAGATCTACTCCTTTGATCAGTCCGGATGCCAGATTGTTTAACTGTTGAGAAAGAATTTTACTTACACTCTGTCTTGCCATTGTTTCAGCAGACATTCCTGCGCCGCTTTCAAACGGATTTTCCCCGATGAAACGGTTCAGAAGCAATAGTGCAAATACTTGTTTATTCAATTCAGATTCCTGGGTTCTAAGCTGAGCCAGTTTCTGATCAATGACATCCTTTACATTGGATGATACCGCATTGTTTTTCTCTTCTGTGGTAATATCGAAAGTCAGCTGCGGTTTCAGTAATTCACCTTTCATTTTTAACAGTGTATTGAAAGGTATTCTCTGCTTATACTGATTCATGGTGGCAGCACTTTCATTACCAATCTGCTGTTCTACGAGATCAATGGGAGCAGCTTCAGTTTTATATACTGCTGTAATATCCATGATCGCTGTCGTTGGTTCTCCTGTCCAGGTTATGGTGCTTCCTTTCTGGATATCAAACTTACGCTTCAGGAAACTCACTGAAAGATCATAGCTTCCTTTGTTCACTTCATAAACTCCTACCAATGTAGTTTTTCCTGAAGGATCAATACCCCCCGTTAATTCAGCTTCTCCCTGAAGCTGGACGAAATCCCCGTTGGCTTTATCTATGACAATGGATAGTTTTGCTTCTTTGCTTACTTCAATATTAACGCTTACATCCATTCCTTTGATGCGGCTTTGAGTATCCAGCGAATCTGTCTTGATTGTTTTATTTAAAACTACCTGATCCTGATCCACAAATTCTACAATGCCATCTCTTTCCTGTAAAGAAGGATTAGATTGAGGAAGAACAAACGTGAAATCTGTATTATCTGCAACACTCAGTCTTCCATCTACTTTTGGTAAATCCAGATTTCCTCGGATACGGAGACCGGCATCAATCGCAAGAATACCATACATCATGGCATCGTTTGATTTCTGTGAGTTAACCACTTTGAAATCCTTGGCGTTTACATTAAGATTGAATGCGAAATCTCTGTAGGTTTGGGTAAGAACTTGCCCATCTACAATCAGAGCATTCCCGTCCTTATCTTTGATTTTAAATTTATTAAATTCTATACCACGGTTGGTGAAATCAATCTCATCATTCAGTTTTCTGAAATCACTTCCTGTTTTTGCAATTTCCAGTCCTGCATCATTGAATTTTACTTTTCCGAGAATATTCGGCTGATCTGTTGTTCCGGTAATTTTCAGGTTCCCGGAAAGGTAGCCTTCCGTATTGGTAATTGCATTCATAGAGAAACCTTGAATACTCTTCATCTGAAGTTGGTTGATGGCCATATTCAGGTCAAAAGAACTTGAAGCAGTATTGTAATCTCCAAGAATTCTTACATCATTATTGTTTCCGGAAAGGGCAATGTCAGCATTTAAAAGTTTCGGTGAAGAATTATTTACTTTTACTGCCAGGTTTCCGACAGGACTTCCATAGACAATAAGATTGGAAACATTTAGATCAGAGGTGAAAGTCATATCTTTCATTACATCTCTAAGCTGGGCTGTTCCGTTAATTGTTCCTCTGGCCAGAACTGTATCTTTTTTAATCAATTCTGTAACAGTTTCGATTTTAAAATCTTTTAAGGCTATGTTCAAAGGGCTACTTGGGATTTCACTTTCCGACTGAATGGAAATCTCGCTTCCACCATTACTTAATCTGAAATTATCCGCTAAAATTCCTTTTTTGCTGATCTGAATTTTATTGTTCTCAGCCACGTTCCAATCCGCATAATTTAGTTTTAAACCATTTGGATTCAGGGAAACCTCTGTAATGTCATTCAATGATTTTGCATTTCCTGCAATCAGGAATTGAGTGGCGTCTTTATCATCTTTTGTGGTGATATTGTAGTTGATCGTATTGTCAGCAACATCCCCATCAATATTGATTTTTTTCAATGAAAAGCTCGAACTTTTTAAAGCGGCAACATTCAGACTGTATTGTAATGCCTGATTTTCATTAGTGACTTTTAATGTTCCTTTTTCAATCGTATTTTCACCATACAGCAATTGAGGAATCTGGCCGTCAATTTCAATTTTTTGAGAATCGGCATCATAGTTTCCTGCCAAATTAATGGTTTCAAAACTTTTCAGATCCGGAACAAATTTTCTGATCAGATCATCATTCTTAATCTTTGCAGTAAAGTTGAAATGCTGGCCTGGATCAATTTTTTGAGACTTATCCGGTTTCTGGAACTGATAATACTGATTAATAGTTTGGGTTAAGGCACCGAAAATCTGTGTAAGTTTGTATTTTCCTTTCAGTTCAACATCTGCAATCTGAGAATTGAAAATAATCTGTGTAGAATCTTTAGTAGATAAAGTTTTCAGATTCACTTCCTGTACCGGATACACTTCTTTGGTATCAGAAAAAGCGAAATCTTTAAGGTTTAAATAACCGTTCAGATTATTCGGATCAAGGCTGGTAAAGTCACCATCTATTTTTCCGGCAAGAATCATTGGTTTTTCATAGAAACCGAGTTTGTTGACATCCAGTTTGATAACTTCACCATTGACCTTAACGGTTGGATTTTTTTCATCATAGACTCCTGAAGCGGTTAGCAATAAGCTGGCGTTAGGATCTTTTGAATTTAAAACAACATGGTAAGCCCCTTTATTGATCTTACCGGTTAAGTCCATGTTCTGATAGCGGTAGCTTTTGTAAGTGGCAGAAGCTACATGTCCTTTTACATTGGCATTGGCATTTTTGAAATCAAAACTCTCTCCTTTAGCAGAAATTTGAGCTGTGACAGGACCAATATCTTTATTCTGGATGATCTTTCCAACCTGTATTCCCTGAAGATTGGCTTTCACATCATATAATTCATGATTTTTTCTACGCATATCCACATTGGCAACAATGGCTGCATTTCCAAGGGTAGAATAGAGGTTAAGGTCTGTATTGACTATTTTTGTTGTTCCCTTTGCCGTTCCTTTAATGCTGAAATTTGACGGAAGAGAGATATTCGATGGAATCGTATTTTTTGGAACTAAATTGAAAATCGTTTTAGCGTTGGAAGAAAATTCCCCAATTCTCAGATCGTAATACAGCTGATCAGGATTCATAGCATTTTTCACTCTTCCGGATGCATTTACTCTTAACTGGTCCAGTCCTGTGACTTTAAGATCCTGAATTAAAAGATCATTTATGCTTCCTTTTACATTGGCATTGACATTCAGAATTGCATTTGGATACTTATTGAAAGGAACTGTATTTTTTAAAGTAGGAACAAGATTTAAAATATCAGAAAACCCGATTTTTGAATCTTTGATATTCGCGGAAATTTTCACAGCCCCTAAATTTGAAGACAGTTCGTCAATGGAATTATAATTTAAAATAACCTCATCACGCAACACTGTTTTTGGAGTTTGCAGGTATAAACTCTTCAGATAAGCTTCTTTTTCAGCATAGACAAAATCTGTATTGAATTTCTGGATATCCAAGCCTCTTGCTTCCTGAATTTCTGCGGAATTAACCGTTCCTGCAAAAGTATTGTTCTCCATTTTGAAACTTCTCACCTCAACATTCATTTTAGAGAAATTCAGGTGATTGAAATCTATACCTTGTTTGGTTGGAGCAATGGCGGTGTTATTATAGGCAACTTTTACATCATTTAAAACCAGCTTTCCTAACAGAAGATTCATCGCTTTATCCTTTTCGGAAGCTTTTGAAACTTCAGGTTCTTTTTTATTTTTCGGATTGGCATTTTGAGCCGGAAGATAAAGGTTGGCATTGATATCAGCTCCGGAAAGGAATATATTGCCAATGTTGAAAGCATTATTCTCAAGATCAAGTTTATTGACCTTCGTACTTAGTTCTTTAAATAGAACTTTAGCGTATGTCTTGGTATTTTCATCACCATAGTCAATATTGAAGTGAGTAAGTTTGATTCCTCTTAAGCCAATATTCATCGGCTTTTTCTCATTAAGGGAGTCTACTTTTTTCTCCACCTTTTTAGAAACTTCTTCTACAATACCTTGTTTGAGTTTTAATTTTAATCCATCAAGATTAATATCATTGACCGCGTAGGCATTTTTATTGAGATCGAATTTCTTTACTCTGGTATCAAAAGATTTAAAATAAAGATTAATATCATTCTTCGATTGTTGATCATTGAAGGTAACCCCAACATCTTTTAAATTGATTTTATCAAGAGAAATAATGAAGGGTTTGGAAGAGCTTTCTTCTTTATCAGTGGTTGCAAAAGCATCTATGATATAATCAAAATTGAATTTGCCATCCGGTTTTCTTACAACATTGGCGCGGGCTCCTTCCATATCTACAGAGGTAATGTCCGCTGTAGAGTTGATAAGCTTCAGCATCTGTAAGCCTACATCAAGTTTTTTTACAGCTAATAGAGTATCTACATCCTGCCCTTTGAGATAGAGATTTTCCATGACAAGACTGTTGGGGAATCCAATATAGACTCTTTCCAGGCTTACTTTGGTGTTGATTTTTTTCTCCAGGTAAACAATCAATCGGTCTTTGATGAAGTTTTGAACGGCTGGAAGTCTTAAGCTTAGGATCAACAGGGTAAGCAAAACCAATATTGAAATAAAGGTTATTGCAATACGCCTTAGTAGTTTGGTAGTGTTGATTTTCAGTTTCAAAAGTGAGAAGGTTTCTAACAAAGATAATAATACTATTTTATTCAGTCTTTGTTGTGGTATCCCTTATGAATGCAAAAATCCTGCCTTGGCTGCCTTATTATGGAATTTTTAGTTGTGTAGTTGTCAAGTGAATAGTTGAGTAAGACGAGCCAAGGTGTGGATTTTATTTTTTAAAAAGCCCCCTTTAAATCATTTTTTTAATGTTGAAAAGGTTAGCAAAAATGAAAATTCAAATGTTAGTGTAGTTGCAAAGGGGGCTTGGCATGGTTTATATGAATTAAGATAATAAATTTTCTAGTTGTTTCCGTTTTCCCATTTTACATCCTCTCCCTGTGGTGCAGCACCGCCTTGAGCTTCAGTAATAGGAGCAGTTTCCTGGTTGATGTGATAGATATAGGCTGCAATTTTTTCAGCATCTCTTCCGGTAATGGTTCCATCCTTGATGAAAGGTCTCATGGTAGGATTGTTTGGAGAACCATTTTCAAGCATCCAGAAAACATTTTTAAATAAACTTTTTTCTTTGATATTAATCCAGTGAGTATCGGTAAGGTTAGGACCAATTCCTCCTTTTCCTCCATCTCCGTGGCAGGTTACACAATTGGTTTTGAATAATTCCTGACCTTCTGCTATATTATCTGCACTGTATTTTGCACTTTCCAGATTAATCTGTGGAGCAGTTTTCTCATATTCTGCGATGGACGCCAGCATCGTTTTGGCTTCTTTGGTGTATTCAGCTTCCGGGTGGGCATAATCTGTGAATGAAAAGGCCATCAGATACACTACACAAAAGATACATCCAAACCAGAACAGACCTATCCACCATTTGGGAAGAGAGTTGTCAAGTTCTGTAATTCCATCGAAACCATGGTCAATCAGAATATCTTTTTCTTCGGTAGCAGATTGTTTTTTGAAGGCAGAGTTCCAAAGTTTCTGATAATAAGGAACATTCTTTTCCTCAAGATATTGTTTTTTCTCTTCCTCTGATAGTCTGCTGAAACTTTCATTTTCAATCATGTCTCCAATGGAGTTCATAATCATCAGAAGGATAATCGCAATCAATATCAGTGCCCAGAAAAAGGGTGAGGAAAAATATCCTGAATCACTGGCAAACATTTCAAAGGCCATGATCGTTAAGCCGATTGTTGTTGCGATATATATTGAAATTGGGGTTCTCGTTTTCATTACATCAATTTTTAATGATTACTCAGCACTTGCGGTTTGGATCTGTGTTGTTTTAATATCTGTACCTAATCTTTGCAGGTAGGCGATCATTGCTACAATTTCTCTTTGTTCAAGCGGTACATAAGCTCCTCCTTTTGCTGTTTTTTCTTTAGTCATCTGATCTTTTACATCGGTAGCTTCTGAATAAATTCTCTGTACAATAGCTTTTGACTGGTTGTCTGCCCATTGGTTAGCAGAATCGATCTGAGCTTTGGTGTAAGGAACATCAAATGTGTTTTTCATTAGCTTCATTTTATCCACCATCTGAGTACGGTTCAGTTTGTTGGTAATCAGCCAGGGGAAACGTGGCATGATAGAACCTGCAGAGGTAATTCTTGGGTTGTACATGTGCTTAAAGTGCCATGAATCCGGGTTTCTGCCTCCTTCTCTGTGAAGATCCGGTCCTGTTCTCTTAGAGCCCCAAAGGAAGGGTCTGTCGTAGATAAATTCTCCAGCTTTAGAGTATTGTCCGTTCTTTCCTTCAAATCTTACTACTTCATCACGGAAAGGTCGGATCATCTGAGAGTGACAGGAGTTACATCCTTCACGGATATATAAATCTCTTCCTTCAAGCTCTAAAGGGGTGTATGGTTTCACCGCAGTGATTGTTGGAACACTTTGCTTCAGTGATAAGGTTGGAACGATTTCCACAAGCCCACCGATAGCTATGGTAATGAAGGCCAGGATAGAAAGTAGGGTAGGTGTTCTTTCTAACCAAAGGTGTACACCTTCACCTTCTTTTCTTGTTCCCCCAATATTAGCTAATGCAGGGGCTTCTGCCGGAACATTTTTCTGGAATGAACCTACTTTAATAGTTTTGATAACGTTGATCACCATTAAAATAGCTCCTGAAAGATAGAATATCCCTCCTAAGAATCTCATTTTAAAGTAAGGAATGATCGCTGTAACGGTGTCCAGCCAGTTTTTCCATAATAAGGTTCCATCCGGGTTGAACTGTTTCCACATCAATCCCTGTGTGAACCCTGCAATATACATCGGCACGGCATAGAATATGATTCCTAATGTTCCCAGCCAGAAGTGCCAGTTGGCAAGTTTTACAGACCAAAGTTTTGTTCTCCACATGATTGGAACCAGGTAATATACCACCCCGAATGCCATGAAACCATTCCATCCAAGAGCTCCTAAGTGTACGTGACCAATAACCCAGTCAGTATAGTGACCAATTTTATTTAAAGATTTGGTTGCTAATAAAGGTCCTTCGAAAGTGGCCATCCCATAACAGGTAATGGCTACCACAAAGAATTTAAGGATCGGATTTTCTCTTACTTTATCCCAGGCTCCTCTTAACGTAAGAAGACCATTCAGCATTCCTCCCCAAGATGGAGCAATCAACATGATAGAAAACCCAGTTCCTACAGCCTGTGCCCAAGCTGGTAATGCTGTATATTGTAGATGGTGAGGACCGGCCCAAAGGTATACAAAGATCAGCGACCAGAAGTGAATAATGGATAATTTGTATGAGAATACCGGTCGCTGAGCTGCTTTTGGCATAAAGTAATACATAAGACCCAGTACAGGGGTTGTTAATACAAATGCTACTGCATTGTGACCATACCACCATTGTACTAATGCATCTTTTACACCTGAGTATACAGAATAAGATTTCCAGCTTGTGAAAGATAACGGAACTTCCAGGTTATTGAAGATGTGAAGCATGGCTACGGCAATCCATGTGGCCAGATAAAACCAGATGGCTACATATAAATGTCTTACTCTTCTTTTGGCAATAGTTCCGAACATATTGATTCCGAATACAATCCATGAGAATGCAATTAATATATCAATAGGCCATTCATGTTCAGCATATTCTTTTGAAGTGTTGATTCCCATTAAGAATGTAATCACTACGGCAACAATCATAAACTGCCATGACCAGAAGTGAATCCATGAGAGGGTATCACTATACATCCTTGTTTTCAGTAATCGCTGCATGCTATAGTACGCACCACAGAAGAAGGAATTACATACGAAGGCAAAAATTACAGCACTGGTGTGAAGCATTCTGATTCTTCCGAAGCCCATCGCTCCCTGAGTATTAATTAATCCCTGAATATTGCCCGAAGCTAAACTTTTAATAGTTGTATCATCTGTACCGAATAAAAATTCAGGTAATTCAGGATAAAAAAGCATCAATGCGGCAGTAAGTCCCAGCAGAAATCCGACAAGTCCGAATGCGATTGTTGCATAGAGGAATGCTCTGACAATATTATTGTCATAATTAAATTTTTGCGTCTCCATAAATTCCAATAGTGTTTACCGAGGTGATATTTGCTCTGAAAAGGGTTTATTTTTCGCCGTTTTCTATGTTAAAAGTAAATATCATGTAACGTGTATAATGTTTTGCCAAAGGTATTTATTAACTTTGTTGGAGGCTAATAGATAATCTTCTAAAATATACCGAAAACTACTAAAACAGAAATGATGAAAATATGTGGACAAAATATCAGGAAAATCCGTAGGAGTAAAGATTTTACGCAAGAGTATATGGCTTTTGAAATGGGTATTTCCCAAAAGGCATATTCCGATATTGAGAATTCCAAGGTGAAGATTAACCTGGAAATCCTGACTAAAATCTCAGATATTTTAGAGATCAAGCCTTCCGATATTTGCAGCATCTCTCACAAATGTGGAATAGATGATTATGAAGATAAATACCAGGGATTGCTGGAGTATATGAAAAAGAATAATATCCCGGTTCCGGATGAGTATCTGGAAAATGGGAAATAATATAGCTGTTCTGGCAACGGGATTTTAAATAATGACTGATTAATCAGCCTTTACTCAATGGTAAAGGCTGATTTTTTATAATTATTATAAGTCCACCTCTGAATTGAAAAGGATCGTTATTAGGTTTTCTTCTTTTAGCCCGCTGGATTTCTCAATTAACCCCGTGGAATGTGAATTTCTCTGAAAAGTTTTTATATATTTAGCGACCGAATAATTCATTCAATGAGCAACGAAAATAAAACAGGACAAAACGAGACTTTAGTTAGAGGATTAACAAATCGACATATACAATTAATTGCCCTTGGAGGTGCCATAGGAACCGGATTATTTCTGGGAATCGGACCGGCAGCGGTGTTAGCTGGTCCCTCAGTGATTTTAGGGTATGCCTTAGCCGGAATTATTGCCTTTTTTATCATGCGTCAGCTTGGTGAAATGGTTGTTCAGGAACCGGTATCGGGAAGTTTTAGTCACTTTGCTTATAAATATTGGGGAAATTTTCCGGGCTTTGCCTCAGGGTGGAACTATTGGATTCTTTATATTCTGGTAAGTATGGCTGAGCTTACAGCAATTGGTCATTATATTCATTTCTGGTGGCCGGAAATACCACTCTGGGTATCCAGTTTATTCTTTTTTGTAGTCATCACTGCGCTTAACCTTGCTTCTGTAAAAGTGTATGGAGAAACTGAATTCTGGTTTTCTATTATCAAAGTAATAGCAATTATTGCGATGATTGTTTTCGGTATTTATCTGTTGATTAGTGGAACCGGAGGTGAAAAAGCTACAGTCACAAACTTATGGAATGACGGCGGATTTTTTCCGAAAGGATTATTCAATAAAACGGAAACCGGATATTCCGGATTATTTGCAGCAATGGCTATGATTATGTTCTCTTTCGGAGGATTGGAACTCATCGGGATTACTGCTGCTGAAGCTAAAAATCCTGAGAAAACTATTCCACAGGCAACCAATCAGGTGATCTACAGAATTTTAATTTTCTATGTTGGAGCCTTAGTGATCCTGTTTTCATTAAGTCCATGGAGAGAAATTACAGAAGGTTCAAGTCCGTTTGTGATGGTGTTTCAAAATTTAAATGGATTAGAATTCAGTCTTTTCGGTAAAGTAATCCAATTCAATACTTTGATTGCAAATATTCTTAATCTTATTGTATTAACTGCTGCTTTATCTGTATATAACAGTAGTGTTTACAGTAATAGCCGTATGCTTTTCGGATTGGCTCAACAGAGGAATGCTCCTAAGTTTTTGAAAAAGCTTAATAAAAATTCTGTGCCTATCAATGCAATCATTGTATCTTCATGTTTTGCCGGAATCTGTATTATCATTAATAAACTAGTACCGGAAAAAGCATTTCAGTACCTGATGGCTCTCGTAGTGTCTACTCTGATTATTAACTGGATAATGATCTGTTATACCCATTTGAAATTTAAGAAATCAATTACCAAAGAAGGAATTCAATCGAAATTTCCATCTATATTCTATCCGGTTTCCAATTATATCTGTATTGCGTTTTTAGTTCTTATATTAGGACTGATGAGTATTACAGGAATGGAAATTCAGGTGATTCTGATTCCAGTATGGATAGGATTTTTATTTGTAATGTATAAGCTTTATAAACCAAGCTAACATATAATTAACCATATTTAATGTAATGAAAGATGAAAGCCAATGTGAGGTTTTCATCTTTTTTTATTATTATTTTTCCGTAAATTGGTAATAAAGAATTAAATACTTGGAAATGAAATTTTGATCCTTATAATGTGTCAGAATCAAGTTTTTTTTGATGATTTGTTGTTTTTATAATAATGTGATATGCAGGCTAATTTTAGTGAGATACAGAAGATCATCGACCATATTGAAGTCAATTTTGATAGGGAGGTCACAGCTCATGAAATAGAGTCTATATCTCATTACTCATATCGAAATTTTCAACGTATTTTTTTCAAGCTTTTCAACGAAACGGTTTCTGGCTTTCAAAAGCGTCTGCGTCTTGAGAATGCCTACAAAAAACTGATCTATACAGAAGATAGTCTTTCTGAAATAGCATGGCAGGTGGGATATTTCAACATTCAATCCTTTTCAAAAGCATTTAAAAAACAATATTCAATATCACCGGCAGAGGCAAGGAAACAGAAACAGGATATTTTCAAAAAATTTATAGAGAACCATCAGACAGATCTTAAAATTGAGTTTAAATATAAAGATGCAGTCTCTGTTTACTGCAAGTTTATTAAAGCTAAAGACTATAATAACGAAGAAATAGATGCTCTATGGAAAGAAATTGAACCGGATACTGAAATATTCGACGCAGCCTACGGAGTAATTCGTGATCAGCCTTTAATTACCAATCATTCGCATTGCAGATATGGTGCAGCTGTGACTTCTGATGAGGTAATCAAAGGATTTGTGGTAAGTGAAATTTTTGGCGGAAAATACGCAAGGTTCACTCATTATGGTCCTTATGGAAATATTTTGGAGACCTATCGTTCATTTTATCAATTGTGGCTTTCTGAAAAACAGTTTTTGTTGGATAACTCCGATGTTATTGAAGAGTATGAAGAACCGGAGATCACTCATATTTATTTTCCATTGTATGGGTAAGATGTCCTTTTTGGACAAGAATTGCTTTTTAGAGTCTTTAATTTTGCAACAGTAAATAACCAGAAGGGAATTTATACTGCAAAACTTAAAAAGACAAAGTACAATGAACAAAAAATTATTTCTCCTGACTTTATTTTTCTCTTTCTATAGCAAAGCGCAAATTTCTGTTCAGGCTTATGCTGGAAATAAAGAAACAGAAGTGCTGGGGATTTATGATAAAGATTTTGGAAGTAAATGGAATTATTTTGCTTCGGGAACTATTGGATATGATTATAATCTGAAAAAAGTAAATCCTGAACTCTATCAAAATATTAATTATGGAATAGGAAGGAATCTAGGAGTTTCTGCAGGAGTTCATATTTCAGATAAAGATATTATGCCTTCTGTAGGATTGGCTTACGGAAAAGGAAATGATGTTTTTGGAATTAGTGTTTTTCCTGCATTTACTTACTCTACAGATGCAAGGGAATTCGGATTTGGGTTATATTCTTTACTGGAATATACTCCAAAAATTAATGATCACCTGAATTTTTACAGCATGTTGATTCTTGAGTCTGATTTTAGTTTTAAAGAACACCAGTCCAGTAATCAAATCATTCGTCTGGGACTGGAAAACAGAAAGAACATGCAGTTCGGGATAGGAAGTAATGTTTCCCAGACCGGAAGCAGTTTTGAAACCGATATCAACTTCGGAATATTTATTGGAAAGAAATTTTAACAATATGAACAAATTATTCACCCTTACTTTTATACTTGGATTTATGTATACTATGGGACAAACCTATCATTTTCCTGAAGAATCTTCACTTCACGAAGGAACCTGGCTGCAGTGGCCTCACCACTATCAGCATGGCGCAACGTATCGCCAAAGAGTAGAACAAACCTGGATTGATATGACAAAAGCATTGCAATCCGGTGAAAAGGTACACATTATAGCTTATAATGCGGATGAAAAAAAGAGAATCATTAAGCTTTTAGAAGAAAATAAGATTCCGATGAAGAATGTTGACTTTAGGATTTATCCTACTGATGATGTATGGATCAGAGATAACGGCCCCATCTTCGTAAAGGATAATAAAGGAAATGTTTTAATTGAAGATTGGGGGTTCAATGGCTGGGGCGAAAAGTTCGACTTTGAAAACTGTGATGCAATTCCACAGCGTATAGGAAAAGATCTGGGAGTAAAAGTGATTAATCTGAATGAAGAAATGGTGAATGAAGGTGGAGCTGTAGAAACCGATGGAAATGGAGTTCTGATGGCCTGTAAAAGTTCAGTAATCAGTCAGAAGAAAGAATCTACAAGAAATAAAGGAATTACAGAACAGGAAGCGGAAGAAATGTTTGAAACCTATTATGGAGTTTCCAAAGTGATATGGCTGGATGGTGTTACCGGATTAGATGTTACAGATATGCACATTGACGGTTTCATGAAGTTTGCCAACTCTTCTACCATGATCACGATGAACGAAGACGATCTCGTAGAACTGGGGCTTTCCGATAAAGATATCAATACACTGTATACAGCTTCTAATGCTGAAGGTAAGGAATATAAAAAAGTATATCTGCCAGCTACCAAAAATAAAGTGAAGACAGCTTATGGAAAACAGCTGGATGAAAAAGGTTCTTATGTTAATTATTATGTAGCGAATACTGTAGTTCTGGTTCCTAATTACGGAGATCCTAATGATCAGGTTGCTAATCAGATTATTCAGAAGCAATATCCCGACAGAAAAGTAATCGGGATAGATGTGAGAAATTTATATGAAAACGGAGGGATGGTACATTGTGTTACCCAGCAGCAGCCTGCCGGAAAATTGATGAAGTAGCATAGAACTTATTAAAACATTATGATACAACTATAATTAGAGGTATTATAATGTTTTTTTTGTAGGTTGATTTTTTTATAGAAATTGCATACTTATTTATTTCATCTTTTGTATTTGTGTAGAAGGTTAATAAAAAACATGATAATTAATAGTTAGGTAGATTTTGTTATTAATATGTAATGCGGTATAATCAATGATTTACATACTGTTTGATGGCTTGGTCTGTTATTTTTTTGTAAATTAGTAATGGAGGATTATTCAAATTCGGGTGAGAATTGTAATCTGTTTTTGAAATTCCGGCGGACGAGCCGAACACCGCATCACAAAGTAGGCAGACTTAAAAAATGCTCCTATGGCTAATCTATTTCAAACCCTTACCAATACGGTTAAACATTGGTATATTCCATTGATTTTTGGAATTCTCTTTCTGCTCTGTGGTTTTTATGTATTCAGCGTGCCACTTGCAACGTATGTTACACTTTCCATTTTTTTCAGTGTTTCATTCCTGTTCTCGGGGATTACAGAAATATTCTTTTCCATACAGAACAGTAAATCTCTTCAGGGTTGGGGCTGGTTTCTGGTAAGTGGACTTCTGACTACAGCAATTGGGATTTATCTGATTGCTTATCCGCAGATTTCAATGTCTATTCTTCCGTTTGTGGTGGGATTTACTTTGTTATTCCGTTCTTTTCAGCTACTGGGTTTTGCTTTTGATCTGAAAAGTATGAAGATAATGAGTTGGGGGAATGTAGCTCTGGCAAGTGTAGGAGGTATTATCTTTTCTTTACTGTTGATATTTAACCCAATATTTACAGGGATTTCTTTGGTAACATTAACAGGGGTTTCCTTCATTTTTATTGGAATAGCTTCTATTATGCTGGCTTTAGACCTCAGAAAAGTTAAAAAAATTCCTGGAAAAGTAAGCCAGGAACTTAGGGATAAGATCAGATCTTTACAGGATGAAATTGATGATCTCAAAAAATAATTGATTAGCAAATCATAATAAGGATCTCCATTGGAGGTCTTTTTTTTGAATTAAATAGCCTTGTCAAGGTTTAAAACCTTGACAAGGCTACCAAGTCCTTCCTAATGAATCTTCTATTATTCTTAAAATTAATTTGCTGGAATTTTTAATTCTTACTTTCCAGGCTTTTCTTTCTATTGTTTTTATTAAATTAGCTTTAGTCTGAAGTAACTGATTACTTTTAAATACATCATAGAAATATGAAAAAAATACACTAATAAGCTGTATGGCCATATCTGCTATAGCATTCTTCCAAACAACTAAAGCCAAAGGAGGAGATAGGTTGGTCAATAAATATAAATTAAGGCAGCCCGAGGATTTTTCTGTCCCACCGCCGGTTAATCCTTTTCTGCTCAGTTTCCTGATGGGAATAAAGCATTTGTAAAAAGTTGCTGATACAAAATCTACAGAAATAAAATGGGGTAGCAGGAAAAAATAACAAAAGGAGATAAAGTGATAGATATTGTGAGAATCCCATTTCGTTATAAAAATGGAAAATAGCAATTATTATGATTTGGAAAAGAATGTTACTATAATTCAATCAATACTTAAAATAAAAATTGATACTTAGACAAGTAGATTTCATCAAAATATATTGATAATTTTACCTCAATCATAATGATGAAAGCTATTAAAAGAATTTTCAGCTAAAAAATAATTAATTATGGAAGGTGAAGTGAATTTAAAGAACATTTTGAAAAATTTAAATCCATCATTGAATGAAGGAAGATATGTGTATTGTACAGTTGAAAATATCGATAAAATTCCCTTGTCTAAAATCTTGTTTCTTTTTAAGGAAATAGAGAGTATAACAGTGGTAGTGAAAAAAGAAGATGCAGAAGAACTGAATTTAGGTTTTAGCTATGTGGCTTCATGGATTACTTTAGAAGTTCATTCTTCTTTATCAGCAGTTGGGCTAACGGCAAAATTTTCACAGGCTTTGAGTGAAGCCGGGATTAGCTGCAATGTAGTCGCAGCTTATTTTCATGATCATATTTTTGTTGATGAGAAAGACGCTGTGAAGGCTATTGAGGTATTGAACACTCTTAAAGGTTAGCATTGTTAGTTATTTATAAACATGATAAATCGATTAGGTCATGGAAGATGAAGGTATAACGATTTTAGATATCAGGAAACTTATCAATATTCTGTCCGATAAATTGGAAAAACTAGACGATAAAGAGGTTGTGAAACTTGAAGATGATTTGTATTGGAATATTCTTGATGAGGAATTGTATAACCCTTATGATGAACCTGCTCAACTTACAATGGGAAGTCTTACAGAAGATTGGGAATTCTTACAAAACGTTCTAAACAGAGAACGGGAGATAATTGATTATGATTTGTATAAACTGGCTTCCATCTTAAAGTTTCTTGGAAAGAAGGGTATGATTACCTAAAAAGTAGAGCGTTTTATTGTTTGTAAAGATGTCTAGATAAAGACCTGTAAATGTATTTCTACAAAACGATTATTCCTGATAGACTTATGAAACTTAAAACAATATGAAAAATAATATCCAATGAAATACTTAAAAGTTTTTATTTTTATAATCTGCATTTTTTTTATTTTCCATTGTACGGACAAGAATGAAAAAAATATACAAGATTTTAATACATATTCATTCAATACTGTTTTGAAAGGTGAAGGAGCGTATAATATAGGCTATGAATTTGAGGTCAATAAAAAATATTATGCAGAGAAAGAGTATGACTTTATTTATTATTCAAAAAGCTTAAGGGAAAGACGGTTTCTGATACCAAGAAGTTTGGAAAATGATGAGTTTCCTATTTATTGGAGAGAAGTTAATCTTCCTTTTAAAATTATTAAAAAAGCCAACAGTGATACATTACTCATTATCAAAAACAATAAAAAATTTATATTTAAAAGAATAAAAAATAGTGATTAAATAAAATGGCATTAATAACATTATTGATAGGTTTAGTTTTGATCTATTTTAAATTAAGCTCTAAAGAAAACGTCTTTAACGTGAAAAGATATGATGATTCTATGTATGATAAAATGCTTTATTATAGAGGGTGGGTTATAGCTGTTTTATTAATTGTGATCTCTTTGGCAGCCCTTTTTAAAAATGCTATAGATTTCATTAAATAGAAGTGTTTATAATCATAACTGCTTCCTTTCGTGAACGATCAGTAAAAATCTGACTCTAAAACGAATTCGATTGTGAAAATTTGAAGGAAAACTAAAATTAAAACAGGTGCGTATAGTATCTGTATTTTATTACATACATAAAAACAAAAAACCACCCTTAAAAAGAGTGGTTTGTAGACCCACAGGGATTCGAACCCCGACTGACGGTACCAAAAACCGGAGTGCTACCGTTACACTATAGGTCTGCTTTATTTTGGTTTTGCAAATTTATATATTTTTTTCTTATTTACAAATATCTTCCCTGAAAATTCTTATTTTTTACTTAATATAGAGTCTCATTTTTCTATTCAAATATATCTCTAACCTAAAAACAAAAACCATCCTTAAAAAGGATGGTTTGTAGACCCACAGGGATTCGAACCCCGAATGACGGTACCAAAAACCGGAGTGTTACCGTTACACTATAGGTCTGTTTTATTTTGGTGGTGCAAATTTACAGCTTTTTTCTTTAGATGCAAGAACTTTTTGATTTTTTTTTTAAATTTACTGTGGATTTTATTTACGGAAAATATGCTGATAGACTTCAATAATCTCAATATTAATCAATTATCCTTTCATTCGGATTTTGAAAAAAAAGTAAGAAATTTTTTAGAAGAATGGATTTCTGAAGGGAATACTGTAAAAGTACAGACTTCAGGATCTACAGGAATTCCTAAAATTTTCGGAATCGAAAAAAAGAAAATGATAAATTCTGCAGTAATGACCTGCAATTTTTTAGGCTTAAAAGAAGGTGATACTGCATTACTATGCCTGCCTGTAGAATATATTTCAGGCAAAATGATGGTGGTACGTTCTATGGAAAGAAAGCTCAGACTAATAGTGAATGAACCCTCTTTACATCCTGTTGATCATTTGGATCAGGAAGTAGACTTCTGTGCCATGACCCCACTTCAGGTGGAAAATTCATTAGATAAACTCCATTTAATCAAAAATTTGATTATTGGGGGAGCTGCTGTTTCTAAAAGTTTGAAAAATAAAATCCTTCAGATGAATCTGGACCTGTCAAATAAGATCTTTGAGACCTATGGAATGTCTGAAACACTTTCTCATATTGCTTTAAAACGATTGATGCCTGAACCGGAAGATTATTTCACTGCTTTTGAAAACGTTACCATTTCCCTGGATGAAAGAGGTTGTCTCAACATCTTTGCTCCTAACGTTAATGCGGAAGTTTTGGTAACTAATGATTTAGTTGAAATTAAAAATAATAAACAGTTTAGGTTTCTGGGAAGAATAGATAATGTAATTAATTCTGGTGGAGCGAAAATTTTTCCGGAAGCATTGGAAGCACTTGTCAAAAAAGAAATTCCGAATGAAGCAATCTTTGTAGGTTTACCTGATGAAAGGTTAGGCCAGAAATTGATATTAATTGTTGAGGGAGATCAATCTGATGAAATGGTTCAGAAAATTTCAAGGGTTTCTTTTGAAAAGAATTTCCACAAACCGAAAGAAATTATTTTTATCGGTAAAATTCCAAGAACACCTAATGGGAAGGTTAACAGGATGGAGCTATATAAACTTATTAGTAAAGATATTTAAAAAGTGAAATTCAGCGAATCTAACCTCCAAAATTAAAAAAAATGAAAGATTTTTCAAGAGAGCTCAGTTTCAAAACTTCCCGAAGCAGTGGAGCAGGAGGACAGAACGTTAATAAAGTAGAAACTTCAGTTACTGTACTCTGGAAAGTGATGGTTTCTGAATTTTTTAATGATGAAGAAAAAGCATTGATTCAGGAGAAACTTAAAAACAGAATCAATGCAGATGGCTTTTTGTTTCTAACGGTTTCTGAGAGCAGGACCCAACTTATGAATAAAAATAAAGCCATCGGGAAAATAACAGAAATTGTTAACAAATCTTTGATCATTCCTAAGAAAAGAACTGCTACAAAACCATCAAAAGGCCAGAAACAAAAGCGATTGGATGCAAAGAAAAAGCTTTCTGATAAAAAGGAAAACAGACGCTTTAAACTTTAATGAAACTCTTTCGCTGAATTTTATTTTTTGCCGAAATTATTAGCCATGATAAAAAACCAATTCTATAGCAGCCATAGATTTGAGCGAAAATAAAGTAGAGATTACGAGAGTTTCCTTAAGTGCAGTGGCTGCATTCCGTTTTTAAGTTCTATATTTGTAGGAATTAAAACAACATCATAATGACAGCAACCATCTTTTTATCTGAGGATCGCCGACGAGCAGGATTGTTGCTGTCATTATTGTATCTGCATACAGATTCTTTTCTGAAAAGTTCTAAGGACTTTATCAATTAAGCCCTGTCAGGATCCAAGACAGGGAATTATTCCGGATTTTTTATTTATTGTTTTTTGCGGTTTTCTATGAAAGAAGGCATATTTGCGCCTGGATTTTACATTGGATCGTTTGGGAAATACTGCATTTTTAATCTTAAAATTGAAAAAAAAATGTCCGATCATATTACGGTAACCACTGGAATTTATGATGCTATAAAAGATACCCTTAGAAGGAAAAAAGTAAGCATCGAAGAAGAGAAAAGATTAACTGAAGAACTGAGAAAAGCCAAACAGGTGCTGAGAAGAAACCTGTCTGAAGATATTGTTACAGTTAACAAAAAAGTGACTTTAAGAGATCATACACTGGATTTTGAACACGAATATATTTTTGTGCCATCTACCAGAGAAAAGCTTAAGAAGAATAAACACTCCATCCTTTCAAATATTGCATTGGCTGTAGTTGGGTATAAAGTAGGAGATATCATCAACTGGCCTTTCAGGGAAGGGGAAAGAAAAATTGAAATTGTAAAAGTGGAAGCCTGGGAAGGATAAAACTTTGTCATATAGGGTTGAATTTACGAAGAAAACGTAGTCCATGTTGGGCTGCGTTTTCTGTTTCTGGAGAATAAGTGTTGGAAAACGCTAAGGCGCAAGTTTTTTACATACATGATGTTTTAAGGCGCGAAGATTTTATCTGCAATAAAATTGTATGCTGTTGAATGATTTGCCACGAATGCACGAATAATTTTAATTATGCTTGTAACTATGTGGTGAAAGATTTTAAAACAAATAGGCACATAGATTTTAGAGAAGATAAGGAGTTATCTGATTTTCATATAAAGAGCATTCATAAAAGAAATTCGCGCATTCGTGGCTAAAAATAAGTGTTATTCTTGCTGAAGATCTTTGCTCTTCTGGCGCCTTTGCGTTTATCCAACAAAATATGTCCTAATGCAATTTTGAGTCTGATTATTTAACAAATGATAAAAAAGCATCTTGGTATGAGACTTTCTTCAAGTGCTTGGGCTGCATTCCGTTTTTAAGTTTTATCTTTGCAAAAATTAAAAAAATGAGCAAACCGATAACTGAATTCATAGAAAAGTATTACCTGCACTTCAACGCAGCTGCATTGGTGGATGCTTCTAAAGGATATGTTGCACATCTTAAAGATGGCGGAAAAATGATGATTACTTTAGCTGGAGCAATGTCTACTGCTGAATTAGGAAAGATTCTTGCTGAAATGATCCGTCAGGGGAAAGTAGATTTTATCTCTTGTACAGGTGCCAATCTTGAAGAAGATCTAATGAACCTTGTAGCACACTCTCACTATGAAAGAGTTCCTCATTACAGAGATTTAACTGCTCAGGATGAGTGGGATCTTTTAGAAAGAGGTTTGAACAGAGTTACAGATACTTGTATTCCTGAAGAAGAAGCTTTCAGAAGACTACAAAAACATATCGTAGAGATCTGGAAAGATGCTGAAGCTAAAGGAGAAAGATATTTCCCTCACGAATTCATGTACAAAATGATCCTTTCAGGGGTATTGGAGCAGTATTATGAAATTCCTAGAGAAAACTCATGGATGATTGCTGCTGCAGAAGCAAACTTACCAATCGTAGTTCCGGGATGGGAAGATTCTACAATGGGTAACATCTTCGCTTCTTACTGCATCAAAGGAGAGCTTAAGGCTACTACAATGAAATCAGGTATTGAATATATGACTTATCTTGCTGACTGGTATACTAAAAACTCAGCTGGAAAAGGAGTTGGTTTCTTCCAGATTGGTGGTGGTATCGCAGGAGATTTCCCTATCTGTGTAGTACCAATGCTATACCAGGATATGGAAATGCATGACATTCCTTTCTGGTCTTATTTCTGTCAGATCTCTGATTCTACAACATCTTACGGTTCTTATTCAGGAGCTGTTCCAAATGAAAAAATCACTTGGGGTAAATTAGATATCACTACACCGAAGTTTATCGTTGAAAGTGATGCAACAATCTGTGCACCATTGATGTTCTCTTATATTCTAGAGAATGCTTAATTAATAACTCTTTACGAGATTACAATATTTAGCGCTTCAATCTTTTGAAGCGCTTTTTTATTTGGGCTTCTGATACTCTTTTTTTTGCGCTCGCAGATTTTGCAGATAACGCAGATTCTTTTTTAATGGTTAGAAACTACAAAACCACAAAATTTTTTGCCACGAATGCACAAATATATGAAGTATGATATTCTATGTGCCTATGTGGTTCAATCTTTTTAAATCACATAGGCACATAGATTATAAGTGTAATTTAAATTATTCGTGCATTTGTGGCAATCATTCAGTAGTATACAATTTTATCAGAGATAAAATCCTTGCGCCTTAAAGCATTATGCAGGTAAAAAAACTTGCATCTTAGCGATTTCCAACAAACTCAGAGTTAATATAAAAATAAACATTTGAGTTATCCGCCAAATCTGCGAGTCAATAAATTTATTCTAATCAAAATCTGTGAAAATCTGAGAGAAATAAGATTAATCCAAAGAATTAACCAGCACGAAATAACGATATGCCAGAATTCCTTTTTCAACTTTTGTCAGCTTGTTCGGATCCTTATTACTGAGCTTCGGAAGAACCTTTTTATTAATTACATTCAGTAAATGGAAAAATGATTTTTTCATATCTTTATCTTTTAATGAAACATCATTGAGGTTGTAAGAGTTCAAAAATGATGCAAAAACTCAAAATTCTTTTCCCAAGACTTTAGATATGGACGAAATTTTCAAACAACAGGTATACGAAGTAGCGAAGCTTATTCCAAAAGGAAGGGTTTCTACCTATGGTGCTATAGCAAAAGCGGTAGGGTATCCTAATCATTCCCGTCATGTAGGAAAAGCAATGGGTGGTTGTCCTGAAGATGTTCCTGCTCACCGCGTCATTTCCAGCTCAGGAACCTTATCTGTCCCGGAGTTCCAGAAGAAGCTAGAAGCGGAAGGAATTACTGTGGAAAACTTAAGGATAAAAGGGTTTAAAAAACTGTTTTGGGATCCTATGGTGGAATTGTAACCATCACAAAGTGATTATTGGATTTGCTTTAATAGTATATCTGGTTAACTTTGCGAAGAAATATATTATTTAAATATTTTATAACAAAACCATGAAAAAAACTCTACTATTACTCTTAATCACTGTAAAGTGTTGTCTTTTATATGCCCAAACAGCTCCAACTATGGAATGGCAAAAAGTAACAGCAACAATAGGATTCCATACTCGAACCAATGATATTACCCAAACTTCTGATGGTGGATATATTTCAATAGGACAAACAAATACAGTACCCGGATCTAATTATGATTGTGTAATTAATAAGATCGATGCAAATGGAAACCCTGTCTGGAGTAAAACTATTGGTGGATCCAGTGTAGACTACGGTAGAAAAATTATAAAGTTAGCTGATGGTAATTTTATGATTATTGGTACTACAAAATCTACAGATGGTGATATGTCTGGTCATTATGACTCTGAAAAGATGTGGGTTTTCAAAATGGATGGGACTGGAAATTTTATTTGGAAAAAGTTTTATTTTGGAGAAGGGCTTTATGATATACTACCTGTTGCAGACGGATATATTTTGCTTGGAGGAATATTAAATGGTGGTTTTTCAGATATCAGAGTTAACAAAATTACTTTAAGTGGGGATTTGGTGTGGTCTAAGACATATGGAGGTACTGCTGATGAGGTGGGAGCCAGAATAGGCACAACTCCAGACAATAATTATATCATTTTTGCTGATACAAGATCTAATGATGGAACAATTACTAATAATCATGGAGGGCAGGATATATGGATACTCAAGTTAGACTCTTCAGGAAATTTACTGTCTCAAAAAACGTATGGTGGCTCTGGATGGGAGTCTGCTACTGATTTTGTTAAAGATGTTGACGGTTATGTATTTTGGGGACAAACAGGCTCTATGGATGGAGATTTAGCTGGTATTGCAACTGATGCTGATAATGATTTTTGGATTTTCAAAACTGATTTTGATGGCAATATTATGTGGCAGAAAAAGATTGGAAGTGAGTATGCAGAATATTATAATATGGGCAAAATTATAAAATCTACAGATAACAATTATATTACATTAGGAGTTGTATGGAATGGTAATAAAACGGTATATGAAAGTGGGTATCATGGTGCATCTGATATTTGGTTAGTGAAGTTTGACCGATTAGGAAATATTCTATGGAAGAGATGCTGGGGAGGGTCCTTTTATGATGAGGCTATGAATTTTGTACAGAATACTGACGGAAGTATCGTTGTTGCAGGGAGTACACGATCTGTGAATGGAGATTTGGTAGGCTCAGGAAAAAATACAGAATGGGAGGATGGTTGGATTTTTAAATTATATCCGGAAGCTGTTTTATCAACCCATGAAATTGGAAGTAAGCAGGCAAATATTTATCCAAATCCAACTTCTAATTTTATAAACATTGAAACCAATACAAAAATAGAAAATATAGAAATCTTTACTTCAACTGGACAGTTTCTAAAAAGATCAAAAGAAAAGAAAATTGATATTTCATCTTTTACAAAAGGAATTTATGTCTTTAAATTACAGACTTCTGAAGGAATAAAAATCTATAAAATTATTAAGGAATAATAAAAGAATCCAGCGGCTTTGCCGCTGGATTCTTTTACTTTATATGCGAATTTAAATTTCGATTACTTCTTTGCTCTTGTTGAAGGAGTTTGAGGACCTTTTAATTCCTCTTTCAGTCTTGCATTTTCTTCTTTTAATAAAGCAATATATTCTTGAAGGTTTTCAACAATTGATCCCGGGATATTATTATATTGATGCTGAGTATTAATCGCACCTGCAGATTGGTCATTAAATACAGGATGATCATTATTAACAACTATAGCAGCTGTCTCTTCTTCATAAATATCTTCTAAAGGAACATCTAAAAAACGGGCAATTTTGTTCCACTCATCAGGAATAATTTTTACATCACCACTTTCTTTTCTGCTATAGTTGGATACATCTGTAGCGATAAAATCAGCTATCTGCTGCTGAGTATAGCCTTTTTGCTTTCTGATAAGACGTAATTTTTCTTTTTGCATGACCGACATTTTATACAAAAATGGCGAAAAAGCACAATGTATACAATAGAAAACTGAAAAAAGAGCCGATAAATTTTCACTAGGGAGTGAAGATGAACTACAAAAGGCACAAAAGCTTTATGATTAAACACTTTAGTTTACTTAAGTAAGTTCAACAATAATGCCGCATAAAAGTATACATCAGCAGAAAATCTTTTGTGACTGTTGGGGTAAGGGATTAAAGGCTTTAGTTTCAAAAAAATAAATGATTAATCATTCTGTAATGTTGGAAAACGCTAAGACACAAAGGTTTTATCAGGATTGTGTATATGTAAGGGGCAAGAAGCTCAAAGATTTTCGGCAAGAATAACACTTATTTTTAGCCACGAATGCACGAATTTTTTATTGAAGCTCATATAAAGTATGATAATTTTATTTCCTTATATTGTTTAAAATCTTTTATTACATCGGCGCATAAGTTATAAGTGTAATTAAAATTATTCGTGCATTCGTGGCAATATTCATCGGTCTACAATTTTATAGTAGATAAAATCCCTGCGCCTTAAAACATCATGCATTAATAAAAAAAATTGCGCCTTGGCGTTTCCAACATTTAATGCAAAAAAAAGACTGTCTCATTCGAAACAGTCTTCTGTAATTTATTTTTCAAGTTGCTTATAGCTTCTCTGTATAAAATCTGTAAGGTCTTTTCCTTTCAGTAGATTTTGAGATAACTTAGCAAGATCTAAAGCGTATTTAATCAGGCTTTCTTTCTCTTCAGTATTCTCAGTTTTCAAGATCTGATTAGAAAGTTCACTGTTGGAATTCACAACAAGGTTGTACATTTCCGGGAAACCACCCATTCCAAACATACCGCCACCACCTGTTGCCTGCATTTCTTTCATTCTTCTCATGAATTCAGGTTGAGTAATGGTGAATGGAGCATCGCTGCTGTCAAGATCCTCTAACTGAACAGTGAATTTAGAATCATGGATCGCTTCTTCTACATTCTTTTTCAAAGATTCTTTTTCAGTTTCGTTTAGTTTTGAAATAACAGGTTCATCTTTCTTGATAAGATTATTGATGTGATCTGCATCTACTCTTGCGAATGAAATATTTTCTTTTGTAGTTTCCAGCTTCTGGATCACGTGGGAAGTGATTGGAGAGTCTAATAACAGGACTTCATATCCTTTATCTTTTGCAGATTGGATATAACTGTGTTGCTCATCGGCATTGGTTGCATATAGAATTACAAGCTTGTTATCCTTATCCGTTTGAGTAGGCTTGATTTTATCTACCAATTCATTCCAAAGGAAGTATTTTCCGTCTGTTGTTGGGTATAATGTGAATTTATCTGCTTTTTCAGCAAATTTCTCTTCTGTAACCACTCCGTATTCGATGACTACTTTAATGTCATTCCATTTTTGTTCATAGTCTTCACGGTTTTCATTGATTAAAGAAGCCATTTTATCTGCTACTTTTTTCGTGATGTAAGAAGAAATTTTCTTTACAGCACCGTCTGCCTGAAGATAAGAACGGGATACGTTCAATGGGATATCCGGAGAATCAATTACTCCTCTTAAAAGCATTAGGAAATCCGGAACGATACCTTTTACCTCATCCGTAACGAATACCTGGTTTTGGTATAACTGGATTTTATCCTTATCAATATTTAAATTGTTGCTTAATTTAGGGAAGAATAAAACTCCTGTAAGGTTGAAAGGATAATCTACATTCAGGTGAATGTGGAATAAAGGTTCTTCGAACTGCATTGGATATAGTTCGTGATAGAACTTCATATAATCCTCGTTGGTAAGATCACTTGGAGCAATCGTCCATGCTGGAGTAGGATTATTGATAATATTATCTACTTCCTCAGTTTCTGCAATGGCATCTTCCGGAGCGTCTTCCGGTAAAGGAAGCGTATGTGTTTTTGTTCCGAATTTAATAGGAACAGGCATGAATTTGTTATACTTTAATAACAGTTCACGGATTTTTCCTTCTTCTAAAAACTCTACAGAGTCTTCTGCGATGTAAAGAATAATTTCCGTTCCTCTTTCTGTTTTATCAGTCGTTTCTTCAAGAGTAAATTCAGGACTTCCGTCGCAGATCCATCTTACTGCAGGTTCATCTTTGTAAGATTTGGTAAGGATTTCCACTTTTTCAGCCACCATGAAAGCAGAGTAGAACCCAAGTCCGAAGTGTCCGATAATTCCTGAATCCTTTGCACTATCTTTATATTTTTCCAAAAACTCTTCAGCTCCTGAAAAAGCTACCTGATTGATGTATTTTTCAACCTCCTCACTGGTCATACCGATACCCTGGTCGATGATACGTAAGGTTTTTTGCTCTTTATCAATTTTAACCTCAAGTTTAGGATTTCCGTATTCTACCTTTGCTTCACCTATACTTGTTAAATGCTTTAGCTTTAAAGTAGCGTCCGTAGCATTGGAAATCAGCTCTCTTAAGAATATTTCGTGGTCACTGTAAAGAAACTTTTTAATAAGTGGGAAAATGTTTTCCACCGATACATTAATATTTCCTTTCGTCATAATATTTTAGATTTTTAATTTTCAAATATTTCTCAAAAAAAATACCATGAAGCAGAAAGTGACAGAATGACATTCTTTTGATGGGTGGAAATGAGGAATATTGTGGATTTGTCAAAGAAATATCATACTTTTAGTCCTTAAAAATTTTTAAAAATGAAGATGAAATGTACAGTTTTTATTCTGTTCATGATGGCCTGTTGCCTGTATGGACAGAAAAAGCCATTAGACCATTCTGTGTACGACAGTTGGCAGAATATTGGCTCGAGAAAAATCTCGAATGACGGAAAATGGGTGGCCTATTCTGTGGATGTTCAGGAAGGAAATTCTAACCTTTTTTTATATTCAGTTAAAAATAAAACTTCAAAAAATTTTGCCAGAGGAACAAAGGTGGATTTTACGAATGATTCGAGGTTTGCCGTTTTTCAAATCCGCCCGTTGTATAAAGATATAAAAGCGGTAAAAGATAAGAAGCTTAAAAAGAATAAGTTAACAAAAGACAGTCTTGCGATTGTTGATATTTTGAGTGGTCAGACAGAGAAAATTCCTAATGTAAAAACATTTAAAATCCCGGAAAAGGCAGGTTCATATATTGCATACCTTCTGGAAGATACCAAAGATAAATCTTCTAATGATGCTTCTGATAAAGAAGATGGAGAGGAAAATAAAGAGGAAGATAAAAATGTAAAGCCATTGCAGTTAGTGGTTCGTAATCTTTTGGATGGGAAGAGTACAACTTATGATAATGTGATTCGCTATGAGTTCAGTAAAAATGGGAGGCAACTCGCTTTTATAACGAAGAAACCGGACGAAAAAAAGGATAAAAAAGAGGGAAAGGATTCAGCAGATGAAAAATCTTCAGATAAAAAGGATACTGACAAATCAAAACCAAAGAAATATGCACTTGAAACCGTACAGGTAGTAGATCTGCAGAAAGGAGCAGTTACTAAAATTTCAGAAATGGAAGGTGATTTTTCACAGTTATCTTTTGATGAAGAAGGGAGCCAGCTGGCATTTGTGGGAACTTCTTCTGCACAGAATGATCTGGTGAAGCTGTATAATCTGTATTATTTTAATTTTAAAGGAAATAAAAAGGAGCAGATAACCCATGAAAGTGGGCAAATGAAAAAAGATTGGGTAATTTCTGAAAACCGTTTGCCTTTATTCAGTAAAAATGGAAAGCAGCTGTATTTCGGGGTTGCTCCCAAACCTATTGCAAAAGATACTGCGATGATTGCCAATGATCACGCAGTGGTAGATATCTGGAATTACAGAGATGATTATTTGCAAACCGTACAGCTAAAGGAATTGAAAAATGATCTGAAAAAATCTTATGCAGCAGTAATGCAAACGGAGAAACCGGATTTCTTCAGAAACATTGATGGTGAAGATTTAGATACTTTAAGAGTAGTAAACCAAGGAAATGCTGAATTTGCACTAGGAGTTACCAGTTTAAACAACCGTATCTCTTCACAATGGGAAGGTTCAACAAAGAAAACATATTTCCTTATCGATAATAAAACAGGAGACAGAACCGAAATTATTAAAAATTTGGACGGTTCAGTGGCTGTATCTCCACTGGGAAAATTTGTTGTCATTTTTGACAGAGAAAAAGGGAGATGGTTGAGCTATAATGTTAAAACCAAACAAACACTTCCACTGAGTACAGGATTACCGGTTTCTTTTGTGGATGAAGAGTTTGATATGCCAGACTTTCCATACTCTTATGGTATTGCGTCATGGACGGATAATGATGAATCTGTGATTATTAAAGACCGTTATGATCTTTGGGAGTTTTTCCTGAATGGTTCGAAAAAGCCAAGAAATATTACCAATGGATTTGGGCGTAAAAATAAAATAACATTTGATACTTATGATTTAGATAAGGATATTAAAAGCTTAAACCGAAAGTCTTCTATTTACTTATCAGCATTTGATAATACATCTAAAGCTAATGGGATTTTTAAAACCTCTATTCAGTCGAATGCTGATCCTGTAAAAATTCAAATGGAAGATGTATGGGGATACAGAAGTCTTCAAAAAGCGAAGAATGCAGAAGAATATATTTTAGTAAAAGAATCATATACAGATTCTCCGAATATTTTTACAACATCAGACATATCAAAACAACAAAAGCTAAGCGATACCAATCTACAGCAGAAGCTTTATAATTGGGGAACTGATGAATTGGTACATTGGACTACCCCAAAGGGAAATACGTCTACGGGAGTCTTATTTAAACCGGAAAATTTTGATCCGAATAAAAAATACCCTATGATTGTCTATTTCTATGAAAAACTTTCTGATAATCTGAACCGTTATGTAGCTCCGTCTCCAACACCTTCAAGGTTAAATATTTCTTATTTTGTGAGTAATGGATATTTGGTTTTCACACCTGATATTTCGTATACAGATGGCCTTCCCGGAGAATCTGCAATGGAATATATTAATTCCGGGGTTGAAAAGCTGAAGCAAAATACTTGGGTAGATGGTACTAAAATAGGAATTCAGGGACAAAGCTGGGGCGGTTATCAGGTAGCTTATCTGATTGCTCATACTGATATGTATGCAGCGGCGTGGAGTGGAGCTCCTGTTGTCAACATGACTTCCGCCTACGGAGGAATCCGATGGAGTACGGGAATGAACAGACAGTTTCAATATGAAAAATCGCAAAGTAGATTAGGAAAGAACTTATGGGAAGCTCCGGATCTTTATATTAAAAATTCACCGCTTTTTACTATCGATAAAGTAAAAACTCCGGTAGTTATTATGAGCAATGATAAAGATGGAGCAGTGCCATGGTATCAGGGAATTGAAATGTTTACCGCGTTACGCCGCCTTGGAAAACCAGTATGGCTTCTGAATTATAATGGTGACGATCACAACCTTATCAAACGTCAGAACAGAAAAGATATTCAAATTCGTGAACAGCAGTTTTTTGATTACTATCTCAAAGGTGCTAAGGCTCCGGTTTGGATGACAAAAGGAGTTCCGGCTACCCAAAAAGGAAAAGATTGGGGATTTGACTTAACAGATGATAAACCTAATTAAAATAAATTCGGCGGAGCCTTTGGCTCCGCCGAATTTATTTTAAAATTTCTCAAAAAAAAACAAGGATAAACTGACACAATGGCATTTTTTTATGATGGGCCTATTGTGAGCTTTTATTATATTTACCGCCAATTTTAACAACAATATGGGAATCTTTGATTTTTTTAAGAAGAAAAATAACAGACAGGAAAATGTCAGTACTCCGGTTCAGCAGCAAGAAATGCCAGAGGAGAAAATAGCAGAAGAGAAAGTAGAGGAAATAGTAGAGACCATTCCGGAAATGCCAGTGCAGTCACACGCTGTAGAAGAGAAAAAGGTAAATGAATTATATGAAAAAGTCAAGATTTATAGTGATTATATCGTGTATTCTATTGCACTTCAACTGAGAGGAGATTTTGCCCCAATTTCAGCATTTGAAAAAGAAAATGGCGAAGTAGAGGGATTTGCTTATATGGTTACAGATCCTACTTATGGGCTTTCACCACAGGTGGTGCTTAGTAACATGAAAGAGAAGTTTGAAAGAGAACTGAAAGAAGGGAAGATAAAGTCATATGCTGTTCTATACCATTCTCAGTTTAATGATGATGGAAATCATGCTTTGGCTATGAATCCCGAAGATCTTAAAGCAATTACATTATCATATCACTTTAATGATTCTGAAGAAGGTAAAATTGCATTACCTTATGTTTTTGAGAATGAAAATGTCACGTTTAAAGGTTTTGCAGGATTCTCTCATGAAGAAAATAATGAGATTATGAATACTCAGTTGGTGGATGGTAAAGATTACTTCACAAACAAGTATGAAATTAAAAGTCCTGAAAGTACAAATGAAGCAGGAATTATTCTGAAGAAATCGAATGTTCATTCTCTAGCGAATATGTGGGGTGGAATTTTTGGGTTTCAGAATTTCCAGACTCAGGAGAAATTTGCTCAATATTTAATGGAAACCATGGCTTTATGCAGAGTAGATGAGATTGATGCAGAGGAAAAGGCTAAGCATACAGAATTTGGAGATATAAAGTTCAGAACGATTATTTCAGATGATTTTAATGGTATTTATCCGGAAGTAAAAACTAATTTCTCTCTTGATTTTGAAACAAAAGAAATTCGTGAATGGGAAAATGTGGATCATAATGAAGCTATTGTAGGTGGAGTTGCGAGAGATACTTTTGGACTTTGGTTCTTTCCTACAGATTATGCAGAAAACAAAAATAAATATTTTACACAAAATAAATTAAATGTTACGATCAGTGGGATTGTTTTCGTTTTAGATCTTCATGAGAGTTTTGATTTACCGGACGGTACAAAGACTGATGAAGAGTTTACTGCATACAAGCCAAGTCAGGACCTTCCAGATTATGGATGTATTGATTTTATTGGTAAGGTACTCGACATTAAAGAAACTGAAGTATTGGAGGATGGAAGTGTAAAAGGATATATGCTGAAATTAAGACTGATTACCAATCCGGAAATGGAAGACTTCTTCACAGTTGATGCTTTTGTGAACAAAGAAAATATGAGATTTGAAACGCTTACAGTAGGAATGCAGGTTGCAGGAGCAATGCAGTTACAGGGAAAAATTACTGGATAAGAAATATCTATAAAATAAAAACGGTCTGAAAAAATTCAGACCGTTTTTTATTTACTATTTGTTTTTCAACTCTTCTTTGATCTTGTTCTCCAATTCCTCGGCAAGTTCAGGATTGTCTTTTAAGACATCTTTTACAGCATCACGCCCTTGGCCTAGTTTAGATTCTTCATAACTGAACCAAGAACCACTTTTCTTCACAATTCCCATATCAACAGCAGTATCAAGAATTTCTCCTACTTTAGAAACTCCTTCACCATACATAATATCGAATTCTGCCTGTTTGAAAGGTGGAGCGACTTTGTTTTTCACAATCTTCACTTTCACACGGCTTCCGATTGCTTCATCTCCATTTTTGATTGGTGCGCTTGCTTTTCTGATATCAATTCTTACAGAAGCATAGAATTTAAGAGCGTTACCTCCGGTAGTAGTTTCAGGGTTACCAAACATTACACCAATTTTTTCTCTTAACTGGTTGATGAAAATTACAGTACATTTCGTTCTTGAAATGGTAGCTGTAAGTTTTCTTAATGCCTGAGACATCAATCTTGCGTGAAGTCCCATTTTAGAATCTCCCATTTCCCCTTCAATCTCAGCTTTTGGAGTAAGAGCCGCAACAGAGTCAATAACAACAATGTCAATAGCTCCTGAACGGATCAGGTTATCAGCAATTTCTAAAGCCTGTTCCCCGTTATCCGGCTGAGAAATGATAAGGTTTTCCAAATCGATTCCTAATTTTGCAGCATATGTTCTGTCGAAAGCATGCTCAGCATCAATGAATGCAGCAATACCACCAGCTTTTTGAGCTTCAGCAATTGCGTGAAGGGTTAATGTTGTTTTACCTGAAGATTCAGGTCCATATATTTCAATGATTCTTCCTTTTGGATATCCTCCTATACCTAATGCGATATCTAATCCTAAAGATCCGGAAGGAATTACTTCTATAGTACTGTCTATAGCACTATCACCTAAAGTCATTACTGTTCCCTTTCCGTATGTTTTATCTAGCTTGTCAAGCACTAACGCGAGTGCTTTCTTCTTATCATCAATGTTACTCATCTCTATTAAATAATTTCTCAAAAATACATAATTTCCCAATCAAAAACTAATATTATTTCTCTGTGAAACCGGTTTTTAGAGTTAAAAAATGATAAAATTTTAGGGCTGATGTTCTTCATAACGAGATAGATGTGAATGCAAGCTTGAAGAGGCTTGAAAACATAAATTTAAGATAAGAAAGTTACGGTTGGAAACAGGAAGTGTGAGGATGGAAGCTATATTGAACCGAATGATTTCTAGGAGTTATAGTCTTTACAATTTATTTACTATAAAAAAAGCTTATCTTAAAACATTCTTTTAAAGATCATGCTATGGACAGAAAATTAAAATTATTCCTGATTAAATCTTTTGCTGTATTAGCTGTTATCCATCTGGCTTACTTTATATATGGATATGTAAAGTTTAAAGGTCTTCAGGAAATTTATGATAACACAGAATTTTACAGGTTTAAATTTTACGATGATGTTTCCATTTCTCACGTTTTCGTAACCGGTCTTTTTTTGTTTTTCTTTGTTATTTTTCTCTTTATAAATCATCCCAAAAAAAGTAATAGTATTTCCCAAAAATTGAGAATGGGTGGTATACTTCTATTAGTGTCCTTTTTGTCCCTGACCTTTTTCATCAGTTATAGTTTTGGTTTCAATGCAAAACTAAGAACCGTGTTGCCCGAAAAGGATCTTAATAAAGATAAAACACTACTCAATGTCTTACAGCCTTTTTTATACAACTATACTTCCTATAGTTCAGAGAACCTGTTTAATCCCAAAAATATTTTATACCCCAAACCTTACCCTGTGGTTGAACTAAGAGATACGGTGTACTACGAACCGGGTAATAATAAAGATTATTCCTCGACAGAATTGAGGTATTATAGTATTGATACTCTGAGAATGCTGAGTTCTGATGATAAGAAATTAAGCGATAGATCGAAAGTGGTACTTGGCATTCTTGGGCTTAATGCCGAGGAGCTGGGAAGAAGATTTATTTCTAAAAAGGAGATAGGGGACAGTACTGAAATTCTATTTCAAGGAATAGAGGTATATCCCGAATATGATGATAAAATGTGTGTTTTTCTGGAAAATAAATATTTGTTTTTTCCATTACATAGCATTCCTGAGCAGAAGCAACAGTATCAAAATGCAGTCAAAAGGTACAATTTGCTTTACAACTACAGTCAGGATTCATTGCTTGTCTCGTTTCAGAAACTGGATGTCCTTTTTAAAAAATATGGTGTAGAAGCGGAGATTGTTCCTAAAGATCTGACTAAAGATGTCTTTTATTACCGGGATCACCGGCAGGAACCTTTGAATGCAATACGAAATACTTACGAAAGAAAGGGCTTAAGGGATAAATTTGCAACCCTTGATCGCTTGTTCTACAAGCCGAATTATCTTCATCCTTCCATCAGAGAGATCTTTTTCAGTGCTGTGATTGGTGTGTGGTTTATTTTATTGGTCATGTATCTGATCTGGAATTTCACTAGAAAAAATCTTTCTTCAGATAGCATTAAAGAAAATAGCTAAAGGTAACCTTACATGTTTTCAACTGTATTGAGAATATTAATTTTTAGATGAGGATAGGTACCCGTTTTTAATGGAAATTTGAATTTTTAGTGATGTTCAGATAGTCTTTCAATACCTTCACTTGGTCTTTATTTCCTCTTTTTATCCTTGAATCACGACTTACAAGCCTATCATAGATTTTGTTGAAGAGTATTTTCGATTTTGGAAACAGCATTTTGTTGGAAACTTCAGGGATCTGAAGTCGTTTGCAGACTTCATCATCCAGCAGAAACCAGGTACAGCAGATATGAAGGTATCTCAGGTTTTTTCTTTGGAGTTCAAATTTTAAAATAGGATTTTCTAATGATTCATCCAATAATGAATGGGCCAAAAGAACAGAATCTTTATCAGATGGTGGCTGAATAGAAGTCCATAAATAGAAATATTCTGTAGCCTGTTTTTTATCATCAGGAAGAAGCTGCTCAGGGATGCCCAGTAGATATCCAACGTACTTCCACAGATGAAAAATACCCTGTTCTTCTTCAAGAGAGATCGTATTTCCTAATTTTTGAAGACTGTGGAGAAAAACCAGACTGAATCCTATGTAAGTAGCCATCATATCCCAGGAATTAATAGGTTCACCCCAGTTTTCTGTATCCCATTCCTTATAATGTTTTTTAATGGAAAGTCTTGCGTAGGAATGGATCAGGCGGGTTTTGATAGCAAACTCGTAGCCTTTAGCATGAATTTCCAATGCATTATATCGGGTAGCATTTACCCAGAAATCCAAAGTTTCTGAAAGACGCTTCACAGCTCCTTTTTTCAATGCTTCTGTAACAATGAGAGGTTTGTTGAGGTAAGCATAATCATACCCTCCGATCAGGCAGTAATCTCTTAGAGAAATTAAAGAATCGAGGTTACTTCGCATACAGAGTTCGGCACCGCTTTTTAAAAGATTATAATCAAGCCACTCAGGAATTCTTTGTGTTTGTGCAAATAGTTTTTTTACACTTGCAGGAACGTCATCATTTTCTGAAACACCATTTCGGATATACCCTTCAATTTCTCGGGAAGCTTCATGATATTTTTTAGTAAAATAGACCTCTTTTACCACATCATCTCCGGTTTCGTCCACATGATAAAAGAAAGGAGCATATTTTTCAAAATCTTTAAAACTCACTTCAGCACCGGAAAACTCTATCAATAGTTTTCCGTTACCACTTTCCCAAAAGTTTTTAAAATGAGGTGCATCTTTAAACCGTGGCTGTATCATTGTTCATTCCTTTATCTATAAAAGTACAAGTTTTACACCGAAACTATTAAGTGAGATTTGTCAGTAATATCGTTAATATCATTTTTTAATGAGGAATTGATCTGTTTTAAGTTATTAAAAAATACCACAAAAGGGTAATTTACTTGTGTTCATTGAATTTTGAAATTTGTGTTAAAAAATAGCCATGAAAAAATATTTATTATTACTAGTACTTTTAGGAGTCGTAGTTTCAGCACAAGAGAGTTTTAAGAGGGTGTATCATATCCCGGCATCGAAAGGTGAGATTTTATTAAAAAAGGATGTTTCAGTAAAGTTTGACAAATGGAGTAAAGGTGAGTTAGATTCCATTAAACAGATTTATGTTCCTGAAAGCATGATTAAAATTAGTGAACAAATTTCAATTAATAGTGTATTGCAAACTGTAACAAGAGAAATTAAAGTTGACACAGCCTTTTATAAAACTTTAACTGTTAAAAGAAGTGAGATTGCTAAATGTGGCTTTTGGGGATATGTTAAGTTTGATGATAACAAAATTATAGCTAATAAAAATAGCTGTAAAAAAGATGAAAAGGATAATATTTATTACTATCAGCTTAAGAATCGGGATCAGTTAAGTCTTTATTTCATTGAAGGAACAGTTTCAGCATTTACAGTACCAATAAAATACAGGTTTAAGCAACCAAATGTTTCAGAAGAATTTTCTTCAGCAAGCTTAAATGCCAATCTATTTGGGGGAATTTCTTTTGGTATGTCCAGCTTTTTTTATAGAGATAAGGTTGGAAGTGTAACAAATAATCATAAATTAACATTAGGTACATTTGTCGGTTCTTCTGTTGTTGAGCTTAATAGTAATAATACCTCTGCTTCTGTAGATCCTCTCCCTAATGATAGAAAAATAATAAAAGGGTTAGCCAGTATAGGATTGGGGATTGCCTATTCTTATAATAAAGTAAATTTTGCAGGTTTTTTGGGTTGGGATTATGCAATAGGAGATGAGGCAGAAAAATGGAATTATAATAAAAAACCCTGGATAGGAATTGCAATCGGTTATTCTTTGTTTAATTTATAAATTTATAGTGAGGACTGAACAAAAAAGCCTTCCCATCGGGAAGGCTTTATATTACTTATTGCTTATCGCTCATTACTTATGATAAAGAAGCAGCGTGTACAAGCATATCAACTAACTTGTTAGAGTAACCCATTTCGTTGTCATACCAAGAAACAAGTTTCACAAAGTTAGGAGAAAGCATGATACCAGCATCTTTGTCGAAGATAGAAGTTCTCTTATCTCCTACGAAGTCCTGAGATACTACAGCCTCTTCAGTATATCCTAGGATACCTTTTAATTCACCTTCAGAAGCAGCTTTAATTACTGCACAGATTTCTTCATAAGAAGCAGCTTTTTCAATTCTCACTGTTAAATCTACTACAGAAACGTCAACAGTTGGTACTCTGAAAGACATACCTGTTAATTTTCCGTTTAATGAAGGGATTACTTTTCCTACCGCTTTAGCAGCACCTGTAGAAGAAGGGATAATGTTGTTTAGAGCAGCTCTACCACCTCTCCAGTCTTTCATTGAAGGACCGTCAACAGTTTTTTGAGTAGCTGTTGTAGCGTGTACAGTAGTCATTAAACCTTCTACGATTCCGAAATTATCGTGGATTACTTTAGCTAAAGGAGCTAAACAGTTTGTAGTACAAGAAGCGTTTGATAAAATTTTGATATCATCAGTAAGTTCCTTGTGGTTTACTCCCATTACGAACATTGGAGTATCATCTTTAGAAGGAGCAGAAAGGATTACTTTCTTAGCACCAGCAGTAATGTGTTTTGCAGCACTGTCTTTATCAAGGAATAAACCAGTAGATTCAACTACGTAATCTGCACCAATTTCGTCCCACTTTAGGTTACTTGGATCTTTCTCAGCAGTTACTCTGATTTTTTTTCCGTTTACCACAAGATCATTTCCTTCTACAGAAACTTCACCTGGGAAAATACCGTGTACAGAGTCATATTTTAACATGTAAGCCATGTATTCTGCATTGATTAGGTCATTGATTCCTACAACTTCAATGTTGTCTCTTTCAGTCATTGCTCTGAAAACAAGACGTCCAATTCTACCAAAACCGTTGATACCTACTTTAATTGTTGACATAATAGTTTGTTTTTATTAGATTTATAAAAATAATTAGATTGCTAAAATTTCTGAAATCAACATTAAATCTTTATTGATTTCGTTATGTTTTTTAATGGCTTCTTCAATAGGTGTATACACCACATCATTGGAACGCATTCCTGCCATTACATTGCTTTGCCCCTCCATTAATCCTACTACGGCACCATATCCCAATCTGCTGGCAAGTACTCTGTCTGCACAACTAGGAGATCCTCCTCTTTGCATATGTCCCAACACTGCTACACGAATGTCATAATCAGGGAATATTTGTTTTGTTTTTTCTGCCAGTTCATAAACATTGGCCAGTTTTTCACCTTCAGCTACCACTACGATGCTGGATGACTTTCCTGTTTTTTCAGCTTTTCTGAATTTCTCAAAAAGATCATCCGTGCTGTCTTTTTTCTCAGGAATAAGAATATCCAGAGCACCTGTTGCCAATCCACTGTTTAAAGCAATAAAGCCGGCATCACGACCCATTACCTCTACAAAGAAAACTCTGTTGTGAGATGTTGCTGTATCACGGATTTTGTCAATCGCTTCCATCGCAGTATTCAGCGCAGTGTCATATCCTATCGTATTATCTGTTCCGAAAATATCATTATCGATGGTTCCTGGAATGCCGATTACTCTGATTCCAAATTCCTCATTGAAGATCTTGGCACCAGTAAAAGTTCCGTCTCCACCAATACATACCAATCCTTCAATACCCAGCTTTACGCAGTTATCATAAGCCTTCTGACGGCCTTCTTTGGTTCTGAATTCAGTAGATCTGGCAGACTTTAGAATCGTTCCACCTTGGTTGATTATATTTTTTACGGAACGGGCTCCCATTTTCAGGAAATCATTGCTGATAAGGCCATTGTAGCCTTCCCTTACTCCGTAGCATTCAATATTATAGTAATTAGCGGTTCTTACTACCGCTCTTAATGCTGCATTCATACCTGGAGAGTCTCCTCCTGAAGTAAGAACTGCAATCTTTTTTACAGCACTCTCTTTCATCTAGTAAAAAATTTCGAACACAAATTTACAAAAACAAGTTCAGATAATCGTAGTAACTTTTCAATAGTTTTGAATATATAGAATTAAAAGCTTCTGAAGTTTGTCGGTTTAAAAATATATCGCGCGGTTTTAGTCTCTGAAGCATTCACATCAAGATCATACCATGGCGAAATGTTTTTCTGAAAAGGATTGGATAACAGGTGTATAGATTGAGCGGGTGTGAATCCCTCACTCAATAGAAATAATTTTTCACCCTCCTTATTCTGGCAAACTCCGGCAATAAAAACCACATGTCCCGGACTTCCGGGAGTGATCAGAATATCTCCTGTTTTTAAATCAGAGCTTTTTAACACCGGTTGGGTTTCCTTATTGAGTGAAATAGTTCCCGCATAATTGAAGATGAGGTCCAGATAATCTCTGAAACCCTGATAAGAATCATCAAATCCTGCCGTTTTTCTGAAGCTTACAGCATTACCATTAACGAAAGCTCTTGTTCCGTTTTTATAATCATTCCAAGTGAGAAGATGGCCACTGGTAAAATGAAACTTAATATCATCTGTCTTTTTTATTTTGTATAAAAATTCAGCTCTCAGGCGGATCACTGCATCTGCACATTGTTGAAGATCTTTATTTCCGGTATCAATATCAAAAACAGCTTCATGAAGATGCTGTGTGGAAATAGGAGAACCGTCATATCTTAAAATCTGACTTCCATAAGGTTTCAGTTTAAAATTTTCAATGAAATATCCAAAAGAATCAGGCTTTTCTTCCTGCCACTGATAATCTTTGGGGGGAGAAAATCTTTCCTTGATGGTATTTTTATCTTGATGGATTTTTGAGGTATTTTCTGCGATGAGGTGTTCATTCTTATCGGGTTCTTCCAAAAGTCTGTCACCTGGCTTTTCTTTACCGCAACTTATGACCAATAGAATAATGATGAAACTTAATGTAATTTTTTTCACGGTGTTTTTTTGATTCGGTTACAAATATGAGAATTTTTGTGAGATTTTGAAACTGTGAGTTGGCCCACCTTTGGTTTTGTTGGAAAGTGCTAAGAAACAAAAGGATTTACAAGGTTTTTTTAGCCACGTATGCACGAATGTTCATATTAAAATAAAATAGCTCTAAGATCTATGTTTCTATGCGGTTCAATCTTTTTTAATCACATAGAAATATAGATGATAAGTGTACATTAAACTATTCGTGCATCCGTGGTGATTATTCAGCAGTATTCAATTTTATCATAGATAAAATCCTTGCGCCTTAATAATACAGCCTATTCATAGTAATCTTGCGTCTTTGCGTTTTCCAACACATTATCACCTTCAGGAATCAACAGTTTTCCCCAATCATTCAACTGCCACAGAATGGTAACCAACTTTTCCCCAAGTTCAGTCAGAGTATATTCAACTCTGGGAGGAAGCTCATTAAAAGACTGCTTCGCCAGAATGCCATCCTCAACCATTTCGGTAAGCTGCTGATTAAGAACCCTCCGGTCTACTTTCGCAATTCCACGCAAAAATTCACTGGGACGTTTCTTTCCCTCATTAATCTGCCAAACGATGGGAATTTTCCATTTTCCACTAATGGTATTAACGGCGACTTCCAATGGACAAATTTTATTTTCTTCAGCTCTTCCCTTTATTTCCATAAAATTGACTTTTTTATCCCTATGGGTGAAAAATATGCGTTATTGCTTATTTATAGCGGCTTTTAGACCTTTGTAAAAATAATAAAATTTAGAAAAATGAATACACTGGCCAAACAGATCGAACATTTGAATCAGGAATTATCTTCGCAGCTTCCACAGGAAATACTGGAGGCATTTGGAAACTCTATAGAGGATTTAAAGACAAAAAAAATTAATGAAAACAGCGTTCAGATAGGAGATCAGATGCCGGAATTTTCATTGCCCAATGCTTTTGGGGAAATAATCAACTCTGAAGACATCCTAAAAGATGGGAAAATGATTTTAGCCTTTTACAGAGGAAGCTGGTGTCCTTACTGTAATCTGGAGTTAAAATTTTTACAGGATCATCTTTCCAGAATAAAAGATAAAGGAGCTACTTTAATTGCTGTTTCTCCACAAAGTCCGGATCACTCTCTTAGTATGGTGGAAAAAAATAATCTTGAGTTTGAAGTATTGACTGATCTTGATAATAGTTTTGCTAAAAAACTTGGAATTGCTTTTCAACTGCAGGATTTAGTTCTTCCTTATTATAAAGATCTTGGAATAAATCTTTCTGATTTTAATAAAAATGATGATAATGTTTTACCGGTTCCAGCTGTTTTTGTGGTGAATGAGAATAGAGTAGTTACGTATAAATTTTTAGACGTAAATTACATGAATCGAGTAGATGTGGAAGCATTAATAAATTCATTATGACAGAAAAAAGAAAAGGAGCCCGCTCTATAAAAGATATTCCTGCTGATATTTTATTACAGTTGAACAGAGGTGAAATCGAAACAGCTAATCTTACAGAATGGCTGGCCGTAGACCAAAGACTTTTACTTAAAAATTTATTAGAACAGAATAATAGAGTAGAATATTTAAATCCGATTCTGGAAAAGGTGGGTCAGTTGAAAAAGCAGACAGTCAATACAACCAATGAAGCTATTGGATTGGGAATCCTTGATCTTGCACTCAAAAACCGGGATGAAAATTTTCTTTCAAAGTTATCCACACACCAGGCGGATCTGGTTCGATGCTGGGCAGCTTATACCATTGGGCGAAATAACGCTTTTAATATTGAAGAAAAGCTGGAAAAGATCAAATCCTTTGCCTCAGACACTCATTTTGGGGTAAGAGAGATCTGTTGGATGACAGTACGTCCGGACATTTCGAAAAACCTTGAAGAAAGTTTGTCAATCTTATCAGGATGGACGAATCATGATAATGAAAATATCAGACGCTTTGCCAGTGAATCCACAAGACCAAGAGGAGTGTGGTGTGAGCATATCGATGAATTAAAACAAAATCCCGGATTAGGACTGGAAATCTTAGAATCATTAAAATCTGATCCTTCAAAATATGTACAGGATAGTGTCGGCAATTGGCTGAATGACGCCAGCAAATCCCAACCGGAATTTGTAGTGGAGATATGTGATGAGTGGCTTCGGAAAAGTGATACCAAAGAAACTCAATATATTGTTAAAAAAGCACTGCGTACCCTCCGTAAGTGAAAGTTATCCAAAAAGTTATAATTTGAATTAAAAATATACTCAGATTTTTTCCATATCAAACTATCAGCTAAATTTTATAGTATCACATCAAAAGACGATTGATTTTTGATGCTGAGTTTTAACCTACCCTTGTCAAGATTATAAACCTTGACAAGGGTAGAAAGAGAGAAAACCAGATTGAAGCATTTTGGAAATCAATAAATGAATTGTATTAAAATCATCTGCATAAATCTGTAGTTAAAAAAGTTATCCACAATATGGGGTTGTAGAAAAATATTGATATATCTATCATAAATACAATTGATTATAAAATGTTCTGTTGAAAGGGTTTTTCAGCAATAACTCTAATTGATAAGCTGAAAAAGTTATCCACAATATTGGAATAAGAATTAAAGCCATTTTAAATTTTTTCAGATCAAACTATCAGCTAAATTTTATAGTATCATATCAAAAGACGATTGATTTTTGATGCTGAGTTTTAACCTACCCTTGTCAAGGTTATAAACCTTGACAAGGGTAAAGTGACATAAAACCAGATCGAGGCACTTTGAAAATCAATAAATGAAATGAATAGTATTAAAATCATCTACGTAAATCTGTGGTTAAAAAAGTTATCCACAATATGGAATTGTAGAAAAGTAGGTCTCGTATTTATCATAAAATTAAGAGGTTATAAAATCCCTATTTTAAAAGACTTTTCAAAAATAAGTCTAATCTTCAATGTGAAGAAGTTATCCACAATGTTAAATATGATTAAGAAATGTTCTCGAATTTTTCCGCTCAAAATATCCTTCTAAAAAAGAATCATCCGTGTAAATCTGTTCAATCCGTGGTTAAAAAAGTTATCCACAATATGGGATTGTCGATTAATAGATGCTCTATCTATCATAATTATAGTAGTTTATGAAATATGCTTGTTGAAAAGGTTTTTCAGAAATAATTCTAATAAATTGTGTTGAAAAGTTATCCACAATGTCAGAATATGAATTAAAACTCTTTTCAAAGTTTTCAGATCAAAATATCAACTGAGAAGAGAATTATCGGTGAAGATCTGTGTAATCCGTGGTTGAAAAAGTTATCCACAATATGGGATTGTCGATTAATAGATGCTATATCTATCATAATTACAGTAGTTTATGGAGTATGCTTATTGAAGAGGTTTTTCAGAAATAAGTCTAATAAATCGTGTTGAAAAGTTATCCACAATGTCAGAATATGAATTAAAAATCCTCTCAAATTTCTTCAGCTCAAAATGTCATTTAAAAAAGAATCATCCGTGTAAATCTGTTCAATCCGTGGTTAAAAAAGTTATCCACAATATGGGGTTGTCGATTAATAGATGCTATATCTATCATATTTATAGTAGTTTATGAAATATGCTTGTTGAAAAGGTTTTTCAGAAATAAGTCTAATAAATCGTGTTGGAAAGTTATCCACAATATGGAAATTTGAATTTGAATCATCCCTATTTAAAATCACCATTTCTCAGTCAGATACTTCCAATATCTTTTAGGAACATGTTGTACATGAAGTTTCAGGTTTTTCCTTTCAATAATATTGGTTTTTGTAAAATATCGCTGCCAAAGCGTTTGATAGTTCTTTTCCTCCTCATGAAAGTTCTCCTGATAATTCCTGATATCCAGTTTTTCATCCGGATAAAAGAAATCTGAGGTTTCCAGATCATAAAGAATTCCATAGTTTCTTCTCAAGTCATAGATCATCCACTTCTGATCCTGATAACGGTCACTAAAATGTTTTCTGATCAAAGGAAGAACATTGAAATCAGGATCTATTTTTGAGAAGAAAATATCGTCCTGCATTTTCTCGAAACGGACAAAAGCGGTCATTCGATGACTTTCTCTGTCAACTGACTTACAGATTTTGGAAATCTTCATGATATCAGCATCTGCGTAGTTTTCCAGAATATTTTCTTCTGGATTTTTTATAGATTGTCTTACTGCGGATAATGTTACTTTCTCCAATTCCGGATCTTCAGATAAGAAAACTTTTAAAAGTTTATAAATACCCTGCTTACCAAGATTTTGTTCCAATTTTTTCAGGACCCGATCAGATTTATCTGCTTGGGTAATGACTTCATGGATCTCAGCAAAAATATTTTCCTGATGGAATCTTTCTTTGCTTGCTATTTCTACATTCTGATAACGGTATTCGAAAACTTCAAATATCGCTGTGAAAAGGCCCTCAAAACTGCCATCATAAAGTATTGTGTGCATCTGATATAATAAATCTAAATTGTATAAATAATTTTTTGAAAACTGTCAGACGATTTAATCATCTTTAAAAGCTTTCTAACCCAAGAAAGTTTATTAAATTTATTTTTCGGAATCCGTCTTTAAATTCAGTACCGAAGATACTCTAAAAATAAAATACTAGGATGAACTCAATGATCATAAAACCTAAAAATGAGATTCTGAAAAAATATATTCAGTATTTCCTGTTCTTTAAAAAAACGGATCAGGAACTTTTAAATTATACTACTTTTCCCAATACTAATCTCTGTCTTGCAATTTATAAACACAATCAGGTTTCCTATACCAATGAAGGTGAAACTAACCTTTGTGAAATTACCAACGGTAATACTTTTATAAGCCGGTTATATGGATTTCATAAAACTCCTTTTAATGTAAATATTCATTGTGCCCTGGATCAGATATGCATTGTTTTTCAACCTTCGGCTCTAAGGGTTTTTACTGATGAGTCTTATGAAAATCTCATGCTTTCCGAGACTGTTTTTGATGAGATATTTCCTTTTGAAAGAAATTTCCTTGATGAAATTTTTGATATGCCTGATTTTGCAAAAAGAGCTGATGCGCTTGAAATTTTGCTTTGTGAAAATTTAAAAGACAATATCCCCTACAAAATAAAAGAGGCATTGATCCTTATTAATAATAATGAATTTCTAAGTATTGATGAGCTTTCTAAGAACCTTAAAATTAGTGAAACTACATTATTCCGTTTATTTAAAAATAATTTGGGACAGAATCCTAAATCTTACCTAAAAACAATACGATTCAGGAACGTATTAAATGATATTTTGAAACCGAGAAATTCTCTCACAGGAATTGCATATCAAAATCAATATTATGATCAGTCTCATTTTATTAAAGATTTTAAAAATCTTACAGGATTCGCACCCAATAAAATAGCAGAAAAAATATCTGTGACCCAAAAAGATTTAGCATGGATTTATCAAAAATTAGAAAATGAATGATTTTTACAATTTTTATACTCTTTAATTGTTGTTTTTTGCCTGAAAATATTGTTAATGAAAATTAAACTTTTTGTGTGGATTGCTGTTGTGTTTTCCTGTAATCTTTGGAATGCACAGACCTCATGTAATTGTAAAGAGGTGTTACAGAAAATAATTTTGAAAATTGAAAGCGAATATCCCGGATTTGATACCAAAACAAAAGATAAGCTTCTGTATGAAACCTTGAAGAAAAATACGCTTACTTCTTCTGATAATGTGAAGAATGATGAGGCTTGCCTGGATGTGTTGAAAAGCTATACAGGTTTTTTCAAAGACAGGCATATTTGGGTTCTGCCCAACCAGGTCAGCCAGGCTGTTCCAAAGCCGGAGATTAATACTAAGCCATTAGATATAAATCTTAAAAAGTTTATTAAAGATATTCAAAAGCAAAAAGATGAATTTGAAGGAATTTGGAAAAATGACGATTATGAAATTGGTGTCAAGAAAATAAATGACAAAGAATATGTAGGATTTATTATAAAAGCCGACCCAAAATACTGGAAACCTAACGAAATTAAATTCAGGTTATTCTCAGATGGAAGTTATGAATATTACAGCCAGGATCATTCTATACAAAAAGGAAAATATAAGATGTATGACAACACACTTTTATCCTTTAATGAGATCAAAATCAATTTTGTAAAACAACTCCCTCATCCAGCATTGAGTGCTACAGAAATTGAAAGTAAAATAAGCGAAATCAATGGAACTTATATCAAAAAAATAAGCCCAAAAACAGTGATGATCAGGCTTCAATATTTCAGTTATTCATTTGTAGATAAAATAGAAAAACTACTGAAAGACAATAAGAAAACTTTGGAGGAAGCAGAGTTCTGGATTATTGATGTAAGAGGTAATGGAGGAGGAACAGATAATGCTTATAGAAATATTTTGCCTTACATTATGACCAATTCTATAAGAAAACTTGGCGTTGAATATTTAGCTTCACCTACATTAATTCAGACTTCGGAAAATTATTTAAAAGGAATAATGAAAGATTCTATTAAAAATAAAGAAGAAATAATCAATTTAAAGACAAGAATTGCGCAGCTAAAAAATAGACCGGGAGAGTATGTGAATCATAACCAGAGTAAGGTCGCTGTTGATTCAGTTTTTCCAGCTGCTAAAAGTCCTGTTCAAATTGTAATCTTAGCAGATAACCATACCGGAAGTGCTGCTGAAAATTTTCTATTAAGTGCAAAACAAAGCAAAAAAGTTAAAATTATGGGAACTCCGTCTTCAGGAGTTCTGGACTATGCTAATGCAATGTTTTTCGACTATGGATGCAATGATTATAAATTACTGATGCCTACTTACCGATCTTTCAGATTACCGGACTATCCTATTGATAACATTGGAGTTCAGCCAGATATTTATCTTGACGAAAGTGTTAAAGACTGGGTTTATTTTGCGGTAGGTTATTTGGAAAATTAAAATAAACTCAACTGCTGTGAAAATTGATTATGAAATTTAGAAGAACTTCCACCAATCAATAGTTGTCTGAAGTTTTTATCCGTTAAATATTTCAGATAGGCATTGCCTGCATTAAAATCAATAAAATATTTAGCTCTGTTAACAGCTGTTCCCAATTGTTTCAAATGATCCAGTGTTAACATCTGAAAACGTCTTGCACTGATGATTTTCTGAGCAGATTTGACTCCAATTCCCGGAATTCTTAAAATCATCTGATAATCGGCAGTCTGGATATTTACTGGAAACTGATGTAAATTTCGGAGTGCCCAGCTCAGCTTGGGGTCCATTTCTAAATCAAGAAAAGGAATATTGGGATCTAAGATTTCTTCGGCTTTAAAGCCATAAAATCGCATCAGCCAGTCAGATTGGTATAATCTGTTTTCACGAAGCATCGGAACTGCAGTAGTGAGTGAAGGAAGTCTGTTGTCCTCTAAAACCGGAACATATCCTGAATAATAAACTCTTTTTAAGTTGAAATTTTTATAAAAGTGATCTGCAACTTTGATAATTTGCAGATCATTTTCATTAGTGGCTCCTACAATCATTTGTGTAGATTGTCCTGCAGGGGCAAATTTAGGAACCTTCTTTAAAATCTTTTTTTCGTCCTGATACTGGATTATCCCTTTTTGAATATATCTCATAGGGTTGATCATATCCTCTCTGTTCTTTTCAGGAGCTAATAATTTTAAACCACTTTCGGTTGGGATTTCCAGATTTACCGAAAGCCTGTCCGCATATAATGCTGCTTCCTGCATTAATTCATCGCTCGCTCCCGGAATAGATTTCAAATGAATATAACCGTTGAAATTCTCTTCCAGACGTAATTTTTTGGCAACTCTTACAAGCCGTTCCATCGTTGTATCTGCATTTTTGAAAATTCCGGAACTTAGAAATAATCCTTCAATATAATTCCTGCGGTAAAAATTAATGGTCAGGTCTACAACTTCCTCTACCGTAAATGCGGCCCTTTTTATATCATTTGAACTTCTGGATACACAATAAGCACAATCATAAATACAATGATTAGTCAGTAAAATCTTGAGTAAAGAAACACATCTTCCATCTTCGGTATAGGTATGACAAATGCCGCTTGCGGAACTATCCCCCAAAGCCCCTTTTTTATTCTTTCTGGTTCCTCCGCTTGATGAGCACGAAACATCATATTTTGCAGCATCTGCGAGGATTTCAAGCTTTTCTTTAAGACGGTCAAAATTCATACAGTATAGGGATCGATATTATTTATATCGTAATTATGTTTTAATTTTGTTCAAATTTAGTTCCAAAATTGATAAATGTCAACCTTTTTTCATAGAAGTTATCAACAAAAAAGAGTCTCAAAATCATTATATTTACGCCTCATTAAAGTTTATATCATGAATCATAAACCGATCGAAGGTTTTTCCAAGCTTCCAAAGCAGGGGAAAATCGACTGGCTTGTAAACGAATATCTTGAAGGTAATCAGGAATATCAAAATATATTAAAGCAATATTGGAATGAAGATGCAGATCTTCAGAAACTTCACGAAGAGTTTTCTGAAAATACAATTTCCAATTTCTATATGCCCTACGGAATTGCGCCCAATTTTTTAATTGACGGAAAATTATTGGCACTTCCAATGGCCGTTGAGGAAAGTTCAGTAGTAGCAGCTGCTTCCAAAGCTGCAAAATTCTGGATTGATAAAGGAGGTTTTAAAACAACTATTATCAATACAGAAAAATTGGGGCATACCCATTTTATTTTCGATGTAGAACCTCACAAATTATTACATTTCTTTAATTTCAGTTTAAAGAAAAAATTACTTGAATCTACAGAAGATATTACGGCCAATATGAGAAGACGTGGCGGTGGTATTCTGAATATCAGCCTTGTGGATAAAACAGCAGAAATGCCTAATTACTACCAGCTGAAGGCTAGTTTTGATACAGTAGACTCAATGGGAGCTAACTTTATCAATTCATGTCTTGAACAGTTTGGAAAAACCCTGAGACAGGAAGTTGCAACAAGCGATGACTTCACTCAGGAAGAAAAGAATTCATTGCAGATCGTAATGAATATCCTTTCCAACTTTACCCCTGATTGTATCGTAAGAGCTGAAGTTTCCTGTAAAATGGAAGACCTGAAAGATGACAGCGGAATTTCTCCTGAAGAATTTGCTGCTAAATTTAAGCAAGCCGTTACCATCGCGGAAATTGAACCTTACCGTGCAACCACTCACAATAAAGGAGTGATGAACGGAGTAGATGCTGTAGTAATTGCTACCGGAAACGACTTCAGAGCAACAGAAGCTTGTGCCCATGCATATGCAGCAAGAGACGGACAATACAGATCATTAACTCATTGTACAACTGATAACGGAGTTTTCAGATTCTGGATAGACCTTCCTATTTCTGTAGGAGTAGTAGGAGGTTTAACAAATCTTCACCCTTTGGTAAAATTCTCTTTAGCTTTACTTGGAAAACCATCCGCTCAGGAATTGATGAGTATTCTGGCTGTTTCAGGATTGGCCCAAAACTTTGGGGCATTGCGTTCATTAGTAACAACAGGAATTCAGAAAGGTCACATGAAAATGCACTTACTGAACATTCTGAACCAATTAGGTGCTACAGAAGAAGAAAAAGAACATTTTGTAACATACTTTAAAGACAAGACAGTTAGCCATCATGAGGTTATCAATGAGTTTAACCGAATGAGAGAAAACTAATGTTACAGATAATTCTGCCCATCCTGTTTCTGGCCTTTGGATTCTATTTAAAGAAAACAACATCACCTGGTTTCAGAACTTCCAAGAAATTTGCCAATATGTTTATTATACTGGGGATTTCTACCTTGGTAGCCAAGTTTATTTTAATGTATTTAAATTCAAAATAGTGAAAAAAAAGGTCTTATTTTTCATGCTGGTTTCCGGTTTAAGTTTTTCACAACAGAAAAATTTAAAAATAAGTGACTTGCAGCCAAAAACGAAAGACTTTGTTTTTCCTGTTATTTCCTATTCCGATAATTCCGGAATAGAGAACAAGATCAATCTTTTTCTTCAGGTAAGCGAACTGGAATATATTCCCGCGTCAGAAGGAAATCCTTCTGAAAAGGTGAATGCAGGAGCTACTTCATACGCGAACTATGTATATTTCTATGATTGGAAAAAGTTGGAAACCCCTAAAAATATTCTAAGTATCAGTATTGATGGTGAAGCTTCAGGAGCTTATCCCGAAGAATTTTCAGACTGGAAAAATTTTGACTTGAGGACTGGGAATTATATCAATGCTGAAGATTTGTTTCAGGTGGGGGCTATTAAGACTATGAATGGTTTGATTCAGAAGAAAATCGAAAAGAGAGTCAATAGCTTTCTCATCAAGCTAAAATCTCAAAAAAATGCCTCAGAAGAAGTTCAGGAACAGATTGGCTTATACGAAGGGTGTTTCACGGATTACACATTGAATGGCATCAGGTATTTCTTTGGAAAAGATAAGTTGACCTTTGTGGCAGGCAGATGCTCCAATCATGCGATGCGGGCTCTGGATGATTTGGGAAGCCATAAACTTGAATTCACCTTTAAAGAACTTGAAAAATATTGGAGCCCTTATGCCAAAAATCTGATTTCCGGTTCTGAAAAAATTGATAGAACAAGTCCTGGAAATAAATTGTACAAAGGAAAAATTGATGGAAAATATCCGATTACGGTTTTGTTCAACGAAATCAATGAAGACGATTCCTTCTCAGCAACTTATTGGTATGATAAGAATAAGAAACAAATCAACTGGAGAGGAGAATTTGTTCATGACCATTTTTCAATCACAGAAGACGGTTACCATAGTGAAGAATTGAAACAATGGATACCAAGAGCCTTAGTGGAAGCCGATTTAAAAGGAAATAAAATCATTGGAACCTGGCAGGATAATAAAACAAAAAAATATTTAACCCTAGAATTAGAAGAGTTATAAAATGAAAACAATTACTTTAGTTTTTGGAGCAGTTTACGGAATGATATCTGTAATCCTGGGTGCATTCGGAGCACATGCTTTAAAGAAAATATTAGCTGTTGAAAGACTGGAAAGTTTTGAAACCGGAGTACGATATCAGATGTACGCAGCATTTTTTCTGTTGATCATCGGATATATTTTAAAATTTGAAACTTCTGCAGAAAAATGGACGTCCATTTTAATGATTGCAGGAACATTGTTATTCTCAGTGAGTATCTATTTCCTGAGCATGCAGGATTACCTGGGAATGAACCTTAAATTCTTAGGACCTATCACTCCGCTGGGAGGTTTGATGATGATTTTAAGTTGGGGAATGCTGATTCTTTATTTTGCTAAAAACAAAATTTAAAAATGAAAATCAATAGAAGAAGACGGATTATAAGAACGTTTAACCTTTTGGATCAACCGATGAGGTTCAATCCGTTCGTATTCAGCCGTACTTTTTTCATGTGGGCCTTTACAGGGCTGGTAGGAGGTATTATTGCCGGTGGATATTGGATCGTGCTGGAACATTTTACTGAGTTTTTAGCCCATTTCCAGGGCTGGCAGGTAATTCCAACAATGGCAATCTGTGGACTGCTGGCAGGTTTGGTCATTCATTTTATAGGTGACCCTGGAGAAATCCATCTTATTGTGAATAACATCAGATTCAACAAAGGAAAACTGGAACCTAAAAATAATCCATCCATGATTCTTTCCTCCCTCTTTTGTGTGGCATCTGGCGGAAGTTTAGGACCGGAAGCTCCTTTAGTACAGGTTACCGGATCTACAGGAACCTGGCTTGGGAAAATTTTCAGATTAAAAGGCGAAGAACTGCGTTCATTGAGTATTGCAGGGATGGCTTCAGGTTTTACCGCTCTTTTTGGAGCGCCACTTGGAGGAAGTCTCTTCTCATTGGAAATTTTACATCATAAGCATGCGGTTGAATATTATAAAGCCATTATTCCGGCATTGGTTGCAAGCTGTTTCAGTTATCTGATGTTTGCTTTAATTATTCATTTGGGAATTGGAGCAACCTGGGATCTGAAAGCTTATCATTACACCGGAGTGTATGATTTTCTATACGCAACTTTATTTGGGGCTGTAGGAACCTTTTTTGGCTGGATTTTCATCTTTGTAGTGAAATTCTTCAAAAAGGTTTTTGAATACAGAAAATTTCCAATCTACATCAAAACATTAGCAGGAGGGCTTCTGTTAGGAATTATTGCTTACAATTTTCCGATCACAAGATACTTTGGACACAACGAAATCAATCAGTTAATCGGAGGTAATTTCGGATTGAACTTCCTGATTTTGGTTTTGGTTTTTAAAATATTAGCCATTGCTATTACGGTTACTTCAGGCTGGAGAGGAGGTTTTATCATTCCGCTATTCTTTGTAGGAACGACTTTGGGACTCATTATCCACAATTTATTTCCAAGTGTAGACACAACTTTAGCTATTGTAAGCTGTATGGCTGCTATTAATGCTTGTGTAACAAGAACACCAATGAGTACAACCATTATTCTGGGAACATTAACTGGGTTTACCTATTTTGTTCCGATTTTGTTCGCTAGTCTTACAGGATATTTCCTTGCTCCGAGAATTCCTTTTATCGGTTCTCAGTCGGAAAAGCTTGTGGAAGAGTGATTATAGATTAATAATATATTAAAAAGTCAATGTTTAGGGATAAAAACATTGGCTTTTTTGTTTTTTTATGATAGTTTTGCCGCTCGAAATTTGAAACTAATGAACAGGAAGGAATTTATTTCAAGTACCCTTAGCGGTATCTTATTAATGGGGCTTAGCTCATCGCTTATATCATGTATAACAGATAGTATAGAAAATGATGAGATCTATTCTGAAAGCTCCAGTGATGATAAAAAAACTATTTTTTTAATATCATCAGGACGCAGTAAAAATATCAAAAGTAAAAAACTTATTTCTGCAAAAGTAACTTTAGAGCGTGCTATAGCCGGAAACTTTGTGATTTTTGGTTATATAGCCCCAACAAGCAAATTGGTGAAGGTGTATTCTGCAAAAAACAATCTTAAGATTTTTGAATTAGACAATAAACTCAGTTATGTAATTTTTAATCAGCCTGTTGAAATGAATTTACAGGAGTCTGATAAAAAACAGCATTTCAGATATCTTGATGTGGAACAAATGAATGATATAAAGAATTTTAAAACTTTAACTTTTTAGGAATGAGTTGGGTAACTATTACAGATAAGATATCAATGAATCCGGATGCATGTATTGGATGTGGTTTGTGTATTGAGGTGTGTCCTACTGAGGCTATAAAACAGAAAAGTATATATTTGGATGTTGATGGATATGTGATGTTAAAAGACAGACTTATTTATATCAATCCGGATGACTGTGTAAGTTGTGGAGCGTGTGTACCTGGCTGTCCTACATGGGCTATAAGTGATGGTGGTATTCCGGGAGGAAGCGGGAATGGAGGAAATGGGAATGGCAGCGGAACTGGCGGAAGTAATCCACAGGATCCAAAAGATGTTAAAAATGATGATCTTAAACCTTTTAAATGCGCGTATCAACTGGTTCAGCAATTGCCTAATTTGGACAATAATATAGGAGATATGATGAAGTCTGTTTTTCAAAATAATAGCAATGTTAATATTAAATTCAGACCTAAAAGCGGTATGGGAAATGTAGATGGAACTACCTTTGCTTCTTATACCAATATGGGAACATTTAACGCTACAATCAATATTAATGAAGATATTTTAAACTATGCAACTAAAGAGTATATTTTGGTCACATTATATCATGAAGTTCTTCATGCATATCTCGGATATGAAAAATACAGGTTAGGTGATGAAGCGTTTTATGAAGAATATCCCAGTGTTGTAGTGGGAGTAGATTATGATGCGAGTGGAGTGGCCATCAACAGGTTTACATTTTTATCAGATCATGGTCAGCTTGGCCCCTATATAAATGATCTTCAAGGTATTCTTTTAGATTATAATCCAAGCCTTCCTCCTGAAGTAGCAAGAGCAATGGCAAAAGCAGGAATTACAAAGCTGACACCGGAAGAATCTGCATTAAATAGTGCAGAAAGAGATACTTCTAAAGGAGGAAGTAAAGGAACTGTATGTTTATAAAAATATTAAAAATGAAAAGGATCTTATTCATATTGGTGTGCATTCCCTGTTTTGTTTTCTCACAAAAATATTTTTTACTGGATAGTTTAAAAAACGATTTCAAGGTAGAAACATATACGTTGGATACCTCTGAATTGTATGGAGTAAAGAAAAATATCAATGTGTATAATGTTCACCTTACCAAACATGATATTCTTTTACTTACAGTGCTTCCTGATCTGGATGAAAGAATCCTTCCGGGAACAGATGAAAGAGGGCAAAACTGGACTATACTGGATGTCGGGAAGTTAAAAAAGGAGGATATTATCTCAAAATCAAAAGTAAAAGAAATAGCTTCTGACTGGATGGCTTCCAATACTCCGGACAAAAAAACTATGGATTTCAGGGTAGTGAAAAAAATGAATGACAGTTATTATGTTTCAAAAATGTGCCTGACTGAACTTTTCAGGATTACTTCTCTAAAAACACCTTTTATTTCTTCATATGGATCACTGAATATTGCTGAACCGAAAACTACAATAAAGGAGGTGGAGAAGAGTTTTAAAGAGCAGTTTCCCAACCGGAAATTCATTATGGATGTGACAGATATAGACTATCTTAAGAATCTTGATGATCCGTTCAGTTTTAGAAATTATCTTTCCAAAGAATATACAATCCAAGGAAAAAAAGCCTATCAGTTTTGGACTTTTGACGGCTGGTGGATCATTGATGGATATAATGAGCACCGTGGAATAGACAGATTGGTATATATGCCGGAAAAAGGAATTGTAGGCGGGTCCTATGATTTTTATTTCAGATACCGCTCCAGGATTTCAGATTACAAGTTATGGAACAATATTGTGAATGAAAAAGTAATGATTGCTGAAGAGGTGAAATAATAGGATCACTATTGAGATGAACTTAAACTAATTGATTTTTATCAATAATTTTAAATTTGCCTTCAACTTCTCTTTGGTAATTCTTTAAATCTAAACTCTTTTTAGTAAATTTGTCAACCTTTAAATATTAAAATAAAATAATAAAAATAATATGAATCTTCACGAGTATCAATCAAAAGAGATTTTATCAAAGTATGGAGTAGCTATCCAACGTGGTTTCGTTGCAAACAACGTAGAAGAAGCTGTAGCAGCTGCTGAAAAATTGACTGCTGAAACCGGAGCTCAGGCTTGGGTTGTAAAAGCACAGATTCACGCGGGTGGTCGTGGTAAAGGTGGGGGTGTTAAGTTTTCTCCAAACATGGATAAACTTAAAGAAAACGCTCAGAATATCATCGGAATGCAGTTGGTAACTCCACAAACTTCTGCTGAAGGTAAAAAAGTACACTCTGTTTTGGTTGCAGAAGATGTTTATTATCCTGGAGAATCTGAAACTAAAGAATTTTATGTTTCTATTCTTTTAGATAGAGCTGAAGGGAAAAATACAATCGTATATTCTACTGAAGGAGGTATGGATATTGAGCACGTTGCAGAAGTAACTCCTCACTTAATCCACAACGAACTTATTGATCCAGCTATCGGTCTTCAAGGATTCCAGGCTAGAAAAATTGCTTTCAACCTAGGTCTTGAAGGGAATGCTTTTAAAGAATTTGTGAAATTTATTTCATCTCTTTACAATGCTTACACAGGTATTGATGCTTCTCTTTTCGAAATCAACCCAGTGTTGAAAACTTCTGATAACAAAATTATCGCTGTAGATGCTAAAGTAACTTTAGATGACAACTCATTGTTCCGTCACAAAGACTTAGCTGAACTTAGAGATACAAGAGAAGAAGATCCAATGGATGTTGAAGCTGGTGAAGCTGGTCTTAACTTCGTAAAATTGGATGGTAACGTTGCTTGTATGGTAAACGGTGCTGGTCTTGCAATGGCAACTATGGATATCATCAAATTATCAGGTGGTAACCCTGCTAACTTCCTTGACGTAGGAGGTACTGCTGATGCTCAGAGAGTACAGACTGCTTTCGGAATCATCTTAAGAGATCCAAACGTAAAAGCAATCCTAATCAACATCTTCGGAGGTATCGTAAGATGTGACAGAGTTGCTCAGGGTGTTGTAGATGCTTACAAAGCTATGGGTAGCCTTCCGGTTCCATTGATCGTAAGATTACAGGGAACTAACGCTGTAGAAGCTAAAAAATTAATTGACGAGTCTGGTCTTCCGGTTCACTCTGCAATTACTTTAGAAGAAGCTGCAAACAAAGTAAAAGAAGTTTTAGCATAATCTAAAATTTTCAGATAAAATAAGAAACCGTTTCATTTTTGGAACGGTTTTTTAATGCGTATAATAAACTATATTTATGAAAAACTTATACATCCCTGAGCCTTGCTCTGAAAACTGGGAATCTATGTCTCCACAGGAAAAGGGCAGGTTTTGTTCTGTCTGCAGTAAATGTGTGATTGATTTTACTCAAAAGAGTCCTCATGAAATTGAACATATCCTCACTGAAAAAGAAAATGAAAAGGTTTGTGGTAGATTTTATAATCATCAGCTAAATATTGAAGATGGTCCATCACAAAAAGTTAAAAATCAATTCTTCAGATTTATTCCGAATGTTTTTCAAAACAGTAAAATTACACTTGCAGTACTTTCTTTGGTTCTGTTTCTAGCCGGATGTTCAAAAGAAAAAGAGATGAAAACGGGTGAGGTAGCTGTAGAGCTCAATGAAGATACGCTGCCTAATGAAAATATAACGTTGGGAGAGCCTCTTAAGATAAATAATGATACTGTTGCCCAGATGCCCAAAAAAGACAGTGCTGTAGTTTCTAAAAAGCATAATAAGAAATAGCTTACCGGATATTATAAGAACACAAAGTCTTTTTTAAGATACATTTCTATGTAAAATCTATGTGGTTCAGAATTTTTAAACCCCATAGGCTTTATACATAATTAAAATTATTCATGCATCCGTGGCGATTATCATCCAGCATACAATTTTATCGAAGATAAAATCCTCGCGCCTTAAAAACACTCACATATCCTAAAATCTTTGAGCCATTGCGTTTACCAACAAATAAAAGCTGCTCCAAAAATTGAAACAGCTTTTTATGATTCTAGTTTATCCACAAACATCTGAGAAATCCGCTGGAAATATATTATTTACTTATTTTTCTTCTCTTTTCAATGTAAAAGATTCTTCCTTCGTCAGATGACAGTAAGACAAATCATATATAGTTATCTAATACTACTTATCCTGACTTTCAGGTAAGTTACTTTCTCCATTTGTAATACTAATACTCGTTGGAGTTACCAACTGGATTTTATCCACATCAAATCGCTCCTTAATGTTTAAATAAGCTTTACTTTTTACCTGTGCCAGATTAGCTCCAATTTTAATCCAGAATTTAACCTGTAGATTAAATGAACCCTGTTTCAGATCGGTAAAAATGACCTCTGCGGTATCCAACTTATCCACATTATCAAGGTTTTTTACCACCTCCAGAATACTTTTCTGGGCTTTACTGATATCTTCATCAGCAGGAATTTCAAAATTTAAGATGATTCTGCGCTGAGGTGAAGCTGTAATATTATAAAATGGAGCATTGAAAACAACCTGATTCGGGATGTAAGCTTTCTTACCATCATCAGTAAGAATTTTTGTAGTTAAAAATCCGATTTCCTGTACCGTACCGGAATGAGCTCCGATGGTAATATAATCACCCACTTTAAAGGCTTTATCAATGCCAATAAGCATTCCTGAAAAGATACTTGAAACAAGGTCTTTTAATGCGACTCCGGCAATAACTCCGGCTACTCCCAAACTTCCTATAAATTTCCACAGGAATCCACTGAATCCCATAATTTCAAGGGAAATAAAAGTTCCCATCAGCATAATCAGGAACCTGAATATACTGATTAAGGTCACGAGTGAGCTCTCTTTATCACTTTTAGGGAAGAATTTGTGAAATAGTTTTACAGCAATCTGGCTCATGTATTTACTTGTAATGAGGAAGAATGTAAATACTAAAATGCCGACAATCAGTTTAGGGGTAAGCTCTGCAAACGTTACATACCAACTTTCCAATACCTTATACACCATGTCAATATAGGTGAGTCCGGTTTTCTCCATGAATAAAATTTTACCTTAAAGATATAAATTTTCATTAAAAATTTTGTTAGTGTCAAAAAGTCTATTAAATTTGTAGACTAACAAATGCGAAATATTATGTCAATCAAATTAGGAGATACAGCACCCAACTTTCATGCAGAAACCTCTGCAGGGGATATTAATTTTTATAGTTACCTGGGGGATTCCTGGGGAATTCTGTTTTCGCATCCGGCAGATTATACACCGGTGTGCACTACAGAATTGGGATATACTTCTAAATTACAATCTGAATTTGCCCAAAGAGACACAAAGGTAATTGCTTTAAGTGTGGATGGGGTAGAGGATCATCAGAACTGGGTAAAAGACATTAATGAAACTCAGCATACTGAAGTTCAGTTTCCGATCATAGCGGATAAGGATAGAAAAGTTTCAGAACTGTATGATTTTATTCATCCTAATGCTTCTGCTACAGCAACAGTGCGTTCGTTATTGATTATTGATCCAGCGAAAAAGGTAAGGCTTATTATTACCTATCCTGCCTCTACAGGACGGAATTTTAATGAAATCCTGAGGGTATTGGATTCTTTACAATTGGTTGACAATTATCAGGTGGCTACTCCTGTCAACTGGGAAAACGGAGAGGATGTTATCGTTCCGCCAACGGTTTCTACAGAAGAGGCCATCAAAAAGTTCCCTAAAGGCGTTACGGAAATAAAGCCGTACCTAAGATATACTCCCCAACCCAATACATGATTTATTTGATTTTTTATAGTTTAGTTTTAATTTGTACGAAGAGCGCCCCGAAAATAAATTTCGGGGCGCTTTCAAATTTTTTATAAAGTGTATAAGTAATTGATTACTTAACGTCGTTAATAACTTGCTTAGCTTTAGAAGTTGGTAAGTAAACACTAAATCCAAGATTAAAAGTAATGTTAGATGTTAATCCTGTATTTCCAAAACCTGTAACACCAGCATATTTTACTAAACCTTCTAGTCCGATATTTGGAGTGATAAAGTAAGAATAACCTGGTCCTGCACCAAAGTCAAGACCTGTAGTAGAGTTACCTCCTTGGCTGATAGAATATCCACCAACACCTACGTTACCTTCGAAGAACCATCTTCCGTGATGTAATAAGTTGTTAACACCTTGTTCTCCCGGAGAAAGATAGTAACGTCCTAAAGCTCCTACACCATAATCAAATCTTGTACTTGAATCTTTAGAAGATTTACCGATACCTAAATTTACATATCCACCAACAGCTACATTATCTTCAATGAAATAAGCTCCTTTTGGTTGTAGGTTAATTTGGTATCCACCACCTGTGTTTAATCCGAAATTACTTGTTACTAAACTACTTCCTACCATCCAATTACCTTTCTGAATCTGAGCGTTTGCAGTTGCTGTTAAACCTGCTACGGCTAATACTCCTGTTAAAATAAGTTTTTTCATAATTTATTATTTTAATAATTAAATGTTTATTATTCACGAATTATAGAAAAAACAATAAATGTGCCAGAGTCTTAATTTTAGACAATTTTTCTAAATTAATGTTAATAATATCAATGAGATATGATGGAAATTTTTAACATTATTATTGAATATTTCATAATTATTAATAATGAAGTCAGAAAGCCAAAAGGGAATATTATTGAATTTTTGAAAAATCTTAATTCTCTTTTATCATTTTAAATACACAAAAGGAGAATAGATATAATAAGTCCTGCAATCGTAAACTTGATTCCACGCTTGAAAGCTTTTGTCTTAGGATTAAACATCCAGAAACTCGAAATCACAAAGAAGAAAAGTGCAACTCCGAAAAATACACTTAGAGGTGCTATGGCATCTTTAGACTGTGATTTGTGAAGAGAAACCATTTTATCCAGTACAAAAGGCAGTTCCATTTTTGAATACTTAGCAACCCCTGTAGAAGAGTCATAGGTTCCTTTTTTAAAATGAAGAACGGTACCTTCAGTTTTTTCCACTTCAAGACCTTTCATTTTCAATTCCTTTTTCAGTTCTTTTTCAGAAAGGTTTGCGGATAAAGTCTTTTCGTACTTTTTTTCACTCTTTAGAAAATCGGTGTCTCTGTAGACCAAAATAATTCCACTTACGGCATACACAGCCATAATACCTGCCAGGAAATACCCCAGATAACGGTGTGTAATTCTCATGAAACTTCTTGTGTCTTTAATCTTATCCATATCGTTTTTTTGTTTTGTTTTTAAATTTCAAAAGTGGAAGCTGCAAAAATGCAATTTCCACTTTTAATAAAGAAGTAATTATATGTTTAATTCTACAGTTTGTATGTCAACGTAAAATAATAATTTCTTGGAGTAATCGGGTTTACTGAATAATTCTCGTGAACATTATAATTGACTGTATCAAATAGATTACCCACTCTTCCCTGGATAGAGAACTTATTCCACTCGTAGCCAACTGATACAGAAACAGTAGTATAGTCTTTTAAATCAAACATTCTACTCACATTGTCTCTACTTGTATTTGTGGATTTTGAATCATTCCATCCCGCGATTCTGTCTCCGATATAATAAATTCCAGCTCCAACTTTTAATCCTTTTACATAATTTGTAAATTTATAGAAAACAGAAGCATTCGCTGTTGTAGCTGGTGTTCTTACCAGTCTTTGTTTTTCAACATATCCCTTTTCAGGAGTGTCAAGGTAAACAGAATTGTTATATGAAAAACCTCCGATGATAGATAAGTTTTCTGTAGGATTTCCTGTAATATCTAATTCTACACCACGGCTTCTCATATTTCCTGCAAATTCTTTAAGATTGGTATCTGTTGAATTTACCGGTGCTCCGTTTGTAGAAGAAGCGAACCAATACGTTTGATAATAATTATTGTACATAATCTGGTAAGCCGTTAAGTTAACCGCTAAAGCATTGTTCCAGAAATTCTTTTTAACACCAATTTCGTATTGATCAACGGTTGATGGTTTTATGCTTTGTCTTGATAAAGTTGTTAACTGATTTTGAACATCTTTATCAATTTTAGTGGTATTTACTGTACCAAATTGATCCGAAGTATATCCTGCATTTGATGCAAACGAATTTGTATACGTTGCAAATACCGAAAGGTTTTCATTTGGTGCATAAACCAAACCTACTTTTGGAGAAAATGCATTGTCAGATGTTGAAGAATTGGCTACTTCAATTTTATCATTTAATGTAAAACGAGTAGTCAGTGTAGGCATATTTTCTATATAAGACCATCTTAGCCCGGCAATTACTTTTAGTTGCTTTGTTAAGCTGATAAAATCCTGTGCATAGAAGCCGATTCTTCTTGTATTGATTCTATTTCTTGTACTAAGAGTAGAATTTGGTATACCTACATTTCCCCATGTTGAAGGATCATCAAGATATAAAAGATTTGTTGGACCCGTGATAGTATAAGCATAAGCATCTGCCTGGCTATAATCTGCATCTGCACCAATTAATACTTTATGGTTGATTGTTCCGGTATTGAACTCACCATTAATGTTTACTTGTGCAGAAGTGTAATTTTGCTCGTTGTAAGTTTTACCAAAAGGCCTTTTCCACGATAATCTGTTAGGATCTACAGTTTTATCTTTAGTGTCATATATCCATTGTACTCTTTCAGAAGAAAAATAATCTTTAGTATAGTTTTGGTAAGAAGCCGTAGCATTCAAAGACCATCTTTCGTTAAATTGGTGGTTAAAGGTTACATTCGTAGAAGCTTGCTGTACATCCTGATATTGCCAGTATGTTCCAAAGAAGACATTTCTGGGAAGAGCGTCATTCAATCTGTAGCTTTGGTTTTTTTCGGTAATAGATCCAAGTCCGAAATCCGGGGTGAAATTATTTTTAAGATAATCTGCCTCAACAATTAATTGAGATTTTTCACTTAAGTTAAATAAAAATGAAGGGTTGAAGTAATATTTTTCAGACTGTACAACATCTCTGAAACTTTCAGCATATTCGTAAGTTCCGTTTACTCGGAAAGCAATATTTTTAGATAATGGGCCATAAACATCAACTGTTGGTTTATAAGTATTCCAGCTTCCACCATTTAGTCCTAGACTTCCGCCAAAATTGAATTTAGGCTTTTTGGTAATCATGTTAATAATACCTCCGGCAGCCGTATTTCCATAAAGCATTGCGTTGGCTCCTTTTAAAACTTCTACTCTTTCAAGACCACTTACTTCCGGAAAAACTCCGCTATTTATTCTTGATCCATTCTTGAAAATATTATCATTTCCTAAAATAAAACCACGCCCACCAAAGCTGTCCTGAGAATTTCCTCTGGATGAAGTAATATACATCCCGTTTACATTCTGAAGAACATCACTCAATTGTTTTGCCTGTTGCTGCTCAATGATTTCATGGGTAACGATAGCAATCGGTTGAGGGGTTTCCATTACCGTCAGATTAGACTTTGTCGATAATGGTCTCGCCTGGTTTGGATTTCCAGTTTTGTGAAGATTAATGTCTTCAATGGTTTGGGTTCTGATAGTATCTGCTTCAACGTTTTTCAGCTGTGAACTTGCTGAAACAGCGATAAATAGAAGGCCTAAAGAAAGTAGTTGTCTTTTCATTTTATTTTTATGTAGAACAGTTTTAAATAAGGCGCAAATGTAAGTATTTGTTTAGAATGAATAAAAATTAATGTATGATTTTTGTCATGTCTTTTAAGGGTGAAATATATGGATTGTTTCTATCCTTATTGTAGATGGATAATCCGGCGTTTTTTATGAATATATTTGTTGAAAAATTAAAATATGCAACTGGTAAAAGCAGGGCTTTGTGCCTTTGGAATGAGTGGAAAAGTATTTCATGCTCCTTTTTTAAAAGAACATCCGGGGTTCTTTATTTCTGCAATAGTGGAAAGAAGTAAAGAAGATTCTAAAGAAAAATATCCTGAGGCTACTATTTATCGTTCGGTAGAAGAGATGCTGCAGAATGCAGATATAGAATTAGTCATTATCAACACTCCGGTTCAGACTCATTATGAATATGCTAAAAAAGCATTGGAAGCTGGTAAAAACATTATCGTTGAAAAACCATTTACTGTAAATGTAGAAGAAGCGGAAGAGCTGGTAACACTGGCAGAAGAGAAAGGATTATTTTTAAGTGTGTATCAAAACAGAAGATTTGACCGTGATTTCCAGCAGGTACAAAAAGTTTTAAAGGAAGGGAAATTAGGAAATATCAAAGAGGCAGAGATCCGTTTTGACAGATTCCGTACTACGCCAAGCGGTAAACAGCATAAAGAAAATCCGGATCAGATAGGTTCGGGTTCACTGCATGACCTTGGAGCGCATCTTGTGGACCAGGCGGTACAGTATTTCGGGTATCCTGAAAAACTTTTTGCTGATGTATTTTCAATGAAAGGCACAGAATATGCCAATGATTATTTTGAAATCCTTCTGTTCTATAAAAATGATCTGAGAGTACGATTAAAATCTTCCGTTTTCACTAAAGAAGATCATTACGCTTATAAAATTCATGGTGATAGAGGAAGTCTCCTTCAGGAAAGAACCGATAATCAGGAAACGGAATTAGTGGCAGGTGCCATTCCTGTTTATGGAAAAGAATGGATGCAGCCTTTGAAAGAAGCAGACGGAATTTTAAACTATCTGAATGAAAATTCAGAAACAGAAAGAATATTTACTTCAAGCGAAGCCGGAAATTATATGGATTATTACCAGCAAATCTATGAACATATTGTATTTGGATATCCTTTACCTTCACCGGGAAAAGAAGTGATTCAGAATATGACGATCATCGATGCATCCATTACAAGTACAGAAGAAGGAAAGATCATCGTACTATAAATTAACAAATGAGTTATCAATGAGTTCAAAGTTTAAAGTTCAAGGTTACTGGTAATCTGAAGTAGAATTTTTCTGCTTTTTCACCCTAAAACGCTCTTACTCTCAAACTTTCTGAACTCATTCATAACTCCTATTTTTTACATGATTTCCTGAAGTTCAAGCCATCTCATCTCATAGTTCTCCAGTTTTTCAGAGATCGTTTCCAGTTCAGAAGAAAGTTTGGCTATTTTTTCATAATCAGATTCATTATTGAGCTGATCTAGTATTTTTGCACGCTGCTCTTCCAGCCCTGGTATTTCTTTTTCAATAGTTTCCAGTTCCCTTTGTTCTTTAAAAGTTAATTTTCTTTTCTGAGCATTGGAAGATGAAGTATTTTCTGTAGCAACAACTGTTTCTTTTATAGGTATAGGTTCAGCTTTTGCCGTTGTATTTTTTTCTAAAGCTTCTTCACGGCTTCTGGCCTCACGGTATTCTGAGAAGTTTCCTACAAAATCTCTAATTTTTCCATCCCCTTCAAAAGCAAGAACGTGATCTACAATTCTGTCCATGAAATATCTGTCGTGGGAAACGATGATCAGAGATCCCTGGAATTGCTGTAGGAAGTTTTCAAGAACCGTTAATGTAGGAAGGTCCAAGTCATTTGTAGGTTCGTCAAAAATCAAAAAGTTAGGATTCTGATATAAAATATACATCAGGTGCAGTCTTCTTTTTTCTCCTCCTGATAATTTTGAGATAGGAGAGTACTGTGTCTGGTCGTCAAATAAGAATAATCTCAGGAATTGTGATGCAGAAAGGCTTCTGCCATTGGCTAAAGGATAGAATTCTGCAATTTCCTTAATGAAATCAATCACACGTTCATCCTCTTTATAAGTAAGACCTTTCTGGGCAAAATATCCGAAAGAAATAGTTTCTCCTGTTTCAATCCCACCTTTATCTATCTTTTCCAATCCCTGGATAATATTCAGTAAAGTAGATTTTCCGGCACCGTTTTTTCCAATGATTCCTACTTTCTCACCACGCTGGAACTGGTAGCTGAAATCTTTTAACAGGACCTTATTTCCAAAGCTTTTATCAATGTTTTTCAGTTCCAGAATTTTATTTCCCAGACGCTTCATTTCAAAATCAAGTTCCAGACCCTGTTTTCTGGTGTCTGTTTTAGCTACCTTTTCTGTTTCATAGAAAGAGTCAATTCTGCTTTTAGATTTTGTGGTTCTTGCTTTCGGTTGTCTTCGCATCCATTCCAGTTCCTTTCTGTAAAGGTTATTGGCTTTATCGATGGTTGCATTCATATTATCTTCACGGATCATTTTGTTCTCAAGATAGGTTGCATATGAACCATTGTGAACGTAAAGATTTCTGTCTTCCATTTCCCAGATAATATCGCAGACACTGTCCAGAAAATATCGGTCGTGGGTAACGAGCAGTAACGTTATTTTTGCTTTGGTCAGATAGTTTTCAAGCCATTCCACCATATCCACATCAAGGTGGTTGGTAGGTTCATCCATGATCAGTAGAGTATGCTTATGTTCAGCTCTGGTTTCTGTCAATAATTTGGCTAAAGCAACACGCTTGACCTGGCCTCCGGAAAGCGTTCCCATTTTGGCATCAAGATCCGTAATTTTAAGCTGAGAAAGAATCTGTTTCATTTCATTTTCAAGATCCCAGGCTTTATGGGCTTCCATATCAGCCAGTGCTTTTTCAATAAAATCATGATCTGTGGAATGAAGAGATTTGTGATAATTCTTCAAAGCAAGAATAGGTTCAGAATCCAGAGTCATCATGAATTCCTCAATGCTCAGATTGGAATCAAAATCAATTTCCTGGTCGAATAAAACAACCTGGATATCTTTATTAATGATTGCAGTGCCGCTGTCTGCAATTTCTTTACCCATTAAAATTTTCAGAAGGGTAGATTTTCCACTTCCGTTTTTGGCAACAATGGCAATTTTGTCTCCTTCATTGATGTGAAAGGATATGTTTTCAAACAAAACTTTGATGCCGTAAGATTTGGTAAGATTTTCTGCAGAAACGTAATTCATTGGGAATTAATAGTTTGATTTTAATTTTGAAATGAGTCGCAAAAATACGAAAATGTCAGCACAAAACTTTCCGGAAGTTCTTTTATAAAAATGAATATTTATAATTTTTTAATAAACTGTACCTGCTATCTGAGAAAACGATTTGGTAAATTTGGTATAAAGTATTCAGACTTAAACAATAATAATTTAAAAAACCGATTAAGAACAAATGAAAAAAGTGATTGTCGATATGGATGGGGTAATGGCAGATGTATACCATCAGCTGATTCAGTTTGAAAAAAGAGATACCGGAAAGGAAGTTGAGCTTAATGAAATAACAGGAAAACCTGAACTGGAAGTTTTTCCCAATGGTAAGAAACATGTGAATGAAGTAGGGTTTTTCAGAACATTACCTCTAATGAAAGGAAGTAAGGAAGCAATAGAATATCTGAACAGTAAATATGAATTGTATATTGTCTCCGCAGGAATGGAGTTTCCGAACAGCTTAAGAGAAAAATATGACTGGCTGGCTGAACATTTTCCATTCATTACCTGGGAACAGATTGTCCTTTGCGGAAGTAAAAAAGTTGTGGCAGGAGATGTAATGATTGATGATTATCCTAAGAATTTGGACCATTTCTCAGGGGAACGACTGATTTTCACCCAGCCTCATAATGAACTGGTGGAAAATGAAACCTATAGAAGAGTGAATTCATGGGAGGAAATCATGGAAATTTTATAGAGGACAGTTAATATGTAAAGGGTTGTTAGAAATTTAAAATAACTTTAACTAAAAAGGAATTAATTTTAATAATGCCTTATGAATGTTGGCCGTTCTAAATAGATAAGTTTGCACCAAACTTTTAACATGAAACAACTTAGCATTTTATCTTTAATTTTTACAGTTTCAGTTTTCAATGCACAGGTCATTTCCGGGAACATTATTTCTAAAAATGAAAATCAACCCGTGCCTTATGTGAAAATTGGGGTAGAAAAGAAGACTACCGGAACAATTTCAGACGGAAAAGGAAATTTTTCAATAGATCTTACCGGTTTGGACCCGCAACAAAAAGTAAAAATAGAAGTACCAGGGTATGAGCTGTATGAAGAAACAGTACAGAATTTTAAAGCCCATGATCTTCAGAAGGTATTTTTGAACGAGAAAACTAAAACCATCAAAGAAATTGCGATTAAACCTAAAAAGCTGGTAGATAAAAATTGGGGTGTAAAAACGAAAACCAAAAGTATTTTATATTTTGTTAATCCAGTAGGAGACAAAGCTGGTTTCTTGGGGGAAACTGCTTTAGAATTTAATGCAAAGAAAAATTCCAAAATCAAGAACATTAATCTGAATATCGCTAAATATTCTTCTACGGAACCGGTTTTGATGCGTTACAGTATCTATAGTGAGAAAGATGGTTATCCGGATGAGAACCTCTTGGATGAAGAAATTACAGTGGAGCTTACTGAGGATATGATTAAAGATGGAACTTACACGCTCGATGTTAATGATCATAATATCTGGGTGAAAGGAAAGTTCTTTGTAGGGATTAATTTTTTAAAAGAATTTAACGGATTCATTAAAATCAGTGCTGCATTGTTCAAAACGGGCTTCATCAGAGAGTTCTATGGAGACTGGACAAAAATGACAATTGCTGCACCAGCCATTAATATCGATGTGAAAATGGATAAAAACGGGAACGATAAAGATACCAAGGATGATGATGGCGGCTATACTGATGACATTATTTCTCAGGGATGGCTTGCTGATAATTCAAAAAATATTGAGGAAGCAGATAAATCCATATATGGTAAAAATGATTCTGCCGGAAAATACCTGGAATTGAAAGATACAAATCTTTATTATGAAGTATATGGAGAAGGTGAACCTTTGGTATTGCTTCACGGAAATTCAGGGAGTATTAAAGATTTTTATCAGCAAATCCCGGTTCTGGCCAAGCAGTATAAAGTGATCGCAGTAGATACAAGAGGACAAGGGAAAAGCAAAGACACTTCCAAAAAAGATTTTACATATAAAGTTTTTGCTGATGATGTAAAAGCATTGGCAGATGAACTAAAATTGGATAAAATAAATATAGTTGGTTGGAGTGATGGTGGAAATACAGGGCTTGAATTTGCGCTGAAATATCCTGAACGTCTTAATAAACTGGTTACTATTGGAGCGAATGCTTTTCCTGAAGGAGTAGAAGATAAGCTTATCGAACGGTTTACCAATCAGATGAAACAACTAAATGATATGGGGTCCGAAGAAACATTTGGGGAACGCAGACTTTTAAAAATAATGCTTACACAGCCTGATATCAGTAAAAATGATCTAGATAAAATAAAAAGTCCCGTTTTAGTTATTGCTGGTGACAGAGATGTAATTAAACCGGATCATACCGAATTTATTTCGAAACAGATTCCTAATACTGAAATGAAAATATACAAGGACACTACCCACATGGTGCCTTTTGAAAAACCAGATCAGCTTAATGCAGATATTCTGAGTTTCCTTGGAAAGAAATAAATAGGAGGGAAGCGGGAAGATGGAGGTAGGAAGCTTTTTTGGATCATTAGAAAATAAACTTAAAGTTGATATTTGGTGTTCAGGAAACTTCCATCTCCCGGCATCCATCTATCCAGCCTTATTAATCTAATGTGAGTCTTTTCAGAGACCATGAATTGCCGTTGTAGATATCCAAATCTACCTTAGTATTAATCCCATGAACGATTCCGTTTTCTGTAAATTGCCAGAAATCCCACTGGTCATCAGGAGATGGTGTTGGGACGTCATTGTAATTGGCCAGCCACAGAGGATAATCTTTAAACTCTCCCTTCAGAAAATCCTTATAGTAATGGTAATATGTATAAATAATAGGCTTTTCACCGTAGGTTTCTTCCACAATTTTACACCATACTTTTAAATCTTCTATCAGTTTTTTATTCGTTTTTCGTTTTGGAATCTTTTCAATATCCAGAATCGGAGGAAGGTCGCCGCTCTCTAGTTTTACATTTGCTAAAAAATTATTAGCCTGCATCACCGGATCTTCATCAGCCCTGTAAAAATGATAAGCGCCACGGATCAGTTTGTGTTTTTTAGCCATTTCCCAAAACTCATCAAAATGTTTATCCGCACTTTTATTTCCCATAGTAGCACGCATGACTACAAATTCCAAAGGAATGGTTTTATTACCGATACTGAGACTGTCCCATTTGATGTCTTCCCTGTTTTGATAGTGAGAAACATCAAAGCCATAGGTTTTATCAAGATTATTGGCTAACACTCTCTGGATTCTTGAACTTTCCTTTTCGCTGTTGTGAAGTTTTTTATGTATGAATTTATTAAAGTATAATGCATAATAATAGCTTACAGATTGCTTGAGATAAAACCCAGTCCCGATTAAAGCTACAATTAAGATGGCTAATATCACTCTTCGACGGAAAAAATAGCTGTTCCGTCTGTTCTTATGAATCTGTTTGGCAGTTTTTTTGGTGTACTTTTTTGGTGTCATAAAGTTTTGCAAAACTAACTTTTTTCACACCTAAATGCTAAATAAAATCAGTAAATTTGTGTATTATGGAAACACGCGAAAAAATCATCATTATAGGAGGAGGATTTGCGGGGCTGCAGCTTGCAAAAACATTGAATAATAAGAACAAAAAGGTCATTGTTCTGGATCGGATGAACCACCACATGTTTCAGCCGCTTTTTTATCAGGTAGCCTCTGGAAGAATAGAACCTTCCAATATTTCTTTTCCCTTCAGAAAAATTTTTCAGCAATCCAGAAACACACAGTTCCGGATGACGGACGTTAGAGAAATTGATGCCGCAAACAATAAAGTTATTACAGATGAGGCAGAGTTTACTTATGATAAACTCATCATTGCAACAGGTTGTAAAACTAATTTTTTCGGTAATAAAGACCTGGAAGGGAAAGCCTTCGGAATGAAAAATACCCAGGAAGCGATCAGCATCAGAAATCATGTTCTGATGACGTTTGAAAAACTGATTATTGAAAAAAGCCGAAGCGATGACGGAAACTGGAATATCGTTATTGTAGGAAGTGGCCCTACCGGTGTAGAGCTTGCAGGAGCCTTTGCCGAAATGAAAAAAGATATTCTACCAAGAGATTATCCTTATATGAATTTCGATCAGTTAAAGATTATTCTCGTAAGCTCTACAGAAAAACCTCTGGCAGTAATGAGCAGTGAAGCTCAAGAAAAATCTGAAAAGTACCTTAAAGATCTTGGAGTCACATTCATGAGCGGAGAAGTTGTTACAGATTATGATGGAGATAAAGTACATTTGAAAAGCGGTAAAGAAATACCATCCAATAATGTCATCTGGGCTGCAGGAGTTACAGGAAATGTAATTGATGGTTTCCCTGAAGAAAAATTAGTCAGAAACAGATATATCGTAGACCGATACAACAAAATAAAAGGGTATGATAATGTGTATGCTATCGGAGATATTGCCTATATGGAAACTCCAAAGTACCCACAAGGACATCCACAGGTAGCCAATGTTGCCATTAATCAGGCCAAAAATCTAGGTAAAAATCTCTTAAAGAAAAATGAAAGTGAATGGAAAGAATATGAATACGATGACAAAGGTTCTCTGGCAACCATAGGGAAGCACAGAGCGGTCGTAGATCTGCCTTTCATAAAATTTCAGGGATTTTTAGCATGGTATTTCTGGATGTTTCTCCATTTAATGCTAATTTTGAGCGTTAGAAATAAGCTGGCCATATTCTTCAACTGGATGTGGAGCTATATCAACAAGGATTCTTCCTTAAGATTAATTATTATACCTACTAAGAAAAACGGAACATTACAATGAGAATTGATATCATAAGCGTACTTCCAGAATTGATGGAAAGTCCATTTCAAACCTCTATTTTAAAAAGAGCAATGGACAAAGGACTGGCAGAAGTACATTTTCATCACCTGAGAGACTGGGCAATCAATAAACATAAGCAAATTGATGATGAACCTTACGGCGGTGGCGCAGGAATGGTGATGATGGTAGAACCATTGGATAAATGTATCTCAGAACTAAAGTCTCAAAGAGAATATGATGAGGTAATCTATCTGACCCCAGATGGGGTAACTCTTAATCAGAAAATAGCCAATTCTCTTTCTATTAAAGAAAACCTGATTTTTCTTTGTGGACATTATAAAGGAATAGATCAAAGGGTAAGAGACCTTCATATTACCAAAGAAATATCTATTGGTGATTATGTGCTTACAGGCGGTGAACTTGCTGCATGTGTATTGGCAGATTCTATTATAAGACTGCTCCCGGGAGTTTTAAATGATGAACAGAGTGCTTTAACAGACAGTTTTCAGGATGATCTTCTGTCGCCACCTATTTATACAAGACCGGAAAGCTATAAAGGACTTGATGTTCCCAAGATTTTACTCAGTGGAAACTTTCGTAAAATTGAAGAATGGCGTCATGACGAAGCAGTAAGAATTACTAAAGAAAAACGTCCTGATCTCCTTTAATATAGTGTTACAGATCATTTAAGCCCTGTTTTTTTTAATTATTCTATTTGTCTACAAATTAAATGGAATAATATTTGTTATTATTGTAAGTGAAAAGAAAAATATTAGCAACTTTGGCTTTATAGTTGGAATTTTGTTTCGATTATTTGTTGTTTTATTTATTATTTTAATTTTTATATATTGAATAAAATTGCGAATTAATTGAAAATTTAATTCACTACAAATGGTTTTATTGATTTTTTTTATTACTTTTGAAATATTTCTTATTAGAAATTGATTTATCATATTGTAAATTGATCAATGAAATTTGAAAAAAAATAATAAATTTACATTTAGAAGAAAAGAACATATTAATTAAAGTATAGAAATTTGTGTTGATGGAACTGTTCTCTTTTTATAATGTTGAAAATTTATTTTTACCCGATCCGAAACCTGTCCATAAATTAGATCCTACTAAGTCAGGTTTAAGAAATTGGGATGAGAGAAGATATAATAATAAACTTTTTAAAATCTCTCACGTATTTCAATTGATGAAGGAGGAAAATGAAGTATTGCCATTTATCATAGGATTATCTGAGGTTTCCGGAAGGAAAGTTTTAGAAGATCTTGTAGAAATGGATCCCTTTAATTCTGAATATGGAATTGTGCATTACAATTCTATGGATGAAAGAAAGGTAGATGTAGCCATGTTATACGATAAAAATAAAGTAGAGGTCATAGATTCTGAGACCATTACTTTCTTTTTTGAAATAACCTATAAAAACACTGGAAATTACGACACAACCAGAGACGTACTGTTTTCGAAAATTAAATATAAAGGGGAAATTATTAATGTCTTTATCGCCCATCTTCCCTCTAAGCGCGAAAAAGATATCAATAAACCCAAGAGAACTTTTATATTGAATGAGATCCGGCAGCGGATTATGAAAATTGTAGGTGATGATAATGAACATGTCATATTGTGTGGTGATTTTAACGAAAACCCGGATGATGAAAATTTAGTGCAAATTCTCTATGACAACGATCATGAGAAGGTTCTAATGAACCCTTTTCAGGAGTTGTTTTCTACAAGAAATTATTCTACTTTTCATTATAAATCTGGATTGCTCTATGATCAGATTATTATGTCAAGATCCCTCCTTGATAATAAGACGCTGGCTTTTCAGGAAGCCTGTGTGTTCAATTCTGAAAAAATTAGCAGCAGGACCAGAAATTTTGAAGGTCGACCTTTCCGAACTTATGCCGGTACCCGGTATTTAGGCGGATACAGCGATCACTTCCCGGTTTTTGTAAAGTTTAAAAGCTTATCATAAAAAAACATAAATAATAAAAAAGTAGAAAATGAAAAATTCGAGCAACACAAGCTATCATTTAGATTCTATCGACAAAGAAATCATTTACATGTTGATGGATAATGCTAAAACTTCTTTAGCACACATTTCAAAAAATGTAGGAATTTCCACAACAGCAGTACACCAAAGGATTAAAAAACTGGAACATGCAGGAGTTATTGAAAACTCAATTTCATTCCTGAATCCTAAAAAAATCGGGTATAAGGTGATTTCATACATTGGGGTATTCCTGGATCAGCCAAGCCATTATCCTGAAGTGGTAAAATCTTTGCATGATATCAATGAAGTAGTGGAAGCCCACTATACAACCGGTAATTATACAATATTCCTGAAAGTTCTTTGTAAGGATAACGACCATTTGATGCAAATCCTTAACAAACTCCAAAAACTGAAAGGAGTAACAAGAACAGAAACTTTCATATCTTTGGAACAAGGTATTTACAGACAATTGAAAGTATAACGATATGAACATAGCCCAATATTTGGATTCAACTTACTTGAAGACACCGGAACAATCAGGTATTTCACATGAAGGAACTCTTCAGATTGATAAAGAACTTGCCCAGGTAGCCATAGATAATGGAATTTTTGCCGTCATGATCCGTCCGGATTATGTAGCTGAGATCAAAAAATATATTCAGGAGAGAAATTCAAATGTTGCAGTAGGAACTGTAATAGGATTCCACGAAGGAACATACTCAATAGAAGAGAAACTTGCTGAAGCTTCAAAAGCTATTGAAGATGGAGCAGATGAACTGGATTTTGTAATTAATTACAATGCCTACCTTCAGGGAAATACTACATTGGTAAAAGAAGAATTTGTGAAATGTACGAAGTTATCTTTGGACCATCATAAAATTGCCAAATGGATTATTGAAATTGCTGCTCTAACTGATGAGCAGATCGCAGACATTACCAAAAGTATTTCAAATTGGGCAGAAGAGAATTTTTCAGCGAATGATTTATCTGAAATTTTCGTTAAATCATCAACCGGCTTTTATGAGACTGCAGATGGAAAACCTAACGGAGCAACATTTGAAGGTATAAAGATAATGCTTGATAATGCAGGAAAACTTCCTGTAAAAGCTGCCGGAGGAGTAAGAACTCCTGAAGATGCTGAAAAAATGATCAATATGGGAGTAAAGAGAATCGGAACTTCTTCTGCATTGGGATTAATTAAAAATGAATCTTCATCAGGCGGATATTAAAATCGATATTCAAGAACAATAAAAAAACCATCAATTCAATTTGATGGTTTTTATTTTTTATACCTGGGCCTGGTATTCTTCATAGAATTGTTGGGTTTCCTTAATTAGGGCATCCATTTCTTCTAATGTGAAAACTTCCAGGAATTTTTTTCTGAAATCTTTAAAGTGAGGAACTCCACGGAAATAATTACCGTAATGCTGTCTCATTTCTACCAATCCTAATCTTTCCCCTTTCCATTCTGCACTCCATTCTGCATGTTGACGCACCGCTAATAACCGGTCTGAAATAGTGGGAGCAGGTAAGTGTTCTCCTGTTTTAAAGAAATGCTTGATTTCATTAAATATCCATGGATAGCCAATGGCTGCACGTCCGATCATGATTCCGTCACAAGCATACTTCTGTTTGTATTCCAGTGCTTTTTCCGGAGAATCGATATCACCGTTCCCGAAAATTGGAATTTCAATATTAGGATTTTGTTTGATTCTTGAAATATGTTCCCAATCTGCCTCCCCTTTGTACATCTGTGAACGGGTTCTGGCATGTATGGTAAGCGCTTTGATTCCGGTTTCCTGTAGACGTTCTGCCACTTCATCTATATTGATACAGGTGCTGTCCCATCCCAGACGGGTTTTCACCGTTACAGGGAGGTGAGTGGAACTCACTACTGCTTTTGTAAGACGAACCATCAGGTCGATGTCCTTTAAAACTCCGGCACCGGCACCTTTGCAGACTACTTTTTTTACAGGACAACCAAAATTAATGTCTACAAGGTCTGGATTTACTGTCTCAACAATTCTCGCAGACATGGCCATTGCTTCTTCATCACCACCGAAGATCTGTATCCCGACTGGTCTTTCATAATCGAAAATATCCAGCTTTTTACGGCTCTTCATAGCATCACGAATCAATCCTTCAGAAGAAATAAATTCCGAATACATTAAATCTGCACCATGCATTTTACATAAACGTCTGTATGGAGGATCACTTACATCTTCCATCGGAGCCAGCAAAAGTGGAAATTCCGGCAGTTCTATGTTGCCTATTTTTATCATGGTGCAAATTTACAAAATTCTGATTATTAGAAAATATGATATTATCTATTAATGTAAGTGATGAGTTTGAAATGAGTGGGAGAGTATTAGGGAGGGAAAGTTTTAGGGTTTTAGAGTATGAAAGTATGAGAGTGGGGAGAAAAATTGTTATAATAAGAATGACTGATTTTAAACCTTAAATCTCTAGAAGCTTGCTTTTACCTGCATGCTTCCAATATGAATCGTTCTTTCTCCTGAATTTCTTCCTTCGTAATTTAGGTTCAATTGGATGAATGAATTAATGGCCTGTTGGATGAATACACTCCATACCTGGTTTTTTCCTGGTTTCAGACCGTCAAGCATCTGGTTACCCACAATACTGAAATTGTTTCCATTGAAATTATTGTTGATAAAGGAGAAGTTTCCGCGAACGGAGGTTTTTCTGAATTCCCATTGAACGGTTCCTGTAATATCAAAAGCTTTTAATAATTCTTCCCCGTCTATTCTTTGTTTCTGGCGGTAAGCAGAAGAAAGTTCTGCCTGAAGAGCATCTGTAAATTTATAAGTGGCTTTTGGCTTGGTTTCAAAATTATTTAAACGGTAATCTCTAGTTGTAAATAACTGCGATGAGTTTTTGATATCATGAACGGAGTTTTCCCAGTCTACTCTGAATTCCTTATTGAACCAGTATCCAATATTCAGGAAGTGAGAAGTCTGTTCACGTTCTTCATTACTGAAATTAGCATTGATGAGATTGTCATTCGTAATAAATCGATAATTCCCGTTCCAACCGGATTTATCAGTCGGATTAAATTGTATGGAGGCTAAAATATTTTGATTTTTAAGGATCTGATCACTGTTTTTTTCAAACGGATTCAACACCAAAACTTTATCTTTTTTATAGAATGAATTCTGAGAGTTTAATGAAATGTTGAAGTTCCAACGTTTTAGGAAGGCATTTTCCGAATTAAAGACAATGGCCGGATTTACAAATAAAGCTAGCTGTATTTTATTTTTATTGGATGGGATGTATCGTACGGAATTGGTATAAACCCTGATGTATTTAGCTAAATCAGAATATTCAGCAATTTCAAATTCATCAAGCTGTTGAATGCCGTCACCATTGTAATCCGTCCATTTATAAACACCCTGTCCGTCTGTTACTTTAATATATTGAAACTCTCTCTGCGCTTCCTGTCCGTTTCCAAGTTCATAGAATGCCTGTAAACGCATCCCGTTTCTGAAAAGCTGTTGATTATAGAGAATATTTCCAACCACAAAATCATTGTTTCTGGTTACCTCAATATCAGTACCCTGATAGAAGAATTTCCGGTAATGAATCAATGCATTTAAAGTCGTTTTTTCGGTTTTGATGATTTGGCTTTCCGCCATGAATCCCAGGATATTGTTCATGTTCTGAAGTCTGTTGTCCCGTACAGAATCATTATCCCTCATATATACCTTGGCAAGCAGCTTTGTACGGGTGCTGTCCCCGATTTTCTTTTGAACAAAGATTTCCTTCCAGCTGAAGCTTGTGACATCCATAAGCTGGGTATCATTGTATTTCTTCTCATTATGCTCCATGCTTCCTCCTAAAGTCCAGCTTCCTTTCTTTCCGGTAAATTCTGTTGAAACTCCACCACGGATAAACTTTGTGTCCTGAAGGGTAGCATTGGTATTCAGGAATGATAAGTTTCCTTTTGTAAAGAAACTTCCGGTGATCCAACCGAAATCCAGGTCATTTTTAAGTCCTTTATAAGAATCCTGTTCATTTAAATAATTGACACGGTAATTCAAAGTAGATTTATTATTCCATTTATTTAAAAAGCTGAAAATAAATCGATTCTGTGTTTTTTTGTTGAATTCCTGAGCTAAGTTGAAGTCTCTGGAGAATTCCACGTCATTGATACGGTCCAGAATATGGAACTGTTTGTCTATATATTGGTATTCAAAGCTTGGTGTTCCTTTCCATGAGTTTTTTGTAAATGTTTTATTCCCAAAAATACGCCATGCATAGCCCATATTCTGGCCAGAATCCTTTGATGAAAATAAATTGATGTCATAATTACTCAAAGAAATATCAGCTCCGATTTTTCCTTCTTCCAGCAAATATTCAGAATTAAGAGAGAACACCTGAGATTTCTGTGGAGAAGGAAGTTTTCTTACTGCTCTGTAATCTCCGGCATTAGGACCTACATATTCAAAAACACGTCCGTTATTGGTAGTCTGCGCCGTTTTATAATCTCCCTGATTAGCTCCGAAATAGGTGAACGAAACCTGATAAAGAGTTTCATTTGGATCTGTAGAAAGTTCATAAAAACTTCCGGCAGTTAAACGGTATAAGATCTTGTTAACATCATATTCCGTAACCACTCCAGATGGAGCATACATCAAATTGGGATCATTTCCTGCATTAGCAAGGATCTGTTCATCTTCTTTTGATAGACTTAGTGCAAGAGGAGCATTTTTATTATCATTCTCCATAAACCAGTTCAGCCCAACCTTGAATTTTTCTCTCTGATGTTCCAGTTTTCCTGTAAATAAATATCTTGAATAATTCCTGTTCGCGTAGTTGTAGGAAATAGTGACGAAGTTTTGCTGGAAAATAGGACGGAAGCTGGTAAAAGTAACCTCACCGGTATTATAGTTGATGACATAATCCTGGTTTTCACCACGCTTCATTAGGATTCCGTCAATAAATACCTGCTCGGAACCGGAAATCAGCGTAATAAACTGCTCTCCGTTTTTTCCTGTCAAACGATAAGGACCCTGGTTCCCTTCAACTCCCTGAAAACGGATCCTGTGAAATTCACTTCGCGCCACCCCTGCAGAAATGTCCAGAAATGTTTTATTCTCCTTTCCGAATTCAGTCTGAAACTGAATCCCCATGCTTCTTCTCTGGTATTTGGCAAAATAATTTTTAGATTCCATCAGGTCAAGATGCCCTGCTCTAAGAATAGATTTATCTTTAATATTAAGTTGCATGTAGATTTTGTCAAACTCTTCTAAAGTCTGAGTATATCCGTCTGCCTGAATAGGTAAATTATGATCGGAAATACTTGCTAAAATAGTCACATCTTTGGAAAGGCGGCCAGAGATCTGGAGATCCATGGAACTCTGCACAGATTGTCCCTGATTATTACCAAATGTAATCCCACGGATAATGGAACCTTTGGAATTAAGTTCTCCTAAAAATCTTTTTTTATCATTTTTAGCCAGTACAGCTTCGTCAACAACAATTCTGTTGTGGGTGCGTATAAAGTCTAAAGTATCTTTTGCAAAAATGTCCTGTTCAAACTTCGCTGCGAGAATACTGTCCTTTTTTATGCTGTCTTCAGGAACGTTTGGATTTTTCCATGAGAATACCTGAGCATTTCCTGAAAATATGCCAAAGAAAAATACAACGACTAGGATAAAAATATTCCGCAACTCCTGAAAAATAATTCGTAAAAATAACTAAAAAATGTTAATAGCAATGAACCAACTATTATTAACAAAAAGTTAACCTATTTATTGTGTGAAATTAGAAAAATGATGTAATTTTGTTACGAAAATTATTAATAAATAAAATTTTAAATCATGAAAAAACTTTATTCGTTTTTTGCTACAGTAATGGTAGCAAGTGGAATCTTTGCTCAACAAACTGTTGTTTTATCTGAAAATTTTACATCTTACTCAGCGGGTGGAAATACTGCTTCAACAGGTGCTAATGCTCCTGATGCAACAGATGTTTACAGTGCATCAGGAAATCCTGTAGCAAACTTTCCTACTGGATCGAAAGTATACAGTGCAGGGGGAATGGCGAAATTAGGAACAGGTTCTGTTATTGGAACTATGACTTCAAAGACTTTAGATTTGTCAACTGATGGAGGAAATGTAGTAATCACTTTTGATGTTAAAGGATGGACAGGTACTCCAAGTACTATCATTGTAAAAGTAACTAACTTAGCAAACCAAACTGTATCTTATTCAGCTGTTATGAGTGGAACTCCTGAATCAAAAACAGTAAACTTTACAGGTGGTCAAGCAAACTCAACAGTTACGTTTGAAACTCCTAGTTCTTCTCTTAGAGCTTACTTAGATAATATCGTTATCAAAACTGTTGGTGGTTCATTAGCTGTTACAGAAATCAAAGGAAAGTCTTCTGCTAACTTCGTGAAAAACACTTTCGTGAAAAACAGCGAAATTACTTTCGGAGCAGATGTTAAAGATGTAAAAGTATACAACATGTTTGGACAGATTGTAAAAGAAGCTTCTGTAAAACAAAACGGAACTGTAAATGTTGCTGAATTAGCAAAAGGAAACTATATCGTAACAGGTACAGTAAACAAAGAAGCGGTATCTCAAAAAATCTTAAAAGACTAATTTAAATTTAGTTTTTAGATCAAAATATGATCCGGCCATTTCGAAGAAATGGCCGGATTTTTTTATGTTAATAACTTAATTTTAATTGTTGGAATATAGCATGTTTATGACAGAATTTTTGTAATTTCCCAACTAAATGGTTTTGTTTTTGATATTTTTACAACGACATCATGTTTAAAATTATTTAAATGAAAAAAATATTTACTATTGCTTGTTTAACTTTGGTAACTGCTTTTGCAAATGCCCAGATTGTGATCAATGAGATCTATGGCGGGAATGGAAATTCAGGAGCTGTTTTCAAAAATAATTATATTGTTCTGAAAAATATAGGAACCACACTGGTTTCTTTGACAGGGGCAAGTATACAATATGCACCGGCAATCGGAGCTTTTACAGAATACCATACGCTGCCTGATCTTACCTTGGGACCGGAGGAGACTTATCTGATCCAGGAAGCAGCAGTGGATGGAGGAGTGGAAGCATTACAAACACCGGATTTTATTGCGACAACAGTTACGAATTTTGACGGAACTCCCAATAAATCTGCTGGAATAAGAATTTCAGGTACATCCGGAAAATTAGTATTGGCTGGAAATATTGTACAGGTGACAAGCCCGTCAGCCTCTAATGTACTGGACTTTGTAGGGTATGGTGCTAATGCAGACCAGTTTAAAGGTGATGGTCCCGCTCCTTCTCCTACAGCATCAACTGCTATCAGAAGGACTGTAGAGAATAACAGCGATAATATGGCAGATTTTTCTGCAGAAGGAGCTGGAAAAGGAGGGTTTGTTCAGAATCCGTTTGTTAAAGATGGTAAGGTAGTTTTCGGAATGCAGATCAAAGATGTCAGGATATATGATACATTCAGGCAGGTTGTTAAAAAATCACCTACAAAATTTGCCCAGAATATAGATATTACAGAACTTCCTAAGGGAACCTATTTTGTAACGGGAACAATAAATAATGCACCGGTTTCACAAAAGATCGTAAAAGATTAGTTTTTCAATATTTTTTGATAAGGAGCAGCTTATGTTTTAAGCTGTTCCTTTATTTTTAATACCAGCCTCTTCTTGCTGCATTGATGATAGATCCAAGGTTAAGAACCAGCGTATATCTGATCCGTTTCGCATAATCTTTGAATCCAGGCTCAAATCCCAATGAAGACTGCACCGGAAAATAAACTTCAAGGAAATCCGGGATGATTCTTACCTTAATTCCGCTGTCCCAGATAAATTTTTCAGAATGATCCTTGTTTTTATATACTCCTGCATCGGCATATACATGAAAAATCTTCCATATGCTGGAGTCTACATTTACAGAAGTGATCCATTGATTAACCGTTCCGGGAAGAAACGATTTGAACCCTCCGTCAGCCAGAATAAACTGCTGTGAAAGAAGACCACTGCTGGCACTTTCTCCTAACAGATTATAAGAGAATGTGTAGTTGGATACTCTTGAGATCCCATAATTGAATAAGTCATTTCGGGTATCATTTCTTAGAAAATATCCTGCAAATAATCGGACGCTCAGCTTTTGTTTTGGAGCAAATTCCCATCTGTAGAATCCTTCGGCGGTGATTTTGTTGAAGTCTTCCATGCCCTGAGCGCTCAGGCTCAAGCTTTTTTCGTGGATCATCTGGCTGTCACTATAACCGTATCCCAATCCCCAAAGGTTGTATTTTTTGTAGTCATCATTGGCGATCATGACAGGGCTCAGATCTCTTTCAAAATAATTATAAGAAACTCCAATACTCCTGCTTACTGTACTCCTTGGATTTTTCCTGAAGCTGAATGTTGAAAATGCAGAACCTTTTCTGTATGCTAATCCATAGTCATAGTGAAAATAAGATCCGGAAACTCCAAATGTAATACTTCTGAATACACTTTCAGCTGGCAGAAAAGAGTAGGAAACTGCTCCCGAACCAGTCAGTTTACCTGTTCCTGTACTATATGTTGGCGTAAATGAATACAGAAATTTCTGATCAAAAAAGGATTGATTTTTAAAATTAGCACCCAATAAGAATTTATCGTAAGTGTTGTTAAAACGAATTCTGGGGCTTATATAAATTTCATTGTATTCTGGGTTCGGAATATCCTTTATAAGTTTAAATTTGAGCTTTTTGGTATTTAGAAATAATCCTTTGGCATATAAGAAATTATCCCGATAGCTGGACTCCGGGAAAATGTAATCATTATTTAAGGTTACTTTATAAATATTATCAGATACAGGAAGAGAAATATCTTTAGTTTTCTCATTTTCTCCTGTTTCTATCCAATAGGATTTTATTTCTCCGTCTCTGGTTTCTGTTTCAAGTTTTACAGGAATAGAAGCATCTGTATTTTTGGCAATTTTGATCTGTAAAGAATCATTTTCCTTTTTAATATGTTTCAGCTTAAAATTCACTCTGTTTTTTTGATTGAAAAAATGACCCAGATAATGGGCAGACTTTTCTTTTTCAGACAGCTGTTTCAGGAAATCATCAGGATTTACTTTTCTTCCTGAGTTTTTTGAAAGATATTCTTTTATAAGATTATTAAAGCTCTGATCCCCCATTTTATCAGCAGAATAATTAAACAGGCTTCCTGTCTCAAAACTGCTGATCGCCATATCATTAAAGTTGCTTAAAGAGGTGAATTTTTCATCAATTTTCTGATCCAGGTTCTGAAGCATAATATATTGATAAGCTAATCCGTAACGGTCCAGAAGTTTTACCTTGGATGCATGAAATAATTTTAAAGGTTTGATCCCGAATATTTTGGCTTCCGGCAGCATCCCTAAAAGTTTGGTGTCTTTATAGAACTTTTTCAGGTATTGAATTTCAAGATATGATTTTAAACCGCTTTTAAACCAATGATCTTTTTGTTTATCAGCAATGATATTCTCATCAAGAACTTTTTTGGTAATAATTCCGAAGTAATCAAGGTCTGTTTTTTCAGCATCAGTAAATAAAGGGAATCTGAATTTCCAGAAAGTAATATCATTATTCCCGAAGAAATCTTCTTTTGCTCTGAACTTATCTGAGATAAATATACTCTTCGGAAGAGATCCGATTTTTTCTTTAAGGAACTTTAAATGAAGAGGTAAGTAAAACTCCAGGTTCTGTTTTTCTTCAGGCTTAAGGTTATAACCAAACTTAATTTCAGTATCTGTACCATCAATATTGGTTTTTATGATAGGATAAGTATTGGGTGAAACTGAAAATTCAGGATCAGAATCCAAATAACCCTGGAAGGAGTTCATCTGAATCTGAGGTAGGTTACTTTCGATAAAGCTGTTTACCGGAATATCAAAATTTACTGTCCAGAAAGTGTTGAAACTAACGGGCTCTTCAATATCGTGGTATTTTCTTTCAGAAATATTGTCCGGATCAAAATGATCCGGAACAATAAAGAAATATTTTAAAGCAGTATTCTGACCGGATGTTCCATATCCCGTAAATTTTTTATCGGGAAGCTGCATACGGTAGTGTAGCTGCAGGGTGATACTTTCGCCGGGTTTTAATGCTTCTTTCAGGGGAAGGAAAAGATTTTCATCTGAAATAGCATTTACGGATATTTCCTGGTTTTCTGGATCTTTAATATCCAGTTCCAGTAATTTTCCCAGTTCAGGACTCTTTGCAAAATGCAAATCATTGTTTCTGTCTTCCAGTTTTCTGTAGACTAAAGAAGTTCCACGTCTATTATAGGCGGAAACCCAATTCAGAAGTTTTACAGTTTGCAGTTCTTTGTCAGAATGATTGTAATAAACAATCTCCTGGTTTACCTCAAGGGTTTTTCTGTCAGGAGAAAGTTTTGCTCCAATATATATACTGTCTTTCTGTGCAGAAACCTGTACGACTCCACAAAACAAAATAAGACAAATGCTGATCTTTTTCAAATATCCGTGATAAAGTCTCAAATATAGCTTATTTTGTATATACTTTATAAGATTTTAGTTTTGAATTTCTTTTTTTTCCAAAGAATTAATATAAGCATTCCAACCTTCATTTTTATAAGTTACAGCTGCTGCTTCCGGATTTTCAGATTTATAGATTCCTCTTCCTACGATGATGAAGTCTGTATGTAAAGTTTTGAAAACATGTTCCGGAGTATTGTACTGCTGTCCTTTTCCATCTCCTGAATCTGCAAGGTTTACCCCAGGAGTGAATAGCAGAAGATCTTCAGGAATTTTATTTTGAGAAACCCCTCCGATTACATTAGGATGCGATAAAGCTACTTTTAAAGCCTCCTCACGGTAGCTGGTTGTTGTTAAAGCTCCTTTTGAAGACATTCCAACGATGGCTACGACCCCTACATTTTTGAAGCAGTCCAATGATTCGAAACCTCCGATTACCTGAGAAGTTACAAAATCAGCCCAATCTGTAATTTTGAAAACTCCGCTTGTAAACTGTAATTCTTGAGTATTTCCAATATCTGCAAATTTTCTATCCTCCATCAATAGGAACTGATGTTTTACAGCGATTTCTTTTAATGGAGTGATCGTTTTTTCATAATCAAAATCGGAAATAATATCGATATGAGTCTTTAAAGCAATAATGTGCGGACCTACTTTTTCTGCTAATTCCAATAGTTCCTGAGTAGTTGTTACATCAGCAGAAGCGATCAGGTTTGATTTTTTTGCCAAAGCTGTTTCCAGTAATTTTTTCGAAACAGAATGTTGAGTGTTGCTCAGCTTCTGCTCATAAGAACTTCTGGTTTCTTCTTCAAACTGAATGTGATTACCCTGTAAGAAATCCTGAATTCTCTTCACTTCTTCATCAGATAACTCTCCGGTTTCCTGAAGAATTCCACATACTTCAGAAATGTTGAAAAGAGTGTGTACTCTATACCCTTTGCTTTCCAACAGCTGTTTTCCACCCTGCTCTCTGTCCAGTACTACTACAATATCTGCAACTTTAAGGTCTTCCTGTTCTACTTCAGCAATTGTTTCCACCAAAGATTTTCCGGAAGTGATAACATCTTCTACCAAAAGGCAGTTTTGACCTTTCTGATAAATTCCTTCGATCAGTTTTTTGGTACCGTAGCTTTTTGCTTCTTTTCTCTTAATAATTAATGGAATATAACTTTCCAGTGACATCGCTGTTGCCATAGGAAGAGCAGCATAAGGAACTCCACAGATTAAATCAAAATTATCCAATGGAAGCATTTCCAATAAATAATTAGCAAGATTTTTTAAAATTTTAGGATCCGAAGCCAAAGGTCTCAGGTCTACATAAAAAGGACTTTCGATGCCACTTTTCAAGGTAAACCTTCCAAATTTAATGATGCCTAGCTTGTAGCATTCCAAGAAGAATTCTTTTTTACTTTCCATTATTTTTTATTAGATAGTGCAAATTTAAGGATTTGAAATAAGGCTTAAAAATTTATCACCTATTTGATTAATAAAAAACCATCCTGCATTAAACAGAATGGTTTTAAAAAATATAAATAAACTATTATTTTACGATTTCAGCATCAATGACCTGAGATCCATTGTATTTTTGTTCAGCCTCCCAAAGTAAGAATTTGTCAACCTCTTTGACGAGTTTTGGAATGGTGAGTGACAATACGGCCAGATCATCCATTACTCCAAGTACCGGGATGGCAAATTCAGGAAGGAGGTCAATAGGAGAGATCACATATAAAATTCCCAGTAGGGGAAGAATAATGTCAATGGATTTCATAGGATAAGTTCCTTTTCTCCACATTTTGACCATTCTGAAAATATCAGGGATCTTTTTTACAAAGCCCTTGTGACTGATAGCTTCTTTTGCAAGATTTAATTTTGAATATTTCATTTTGTGTTTGGATTTAAACAAATTTTTCAACACTATAAATTTCACAAATCCTGTACCAACAAATTATAAAATTTAGTTAAAAAATTATTTGATGATATTATCAATGAATTGATGCACAGTCTCTGTGTCCCAATCTTTTGTGGCATCTTCCTTAATGATGATTCTGCCGGTTTTATCCAGAAGGAAAGTAGTTGGGAAAACTTTAGGAAGGATCTTTTCAGATAGGGGACTCTGCGCAATATAGACCGGTACCGTATAGTTATTCTCCTTTAAAAATTTTCTTACATCCTCCTCCTTATCATTCATTGCAATGAGTACAAAATCTACATTGTTTTTTCTGGAATCATACAGCTTCTGAATAGATGGCCATTCTTTTCTGCATGGCGGACACCAGGTTCCCCAGAAGTTCAGGAAAACCGCTTTGTTTCTAAAGTTCTTAAGGTTAGTGCTTGGAGCATTGATTCCCTTAAGATCTACATCATAATCCTCTTCATTGATGTGTACTGCATTTTCAATGGTAGCAATAGGGAAGAACTGATTTTTCAGAAAATCCTTTACTCCCGGTATAAATGCAATGATACCGATGATGACAATTAATGCAATATAAATAATCCCTTTTTTCATATTCTGTTGTTTATAACAGATCTAAGATTTCCTGAACGGCATCCTTACCTCTGTTTTTAGCATAATAAATCTGCAAATCATTATAGAAGGTGTCTTTTGGATACCCTTCGGGGTCTGCTTTATATTTCATTAATAATTCATACCCGTACTTTGGGCGTGGGCCCCATGAATTCTTTACATTAAAATCCTTGTCCAGTATTAATACTTTAGGAATAGACTCTGTACCGTTGGTTAAAAACTGGTTGATCAGGCTTTTGTCATTATCTCTTAGAAAAACTCTGATCTCATTATGACCTTCAAAGAATTTAAAAAGCGCAGGAACTGTTGCACTGGCATCTCCACACCAAGCCTCGGAAATAATTAAAATCTTTCCGTCAAAATTTTTGGCTGCTAATTCTTTTCTCTGGTCTTCATCCGGAACATACTTCTTTATTGTTCTGTCCATTCTATGAAGCCCAAGCTCATAATATTGTTTATATTCGATTTCCTGTTCGTTAGCAGGATTATCTAATCTTTGTTGTGCGATTTGAAGGTATTCTTCAAACGAAATTCCCTGATCCCAGTAATTTTTCATCACCCGAATATTTAGTTAAAAATTATTGATATTTCTTGTTTTATTAATCAAAAATAGGTCTGCCAGTACAAATGCAGCAAGGCTTTCCACTACAGGAACAGCTCTAGGTACTACACATGGATCGTGACGTCCCTTTCCTTCTACAATAACAGGATTTCCTTCTTTATCAATACTGTCCTGAGGTCTCAGAATCGTTGCCACCGGCTTGAATGCTACGCGGAAATAAATATCCATTCCGTTGGAAATTCCTCCCTGAATACCTCCTGACAAGTTAGATTTTGTAGTAAAATCAGTATTAAACTGATCGTTATGTTCTTTCCCTGTCATTTTTGCTCCACAGAAACCGCTTCCATATTCAAAACCTTTGCAGGCATTGATATTCAGCATTGCTTTTGCCAGTTCTGCCTGAAGTTTTGAAAATATAGGTTCACCAATTCCTACAGGAACATTTTTGATCACGCATGTAATGGTTCCACCGATTGTATTTCCTTCCTTTTTTATTTCTTTGATTCTGGCAATCATTTTTTCTGCTGTTTCAGCATCCGGGCAACGTACATCATTGCTTTCAGTTTGAGAAAAGTCTAGAGCCTGATAGGGTTTTTCACAGAAAATATCACCTACAGAAGAAACATAAGCATTGATCTCAATTTCTGGTAAAAGCTGTTTGGCTAAAGCTCCTGCCACTACCCAGTTCATGGTTTCCCTTGCCGAAGATTTACCTCCGCCACGATGATCCCTGAAACCAAATTTCTGATCATATGTAAAATCTGCATGACTCGGACGGTACGCTCCAGCTATATGGTCGTAATCCTTTGATTTCTGATTTTCGTTTTCAATGATAAAACCGATGGGTGTACCTGTTGTTTTTCCATCAAAGATTCCGGAAAGGAACTTTACTGTGTCACTTTCTTTTCGTTGTGTAACAATAGCAGACTGGCCGGGTTTTCTTCGGTTCAGTTCATATTGAACCTTATCGAGATCTACCGTTAAACCTGCCGGAAAATTATTGATGATACCGCCATAAGCCACTCCGTGACTTTCTCCAAATGTTGTAAGACTAAGAAGATTACCTAATGTGTTGAACATAATACAAAATTACCTTTTTTTCTTCATATAATAAAGTTTCAGCATTTGTTCTATTTATCAGTGTTTTCGATAATATTGATCACTGCTGAGGCTTCTTTTTTTTCTCCGGAAGTCATTCTTTTCCAGATAAATCCTTTGCTGATGTCATTTTTGTTGACAGGCTGAGGGAAAATTTCAGCTTTTACATCGTCAAAAATAAAGCTTGGAGATATAGCCGGCAAGGGAGTTTCAAAATTATAAGGATAATTTCTGGAGACATTGAATTCTAAATTCCCAACCTTACAAGTATTGAATTGTTGGTAATAGTAAACTGATGGTTGATAAAACTGATCTTTTTTAAATCCGGCCATAAAATTCCCAAGCTGAAAACTTGGAATGTATTTTTGAATAATACCAGGAAAAGTCAAAAGTGAAATAAAGAATAAACTAAGTACAGAAAAAGCAGCAATAGATTTTTTTCTGTCCCAGTATTCATAAAACAAAACAAAAAATATGATGAAAAATACATCAATAAAAAACCTGTATTGTGCTGAGAATGCTAGCACCAATATACTTTTTATCCATAGGGAAATACAGATCAGGGTGATGAGTCTCTTTTTTTTAACCCAGGCAAAGACTGAAAAAGTAAATAGGCTTACTATAAAAAGGATATTTATTTTTGATTTAATCCCCTTCAGAAAAAACCAGTTTTTTATATGCTCCAATGTGGAAAACTTCTTAATTTCTTCATAAGAATACTGCATGTCATAGGTTTTCATGACAGCATACTTGGAAGAGGTTTTCAATATTTCATCATTCGGTTTCCAGCTGAAACCAAAGTCTCCGATAGATACTGGGAATACAGGGTATCCGAATGTCCATATATTTTTAATAAAGAATAAAACTAAGATGATACTTCCGAAAAACAGGGTTTTAAAATTTGATTTGAAAATAAAAGTTTGACAAAGAAAAACCAGTACAGGAAGCCAGATCATGGTAGGTTTTATAGAAAAAACAAAAACTGAAAAAGCAAAGAGGAGACTGGTGTTTTTATTTCCGGATATTATCTCATTCAGAATAATTAAAGAAAAGACAATGACCGGAAGATCAGGACTTGGTGATTGTGAAAAAAATAATAAAATCGGGATAAAACACAGATGAATCCAGTTTTTTTTTTCAATACTGTATAGGGTGTAAATAATCAGGAGAATGGAATTGATTCTCAGAAAAGGATCTGAAAAATTGGAAAAACCAGCCTGGAAAATATGCCACACTGACATCTGCCCCAAGGTAAGATCCAGATTGGAAATACCCTTGATGAGTCCATATTCTGTAAGCCACTTGATTGTGGGAACATAATATCCGAAATGATCTAATATATAAGGATAATAAGCTCCGGTGAATAGAATGATGATGGAAATAAACAGAGTTAAAAAGCAATCTCTTTTTGAAAACCGGTAAAATTCCAGATAAAGTTTTTCTTTAAAGAAATAAAGGATCCCCAATAAAATACTGATGGTCTCTACATATATATTCAGAGGAGTGAAAAAGGAAATAACGGTCCATACAAGACTTATTCCCATAATTCCTGAAAGTATTTTTCCTGAAATTCCCTGAAATAATATTCCTGAAAATTTTTCCATGATTTTTCCGAGTCCCAATAAGACCGGAAGAAGAAAAATAGTGGAAAACAGAATCAGTATCATAAAAAAAAGATTGCCTAAAAATAAGCAATCTTTATATTTTGTGGTGAAAAAATTTATCTTCGAGGCTGTACTCGTCCGTCTTTTCTGTCCTGAGATCTACCGATAGTATATCCTGTAGCTCCACCTACGACACCTCCGATCACAGCTCCAAGACCTCTGTTTTTCTTGGCAATGATGGCTCCGGCAGCAGCACCACCTACAGTTCCAATAATGGTTCCTTTTGCGGCTTTACTCATTCCTTTTTTCTGAGTAGTTCCCTGTGAAGCACTGCTTCCGTTATCTGCATATCCGCCATTGCTTCCGCCTCCTGAATTGGAGTTAGAGTTTCTGTCACGGTATACTGTTCTTGTTTCTCTTATAACTCTTGGTTTTGAATTATTTTCAGCAATAGCTTTCGCTTTTTTGGTTTCAGTAATACTATCAGCTTTTTTCTGAGCTTCGTATACCAGCTTTTCTTTTTCAATAGCCAGTTTCTGTCTTTCTATTTCAAGCTGTCTCGACTGGAATTCAAGCTTTTGCTCTTCCAACGATTTTTCAGCAACTTTATCATCTTTCTTGCAGGCCGTAAATAAGAAAACGGATAAAAAACCTGCTAATACTATCTTTTTCATAATTCAAATTTTAATAAGCTTAAGCCAAAACGGCTTTAGTTTTAGTTTTATTTCCAATTATGAAGCCAAAAATTAGTTAAAGAATGTTAAAGTTAATGTTGAAATAATTGAATTAATTCTAAATCCTAATACATTTCATCGTAATAAAGGGGATTTGTAAAATTTGAGCAAAGTATTTGTAAGGAGAATTAAAGTTTTAAAATTTGAAAATTATTCGTTATAAACGAGATTTATCATTGCTCCCTGGTTTGCTGAGGAATTTTTTATTAGAAGAAATTCGTAAAATATAGTTAATCCATAATTTTTGTTGATTTAATTTACGATGCTTATTTTTGAGTTACTAAATTACTTTCAATATGAAAAAATCAATTTTTACAGTAGCCGCTGTAGTAGGATTACTGGCTGTTACTACTTCGTTTTCTTCCACTGATGTTGTGGAATCTCCGTCTAAAGCTCGTACAGAAGTATCTGTGAAGGATACAAAAACAAAGACATATCCGGTTCGTTATGGATTGATCTCTATGAATGGAACGAAAATGCTTTCAGGTTCAGGATTTGATCTGGGAGGTTTTGTCGCCAAAAATACAGCTACGGGAGTGGATTATTTCACTGGCCAATACAATCACCGTGCGCTTCCACAATATTCTGAGGAAGATCTTCCGGAAGGAACTTATGAATTTTCAGGCATTCAGGGCCAGGGTGGCTGGGTAGGTTATGGAACAGTAATTGCTACTGTATCAGATGAAAATATAGATGATGACGGATACATTACGATATATGTTCCAATCACATGGGAAGAATAACTTTGTCAAAACAAAATATTTATCTACATTTACAAATCCTCTAATGAGGATTTTTTAATCGATAATATGGGTAATTAATAACTGTTAAATATACCGGAACGGGATATAGAAACAGTTTATACAATATTCTGTTTGGATTTTTCTGAATAGATTTTTTTCATCATTTGTGTTTTTTAGGCCTCCGAAAGGAGGCCTTTTCTTTTTTGTGGTGGTTGATGACTGTACTCATATATTTTTGGAGACGGTTCAGGTATCTTTGAGTAAACATTTTCTATTCCATATATCCTTATGATTAATTACAAGTTCCTCATTTCGGGGAACTTTTTATGTGTAAAAAGTAGAATAGGAAGTTGGGATTTACTTTCAGAACGTAATATTTGCAGGTTTTTTATGACTGTACGCATAAAATAGATAAAATGTAAGATCTAATTTTGAGTTAGAATTAAAAAGATTAATTTTTATTTCTGATATAAAATTTTTTTTCATCATTTGTGTTTTTTGAGGCCTCCACCCGGAGGCTTTTTTATTGATCAAAAAGGATTCTGCCATCAAAAGGATGATCCCAGACAACAAAGATGCTGTCATTTAATCTTCGAACCGGGGCTTGCAGCATTTCATACTCTCCATTTTCATTCAGTTTCTGTACAATAAGGTTTATTCCTTCACCTATTTCATTCGTCTTAAACTCAATCTGAAATTGCTTTTCATTGTTTTCAGCAAAATCTGTTTTTTTTAACTGTTTTTGTGACATGATATTAGATTTAGATATTATGTTAAATAATAGAATGAATTATGCCAAGTTGTAATTTTTTGTGCCTTTTCTGGATTATGCTGGATTTTTGAAGAATTTTTAAATTTCTTTAATTTTTATTTTTATACTTTTTTTCAATTATTAAATTGTTAATAATTGTAGATCTGGATTTGTATTGTTTGTGTTTAGTGGAGTTATTATTTGTATATATTTAAAGTTCAATTTGTTTTGAGTGTTTATTTTTTAATTTAATTTTCTCTGTTTATTAAATTAATTTTATTTTTTTTTCATAAAAAATAACTTTTGGCACGATTTTTCAATATACCAATGCAACTCATGTTTAATTTGAGTTTTCATGGTTATTAGTTTTTATCCTCGGAATTTCCGAGGATTTTTTTTGTTTGTATATGACAGTACTTATAAAAGATAGTATTGATGTTGATTTATCTTTGAGCAAGATCATTTTCTGTCCATCACTTTTTGTATTATTGAACAGGCTCTTTTTGATTGAAAGAGCTTAATGATTAATAATATTTTTTAATATTTCAATTTTTTCGAGCAATGCAATATTCTCTTTTTCCAGTTGGGAAATGTAAGTATGCATATTTTCCCCGGAGATTTCGTTGGAAGGATGTGACGTATAATCTGCTTCATAAATTTCTTCAACAGGAACATTGAAGAAGAGAGCTATCTTTTCCCATTCATTTTTCGTGATTTTTATATAGCCATTTTCTTTCCGGCTGTAATTGGAAACTTCTGTAGGAATGATATCTGCTACCTGTTGTTGAGAATAGCCTTTTTGTTTTCTGATGGCGCGTAGTTTTGCTTTTTTCATTGGATAGGCTTTATGCAAATGTGTAGAAAAAAGAGATACGGAGGTTATGGGTTTCCGTAATGTAGAGTGTAAGTATGAATAATCCGATCTATAGACTGTTGTTTCGTTAAGTCATTTTTTATCTTCAGCTTAGTTTTTCGGTTGGATTATTTTAAGATTGATAAGTAAAATATGGCAAAAAATATAATAAAAAAACCCTCTAAATAAAATTTAGAGGTTTTAGAGGTACCTAGCGGATTCGAACCGCTGTAGATGGTGTTGCAGACCACTGCCTAGCCGCTCGGCCAAAGTACCATGTCTTACCATTTTTGAGGTGTGCAAATATAGCTAAATTTCTATATAATCCAAAGTTTTTATGCAATTTCTTTCTTTCCCAGACCGTCAATTTCGCTTTTAGCCTGTTTTTCAGACTCATAATTTTTAATATTAATTACCCTTGTATCTGTCCAACTGTCATGCCATCCATTAACTCCGAAAAAAGAGAGTCCATCAAAGGGGACAAGTCTGGCAAGATTTCTATAAATAATTTGTTGGGTTGTTGGTTTTGTGGCATCAGTACTTATTACTTTGGTACCTGTAATATATTTTCCTACTGTTCTCCCGTTTAAAAAATTTTCCATCGAAAAGTAATAAATAAAACAGTTAATATTTCCGATGAGGAACTGCCACCATATAGCACTGTTACCGTAAAAGTAGAAATATTCAATATCAGTAAGGGCATAAAGAATATCAGAGATCATAGTTATGATAAGATTGAGAATGATTAGTATAAACAGATCAATAAGATTATTCAAAAACCTGATTCCCAGCGAAGCTTTATGATCTTCAACTATTTTTAAAAATTTTCTCATGGATGGTTATTAGTTTTTTAAATTTTAGAATTTTAGAATCCGTTGACAAGAAGCTTTAAAGTGGCATTAGTGTCAATGACTGCAGTGATTCCTGTATTGTTGAGAAGTATTTTACTTGGTTTAAGATTGAATACTTTTCCACTCATCTTTAATCCTTTATAATATTCTTTGTTGAAAGCGTCCTCAATGCTTTTTCTGGATGTTTCTTCAAGTTCCTGGGTTGGAATTCCGTATTCTTCTTCAATCATTTTTACAATTTTCCCCTGAAATAGGACAGAAGCTGTTTTTTGAAGAATATTCATTGTTTTAAGTTTGAACTTGGTATCCGATAAAACTATTTTTCTTTTGGCTTCATCATACACCGGAATTCCTGAAATAACAGCTGTTCCTTTGATGTAACCATCTGTTTGTGCTTCAATGACGATTCTGTTATCCAAACCATATACTCTGATATCTGTTACCTTTACTTTGGAATCCCTGATGTCGAATTCTTTATTTAAAAATGTTTTTCTGGCCATATTGCTGGCTTCTGTAAAAGGAATGTTAGCCGTAGTCTGTAAAACAAATTTATCTGCAACAGTGGGAGAGAAATTGAAATTACTTGCTGAAGTTATAGATGGAGAGGTAGCCGGTTTACTTCCGGTAAAAGTTTCTGAGAAAATATCAATTCCAAGAGTTGCATTGATCTGATTTCCGTAGAATTTTAGCGGGGTTATATTAACGCCTACCGGACTTACTTTCAGCCAGGTATTATATTCTTCAGAAATATTGAATGGCTGTGCAAATGTATTCCAGGCCATAACGGCATATTGCTGAAAATTCAGTTGGGTTGCCATTTGCTGATCTATGGTTTTGCAAAATTTTAGCTGTTGCTCCTTCAGGCTTTTTTCAACAATAGGAGTGATAGGAATCTGTATTCTGCCATAATCCAGAACTGGTTTTGTTACCCATCTGAAACCGTTAGGCTGAGTGTTGGTGGTAATGGTCCAATTGTTTTTAAAACTAACAGTTGTATTAAAGGACATTACCGTTTCAAAAGTGGTATTCTGGTAAGAATAAACTCCCAGGGTTCCGATTCCTTTTTCTGCCCAGATTTTTAAAGGAACTTCAATCAGGAGGTTTTGGCTGGTTCCTCCTACCAGACGGATAGGTCTGGTTTTCCAGACTTTAACTTTAAACTGGTCATTATTGTTATCTGTATAAGAATCGTCTTGATAGATAAGATCTTTTACAGAAGCGTTTACCATATTGCTGAGTTCTGTAAGCGGGATCGTTACCGGCATGGTAATGCTGGATCTGATCTTCGGAAAGTTATAACTGGCTAATTGATTATCAACACTTCCCTGACCGAAAGCATTGATGAATGCTACTAAAAATAATATTTTAATGAGTTTCAATTTTGTATTTTTTTAATGAAATAAAAATAAGAATTTTAATTTTCCGGCTTAAAACTTTTTTCAAGCTCAATGCCTGCTCCTTTCATTTCTCCCTGCATAGGCGGTGCTGTTTTGGTAAGTTTAAGCCTGATATAGCTGATCTGTGGAAAATGGTCATGAATTTTTGAGATAATTCTTCCAGCCACATGTTCCAGAAGCTTGGATTTTATCTTCATTTCCTGATGAATAATATCATTAATATCGGCATAGCTTATGGTGTCATTCAGATCATCAGATTCTGAGGCTTTCCACAGATCGGTATGAAATTCTGCATTTAAAATATAATAAGTCCCAATAATATTTTCTTCCGGCAAAACCCCGTGATAGGCATATATTTTTACATCTTCAAGATATATTTTACTCATTGTTTAATTTTTGTCAAGCAAAAATCGCTTTAATTCTTCAAAATCTGAATTTATTTCTACAGTTTTTTTGTCCTTTTTCATCAGGTCATTCAGAGACTGGGGAATTTCAATTTTAGTTTTGATTGCAGCTTCTACTGCATCAGGAAATTTAACAGGATGTGCTGTTCCGAGAATGAACCCTTTTTTACCCGGATTTTCCTGAAGGTATTGTTGCAGTGAAGCAAAGGCTACGGCGCTATGGGGATCCAGAATATAATGGTACTTAGTATAAGTTTCTGTAATAGTTTGCATCGTTTTTTGGTCACCAATAGAATAGCCCGATATTTTATTTTTTAAAAGGTCAAATTCATTGTTAAAGAGTTCAAGGATTCTGACAAAATTACTGGGATCCCCCACATCCATAGCATTGGATAGGGTTGCAATTGCTTTTTTAGGATTGAATTTTTTAGTTTTTAAATATTCAGGAATTACGTCGTTAGCATTACAGGCTGCAATAAAATGGTCGGCAGGAAGACCACGGAGATGTGCTAAAATTCCTGCGCAGATATTTCCGAAATTCCCACTTGGAACACAGATAACAGGTGCTTTCTTTTCTATCTTTTGCCATTGTTTTAAGGCTAGCAGATAATAAATCTGCTGGGGAAGCCATCTTGCAATATTGATGGAATTGGCAGAAGTCAGAAATAATTGACTGTTGATTTCCTCATTTGCAAAGGCCTGCTTTACCAGACTTTGGCAGTCATCAAAACTCCCATTGACTTCCAGGGCATAAATATTTTTTCCTAATGCTGTAAGCTGTTTTTCCTGAACAGGACTTATTCTGTTTTTAGGATAAAGAATAACGACATCAATTCCAGGGATATCATAGAATCCATGGGCAACAGCTCCACCGGTATCTCCTGAAGTAGCGACCAAAACAGTAACTTTTTTCTTCTTATCTTCTAAAAAATAAGACAGACATCTGCTCATAAATCCTGCGCCAATATCTTTGAATGCCAGGGTAGGACCATGAAAAAGCTCAAGCACTGAGATGTCATCATTTATTTTTTTTAAAGGAATTTCAAAACTTATGGTTTCTGCAACGATCTTTCTTAGTATTTCTGAAGGAATTTCATCTCCGGTAAAATCTTTCATGCATTGATAAGCAATTTCTTCATCAGAATATTGATGAAGATTCTGAATGAATTCTTCTTTGAAATACGGAATATTTCCGGGAAAGAATAATCCTTTATTTTTCCCCTGTCCTTTTATGGTTGCAGTTCTGAAATCAACGTTTTCCTGACTGTCTTTTAAATTATAATATTTCATCTGTTTTTTATTCTAATTTGGTTCTTCAACGATTTCAATTCCTACCGGATTTATTTTGGAAACATAGATGAGGTTGTCTATTTGGATTTCGTCATACATTGCTTTCATCATACCGGCAATTTTTTCAGCTGTTTCTTTTTCTTCTGTAAGCATAAAAATGGAGGGTCCAGACCCTGAAATTCCTCCTCCCAGGGCTCCGATCTGAAGGCTTTTCGACTTAATTTCATCAAATCTCGGAATTAAGATACTCCGCACAGGTTCTACGATGACATCGTTGAGACTTCTGCCGATCAGTGAAAAATCATTTTTCTGAATACCGGCTACGAGACCAGCAATGTTTCCCCATTGTTCAACGGCACTTTTTAAGGTGATGGTTTTCTTTAAGATCTGCCTTGAATCGGAAGTTTTAACTTCCACCTGAGGATGTACCGCAGCAACAAATAAATCAGGTGCATTCAATGGAATGATATCAATCGGGTTTGTAGATTTTACCAATGTGATCCCACCATAGATGCAAGGGGCAATATTGTCTGCATGACGAACACCTGAGGCGAGTTCTTCTCCAAACATTGCAAAATGGATCATTTCATCTTTTGACATGATATTTCCTAATACAATATTGGCTCCCAAGGCGGCTCCGGCGGCGCTAGCCGCACTGGAGCCGAGCCCGCTTCCAGGTTTTATATTTTTGTGAATAATGACCTCAAAACCATTTTTTAAATTGAAATGTTCCTGAATTTTTAAAAGCACAATTCCTGCAACATTTTTAAAGGGTTCTTCAGGAAGTCCAAACGGATCTGTATGTCTGATAATGATTTCATGAGTTTCTAATAACCGGATTTCCATTTCATCATAAGGTTCATATACTGCCATGCCCAGGATGTCAAATCCACATACAAGATTGGCTACGGTAGCCGGAATTTTTAATTTTATTTTTTTCATATTTTTTGTTTTTAAACTGAACGGATAATGTCTGCGAAAATACCACTGGCTGTTACTTCAGCGCCTGCACCAGCACCTTTGATAACCAAGGGCTGTTCGGAATATCTTAAGGTTTTAAAAATAACAATATTGTCTTTTCCATAAAGATGAAACAGATCACTTCCAGGAGCCACATGCTGTAACCCTACTTTAGCTTTTCCATCCTTAAACTCTGCTGTATATTTCAGAATTTTTCCTTCTTTCTGTGCATTATCAAACAGAGATTTAAAATGATTTTCATATTCTGTGAGTTTTTCATAGAACTGTTCTACATTTCCTTCCATACAGGCCTCAGGAAGGAATCCTATATTTTCAATCTCCTCAAACTGTAATGGATACCCAGCTTCTCTGGCAAGGATCAAAATTTTTCTGGCCACATCGGTTCCTGAAAGATCGAGTCTTGGATCCGGTTCTGTATATCCTTCTTTCTGTGCCTGGGCTACTACTTCAGAAAATGTTCTGCTTCCGTCATAAGCATTAAAAACAAAATTTAATGTTCCGCTAAGAACAGCTTCAATGGAAGTTATTTTATCCCCACTTTTAATGAGATCATTGATGGTGCCTATTACCGGAAGTCCTGCTCCTACATTGGTCTCAAAATGGAAACTGCAACTGTGGTTTCTTGCCGTATTCTTTAATGTTGTATACTTTTCAAAATCTGATGAAGCGGCAATTTTATTGCAGGCAACAATATTGATGCTCCTTTTTAATAGACTCTCATATACTTCTGGGATTTCAGAACTTGCTGTTATATCTACAAAAACCGAGTTTCTTAAATTGCGGATTATGATTTCTTCAGCAAATCTCTGAGCGGAGGCTTCAGTTCCTGACTCATTCCAACTGATATATTCTTCTTTAGAAATACCTTTGTCTGCAAAGATCATTTTCCGGCTGTTGGAAAGGCCGGCAATTCTTAAATTGATGAAATGATTTTCCCGCAGATATTGATTTTGGTCATAGATCTGCTGGATGAGTTTAGTACCTACGTTTCCGGTTCCGCAGATATAAAGATGTATCTGTTTTATTTCGGATTCAAAAAAATCTTCATGAAGAACATTGACTGCTTTTTTGGCATCTTTTTCAGCAATGACAACACTGATGTTTCTTTCTGATGAACCTTGTGCAATTGTTCTTATATTGATGCCGTTATTCCCCAGACATCCAAACATTTTGGCACTTACACCACTTCTGCTTTTCATTTTTTCACCCACTAAGGCTACAATAGAAAGTCCGGTTTCAATAGTGACAGGTGCTATTCTTTTTAAATTAATATCATCCGCAAAGGAAACATTAATTGTACTTTCAGCGGCTGCTATATCTTTCTCATGAATAGCTATGGTAATGGAATGTTCCGAAGATCCCTGAGTAATCAGAATAACGTTTATTTTTTCCTGACTCAGACATTGAAACAGTTTGGCCGAAATTCCGGGAATTCCTACCATTCCACTACCTTCCAAAGTGAGAAGTGCAATATTACCCATATTTGAAATCCCTACAGCGACCTCCTGTTTTTCGTTTTCTGAAATATTCAGATTATGGGTAACCAGTGTTCCCTGTGCTTCCGGATCAAATGTGTTTTTGATTTTAAGATTAATATTTCTAACCATCACTGGCTGAATTGATGGTGGATAAATGACTTTCGCTCCGAAATGAGAAAGCTCCATGGCTTCATGGTAGGAAATTTCTGCAATAGGTTTTGCATGGGAAGCCAGACGGGGATCTGCAGTCATCATTCCGCTCACATCTGTCCATATCTGAAGTTCTTCAGCATGAATAGCAGCAGCAATAATAGCAGCAGTATAATCTGATCCTCCACGTCCTAATGTTGTCATGTGGCCATTTTCATCATGAGCTGTAAAGCCTGGTCCTATGATGACCTGATGCTGATGCTGACTGAAATAATTTTTAAAGTTATTTTCGGTGATGTTGAAATTTACTTTTGCATTGGTAAAATTGCTGTCAGTTATAATGAGTTCGGAAGTATTCATCCATAAACAGTCTAATCCCTGATGCTGGAGTCTGGCTGCAATAATGCTTGAGGACAGAAATTCTCCATAGGCTGCAATTCTGTCTTTGATTTTTGGAGTAAGCTCACCAAGAACGAAAACTCCGTTGTAAAGATCTTCGAGATCATTAAATTGTTTTTTCACAAAGCTCAATAAAGAACTTTGTTCTAAGACCGGGATAAGTTCCTTGACAAGATTCAGATGTTTTTCTTCTGCTTTTTTAAGAAGTGACTGATAGTCGTTATTTTTAACGGAAGCACTGTCTGCAGCCTGAATAAGAAGGTCTGTTACTCCATGAAGTGCGGATACTATAACTACAACATTGTCTTGTGAAGATTCCTTTTTCACAATGTTTTCTACCAACTGGATATTCTGAGAATTGGCGACTGATGTTCCGCCGAATTTTAAAATTTTCATCAATTATTGATTTGAGGTTAGATAAAACGAAAGAGTTACTCTTTATAAAAGAGTACAGGGTACTGGAATAATATGTGAAAATTTACCCCTTTATGGGGTAGTTGTTGTAGTTGTGAATGTGGAAACAGCAGATACTCCTGAAATGGGTGACTTCAGGATAGAAATATCAGATATGTTTCTTGAAAAATTCATTGTAACAGAACAAATGTACAAATTATTTTGGAATGGCCAACTTTTATTACAAATAAAATGATAAATCCTTTTGTTGAGAAATATTTTGTGTAATTGATTAAAAATCTTATATTTATGATATTAACTAAAATAAAAATCCTATGAAAAATTCAAAAAAAATTAAGAGAGAAAATTTAAAATCAATTAATGGAGGAGGACCTGGTGATTGCTATGAAAATTGTCCTGTGGGGCCTTATGGTCCAAATGATGTAAGATCATGTGAGAACTTTAATAGCTTACCTGAATGTTGTAAAGGAAGGGTAATTGTAAGCAGTGAATGCTTTGGGCCTTATTAATCTTTTTTAATAGAATAAAATTATTATACAACAGTATTTTCTACTTATTATTTTAAAATTAAAACATTATGAAAACAATTAAAAAATTAACACGAGAGCAAAAGAAAAGTATCAGTGGTGGTGCAACACAAATTCAAATTGATGCTTGTGGCAGTGAGCAGCTTGTCTGTTTTATGGGAGGAGGTAAATGGGGATGTTGGCTAAAGCCGGGTGGGAAATGTTATGCTCCAATGCTGTAACTTGAATCAGATTACAATCATTCAAAATTTTTATAGTATGAAAAAATTATCAAGATTCAGTCTTAAAAGTATTGAAGGGGCCAATGCATCTATTTGTAAGGGATGTCCTAGCCATGTTATGTATGGACCGGGGCCAGAATATGGTGGAACATGTGAAAATTATTTTACACTACCTGATTATTGCAGAAACAGAAACTGTGTAGGAGTAAGTATTTACTGTTTTGGGGATAGGTAATAGAAATAATTATAATATTTTTTTTAAAATACTAATTAATAATAAACTTAAACATGAAAAAACTATCAAGAACAAAACTGAAAAATATCAAAGGTAAGGAACAGCAGGGATGTAGTGGTTGTCCTACAGGCGGAAATTATGGTGATGGGCCTGAGTACACGAATAGTTGCTGGAGCTATTGGGCATTATCTCCGAACTGCAGAAACTGTGTAGACGTAAGTGCAGATTGCTACGGCCCGGATTATTCGGACTATTATAGCAAATAAGTATATTAACATCAAAAATTAAACTACTATGAAAAATCTAAAGAAATTAAACAGAAAAGCACTAGAAGAATTGCACGGAGCAGGTCCATCAAGATGCGGTGGGTGCCCACAAAATGCTACTTTTGGAAATGGGCCTAATGATTATTCGTGCGCTACTTACCAAGCACTTCCCACTTATTGTAAAATGTGTGTGATTGTCAGCAGTGATTGCATGGATGGTGGAGTATCTTAAAGAACCTCTAAGGAGTTTTGAAATAAAAAAAGAGGCTATCTCACTTTTGAGACAGCCTCTTTTGTTTACTTTATGCTTTTAGAAAGATCAAGCATCGCCTCAATTGGCTTCAATGCTTTTAATCTTAATTCTTCGTCGATAAGAATTTCAGGAAGCTCGTATTTCATACATAAATACAGTTTTTCCATGGTGTTACGTTTCATGTAAAAACATTCTGAACAGTTACAACTCTCGTCAAAAACCAATGCAGGAATCAATTCCTTGTGTGGTGCACGTTTTCTCATTTCGTGAAGAATTCCTTCTTCTGTTGCAATGATGAATGTCTGACAATCGTCTTTTTCTACATAGTTCAATAGGGCAGAAGTAGAACCAATGAAGTGGGCTAATTTTAGAACAGCTTCTTCACTTTCCGGGTGTGCAATCATTTTTGCATCCGGATTGTCTGCAAGTTGTTTTGCAATTCTTTCCATTGAAAATGCTTCATGTACTATGCAGCTTCCGTCCCAAAGGATCATATCACGACCTGTCTTTTTAGATAGATATCTTCCCAGATTTTTATCTGGTGCGAAAATAATAGGTCTGTCTTTTGGAAGGGCTTCAATCACTGTTTCAGCATTGGAGCTTGTTACGATGATATCACTTTCTGCCTTAGTTTCAGCATTACAGTTAATGTATGTTGCAATTAAGGCATCAGGATGTTGCTCACGCATTTTTCTCAATCCTTCTCCTGAACATCCGTCTGCCAGAGAGCATCCGGCCATGGTATCAGGAAGAACTACTTTTTTAGTTGGGTTAAGAATTTTTGCGGCTTCAGCCATGAAATGTACTCCGCAGAATACAATCATATCAGCATTGGTTTCTTTTGCCTGTCTTGCCAACTGCAAAGAATCTCCAAGGAAATCAGCGATATCCTGAATTGCTCCCGGTTGATAATAATGGGCAAGGATGACAGCATTTTTCTCTTCCTTAAGTTTCAGAATGGCTTTTACCAAGTCTTCTCCCTGAGGAATCGCAATATCTTTTATATCCAGGAATCCTTTTACAGGAATCGCAGATTTAGCTTTTTCTAATGTTTCGGTACTCATATCAACTTCAATGTTTTTTATTATCAGAAGTTAGAGGTTAGAAATGAGAAGTTAGATTTTGATGAAAGCATATTACTTACATCCTCTGACCTCCATCTTCCAGCCATTAATTATTGATAAAACTTTTTATTAAACTTTCTATTTCTTTTTTAGCTTCATCAAGATCGGAATTGATGACGATCCTGTCAAATTCGCTGGCATAAGACATTTCTTCTTCAGCCTTTTCCACGCGGGTGTTAATGGTTTCAGCATCATCCGTATTTCTTGAAATCAATCTTCGTTCCAGTTCTTCAATGGAAGGCGGTTCTATAAAAATAGATAAAGCCTTTTCTCCGAAGTATTTTTTCAGGGAAATTCCTCCTTTTACGTCTACATCAAAAATAACAACTTTTCCCTGATTCCAGATCTTTTCCACTTCAGATTTTAAAGTTCCATAATATTTATCAGTGTATACTTCTTCATATTCTACAAAAGCATCTTCTGAAATTTTCTGTCTGAATTCATCAGGCGATAAAAAATGATAGTCCACAGCATGTACTTCACTTCCTCTAGGTTGTCTCGTAGTACATGAGATTGAAAATTCCAGTTCCGGGAAAGTTTCCAGGGAATGCTTTACCAATGTAGTTTTTCCGCTTCCAGACGGTGCTGAAAATATAATTACTTTATCCATTCAGATTAGAGATTTTTAGATTGGAGATATGAGATTTTGTCTCATATTTCTTGTCTATAGGTCTATGGTCTATAATACGTTTAACGTTTGTTCTTTAATTTTCTCCAAATCATCCTTCATCATCACTACCAGTTTCTGAATTTCAGCATGATTGGCCTTGGAACCTAATGTATTGATCTCTCTTCCGATTTCCTGAGAAATAAAGCCCAGTTTTTTACCGTTGAAAGATTCATTGTCCATTACTTCCTTGTAATATTTCAAATGCTGAGTAAGTCTTACTTTTTCTTCTGAAATATCCAGTTTTTCCGTGAAATAAGCCATTTCCTGGTAGAAACGGGTTTCGTCTACATTTTCGAATTCTTTCAGAGTCTTTTGATAACGTTCTTTTACACTTACGATTCTTTCTTCTTCAAAAGGAATCACTTCGCCCAGATACTGTTCAATATTCTGAATATTTCTGTTTAATTCTTCATGTAAAATACCGCCTTCAGTTTTTCTGAACTCTTCAAATCTATCAACTGCAGCATGAACGATTTTCGCTAATGCTTCCCATTCACCTTCTGTCAGTTCATCAGGTCTTGAGGAGATGGCATCCGGAAGCCTTACTGCCATTTTCAGGTATTCGAAATCAGGACCATCTGATGCAATATTTTTAAATTCATTAATGTATGAATCAATTAAACCTTTATTGATTTTTACATCATTAGATTCTTCAAGGTTTTCAAGATTGACATAACAGTCAACTTTTCCACGGATAATTCTATCGTTAAGAATTTTTCTGATCTCAAATTCTTTTTCTTTGTAACGTAAAGGAATTTTGATATTTAAATCAAAGCTCTTGCTGTTCAGTGATTTAATATCTATTGTTATTTTTTTTCCTTCAAAAACACCTTCGGCTCTACCGAAGCCAGTCATTGATAAAATCATAGTTTTTTATTGTTCTACAAAGATAAACATTTAAATTAGCACAGTGAAATCTGTAAAAGATTCTATTTTACTGATAAAATAATGTATGTGAACTGATGAAAAATCTGATTTCTGTAGTAGGACCCACCGGAATAGGCAAAACAAAACTGGCAATTGATCTGGCGAAACATTTCAATACCGAGATTATTTCCTGTGATTCCCGGCAGTTTTTCAAGGAGATGAAAATAGGAACTGCAGCCCCCTCTGAAGAAGAATTGGCTGAAGCACCTCATCATTTTATCGGAAATCTTTCAGTAGAAGAATACTATTCTATCGGGCAATATGAAGAAGATGCTCTGAAAAAACTTAATGAACTTTTTCAAAATCATGACACCGTAATTTTGGTTGGTGGAAGTATGATGTATGAAAAAGCTGTGATTGAAGGGCTGAATGATCTGCCTGAAGCTGATGTTGAAAATCAGGAAAAGCTTCAGAAACTTATGGAAGAGGAGGGAGTTGAAAAGCTTCAGCAAATTTTAAAAGAGTTAGATCCTGAGTATTTTGAAGTAGTGGATATTCACAATCACCGAAGACTTTTACGTGCCATTGATGTGATCTGGCAAACGGATAAAAAATATTCTGAACAGATTGCTGTTTCCCAGGATTCCAGAGATTTCAACGTGATAAGAATAGGAATTGAAGCTCCAAGAGAAGAGTTGTACGACAGAATCAATCGCAGGGTTGATATTATGATCGAAAAAGGTCTTTTGGATGAGGTGAAAGGTTTAGAGAGATTCAAAGGATTGACAGCTCTGAATACAGTTGGCTATGCTGAACTATTCAAATATTTTGATGGCGAATGGGATTTTGATTTTGCCGTTTCTGAAATTAAAAAAAATAGCCGAAGATATGCTAAACGTCAATTGACATGGTATAGAAAGGCAGATGATATTCATTATTTACAAATAGGATATTCTCAGGAGAATTATAATGATTTGATTCTTTGGATTACAGATAAATTTCAGAATTGATTTTTTGAACGTTAAGGTTTATTAATGTGGCAAGCAGGCTAAGATGACCCTCACTTTAAGGAAGAATATTTTAAAAACTATTCTTAATGAAACTGATTTTTTAAATTATCTTAATGGTTTAGATAATTATAATAACTCCAATAAAGGATGGCCAAAAGTCATTTCATTATTTGTTAAATTAAAGGTATAAATATCGTGTTTTTCAGCTCTTTTTCCACCAGTAAAATTGAATAGTGATTCATTCATTCCAATATCTAAATTTACATAATGAATGGAATTGTCAATTAATTTTTTTTGAACTAAATTATCTTCAATAACATTGTTGTCATTGTGGCTCTCGTTTAAAATGGGATTAAAAAGTTTAATATATAGCCTTTCAAGTAGTCTGACTGAAGTTTTACTGTTTAAGTCTTTTATTTCATTAAAAATCTCCATTGGATTATTATAAAATGTATTTAATCCCAAATAAGAAAAACGAATATGTAAAAAATATACTACAAGTTTATCTTTGGGTTCTTTGAGAGTTGTTGCTTTTAATATTTTTTCATGCCGATAAAATCGGTTTTCTTTATCAAATGTTTCGCCTACATATAAAACTTCTGGTTTTGAAAATCGGTTAAAAAGGAATCCTTTTGATCTTAATCTACAAACAAAGTAAATTCTTGATGAAGCAATGATTTCATTCGTTTTATCATATAAATCCATAAATTCTTTATCAATTACTTTTTCATAGGGAAGCATGTAAGCATTTTGAATTTTGTAAGAAATTGTATCATTCATATATGACTAATTTTGGATAGATTAGGTGTGTTACTTTTTGTATAAAGTTATGAAAATTAGATGAATGAAAAGAAATAATTTATTTTTTTTAATAACAAAAAAATGCGGTCCTATAAAGAACCGCATTCAAACAATATAATTTAATTTACTACTTCCAACCGCCGCCCAGCGCTCTGTATAAATCTACAATGCTGCTTAATCTCTGTCTTTTAATGGAAGCAAGATTCAACTCGGCCTGAAGTGAATTTCCCTGGGCGGTAATCACTTCAAGATAATTGGCTGAACCTCCTCTGTAAAGAAGCTGTGCACTTTTAATTCCATCTTTCAATGTTGTGGATTGTTCGGCCGCTTTTTGCTCCTGAACTTTTAAATTCTCATTGGAAACCAAAGCATCGGAAACTTCACCTACAGCATTCAATACAGACTGACGGAATGCCAGTACATTTTTCTCTCTTTGAATTTTAGCTACCTCGAAATCAGTTTTCAATTGTCTTTTCTGAAAAATAGGCTGGGTAATCCCTCCTAACACAGACCCAAATAATGATGCCGGAATCTGAAACCAGTTATCAAATTTGAATGAATTGACACCTCCATTGGCCGTAATCTTTAGTGCAGGATACATATTGGCCTGAGCAATTCCTACCATGGCATTGGATTCCAGCAAAACAAGTTCCTGCTGGCGTACATCAGGTCTGCGGCTTACCATAGCTGCCGGAAGCCCTGCTGTGATATTTTGAGGCAAGGAAGTATCAGACATCTCAAGGGTTCTGTTAACTTTATTAGGAGTTTCCCCAACCAAAATACTCAATGCATTTTCCTGAATAGCGATATTCTGTTCTAATTGGGAAATCAGAAGTTCCGTGGCTTGCTTTTGAGCTGTAGCCTGCTGAACTCCTAAAGAGGTTGTGTCACCACTTTCCCACATTTTTTGTGTAATCAATAGAGTATTGCTGGTTAACTCCAAATTGGATTTTGCAATCGTAAGCTGCTTATCCAGCATCAAAAGATTATAATATCCCTGTGCAATAGCAGCTACCACTTGGGTTTGAATTGCTTTCGAACCTTCATAGGTCTGCAGATACTGCATTCTGGAAACTTCCTGTTGGTTTTTTATTTTCCCCCAGATGTCAGCTTCCCATGAAAGATTGAATGCTGCATTATAATCTTCAACATGATTTTGGCCTAAAAATAAATTCATGCTCTGACCATTCATGCTATTTTTAGATGGTCTGGAAATCTGTGCAGCTACTCCGAAACCAACATCCGGATATTGCATATATTTTGCCTGTTTCAGTTTTTCCTGTGAGGAAGCTACCTGTTTTAAGGCAATCTGAAGGTCATAATTGTTTTTAATTCCTTTTTCAATCAGTTCCTGTAAAATAGGATCGCTGAAAAACTGTTTCCATTCCAGATTGGCAATGCTTGCAGTATCAGCTGTAGCAGTGTACTGGAATTTTTCCGGTAACGGAAGGTCCGGCTCCGTGTATGCCAGTTTTGACACACACGAAACAGATCCTAAAGCTATGGCGAATGTTAATATAATATTTTTTATTCTTTTCATAGTTTTTGTTTAATAAACTTTAATGAACTAAACAGTGGTGAGGTTTATTGTTTCCCACAGATAACACAGATGTTTGTGGTTTAATAATCTCTCTCTTTTTATCATTTAATTAATAGTTGAAGCTAAAAGCTCTTCTTCCATCTGTTTTTTCAGAAGTCTTTTCTTTTTTCTGCTTGGCATTTTTTCATGCAGATATTGGAAGACAACATACATCACCGGGATAATGAAAATTCCGAATACCACTCCTGTAAGCATTCCACCTACGGTACTGTATCCAATAGAGTGGTTTCCTTTTGCAGAAGCTCCCTGCGTCCAAACTAATGGTAGCATCCCCACAATAAAGGCAAAAGAAGTCATTAGGATTGGTCTTAAACGTAATCTTGAAGCTTGAAGTGCTGATTCAATCAGTGATCTTCCTGCTTTTCTTCTTTGTACAGCAAATTCTACAATAAGGATAGCATTTTTTGCCAATAATCCGACCAGCATGATTAGCCCAACCTGAACGTAGATATTGTTATCAATTCCTGCCAGTCCTGTGAAAGCAAATACCCCGAATATTCCGGTTGGAATGGTTAAGATAATGGCAAATGGAAGGATATAACTTTCGTATTGAGCCGCTAACAGGAAGTACACAAATAAGATACTTAATAAGAAAATAAACGTTGTTTGTCCTCCTGTTTTGATCTCTTCACGGGTAATTCCGGTCCATTCATATCCATAACCTCTCGGAAGAGATTGTTTGGCCACTTCTTCTACAGCTTTGATGGCATCTCCGGTACTGTATCCAGGTTTCGGAGTTCCATTAATGGTTACCGCGTTGAAAAGGTTGTTTCTGGTTACGGTTTCCGGTCCAAATGTTCTTTTTAAGGTTACCAGTGTTTTAGCAGGAACCATTTCTCCCAATTTGTTTTTCACGTAGATTCCTTCCAAAGAATTAATATCTGTACGATAAGGAATATCTGCCTGAGCCATTACCCTATAATATTTTCCGAATCTGTTGAAATCCGAAACAAAGCTACTTCCATAATAAATCTGCATCGTCTGCATTAATTCTGTTATAGAAACTCCTAATTGATTGGCTTTGTCTGTATCTACATCAATGGTGTATTGTGGATTTCCGGCTGCATAAGTTGTAAATGCAAAGGCAATTTCCGGACGTTTCATCAGTTCACCAATGAACTGCTGCGTCGTTGTTCCCAATTGCTCAAAAGAACCGTTGGTTTTATCCTGCAACATAAATTCGAAACCGGAAACGTTACCAAATCCCTGAATCGTAGGGAAATTGAAGAAGAAAGCATTGGCATCTTTTACCTGGCTTACTTTACCTGTCAGTGCAGCAGCAATCTGATCCGGATCTTTCATTTCTCCACGTTGATCATAATCTTTAAGCTTGATGAAACCTGCAGAATAAGGAGAAGCGTTGGCGTTACTGATAAAGTTCATCCCATCGGCTACCCAAAGATGATTGGTGGCTTTTTCTCCTTTGATGATTTTATCAATCTGTTCAGTCGCTCTGTGTGTTCTTTCCAGTGAACTTCCCGGAGGAGTATTCACAGCATAAAGAACAAATCCCTGGTCTTCTGTTGGAATAAATCCTGAGGGTGCTTTTTTGATCATAAAAATACTGGCCGCAGTAATTAAAACAAGACCTCCGATAGAAACCCATTTGTTTTTAATTAAAAACTTAAGGCTGTAAATATATTTTTTGGTCATATTGTTGAAGCTTGCATTGAATGCATTGAAAAATCTTGCTCCAAACCCTTTTTTGTGACCATGCTCACCATGTTCTCCCTGAGGATCATTTAAAAACATTGCACATAAAGCTGGGCTTAATGTCAATGCATTGACTGCTGAGATCAGGATCGCAATTACTAACGTGAAAGCGAATTGTCTGTAGAAAACTCCTGCAGGTCCCTGCATAAATCCTACCGGAATAAATACCGCACACATCACCAACGTAATGGAAATAATAGCTCCGGAAATTTCGCTCATAGAGTTTACAGTTGCCTGCTCAACTTGCATTCCTGTATGTTCCATTTTAGAATGGACGGCTTCTACCACTACAATGGCATCATCTACTACAATACCGATGGCGAGTACCAATGCGAATAATGTAAGCATGTTGATACTGAACCCAAATAACTGTAGGAAGAAGAATGTTCCGATAATGGCTACCGGTACTGCAATGGCTGGAATTAAGGTAGATCTGAAATCCTGAAGGAAAATAAATACTACAATAAATACCAAAACGAAAGCAATTACTAATGTTTCAACCACCTGGTGGATAGATGCATCAAGGAAATCCTTAGAATTATACATAATAATCGGTTTCACTCCTTTAGGCAGGGTCGTACTGAACTGATCTACCTGTTTTTCAATCTCAGTCAAGATTTCATTGGCATTAGAGCCAGCAGTTTGTAAAATGGCAAATCCGGCAACGGGTTTTCCATCTACTCTGTTTGTAGCGGTATAGGTATAAGAACCAAATTCTACTCTTGCAACATCTTTTAATCTTAAGAATGAACCATCACTATTTGCTTTAATAGCAATGCTTTCGTAATCTTCGCCTTTATTTAGCTTTCCTTTATATTTAAGGATATATTCATAAGTTTCCTTACTTCCTTGCCCTAAACGTCCTGGAGCTGCTTCAAGGTTATGATCTTTGATGGCATTCAGAACTTCCTGTGGGGAAAGATTGTTAGCAGCTAATCGATCCGGTTTTAGCCAGATTCTCATGGAATAGTCTCTTGTTCCGAAAACCTGAGCCTGGGCAACCCCTGGAATACGCTGAATCTGTGGAATTACATTGATTTTAAGATAGTTTTGTAAAAAGAGTTCATCATATTGTTTCGGATCATCACTGGATAATCCCATAAACATGATCATACTGTTCTGAACTTTCTGAGTAGAAATTCCGGCTTGTATCACTTCCTGAGGAAGCTGACTCATCGCTTTTGATACCCGGTTCTGAACGTTTACCGCGGCATTATCTGGATCAGATCCCTGCTTAAAGAAAACGCTCAGCGTCATCGTTCCGTCATTACTGGAGTTGGAAGTCATATAGGTCATATTTTCCACTCCGTTTACAGCTTCCTCAATGGGGGTTGCTACAGAACGTGCTACTACTTCAGCATTTGCTCCCGGATAAAAAGCTGTTACCTGAACACTTGGTGGTGCAATATCCGGAAACAGGGCAATGGGCAAATTAAAGAGAGACAAGGCTCCCAATAATAAGAGTATTATGGAGATGACCGTTGAAAGTACCGGTCTTTCTATAAATTGTTTTAACATAAGAAGTTTATTTTTTTAAGTCTTCCGTTTCAGAATAATTACAAAGGTTTTACTCTCAGTAAACTGTCTGAGGAAATAGCTTTAGGTCTAACAGAAGCGCCATCTTTTAAGTTTCCGATTCCGGTGTAGACAATTTTTTCTCCAGGTGAAAGCCCTTCAGAGATAAAGTAATAACTGTCTGTTTTTCCTGATATTTTGATAGGTTTTCCTGTTACCTTTTGATCTTTACCCATTACATAGACATACGTTTTATCCTGAATTTCGAAAGTAGATTCCTGAGGAATTACCACTGCATTTGAAATCAGTTGTGGCATACGTACTCTTCCTGTATTCCCAGTTCTCAAAGACCCGTTAGTATTAGGGAAAACAGCACGTACACTGATGGCTCCTGTTGTTTTATCGAACTGTCCGTCTACAATACTCAGTCTTCCTTTTTCAGGATAGGTACTGTTGTCTGCAATAACCAAATCTACCATTGGCATATTTTTCAGCTTTTCTTCCAAACTGGCTCCCGGATATTTATTCTGAAAAGCAATAAAATCAAGTTCACTTAGAGAGAAATAGGCGTAAATTTCACTGATATCTGATAATAAAGTCAATGGATTAGGATCAGTTCTTGAGATCAGACTTCCTTTTTTGAAAGGGATTCTTCCTATATATCCGCTTACCGGTGCTGTAATGGTTGTAAATCCTATATTTATTTTTGCACTTCCAACAGAGGCTCTGGCTTGTGATGCGGCTGCAACAGCTGCTTCATAATTGGCTTTTGCTGTTTTAAGCTGTACATCAGAAACCACTTTTGCAGCAACCAATGGCTGAAGTCTGTCAACTTCTACTTTTGCCTTTTGTATATTGGCATTGGCAGCCTGAAGATTGGCTTGAGCCATATTCATCTGCTCGCCATAACTTCTTGAATCTATTTTAAATAAAGGCTGTCCGGCTCTTACATAAGCGCCTTCCTCTACATAAATTCTATCAAGATATCCATCAACCTGTGATCTGATTTCCACATTATTTTTCCCTTCTAAAGCAGTTGGGAATTCCTGATATGTGGTAGCAGGAGAGGTGATAACGGTATAAACCGGAAGTTCTGGAGCTGGTGGGGCAGTATTGGATCCTTCCGCAGCCTTGGTGCAGCTCTGTAAAAGAATTATACTTGAAATAAGTACAATAAACCTTGTTTTTCCAGGTATGTTCATTGTTAATTTAATTTTTTAATAAAGTGTTAGATTGAAGTAATGTTTTCTTTTTAATAAATGCTGTTTTTTTTCCTAACAGTGTTAATGATTTGTTCAAAAAAAATTACAGAATTTTTAATGTCCGATGAGATCGATTGTTTCCATAATTGAAAAATGTTTTTAATGTATTTAAGTATATAAAGAGTGAGGTGTAATATGTGTTAATTTTGCTAACGGTGTTAATTATAAAAGAAAAAATAATTACCTTTAACAACTGAATAAAGTAGAGTTTTACATAAATAGTTTTTTAATTGTATTAGGAATCAACTGTGAATGATATTAATTCAGTGTTAATTTTCCTAACGGTGTTAATTTTTAGTCCAAAAAAATATTATAAAGACTTAATAAAGGACGAAACTGTTTCATCCAAAGTCGATTTATTCATAGTAGACGGAATATCTCCTGTACGCATCATCATAATAGAAATCATTCCATGAACCGCTGAAAATAAGGCATGAGACATATGACATGCATTATCTGTATTTGATCCGTTTTTCTCAATAATGTTATAAGTACATTCGTAAATAAGCTCCTGGAATGAAGAAAATTCTTTTTTCATCTGTCCTTTTCCACAACATTGCATTCCCAGACCAAACATAAGTTGGTAATATTCCTTATTATTAAAAGCAAAGGCCCAATAGGCATCTACAAGAGCTACAAGTTGCTCTTCCGGAGTGCTATATTGTTGTTGTGCTTTTAGTAATTCTATGTGTAATTTATGGAAGCCATCTAAAGAAATTTCAAATAAAATAGCATCCTTATTTTCGAAATAATCATACACCACCGGTGCGCTGTATTCAATAGCGTCTGCTATTTTACGCATGGAAAGTGATGCCCAGCCCTCAGACTTAGCCAAAGTGAATGCAGCCTGCAAAATACTTGCACGGATGGATTCTTTTTCTCTTTGACGACGTTCATGTAAGCCCATGATATTCTTTTCTAACAGTGTTAGCAAAACTACAAACTTTTAAGGATATCTTCCAAACATTATTTTGATTTTCATGGAAAAAGAAATAATTTAAAATAGACTGGAAGTTGGAAGAATGGGTACTGGAAGTAGTTTAAGTGTGTAATTTTGAAATTATTGTAAAAATTAATAAAATATATAGTTTTACTCGATAAATATATTGGGAAAAATAACTTCCATCTTCCAGCCTCTATGTTCCTTACCATATAACCAAAGAAATTTCTATCTTTGTGAAACTAAAGAAAAAGGATATGAATACTCCCTCAAATATGTTGGCATTAGGTACAAAAGCTCCGTTTTTTGAGCTTCCAAACCCGTCAAAAACGAATGAACTTCAGTCTTTAGAAGAGCTGAAAGGAGAAAAAGGAACACTGGTGATCTTCATGTGCAACCATTGTCCGTTTGTTCTTCACGCAATTGATAAAATCAATGAATTGTATGAAGATTACAATGAAAAAGGAATTGAATTCATCGCAATCAATGCTAATAATGTTGAAAAATATCCAGATGATTCTCCTGAAAAAATGATTGAATTCCAAATCGAAAGAAATTTTGATTTCCCTTATTTATTTGATGAGAGCCAGACTATTGCCAGAGCTTACGATGCTGCATGTACTCCTGATTTCTATTTCTTTGATGATAAATTAGATCTTGTATACAGAGGTCAGATGGATGATTCAAGACCAGGGAACAATAAAGATATTACCGGAGAAGATCTTATCATAGCTTTTGAAAATCTTTTAGCTGGAGAAGCACAGGAAGAAATTCAGAGACCAAGTATGGGATGTAATATTAAATGGAAATAGTTCCTGTTTTAGGTTCTTATTGGTAATAATATAGGGCTGTTCTTTTTAGAGCAGCTTTTTTTGTTTCTATAAATTTTCAGGTCTCTATAGATTATTTTTCTCGCTGATTCAGATGATTACGCAGATTTTTTATTAAGGTATTTTATACGTAAACATCTGTATGAATCTGTCGAAAAAAGTTATCCACAATATGAGATTGTAGAAAATATATTTATGTATCTGGTATAAAATCAATAGCTTATAAAGCTCCTTGTTAAGGTTTTTTTCAAAAATAAATATAGTTTATTTTGTGAAAAAGTTATCCACAATGTCGGAATGTGAATTTGAAATCTTAAGTTAAACATCAGCTGAATTTTATATTAGTGGCTGACTTTTAAAATATCCTTGACAAGGATACCAATTTGGAAAACCAGATGAGAAATATTAAAAAACCATCTGTGTAAATCTGTATAATCTGTGGGAAAATAAAATTTTACAATTTACAGGGGACTATTGTAACCACAAAAGTCACAAAAGATTTTAAACATTTAAGTAATTTTTTAAGTTAAAAGTATGCTGTATAAGAAGCACACATAAGTTTAGAAAATCTCTGATTTTCTTATCGGGCAATATCTGCGAAATTTGCTTGATCTGCGAGAGTTTTACTAGATATTAACCTTATTATGAGCATAATCTTTAATGAACTCTGAAGGTGTTTTCCCTGTGTACTTTTTAAACATCCTATTAAAATAAGTCACATTATTGAAACCACAACTGTAGCTGCATTCTGAAATAGATTTATCCTGAGCCATCAGCAGGCAGGCTTTATTGATCCGATAACGGTTCACAAATTCTGTAAAAGTGATCTGGGTTGCTTTTTTAAAGAAATTACAAAAAGCAGGTAAGGTAAGATTAGCTAGTTTTGCTACATCTTCAATATTAATTTCCTTATCGTAATGATGTTCTACATAAGTGAAGATATTTTCAAGGCGTGTTTTATTCTTTGAAATAATGGTATAAGGCATGATTTCTTTATTCAAAAGGTCATAATCTTTGCACTTGGACAGTTCAAAAAGAATTTCCAGAAGCAGCAAATATCTTTTATAACCTTCCGATTCAAGCATAAGTCTGAGCTTCGGAAGCATGGCTTTTTTTACCCTATGATGAAAATGAATACCATATTTTGAAAGTTCCAATAAATTTTTGATGGATCTTGCTTCTACTTCCTGTTGGGGAAACTGGAGAATTTCCTCCTTGAACTGAAGCACAATTTCTTCATGTGGATCAATAGAATTCAACCCAAATCCTGAATGTGGAATATTAGAACCAATCAGAACGAGATCTCCATGGGTATAATTGCTTTTATGATAGCCAACGTGACGGGTTCCGCTCCCGGAAATAACACACACAAGCTCAATTTCCGGATGATAGTGGTACTCCCATTTGAATTCTGAAATAGGAGAGTTATTATGAATTGTCCGAAAAGAGCTTTTCTCATTGGGAATTACTCTTTCAAAAGTAACTTTCATTTAATTAATCATATTTAATCACTAAAAATACTAATTATATTAATATTGTTCAAATATTGATTTATTGTGTTAAATTATTGTGAACAGAAATGCTTCTATCTTAGCCGCAAAGAAATAACCTGAATGAAAAACATCAACATCAAGGCGGTTTTGTTTTTGAACTATTTTGTTTTCGCAATTCTTCTGAATTCTGTGGGAACTGTTATTTTGCAGGTTCAGCAAAATTTTGGAATTTCAAAATCATCTGCGAGTGTATTGGAAGGATTTAAAGATCTTCCGATTGCGATCTGTTCATTCATTCTTGCTTCATTTCTTCCTAAAATCGGAATTAAAAAATCAATGCTGATTGCATTATTTCTGGTGAGTGGAATGTGTTTTGTGATGCCGTTTACGAATGATTTCTGGATCTTCAAATTATTATTTGCCATTGTAGGAGTTTCTTTCGCTCTGATTAAAATTTCTGTTTTTACTTCTATAGGTTTAGTAACAGAGACAGATAAAGAACACTCAAGTTTTATGGGATTTCTGGAAGGGTTTTTCATGATTGGTGTATTGGCAGGAAATGTTTTATTCAGTTTATATATTGATGATCATAATCCGAAATCTACTCACTGGCTGAATGTCTATTGGGTGTTAGGAGTGCTTTCATCACTGTCATTTTTATTTTTATTCTTTTCAAAACTGAATGAAAAAGAAGCGAAAAGTGAAAAAACTGATTTATTAGGTGATTTGAAGAACAGTATAAGCTTGTTCAGTTATAAAAAAGTATTGTTTTTTTTACTGTGTGCTTTCCTTTTTGTATTGGTAGAGCAGAGCTTCCAGACATGGACCCCCACATTTTATAAAGAAATTTTAAAAGTTCCAACGTCTATGAGTATTCAGGCAGGAGCAGTTTTAGCAGGAGCCTTTGCCCTGGGAAGATTTTTATCCGGTTTCTTTTCCCGAAAAATTAGCTGGATTTATGTGGTATCGTTCTGCGTTATTGGTTTTGCGGTAAGTTTAATTTTAGTACTTCCCTTAACTCATAATATTCATATTGATGCCGGAACAAATTGGCTGAATGCGCCACTTGTAGTGTATTTATTTCCATTAATGGGAGGCTTACTGGCTCCGATTTATCCGAGTATCAATTCAGTGATTCTGGCTTCTATTCCGAAATATTTACACAGTGCAATGTCTGGTTTAATCGTAGTTTTTTCAGCAATTGGAGGAACAATAGGTTCAATTATTACAGGCTTTGTATTTCAGGAATTCAGTGGGCAGCAGGCATTTTATCTGTCCCTGATTCCACTTTCATTGTTGATAACTTCAGCAATTTTCATGAATAAATTAAAAATTAATCCTAAAAAATAATGAGTAATCAGCTTTATATCAAAGAAATCCAGGTGCTTTTTGATGCCGTACAGAAGTCGAAAATTTTTGAAGATCAAAAAATGATGACCGATGCAGTTCCTTTATTTCCGATTGCAGAGATCAATGCAAAATATGAGCAGGAGAAAAATTCTACAGGCTTTGATCTGAAGAATTTTGTGATGACTCATTTTGATTTTCTGGGGGCTAAAGTGTCTGTCCGAAGAGAAGATCATCTTCCCATTGAGCAGCATATAGAAAAGCTTTGGGATGAATTAACACGCACAGCTTACGAAGAAAAAGGAACACTTTTAAAATTACCAAAACCTTATATCGTTCCCGGTGGACGTTTCAATGAATTTTTTTATTGGGACAGCTATTTTATTATGCTTGGTTTACAGGTTTCCGGTAGAGTGGAAATGATGGAGAATATTGTGGAAAACTGTTCCTATCTGATTCAAAATGTTGGTTTTGTTCCCAATGCGAGCAGGACTCATTTCTTGAGCCGCTCGCAGCCACCTTACTTTTCTTTGATGCTGCAACTGGTTGCGGAGACAAAGAATGATGAAATTATTTATTCAAAATATCACGATACTTTAGAGAAGGAATATGCTTTCTGGATGAATGGGGAAGAGGAAGTAGACAGTAATACAGGAATCAAAAGAGTAGTGAAAACTCAGGATGGAGATATTTTAAATAGATATTATGATGCAGAAAATGAACCTCGTCCGGAAAGTTACCTGATTGACATCGAAGATCAGGAGAGTGCTTCAGGAGAAGAGTTTTACAGAAATATAAGAAGCGCCTGTGAATCCGGCTGGGATTTTTCCAGCAGATGGTTTGAAGACGGAGAACATATACAGACCATTGAAACGCTTAACCTTGCTCAGGTAGATCTAAACTGTCTTTTATGGCATCTGGAAACCACATTGGCAAAATCATCAGCGCTTCAGAATCTGAAAGACAAAGAAAATTATTTTACTGAAAGAGCAGCAAATCGAAGACATATGATTAATAAATACTTCTGGGATGAAAAGACGAAGATTTACAGAGATTATCATATCAAAAAAAACACAAAAACAGCGTCTGAACATATTGCTGCTCTTTACCCTTTATTCCTTGGAATTGCAGATCAGGAGCAGGCTGAAGCTGTAGCGGAAATTATTTCTGAAAAGTTTTTATACCCGGGTGGATTGGTTACTACTACCAAAAAAACAGGACAGCAATGGGATTTACCCAATGCCTGGGCACCTTACCAATGGCTTGGTTTTGAAGCAATGAAAAATTATGGCTTTAATGAAACGGCAGAAGAGATAAAAAACAACTGGTGTTCAAATGTAGAAAGGGTATATAAAAATACAGGAAAACTGATGGAAAAATACAATGCATTAGATACGGAAACAATAGCAGGAGGCGGGGAATATCCCAATCAGGATGGATTCGGTTGGACGAATGGTGTGTATTTAAAACTACAACAAAACTGAAACTAACAATAAAAAAATAAGGCTATGAAAAAAAAATCGATATTCTTAATTGCCGCAACTGCTGTATTGTATTTCAATAAAGCGTATGCACAGGAAACTCCACAGGATTCTGTGAAAGTTTCTTCTATCGATCAGGTTGTCATTACAGGAAATTCCAATCCCAAGAAAAAAATAGAATCCAGTACCGCTATTTCAACATTTAGTGCCAAAGAAATTCAAAAACAGAATCCGATCAGTGCCGCAGCTTTGCTACAGAGAGTTCCGGGGTTTGCTGTGGAAACTTCAGGTGGGGAAGTAGGAAATAACCTTTTTGCAAGAGGTATTCCTTCCGCAGGAGCTTATGAATTTGTGCAGGTGCAGGAAGATGGTCTTCCGGTTTTTGAAGATGGAGCCCTTCAATTCGCTAATGCTGATAATTTTTTCCGTGTAGATAATTCCGTAAGCAGATTAGAAGCTTTGAGAGGAGGTTCCGGATCTATTTATGCCAATAATTCCCCAGGAGGACTTATCAACTTTATTACGAGAGAAGGAACCAATGATTTTAGAGGAACTGCTAAGCTGGAAACCAGTACTTATGGTCTTATCCGTACAGATCTTAATATTGGTGGAGCTTTGGTGAAAGATAAATTATTCTTTAATATCGGCGGTTTCTACAGGTCGGATGACGGAATCAGAAAAACAGGATTCAAAGCGAATAATGGCGGACAGATCAGGATGAACCTGAAGTATGTCTTTGATAAAGGCTATGTGAAAGTGTACTATAAAAAACTGGATGACAGAAATACATTCTTCCTTCCGATTCCTTTGACGCAGGATGGAGATAAATTAAAAGGGTTCAATGGTTTTGATCCTAATTATGGAACTTACAGCTATAGAGCAATAAGTCAGTTAAATATCCCACAAGCCGGAGGTGGTTTCTTCAGCAGAAATCTGGAAGATGGAATTCATCCGAAAGTAGATGTATTGGGTGCTGAGTTTAAATATGACCTAGGCGGAAATTTCAGCGTTATCAATAAAACAAGATATACCAATATTGATATGAACTATACAGGGATTTTCCCTGCCGGAGCACCCAAAAATGCTGCTAAGTTTGCCCAAGACCTGGGAATGACCAATTATCAGTATTCATTGGTAAGCAGTGGAGCCGTGGTTAATCCTGAGTATGTACAGAAGCTTGGTTTCTGGGCTATTGATAAGAAGATGAATAATTTTATGAATGATTTACAGTTCAATTATAAATTTGATAAAGGAAATGTAACTGCCGGATTTTATAAATCAAACTGGAAATCCCATCAATACTGGAACTGGAGTAATATCCTGACCACTGCTACAGACAGACCAGAACTTTTGAACTTGGTAGACCCGTCCCTTAGCCCAAGCAGTACTGGATATTCTAAGACCTATAATGGTGTTACGGATATGTCTACTTTACTTAGGGATTCACAGATTCAGGGAAGTCTGAATGACCTTTATTTAAATGTAGATTATAACGTAACTGATGCATTAAGTTTTAATGGAGGGATCCGTTACAGTCGTGATTATTATAGAGGATATAAAGTAAATACCACTACGGCCAATCTTAATAATTCCGGTTTAACGGTTGATGGAACTCATGGTTTTAATACTACAACAGCAGATGATAACATGAATGTTCTGGGGAATCAGTTTACTTATTGGTATTATGATATTAATAAAGTCTCTTATACTTTGGCTTCCAATTATAAGATCAATCGTGAAAATGCGGTATATGCCCGTTTTTCCCATGGTTTCAGATCTCCGAATGAAGAAGCATACTATAATAATATAGGGAAACTGGATCTTGTAAAACCCGTATTAACGAACCAATTGGAAGTGGGATATAAGTACTATTCGCGTACTTTTGATATTGCAGTAATTCCTTTTTATTCGGCGCTTAAAAATCTTTCGTTTACGGATGTCTATTCAGACGGAACCTCAGAGAATAAATTTGCCAATACGACCAATCTTGGGGTAGAAATTGAAGGGTATGCCAGATTATTCAACAATATTTTTGAAGTTACTTTCAATGGGACCATTCAGAATCCTAAGTATAAGGATTTTACAGGAAGAAATGCTGACGGCAGTACTTTCAACTATGATGGAAATGTAGTAAGAAGAATTCCTAAGTTCTATTTCAATATTGCTCCTGCGGTAAATATTACCAAAGAATGGAGAGCGTATGTAAGTATGAATTATTATGGAAAACGTTTTCAGGATGAAGGGAATACAGATGATAATATTCTGCCTTCATTCACAGAATTTGGGGCAGGAATGTCTTATCAGCTTGGTAAAATCCGTTTTGCTGTAGACGGAACCAATATCTTTAATACGATCGGTATTACAGAGGGGGATCCAAGATCTCAGACCGTATCAGGATCTAATATCAGAATGGCAAGACCTATTATGGGAGCAGCTGCAAGAGCTTCAATCACTTTAGATTTCTAAACTCTATTTCTTTATAACATGAAACCGTCAGAACTTAGTCCTGACGGTTTTATTTTTGTCTGCTAGAAAAGTTTTTTTATAATTTCTATTCAGATAGTCTTATGTAAAGAACTCTATTGCATGTGGTATAGGTCTCTTATATGATTTAATCAAATTTATAAAAGCCAGTTAATTTATCCCAATGCTTTTTGGTCAAAGGAGAGAGCCAGCTATCAAATTCGTATCGCATATCAATTTTTTTATATGGACATATCTGTTGGATTCCCTCTATTAATCCTGCCAAAATTAAATTTTCAACTTCGGAATCAGCATCATTAAGGATGATTTCAACTTTATCAAAAAATGATTGAAGGGCTTTTGATTTTTTCTTTTGAAATAACACTATTATGAAAGCGCTAACAGCCATCATGTCAAAATATAAAAGCCGTTCACAATTGTCTTTATATTCTTTATTGTAATATTTACTCCATTTTTTCTTCAAATATGATGAATCTGATACCAGTAGATCAAATACAGCGTCAATCTGATTAATAGTGTATGTTTTGTTCATAAACATTCGTCTTTTTTAGTCTTTCCATGTGCCTTTAAATTCCCCATTATAGAATGACCCATTTCCTTTTGCTAAAAGCTCACAATCTTTTGGAAGTTCACGGGATATTTGTAAAAGACCTTCAAATGTGTAATTGTTATTCTGAACGTAAATACTAAGCTTTTCAAGATATTTCAAAGCCGTTAATTTTTTCAGCCCATTTTCAGTAATTGATGTTTCTTGTATTTCAAGATTCTCTAAACTCTCCAGCTCTATCAAATAGGGAACGCATTCATCTGTAAGTTGTAAGTTGTCTTTTAATCGAAGATATCTCAGAGTGTACAGATTTTGTAAATATTGTATGCCTTCGTTTGTAATTTCGGTATCCTGTAAATTTAAATTATCAATCATACTGCAGTCTGATACATGAGCCAATCCTTCATCGTTGAGGTTTGTATTGGTAAAAGTAGCAGATCTAAGATTAGGAAATTGACTCAGGTAAGATAATTCACTGAAATTACTTAAAGATTCTCCCCATTCCAGCCTGAAATGATCACTGTTGATATCATAGTAATGATTTCCTATTTTTATTGAGTTTTCCATTGAATAATTATTTAAACAGGCTGTATCACCAAAATTATAATTTACAACAAGGTTCAATTCACTGCAATATCAATTTGTAATCTTAGAAGTTTTATTTTTTTACTTCAAAAACGGATTATACTGTTTCTCAAAACCAATCGATGTAGGATTTCCATGACCTGAGAAGACCTGTGTTTCAGGATCCAGTACGAAAAGTTTTGTTTTAATCCCATCAATCAGTTGCTCATAGTTTCCTTTGTAAAGATCTGTTCTGCCGATACTGCCTTCAAAAAGCACATCGCCGGAGATCATAAACTTCTGATTTTCGTTATGATAAACCACACTTCCTGGTGAATGTCCCGGAACATGGTAAATTTTAAATTTTTCACCGTCCAGATCAAGTTCTTCTCCTTCGTTAACGTATACAATGTCTACTTGTACTGGATCAACAGGGAATCCGAATCTCAATCCGCTTGCCTGAAGCATATCAAGAACTTCCTGATCTTCCTGATGCATATTTACCGGAACTTTAAAGGTGTCAAATGCCCATTGAAGTCCTAAAACATGATCAATATGCGCATGCGTTAAAAGAATTTTCTGAATGTTCAGCTCATTTTCTTTGATGAAGTTATCAATGGCTTTGGTTTCCTGCTCATTCATATTCCCCGGATCAATTAACCAGGCATTTTTGTTTTCGTTATAAAGTATATAGGTGTTTTCACTTGCAAAGTTGCATACGAAGCCTTGAATCTGAAGCATAATCTTAATATTTTGACTCAAAAATACGATATTATTAAGAAAATGGCTATTTTTCGCTATCTTCGTCATAATGAAAACTTTGCGAATACTCTTACTTTCCTTAGGTGGGCTGGTGTATGGACAGAATATCCAAAGCATCCAGTTATTTAATCCACAGACGAATGATGAAACACCGGTCATTAAGTTCGGTGAACAATTGGTGTTGAGTTTTGATGATCTTACCAATGGTAGCGAGATCTACCGGTATACCATCAAACATTATGACAGAAACTGGAATGATGATAATCTGTTTTTTACGGAGTTTGCCAATGGAACTATGAATGCACTTTTGGATAAGTTTCAGTATTCATTCAATACACTGCAGGCTTATACCCATTATAAGCTGACTTTTCCCAATGATAAAATTCAACCGAAAATATCAGGAAACTTTGAATTGATCGTTTATAAAGACTCTGCAGATAAACCTCTTTTCAAGAGACGTTTTTATCTGGTGGAAGATGTGGCGACCTTGGGAGTTAAAGTTTCGAGAATAGCAGATGCCAAGAATCCGAATATCAATCAGAGATTAGAAATACAGGCTTTACCGAAAGCGGGTGATCTTTCTTCTAATGTCAACTCAATGAGTTTGAATGTGATGCAGAATAATAACCCGAATATGACCATTTCCAATCTGAAGCCAAGTTCTGTTTTGGGGAATCAACTGCTTTTCCAGCAGATGAATCTTGCTTTTCCGGGAGATAATGAATTTTATTATTTCGATAATAAAAATATGACTGTTGCTGCCGATATGGTTCGTGCGGTAGAAGTAAAAGATGATACGAATCAGACCTATTTACATCCGGTATGGGCATTTCCTTTAAATTATCAATATCAACCTGACGTAAACGGGGCCTGGTATTACAGACGAAATGATCTGGGAAGAGAAAGAGATGCTGAAAGAGAAGCAGATTATTCATGGGTGCATTTTTATCTTGAATCTGACCCTGTAGATAAAGATATCTACATTCTGGGTGGGTTTAATGGTTTTAAACCAAGTAAAGAAAATCAGATGCAGTATGATGCTGCAACTAAACAATACGTAGCTAAATTATTTCTGAAGCAAGGGTTTTACAACTATATTTTAGCCACAAAGCAAGGAGAGGCACCATTGGATTTTGGTGAAGTGAACGGTAATTTCTGGCAGACAGAAAACCTTTATCAGGCGTTCCTTTATTTTGCTCCCTTTGGCAGAAACTATGATGGGTTAATGGGGTATGGTGAATTCAGGACTCCTGTTAGAAAATGATAAGATTTATATCGATTTTAATTTTTTTTTGTGTTTTTATTTCCTGTAAAAATGAAAATAGAAGTGAACTTGATGATTTTCGTGATGAGTTGAGACCTTATCTACAAAAGCTTTCAAAGGAAAAAAAGGTTCCGGTTTCTGATACTGTAGCGAGAAATATACTGAATAAGAAAGCGACAAAGGAAGAGCTGATAAAATTAATGAACTTTGAAAAACCCCTGTTGAGAGTAATTTCTTATAGAGAAATTGTCAATAGAGGAGAAACCGAATATTTTGATCTTTTGCTTAATCACCTTAATGATAAAGATAAAGTTACCTGGGAGTATTATGAAGATGCTGGGGGAAGCTTTACAGTATCAGATCTGATGATTCTGAAAGCTCATGACAAAAATGGGTTGTCTCCGATTCAAAAGAAGGTTTTAGTAGAGAAAGTTCTTTTAGAACATCCTTATCTTGAAGTTTCAGATGAGATGATCCGGGATATTGATCCGGATGAGAAGTTTTATAAGCTTATCAAAGATAGGGCTCAGGGTAATAATGAAAAATGTGGGATACAATTGGGAGCAGCCTTTGCCCTGAGTAAATTCAAAAAGAAAGAAGATGTTGAGCTTTTGTATAACTTATTTAGTAAAAGTATCAATCGTAATCCTTGTGGTAGTTTTATCTTTAAAAGTATAGAGCGCTTTCCTGATGAAAAATTCTTTCCTTTATTGAAAATTTATTTTGAAAAGCAGGTTAAGGATCAATTGAGCCCTAAACTCAATATTACTGAAGAAATGTTATTTTTTGTAAGGGCAGTTGCTGCTTATAAAAATAAAGAAGCATTAGAAATATTACAGTACATAGAAAAAAATAATACCTATATCAATAAAGGATATTGGCCACCTTCCAATAAAAAATATGTTTTAAAAGCAATTCACTTTCACTATGATAAAATCTACGATGAATTGCTAATTAAAATCAAAAATGAATTAAGTGAGTGTGATCAAAAGAATCTGACATATGAGTATGAATATGATGAAAGAAAAGAATGGTAGTTGCCATATTTAACTGTTAAAATTAAAAATATAAAAGGCTGTCTCTGTAGAGATAGCCTTAATTTTTTAATTACTCTTCCCTATTTTGATAAATTTCATACAATAAAATGTTTTGCATAGTGAAAATATTAATTCTTAAATTATTGATTTTTTTAAAATTAATTCATTAAAATTTTCATAATAATAAAAATTATTTTTAATTATTTCTCTTTGTTTTAAAATCATTATTGTGGTTTGTTTAATGATTTATATTTTCAATTGGATTTCCTTTAAGTTATATATCATTTTGTTGTGAAAAGTTTATACCTTCGTTTTCACATTTAACAAAATAATATTATGAAAGCAAAATTTATTTTAGCAGTAAGCGTTGCAGCATGCTCTTTCGTTTTTGGACAAAACACCCCATCAAAAGTCGTTCCTGGTAAAAGTGGATTACATTCAGAATTTATAAGATTTGATAAAAACGGACCCGCCTTTCAGGGAGGTCCTGTTTTATATGATGAAACATCTGAGAGACTTTCACCAGGGCAGGCTCGTAAATTAGGAATTGAAACAGATAAATTAGGCTTTGAAACCCATCGGTTCCAACAGACCGTTAATGACATTCCAGTAGAATATGGAATGATGTCTGTACAGACAAAAGATGGTAAAATTGTAGGACAATCCGGGAAATGGGTTCTTAAAGTTTCACAGGGAATAGAAAAGAAATCGAATATTTCTGAAAATATAGCCTTACAGAATGCTTTGGCTTTTGTAGGTGCAGACCAATACAAATGGCAAAATAAAGAAGACGAAGAATTCATTAAAAAAGAACTGAAAGATGATAATGCAAGTTTTGCTCCTAAGGGTGAACTTGTATATTATTCTGAACCTACAGATGAAAAGCTAAGAGACCTGAAACTTGCTTATAAGTTTGATATTTATGCTGAAAAACCATTGAGCAGACAATATGTATTTGTAGATGCCAAGAATGGAAAAGTTCTGGGAACAGATGCAATTATCCATGAAATAAATACGCCGGGAACCGCTACTACCGTGTACAGTGGAAGCCGAAATATAACTACTGATTCCTATGGCGGGAGCTACAGGCTGAGAGAAACAGGAAGAAATGGCGGAACAGCTGTGGAAACCTATAACCTGAAAAAGACAACTAACTTCGCATCAGCTGTAGATTTTACAGATACTGATAATGCATGGAATAATGTAAATACAAATAAGGATCAATATGCTGCCGATGCCCATTGGGGAGCTGAAATGACCTTGGATTACTACTTTACAAAATTCGGAAGAAAAAGTATAGACAACAATCACTTTGCTATAAAGTCTTATGTTCACTACGGCAATAATATTTTCAATGCCTATTGGGATGGAGCGAGAATGCTTTACGGAGATGGAAGCTCTACAACGAATGGTGGAAAACCTTTAACTGCTATTGATGTTTGTGGCCATGAAATTACCCACGGAATGACTTCCAAAACAGCGAATCTTGTGTATCAAAGAGAACCGGGAGCACTTAATGAAGGTTTTTCTGATATTTTTGGGAACACAATAGAGCGCTGGGCCAGACCTACCCAGGCAAGCTGGACGCTTGGAGAAGATTTCAGTTATGTGATCCGTGATATGGCAAATCCTAATGCTTACCGTCAGCCGGATACCTATAAAGGAACCTATTGGAAAGATGCTTCCACTACAGGGTGTGCAGTACCTTCACAAACGACCAATGATTATTGTGGCGTTCATACCAATTCAGGAGTGCTTAATTTCTGGTATTACTTATTGGTAACAGGAGGAACAGGAACCAACGATAATGGTTTTGCCTATAATGTTTCCGGAATAGGGCTGGATAAGGCAGGAGCTATTGCTTACAGAACACTGACTACTTATCTTACTTCTACTTCCACTTATGCCAATACAAGAACCTATTCTTTACAGGCAGCAGCTGACCTATATGGTGCAGGAAGTAATGAAGTAATACAGGTTACCAATGCCTGGAATGCAGTAGGAGTGGGCGGAGGAACTTCTCCGGCAGGACTTATTGCAGCAGCAGTCAACGAGTCTCCTTACGCCATCAGCCCAAATCCGGCAACAGACAGATTTACTGTAGTGTTTAATGGAAAAGCTGGTAAAGGAACTGTAGAATTGGTTAATTTAACGGGAAGAAGAGAACTTTCTGAAAAAGTTAATCTTACTGATGGTGCAAATAGAGTAGAAATACAGCTGCCATCCAATATGCTTCCTGGTGTTTATATTGTAACCGTGAACGGACAGAAAGCCGGAAATCTTATCAAAAAATAAACTTTAGTATATTTCAAGAGAAAGGCCACAGAAATTTTTCTGCGGCCTTTTTTTATATTTCATTTCAATGATCTATACCAGGTAGAAATCATTCAGTTTTTCTTCACAAAGCGTTTTTACCACTTCTATCCATCGGTCTTCATCATTCAGGCACGGAATATAGTGGAAATTTTCACCACCGCCATGCATGAATTGTTCTTTTCCTTCTTCAGAAATCTCTTCCAGAGTTTCAAGACAGTCTGAAACAAACGCAGGACAAACCACAGCAAGGTTTTTAACACCCTTTTTAGGAATTGTTTCCAGTGTTTTATCCGTATAAGGCTCAATCCATTTGTCTTTTCCTAATCTTGACTGGAAAGAAACAATGGTTTTTTCCTTTGGAAGTCCCATCTTAGCAATCACAGCCTCAGTGGTTTTATAGCATTGGTGTCTGTAGCAATAAGCATTGTGGGTGTCTACCTGGCTGTTGATACAGTTGGCATCATCTATTTTACAGGTATTGGAAGGATCCGTTTTGTACAGATGTCTTTCCGGAACCCCATGATAAGAAAACTGAAGGGCATCAAAATTCTCAGGAAGTTTTTCCTTGATACTTTCAGCCAGACAGTTGATGTAAATATCCCTGTTATAAAAAGGTTGAATATAATTGATTTTTACCTCTGGAAATTTCTTCTTTCTTACCTCTTCTGCTTTTTCAATAACAGTTTCCGTTGTACTCATTGCATATTGCGGATATAGAGGGAAAAGAACAATTTCAGAAATACCCTGATCCACAAGTTTCTGAATTCCGGTTTCAATACTGGGTTCTGCATATCTCATCCCGATTTCCACCGGAACATCTACCAGCTTTTGAAGTTTTTTCTGAATTTTTTCAGTAATAACAATTAAAGGTGAACCTTCATCCGTCCATACTGTTTTATAGGCTTCAGCAGATTGGGCTGGTCTTGTTTTCAGGATAATACCTTGCACAAGAAGAGCACGAAAGATCCAACGGTAATCGATTACTCTTTCATCCATCAAAAATTCATCAAGATATTCCTTTACATCATTTACAGCCGTAGATCTGGGCGATCCGAGGTTAACCAGTAAAATTCCTTTTTTATTCAATTTGTTTATTTTAATGATGATACAGACTTTTCAAAATCCGTTACCAATTCTAATACTTTAGCAAAGATATTGTTTTCAACTGAGCCATCAGGCTCCAGTTTACCCTTTATTCCTTTTATTAAAAGCTGATGTTTATCATCAGTTTTCGCTCCCAATGTTTTTAAAAGCAACAACAATTCTTCATGACCTTTCTCTCCACTGGCAGAACCCGTAACAAATGCAACAGGTTTGTCAGAAAAAACATTCGTGGAAACACACCATTCCAGTACATTTTTTAATCTGCTCGGAATACTGAAAATATATTCCGGGGTAGAAATAATAACCCCTGCAGAATGATCAATGTATTCTCTGATCTTTACAATTTCCTCAGGAGTGTCAACATCAGTTAATGCCGTGTCAAAATGAGGAAGAATAGAAAGATCATCATACATCTGAAAATGGATATTGGGAAGCTTTTCCATTATCTGTTCCATCAGTTTCTGATTACTGGAACTCTTTGTTGCACTTCCAATAATGATCAGAATTTTTTTAGGAGTGGTCATAATGATGAATTATCCGTTTACAGCTTCCACTCTTTCTACAAGATCCGGAACGAATTGTTTTAAAATATTTTCAATTCCATTCTTCAAGGTAGCCGTAGAGCTTGGGCATCCTGAACAAGCTCCCTGTAAAAGCATTTTAGCTGTTTTGGTAGATTGATCGTATTCCATTAAAGAAATTTTACCACCATCATTCTCTACAGCCGGAGCTACATATTCATTTAAAATATCAGAAATTTTCTGCTCATCATCTGTATAATCTCTGTTGATGATTTTTTCTACCGGGTTTTCATGCTTCTGAGGTTCAATATTTGAAATTTCACCACCATTCTGAAGGTAATCAGCAATAAGAGCACGTACAGTGATCATTACCTCATGCCATTCCACAGAGTTATCTCTGGTAACTGCTACAAAGTTATCAGAAATAAAAACCTCTTTAGCAAAATTAAATTCCTTAAAGATAGCAGCGGCCAAAGGAACTTCAGATGCTGCTTCTCTTGATTTTACCTCTATAAAACCTTCCATAAGCAATTTGTTGGAAACAAATTTCATTACATTCGGGTTAGGGGTCATCTCAGAATAGATCTGATACATTTCTTTTTTCTTCTGAAGATAAATTCTCGGATTGGCCAATAATTCATCTTCAATCACATTTTTCAGACTTTCAGCTACATGTTCCCATTCAATAGTATCCTGTTTTGCTACTGCTACAAAATTAGCGGTGATAAAAACTCTTTCCACAAAAGGATAATTGAAAAGCTCCTGTGCTAAAGGGATTTCTGAAACATCTGAATTTCTGTCTAACTCCAAAGACCCTGGAATCAAGTTGTAATCTGCAACAAATTTCATCACTTTTGGGTTTTCAGTTGGTTCTATAAGTACGGTACGCATTTTTTCGTTAAATTTGAGATACAAAAATACGCATTAGAAGTTAGAAGCTGTAAACTGGAAGTTAGATTTTTGCTATCACTGTAATTTAGAAGTTAGATGCTAAAAATAAATAGATAGGAAATACTGACTTTCAATAGGCTTATTTTCAAATTTTCAAATTAAAACTATGGCACTTGTAAAAGAACTTTTAGGGAAAATACCACAGATCGGAGAGAATACGTTTTTAGCTGAAACAGCTACCATTATTGGCGATGTTACCATGGGGAAAGACTGCAGTGTTTGGTATAATGCAGTGATCAGAGGTGATGTCCATTATATCAAAATGGGAGATAAGGTAAATGTTCAGGACAATGCAATGCTGCACTGTACCTATCAGAAACATCCACTGAATATTGGAAATAATGTTTCCATTGGACATAATGCTATTGTTCACGGATGTACAATTAAAGATAATGTACTGATCGGAATGGGCGCTATTGTGATGGATGCTTGCCTCGTTGAGGAAAATTCAATTGTAGGAGCAGGTTCTGTAGTTACTCAGGGAACCCATATTAAATCCGGAGAAGTCTGGGGTGGAGTTCCTGCCAAAAAGATCAAGGACATCAACGCCCAGCTATTGGAAGGTGAGGTGAACAGAATTGCAGATAACTATGTGAAATATTCATCATGGTATAAGGAGAATGTGAAAGATTACGAATTGTAGAATTCGGGATTTCAATTAACATATAAACAACAAAAGCTCTGTCTTCCGACGGAGCTTTGTATATCAAGCCTTTGTAGTGATTTGATATAGAACCTTTGCTTTATTTTTTATTGTGAATCCGGTGTAATCAATCTTGCCTCTCCCTTGATGCATTTAACCGAGGTTGGGGGCATAATCATTATACAATCAGATGTAATATTATATTTTTCGTTAAAAATCCTTGCCTTATCCGTATACTCATTGATTCTTGGCAAAATTGAAGTTTCAATTTTTTTAGGATAAGCGATATATTGCTGAGGCCCGCCGCAGGATTTTACGCCCATGGGAGCAAACGTCCAGTCGCTGGCATTCGTACAATTTTCCCCTTTGGCTTCAGCTTCAATAGAAGCTTTTAATCTATCTATCTGTGCCTGATCATACTTTTGGCTTTCTTCATCTACTGGCCGATTGGCAATATCTATAGGAAGATTGGTATCAAGGTTTTTTGTCGTATTACAGGAAACTAAAGTTAGTATAGTACATAATACTATTACAGGAATAGGAAGGAAAAATTTTTTCACAATAGACTTTTTTCTTTTTAAGAATTTTCAAAACTTATGCCAAGGTAAGAAAATCAAATTCATTTCCGTATTTTTGACAACGATGAACAATCATTTTTTTGACTTAATAGAGTACACGAACAGAAGTGTTTTTCTGACCGGAAAAGCAGGAACAGGAAAAACAACATTTCTTAACGATTTAGTAAGACGAACAAAGAAAAAGCATATTGTAATTGCGCCTACGGGAATTGCTGCAATTAATGCGGGTGGGGTAACCATCCACTCCATGTTTGGATTACCCCTGAGAACTTTTCTGCCTACGACAGAAAGGATAGATACCAGTTTGGCTAATAATATAGCTGATCTGATGCCCCATTTCAAATACCGAAAAGATAAGCTGAAACTTTTAAGAGAGGTTGAGATCATTATTATTGATGAGGTTTCCATGCTAAGGGCAGATGTGCTGGATATGATGGATTTTTCTTTACGATTTATCAGAAGAAATAATCAACGGTTTGGTGGGGTACAGATGCTGTTTATAGGGGATTTGTTTCAGCTTCCGCCGGTGGTGAGAGATGAACATATTCTGAAAATGTATTATGATTCCCCATTCTTTTTTGACAGTCATGCTATTAAAGATATTCCGATTGTTACCATTGAACTTACAAAAGTTTACAGACAGTCTGATCAGGGATTTCTGGACATACTGAATGCTATCCGTGATGGTGATGTTGCCAATATAGATTTTAATCAGCTTAACCAGAGATATGATCCGGATTTTGATATGGGTAAGGAATCTTACGTTTATCTGTGCTCTCATAATAAAATGGCTGACGAGATCAATCAGGAGAAGCTGAAAGAAATAAAAGTAGACGCCAAAACTTATGAAGCAAAACTGGTGGGGGATTTCAAGGAAAATCAATTTCCCAATGAACAGTTTTTGGAACTGAAAATAGGCGCTCAGATCATGTTTATCAGAAATGATATTTCCGGAGAAAAGAAGTACTTCAATGGAAAACTTGGTGAAATCATTGGACTTGATGAAGATGAAATTCGGGTTGTGCTGGATGAAAGTGAAAGAGAAATCACCGTAAAAAAAGAAACCTGGGAACAGAAAAAATATTTCCTGGATACTGATAAAACGATCAAGGAAGAAGTTTTGGGAAGTTTTGAGCAGTTTCCGATCAAATTAGCCTGGGCTGTTACTATTCATAAAAGCCAGGGGCTTACGTTTGATAAAGTGATCATTGATGCCGGAAAAAGTTTTACAGCAGGTCAGGTTTACGTAGCTTTATCACGTTGCAGAACACTGGAGGGAATTGTTTTGAAATCAAAAATTACTCCTGAAGTTATTTTTAAAGACAACAGAATTCTGCAATTTCATAGTAATACAGTTGCTAACGATCATATAGATGCTATTTTGAATCAGGAAAAGTATGATTACAGTATCAGAAAAGTTCTTCGTACGATTGATTGTCAGTGGTTTTTAAATGAAGTAGAGGAGTGGAATAAGCTTTCCTCCGTTACTAAAAATATAGATCGTGTTAAAGCTAATCAGCTGTATCTTCAGTTGAAACACGAAGCAACTAATCTTGGGAAAATCTTTGAAAAACTGGAGCGTGTTATCTTTCAAAAGGTGAATAATTTCATTGAAAAGAAAGAAGAATGGACTGAAATTGAAAGTAAGTCAAAAGGAGCCGTTAATTTCTTCTTTACTGAATCCAGAAATAAAATTTTCGATCCATTAAAAGAATTTTATGCAGAAATCAAGGGTGCGAAAGGATTGAAGCAATACAACGAAGAAGTGAAAAGCTGGCTTGAAGATATTGAAGAATATCTGAACAGTTTAAAAGATATTCATCTTCTTGAAACAAGACTTCTGGATGAAAAGAATGATAAGGAAGTCAGCATGAAAATCGCTAAAGTTCCTTCACAGGTTTTAACTTTCCAACTTTTTGAACAGGGAAAGACCATTGGAGAAATTGCATTGGAAAGAGGACTGGTAAAAGAAACGGTTATCGGTCATCTTGCTAAGTTTGCTGAACAGGGATTGCTGGATATTTCAAGAGTCATTACTTCAGATAAAATTAAGGCTTTTGAAGATGAATTTTATAAAAATCCACATGAGACTTTAACAGAGTGGAAGAATGCCTTACCAAGTCATTTTGAATTTAATGAGATCAGGATCCTGATTAATCATTACAACTATAAAAAAGAAAAGAATTCCTAGGAATTCTTTTCTTTTTTATGATTTATGCAGAGCTTTAAAGTTTAAGGGTACATTGCATTAATAGTATTGATATCCCCGGTTGTGAATCCTGTCCTATTGTAAGTGAAGTTGGTATTATTGGCTCTTTTAATAGTAGGCTGTCCGTTTTTAGAATAAGAATTTGGCCAATACATCATCACAGAATTGATATTGAAAGGTCCTATATCTGTTCCGGAAGTATATTTATTGAAATTATAAGCTTGCCCATCCTGAATATTGCCCCATTGAATGCTTACATACTGATCTCTGTCCTGACGGGAATGTTCGTGATAAAGTCCTACGGTATGCCCCATTTCATGAATGACCGACCCCACCGAAATGTACTGATCCAGAGAAACAGTCTGCTTACCACCCTGATATCCGATATGAGCCCATCCATCTGATCCGTTTGAACTTCCGAAGATAAATTCTACATAATTGGATTGGTTGGTACGCAGAACCCAGCGGGTATTTGTCTTGGAATTATATTCATTAACTGCAGTGTTGATTTTATTCACATTAATAGATCCCATATTACCTGCAATGGTATAATAAATGGTACGGTTGGGCCATCTGTACAAGCTGGCACCTCCTTTATTGGCTGTGCTTTCTTCTGTCAGCTGTTGATCGGAAAGAACAATGTCTCCCTGGAAAAAATTCATTCCATTTTTTCTTTCATAGGTAATTTCCTGACCTCCTAATTGTCCTTTTTTAAGATAGGAAACCTCCAGTGCTGCGGTTTGGGTTTCACTCGCGATTTCGTCATTATTTTTGCTACAAGAGGATAATGTGGCAGCGATTACAATGCCGATAAGGAAAGTTCTTTTTGTAAATACTTTCTGGAAAAACAAGTTATTGATTTTTTTGTTCATGATAAAGATTTTTTCAAATTGTTATACTAATATAGTGATATTTCTCTTTATGATGAATTAAATATATTGAAATGTTTATATTGGTAATGGATTTGTAATTTCGTAAGGAGTGTGATGAGTTTATTTTAGTAATGTTGATAGTATAAGGATAATTTGTAATTAAAAGTTTTGATAATATTGATAATGAAAATGCTGAGCATAATGAAGGTAATAAGAATTTGTTATCAGGTGATCCATTTCATTAACAAGTGCATTCATCTTTTTTATCCGGTCAGTTTTTTCTTGTCCTGCAGTCTCAAAATCAATTTTATTTTCTTCTTCAATTATTTGTCTCAAAGACTGTATATAAAGTTTTTTTTGTTTTGAAATATCATAACGATCCTGGCTATTTGCTTTTTCCTGATCAAGTGAAAACAAAAAAATTAAATATTCAGCATATGCAGGAATTCTTTTTTTTTGATGACCAAAATAGGTGCCTCCGTAAGCAATATAACCAAATATAGAATTGATATTAGAGAAAATACGGATAAACGTCCTACGTTGTTCCTTATATTTTTCAATTCCATTTCTCTGTTTTAAAAAATAGGTATATAATGTATAGTAATAATCCTGACCTGCTTCACTTCCGAATCCAGCATTATTACCAAAACAGAAATAAAATTTGTCTGGATTTTCAGGGAAATCATAAAAAAACTCAGGATGCTTATCAATTAATTCATTGAAATTCTTTTTACTATACTTGAAATTATCACCTGTTTCTGTAGTAATCCTTACCGTATCTAATTTTGTATAGTATTTTGAATTAGCACTCCTTTTAGAAGTGTCTGGATTTTTAGGATTACAGCAGATTAAAGATCCTAAAGAAAGCATAATAAGAAATATTTTTTTCATAGAACAGTTTCTATCCAAATGATAACCATAAGTATTTCTAATTCTTCCATGAGTTTATAAGTTATTAATTACTCAAATATACAAAAGGAATTAAGTTGTTCTAAAATTTAATTACATATACAAAATCACATGAGTAAAAATTAAATTCCAATAGTTTTTCCCTGAACTTATCAATAGATCCTATTAATTACAAAAAGTAACTAATGCAGTTCAGATGTTTTAAATTTGTATGGTTTAAAAAAGGAGATTCTTCTATGTCACCTTTAAAAAATAACATCTCAATATGAAAAATTTTGAAATTTCTGTTTTAGACCTTGCACCGGTAAAGCAAGGGAAAAGCATTCATGATACTTTTCAGGACAGTTTGTCCTTAGCCAATTACGCAGAAAGTTTAGGCTATAAAAGATTCTGGCTGGCGGAACATCATAATATGGAAAGTATTGCCAGTTCAGCAACCTCTGTTTTAATTGGTTTTATTGCCAATGGAACAAAAACGATCAGAGTAGGATCAGGTGGAATTATGCTTCCGAATCACAGTTCGTTAATCATTGCAGAACAATTTGGAACACTGGAATCACTTTTTCCGGGAAGAATTGATCTTGGATTGGGTAGGGCTCCCGGAACTGATGGGTTGACCGCTCAGGCATTGGGGAGAAATCCCGCGATCATCAACGAGCAGTTTCCAAGACAGATTCTGGAACTTCAAAGATACTTTTCCAAAGAAAATGCTGATGCAATGGTGCGTGCTATTCCAGGGGAAGGATTAGATATTCCGCTTTATATTTTAGGATCCAGTACAGACAGTGCATGGCTGGCCGCAGAACTGGGGCTACCTTATGCTTTTGCTGGACATTTTGCTCCTGAACAGATGGAAATGGCTTTTAAAATTTACAGAGAACATTTTCAACCTTCAGAATATTCGGATAAACCTTATATTATTGCCTGTGTCAATGGAGTAGCAGCAGAAACCTCTGAGGAAGCACACAAAATTTCCACGACTTTGTTTCAGGCGTTTATCAATATTGTGAGAAATGACAGAAAGCCTTTTGCTCCGCCGGTAGATGATATGGATGAGATCTGGTCACCTATGGAGAAATCAATGGTTTTACAGAAGCTGAGATATACGTTTATCGGAGATCAGACTGAAATTAAGGAGAAGCTTAAAGACTTCCAGGAAAAATTCAATGTAGATGAACTGATGATCAATTCTCATATTTACGATCATCAGAAAAGATTAAGATCTTACGAGATTATCAGAGAAGCCGTGAACTCTTTATCCAAAGCGTAATAAACCATTCATATAAATTGGCAGATGCTTATTTTTATGAGTATCTTTGCACACAAATAAAAAGTAAAAATGTCTGATATTAAATTAAATACTATTCCGGAGGCCATTGAAGACCTTAGAAATGGGAAAATAATCATAGTAGTAGATGATGAAGACAGAGAGAATGAAGGAGATTTTCTTTGCGCAGCAGAACTAACAACACCGGAAATTATTAATTTCATGGCGCTTCACGGAAGAGGGTTAATTTGTATGCCGCTTCCTGAAAAAAGATGTGATGAACTTGGGCTTGAAGTAATGGTAAGCAGAAGCAGCGACCCTAAAGAAACTGCTTTTACCGTATCTGTTGACCTTTTAGGAAACGGAACTTCTACAGGTATTTCTGCAGGAGACAGAGCAAAAACGATTTTAGCTTTGATGGATGAAAAATCCAAACCTACAGATTTCATGAGACCTGGCCACATTTTCCCGCTTCGTGCAAGAAAAGGAGGTGTTTTGAAAAGAGCCGGACATACTGAAGCAGCCATTGATCTTACCCATTTAGCAGGTTTAAAGGAAGGTGGAGTAATCTGTGAAATCATGAACGAAGACGGTACAATGTCCCGTTTACCTGAGCTTCACGCATTTGCTCAGAAGCATGATATGAAGATTGTTTCTATTGAAGATCTTATTCACTATCAGCTTAAAAAAGGAAACCTTGTAGAAAGACTGGAAGAGAAAAAAGTAAAAACACACTATGGAGAGTTTGACTTTTATGCATTCAGAGAGACTTCTAACGATCAAATCCACTTTGCATTGACAAAAGGAGCATGGACAGTAGATGAGCCGGTTTTGGTGAGAGTACAGTCTTCAGACTCTTATTTTGATGTATTGACAAGATTAAATAATGGGGAAAAACCTTTACTGGAAAAAGTTACCAACATGGTGAACGAGGCAGGAAAGGGAGCAATCATTTTCATCAACAACGTTTCAAATTCTGAAAATACATTAAGAAAACTTCAGCAGTTCCTGAATTATCAGGACGGACAGGAGCAGCACCCTACTTTAGCATATAACTATAGAGATTATGGTATTGGAACGCAGATCTTAAAGAATTTAGGAATCAATAAGTTTAAAGTAATCACTCAAAATCCTAATATCAAACCTCAGGTGGGAGGATATGATGTAGAAGTTACTGAGTTGGTAAAACTATAAAAAGAAAGAATCAATAGTGAATTTGCTTCACTTTAAATGATTTTTTACCATATGAAATAAAAGGTTTAGGATTTTTCTAAACCTTTTTTTATTTTTAAACCATGATGGAGTCTCTAAAAAAACATATCCGGGAGTATGTAGATATTTCAGATGAAAAGCTGGAAAAATATTGTAATGCTTTTATGCTTCAGAAAGTAAAGAAGAAAGAACTTTTGCTAGTGGAAGGAAGTATCTGTGATTTTGAAGGATTTGTAGTGAAAGGATGTTTTAAGGTTTTTCATACCGATCGAAATGCTGCGGAACAAATATTATATTTTGCTATTGAAAACTGGTGGATCTCAGATATAGACAGTTTTATCAACAGAATTCCATCCAAACTTACCATTCAGGCGCTTGAAGACAGTGAAATTCTTTTGATTTCAAAAAAGGATAAAGAAAAACTGTATCATGAAATGCCGGAAGTGGAAAGATTAATGAGGCTCAAGTTTCAGAGTTCAATTATCGCTTTACAACGCAGAATTATTGATAATTTGAGCAAATCTTCGGAAGAACGCTATATTGAATTTTTAATAAAATATCCCCAAACGGTTCATCGTCTTACGAATATTCAGATTGCTGCTTATCTTGGGGTAACCCCTGAATCTCTGAGCAGGCTTCGTAAAAAAATTGTAGGAAAGGCTTAGTGAAGTTGATAATGAGTTTTTTTACTTAACTATCCTTAATCGTTTAAAAATAAAAGTCACAACAAAATAATATCTGTTGTGACTTTTATTTATGATTAAAATTTATCTGTATTTAAACTACAGTGTTATTTCGTCAAAATTTCTGAACCCATTCAGTAAATCCTTTACCGTCATTCTTTTTTTACCTTCTAACTGAAGCTCCATGGGAAAATAAACTCCGTCCTGAGTATAGATTTTAAATTCATTTTTAGAAATATCCAATGTTCCGGCAGATTTACCATGATTGGAAATTTCAAATTTTCCACTAAATATTTTTAATCCCTTTTCTTCTTCGCCAATTTTCAAAGTAGTGAAGGCAGCAGGGTATGGAGACATTCCAAGGATGAATTGATGTACCGTTTTTGAAGGTAATTCCCAGTTGATTCTGGTATCTTCTTTAAATATTTTATAGGCATTTTTAGGATGCTCAACCTGTGGCTGAGGGGTTTCTTCGATGGTATTTTCGGCTAATCCATCCAAGGTTTTTACCACTAATTTTGAACCCATTTCCATTAATCTGTCATGAAGATGGCCTGCATTTTCGTCAGGTAAAACTTCAATTTCCTCCTGAAGAAGGGTATTCCCCTCGTCAATTTTTTCATTGATAAAGAAAGTTGTTGCCCCTGTTTTTTCTTCACCATTGATGACAGCATAATTGATAGGAGCCGCTCCTCTGTAATCAGGAAGAAGAGAAGCATGAAGATTGAATGTCCCCATTTTTGGCATCTCAAAAAGAATTTTAGGCATCATTCTGAATGCTACCACAACAAAAACATCAGCATCAAGCTTTCTTAGCTCTTCTAAAAATTCATTATTTCTTAATTTTTCCGGTTGAAAAACAGGAATGTTATTTTCTGAAGCATACACTTTTACAGGGGACTGATTGATTTTCTGACCACGTCCGCTTGCTTTATCTGTAACAGTTACCACGCCTACTACCTGATGATGAGATTGATGAATAGCCTCCAAAGAAGTTTTTGCAAACTCAGGAGTACCTAAAAAAACGACTTTCAATGATTTCATACTGCAAAGATAAGTTTTTGCTTTGAGAGTGGGCAGTGTATAAGAGTTGAGAGAAGAGAAAATGTTTTTTCTAAAATTTTAAATTAAAATTTAAATCCTGCTCTTGCTTCTTTATGTCTTACTACTCATGATTCAGTGCATACGTTCTGAAATTCAGCATTTTTACCTTCCCGGAGTCTAATAGAAAAATTAAGTTTTCCAGTATACTTTCTTTGGAATGATAGCTTAACTGTACAGACAATTCCTCTATAGTTGCTGATCTTTTTGCCAGTAAATTAATGATCTGCTGGGAAATATTTTTTCCAAAAATAGATTGTTTGTTCTTTTCACATACAGAGCACTGGCCGCAGTTCTTTGAATTTTTTTCTCCGAAATAAGCAAGGATAAGCTTCATTTTACAATAGTCTTTATCCTCTGAATAGAACTTCATCTCTTCCCATTTCTGGATTTTGTTTCTCTGAATATGTTCAAAAAGCTTCCAATAAGTGCTATTCACAGCTCTTTCATCACGGGGTTTCAGAAACTTTATGCTTGATAGGGCTCCGTCTATGTATTCAAGATAGTTTTTCTGTTGAAGTTCTTTTAAACGTTCTTTGATCAAAGGAACGCTGACCTGAATTTTATTGCTGACCTGCTGCTCACTGAACAGTACTTTATGTGTAGTAATTCCGGACATGCTACGGAGAAGAAGCTCTATGAAATAAGCATCTTTTTGGGGCAGCTGATCTATTTCATCAGATTTAATAAAAAGCTCCAGAGATGATAGGCTCTTATTGTCATTGTAATAAATGATTTCCTGGTTATGGAGGAAATTGAGAACGTTATTGATCTTGGCTTTTGATAACCTTGTGAAGTTTTGTATGCCGGCTGTATTCAGCTGGAATGTTTTCTCTGGTAATTCGAATTCTGCTACCTGGAAAATAGAGTAGAGGTAGCTGATGATTTTCAGAAATTCTGCTTTGTTAGGAGTCTGATTTTTCAGGATTTGATCAAAATTCAAAAGTTCCTGTTTGTTCCAAAGCATAAATGCAAAACTTTCTTGGTCATCTCTTCCCGCTCTTCCTATTTCCTGATAATAATTTTCAAGCGAGGCTGCAGGAGAGTAATGGAGAACAAAGCGGACATTATCCTTGTCAATACCCATTCCAAAAGCATTGGTAGAAATTAAGACCTGATTGTCACTATTGTTCCAGGTATTTTGCCTTGTATTTTTTTCTTTTGTTGTTAAACCCGCATGATAATAATCTACATTATTCAGCTGATTTTTCTTTAAGAATTCTGCGAGGAGTTCTGCTTCCTTTCTGGTTCTTACATATACGATTCCTGAATCTGTATTGTATTTCAAAATATCTAGAACCCGCTGGAATTTATCAGAAACTTCTTCTGTGAAGATTTTAATATTATTTCTTTTAAAACTCTTCTGAAAAACAGAAGGGTTTCTTAGTTCAAGTTTGTTTTTGATCTCTTCCAGTACCTTTGGTGTTGCTGTAGCCGTTAATGCTAAACATGGAATTTCCGGATGATTATTTCTGAAGCCTTTAATATTCTGATAACTCGGACGGAAATCCTGTCCCCATTCAGAAATACAGTGTGCTTCATCAACGGCAATGAATGATAATTCAATTTCTTCAATATTTTGCAGAAACTGAAGATTGGTTAATCTTTCCGGAGATACATAAAGGAGTTTGGTAAGACCTTCTTTACAACGGTTGTAAATAGTCTCAGCATCATACTCATCAAGTTCAGAAGATAGATATTCTGCTTCTATACCACGGAATTTAAGCTGATTCACCTGATCTTTCATTAAAGCCAGCAAAGGAGAAATTACTACGCAGGTTCCTTCTTTTAATAAAGCCGGAAGCTGATAGCATAATGATTTTCCGGCACCTGTTGGAAGCAGTACCAGCGTATCTTTTTCATTAATAACAGCATTGATTATTTCTTCCTGAGAATCTCTGAAGCCGGTGTAGCCCCAGAAATACTTAAGAGTATCATATTTTAGCTTTTGAAAATCCTGCGGAGAAATCATGATGTAAAAATAAGGAAAGTATCAGGACAAAAAAAGCCACGCAGTGCGTGACTTTTATATAGTAACTTAATAAGTTTATTATTTTGCTTCGAAGTATACTCTTCTGTTGGCTCTGTTTTTCCATTCAGGGCACTTCGTAGCTGGTTCGCACTCAGGATATTTAAGGTCTTTTTCACCTTTACCTACTGCGTTTAATTTACCAGACTGAACTCCGCTTTTGATCAGATAATTCTTAACGTTGTTAGCTCTTCTTTGAGATAATTTCTGGTTGTAAGCATCAGTACCTCTTGTATCTGTAGCTCCTACAACATTGTAAGCACCATTTGAAGAATTGATATAGTTTACAGCGTTATTTAAGATAGGAGTGTTTGAAGGTAGAATTCTGTCAGAATTTAAATCAAATTCAATTCCTTCCAGTTTAGTTTCTGTTTCCACTACAGGTCCTGTAGTTGTCGTAGGGCAACCATTGTTTTCAACCGGTCCTGGAACTGTTACACATTTATCGTAAAGATCAATTACACCATCAAGGTCTGTATCAAGAGCAACACCGGCACCGTCTACTCTCGCTCCTGCAGGAGTATCAAGTTGTCTGTCCCAATCGTCACATACTCCATCATTATCAGCATCTCCTTTTTTACAAACTTCGATATCCTGATTTTTGTTAGCTAAGACATCAAGCTTGTAGTAGATTTCCTGAAGTGGATCATGCCACATTAAGTGAGATTCGTGTTTTCCTAATTTTACAGAAAGACCTAAAGTTGCATTGAAGAAGTTATCAGAAACCTGTGATGAATGTCTATTGACTTCACTATATGGATCACCTCCACCATCAAAGGTATCGTCACCTGTCATTACATACATTAATCTTCCTTCAATATCAACTCTTCTGTTCACTTTGAATTTTAGACCTGTACCAGCCTGCATGAACATAGATCCTAATTTGAAAGGCTTTACTTCAGTCATCAATCTCTGTCCATTGATATCTTTCTGATATGCTTTGTAAGCAATAGTACCTACTCCAGCATATCCGTGAAGAGCCCATCTGTAAGGAGAATGGTTATCAACTCTTCTCAAAAGATTAGAGAAGTTAATATCTCCCAATACTGATATTGCATCATATTGAGTTCTTGCTCCTACAGCTCTTGCATCTGGGGCAGAATCTTTGGTATTGAACCATCCTTGTCTTGTTTCACCTCTGTCATACTGTAAGTTGATCCCAAATGCATGGGTAATCGCTTTATCAATACTGATATACGCTGAATATCCAAAAAGGTTCTTACCATTACCGTTTTTGATAGATGTTAAATCTGCTGATTGCATTAGTGGAACACCAACTCCCGCAGAGATAGACCAGTCATTAAATCTTTTTGATTGATTGGTGAATGGGGAAACATTGGCAGACCCTGACGAGAACGTATTAGGATACTCTCCTTTTGAAACTGCCGTTGAGTCTTGTGCGTAAATAGCAGTGGGAAGTGCCAAAGCTAATGCAACAATTGCTAAACTTAATTTCATAGTGTTATTTTTTTAGTTAAGTTATTTTAAATGATTTTTTTACGCTAAAAAGTGATTTTAGTTTTATTTTTTTCTGAATAATAGTGGGTGTATCTTGAGGATTTTGTACCTATTGTCCCTAAAATGATATAAAGGTAGGTAAAATATTTCGTAGTAGAAAAAAATAAACCGAAAAGAATGTTCTTTTCGGTTTATTCATATTGTAAGAAATTACTTTTTCTTCTTTTTAGAAACTGCTTTTTTCTTTATTGGTTTTTTTACAGGAGCATCTTCATAGTCTTTCTTTGTAATGGAATTCCATTCAGAACTTTCTATAAATTTTACTGTAACTTTTCTGTCTGCTAATCTTTCGGCATCAGAAGCGGAAGCTGGTATCGTTGCTTCTGCTGAACCTACTCCTTTTGATTTCAGTACATTATCACTTACTCCTCTGTTTTCCAAAGCTCCTACTACAGCAGCAGCTCTTTCTTTAGACAGTCTCAGGTTGTAGGCTGCGTTGCCTTTAATATCAGTATGCCCTGTTAGTAAGTAGTTTCCTCCGTTCTCTTTGATAATTGACGCAGCAAGGTCTAGTTTACTGTTAGATTCAGGTCTGATAGTCGCTTTATTAAAGTTAAAGTAGATATCCTTAAGAGTTTTTTCTACTTCTACAGCAGTTTGATTATTGTCTTTTTTCACAGGACAACCGTTGTTTTCAACTGGTCCTGGAACTGTTACACATTTATCGTAAAGATCAATTACACCATCAAGGTCTGTATCAAGAGCAACACCGGCACCGTCTACTCTCGCTCCTGCAGGAGTATCAAGTTGTCTGTCCCAATCGTCACATACTCCATCATTATCAGCATCTCCTTTTTTACAAACTTCGATATCCTGATTTTTGTTAGCTAAGACATCAAGCTTGTAGTAGATTTCCTGAAGTGGATCATGCCACATTAAGTGAGATTCGTGTTTTCCTAATTTGAAAGAAAGACCTAAAGTTGCATTGAAGAAGTTATCAGAAACCTGTGAAGAACGTCTATTAACTTCACTATATGGATCACCTCCACCATCAAAGGTATCATCACCTGTCATTACATACATTAATCTTCCTTCAATATCAACTCTTCTGTTCACCTTAAATTTCAAACCTGTACCAGCCTGCATAAACATTGAGCCTAGTTTGAATGGTTTTACTTCAGTCATCAATCTTTGTCCATTAGCATCTTTCTGATATGCTTTGTAAGCAATAGTACCTACACCGGCATATCCGTGAAGAGCCCATCTGTAAGTGGAATGATTATCCACTCTTCTCAAAAGATTAGAGAAGTTAATATCTCCCAATACTGAGATTGCATCATACTGAGTTCTTGCTCCTACTGCTCTTGCATCTGGGGCAGAATCTTTGGTATTGAACCATCCTTGTCTTGTTTCACCTCTGTCATACTGTAAGTTGATCCCAAATGCATGAGTAATCGCTTTATCTATACTTACATATGCTGAATATCCAAAAAGATTTTTACCATTACCGTTTTTGATAGATGTTAAATCTGCTGATTGCATCAGTGGAACTCCAGCTCCTACTGAAATAGACCAGTCATTGAATCTTTTTGATTGGTTGGTAAATGGGGATACATTGGCAGAACCTGAAGAAAAAGTATTAGGATACTTTCCATCTGTTGCTACTGATGAATCCTGTGCATAGCTGACGGTAGGGATCGTCAATGCTAATGCAACAATTGCTAAACTTAATTTCATCGTGTATTATTTATTTTGTTTTTGAAAAACAGGTTATTAGATTTTCTATTTTTTAATTGGGCATCCATTGTTTTCAGCTGGTCCAGGAACTGTTACACACTTATCATATAAGTCTATAACACCGTCAAGATCCATATCTAAGGCAACACCTGCACCATCTACTCTCGCTCCAGCAGGTGTATCAAGTTGTCTATCCCAATCATCACATACTCCATCATTATCCTGATCTCCTTTTTCACAAACAACAAGATCTGTCGTTGCATTTTCTAAAACATTGGTTTTATAATAAGCTTCCTGAAGCGGATCATGCCATGCTAAATGAGAAAGATGTTTTCCTAATTTGAAAGATACCCCTAAAGATACTGTCCAAGCATTGTAAGATCTTCTGTTGTTAAGTATTGTATATCTATATCCAGATTCTGTAGGAGCCTTAGGATCGTAGCTGGAATTATTATATCCACTTCCGTCAAATGACTGCTCACCACTAATGATATACATTGTTCTGGCTTCAACATCAATAAGTGGAGATACGTTATATTTTAATCCTAACCCTGCCTGATAGAATACAGAATTAATATCAAGATCTTGTTTCACAAATAAAGGAGTCCTTTTAGGGTTGTCACTCCATCTGTTTCGGTCATTGTCATGTAAAGAAGTCCTGTACCCCTGAAGTCCAATTCCTCCATAACCATGTAAAGCCCATCTGTATGGGGAATGATTATCTACTCTTCTTAATAGGTTAGAAAAGTTAATATCTCCCATTATTGCTAATTGGTCAAACTGAGTGGTTCCGGTAGCTACTCCAGCTGCTACTCCAGGTGCTCCTGGAAGTTGACCTGTTTGTTTAGTCTCACCTCTGGTATACATAAGGTTTAAACCAAAAGTGTGAGAGATTTGTTTGTCAATGCTTATATAAGCATTATATCCCCAATTGGTTTTATCTGAACGGAGAGATTTCAGTGCAGAATGAACCATAAATGCAGAACCTCCTCCAACAGAAATCGACCAGTCTCTGAAACGTCTGGCTTTGTTGTCAAACGTCTGTACATTCGCGGAACCTGAGGAAAAGGTATTAGGATACTCAGTAGAAGTGTTTACTGTAGTACTGCTATTCTGAGCGAAAGCTGCAATTGGCAAGGTTGTAGCCAATAATAATAAACCTAATTTCATACAATATGTTTTATGTTTTAAATAAAATCTTTTAATAACACTCTTGAAAAATCCCTTTCAAAAAGATGTTTTTTATGAGGGATTTCTAATCTTTCTGATTTAAAGTTTAATTCATTATACTTAATGATGTCAATATCTATTACCCTGTCTGTGTAACCTCCTGATACTTTTGAATCATTAATTCTTCCCATTTCAGCCTCAATGTTTTTAATGCAATCAAGCAGCTGAATTGGTGAAAGATGCGTGAATATTATTGTTGCAATATTACAAAAAATATTGGAACTGGCAAATTCTACGGGATCAGACATTAAAAATTCGCTTGTCTGTGAAATGTGATTCCCTGCATCACTTATTTTTTGCAAAGCTGTCTCGATATTTTTTTTTTGCTCTCCAAGGTTACTTCCTAGTAACAAAACTACCTTTTGCTGCGACATATTAGAAAATTGATTGAATTTATGAGAAGTTTCTTTAAAAATGTTTTGGCAAATATAGTAGCTATAATAATACTTTGCGCTGTATTTTTCATCTTTTTCATTATGATGCTTGTGTTTAGTTCTATGGGAAGTGACAAGTCTGTGACAGTGAAAAAGAATTCGGTTCTTACAATTAATTTAAAGACCAATATCATAGACAGCCCTACTGAAGAGCAAATGGATCTCTTTGGGTTTGGCAACCAGAATAAAAATGTTCTTCTGTATGATGTTTTGGAAGCTATCAATAAAGCTAAAACGGATGATAATATTAAAGGGATCAGTATTGAGACAGATGACCTGAATGCAGGACTAACTCAAATTGATGATCTTAGAAATGCTATTGAAGATTTCAAAAAAAGCGGAAAATTTGTATACGCTTATGGAAACGGAGTTTCACAGTCTGCTTATTATCTTGGGTCAGTAGCTGATCAGTACTATCTTCATCCTGCCGGAGGGATTGAATTAAAAGGACTTTCTACTGAGGTTACATTCTTTAAAGATTTTGCAGATAAATATGGTATCGGAATTGAAGTAATCCGTCACGGTAAGTTTAAGTCTGCGGTAGAACCGTTTTTAAGAAATGATATTTCGCCGGAAAATAAAGAACAGCTAAGTACCCTGCTGAATGACCTTTGGAAAAATACTTCCTATAAAATGGCTGCCTCTAGAAAAATAGATACAGCTCAGTTCAGAACTGTTGTTGACAGTTTATATGGAATGATTCCTGAACAGGGATTAAAATATAAACTGGCAGATAAGCTTATCCAGAAGTCAGAATATGAGGATTTGCTTAAAACTAAATTAAATGTAAAAGATAAAGAAAAGCTGAATAAGATTTCTTTAACGAACTATATCAGTTCTTTTGCTGATGAAGATCAGTCAGGGGAAAAGGTAGCAGTATTATATGCATCAGGTTCTATTAATAATGGAGATGAGTATAACGATATTCATTCTGAAAAATATGTTAAATACATTAAAAAGCTTCAGGAGGATGATAAGGTAAAAGCTGTAGTATTCAGAATCAATTCTCCGGGAGGGAGTGCGAATGCTTCTGACGAAATTTTATTTGAATTACAGCAATTGAAAAAGAAAAAGCCACTGATCGTTTCTTTTGGAGATTATGCCGCTTCTGGTGGTTATTATGTAGCGATGGCTGCCGATAAAATTTATTCTGAGCCTAATACGCTTACAGGTTCTATCGGAGTATTCGGAGTATTGCCTTATTATAAAGATATCGCAAACAAAAATGGAATCCGTGCTGATGTTGTTGCGACCAATGCCAATTCAATGTACTATTCAGGATTAAACGGAGTAACCCCTTACGGAGTAAACATGATGACGAAAAGTGTAGAGGGAACTTATAAAAGATTTGTACACTTCGTGACCCAGAACAGAAAGAAAACATTCGAGCAGATTGACAATGTAGGTGGTGGTAGAGTATGGAGTGGTGTTCGTGCTAAAGAGATCGGTTTGGTAGATGAATTGGGAACTCTTAATGATGCTGTAAAGTTTGCAGCGCAGAAAGCAGGAGTGAAGTCTTACTATGTGGAATCTTATCCTAAGAGAATAACTCCATTTGAACAGATTTTCAAAGATCTTAATGAAGAAGATGTTTCTGCAAGAATTATTAAAAATAAAATAGGGAAATCCAATTATGAGATTTTACAGCAGATTACAGACAAAAAATTACAGTCTGAGGTAAAAATGGAAATGCCTTATCAGATTAGAATCAACAACTAACTAAATTATATTGTACACAAAAATCCCGGATCTGAATTTCAGATCCGGGATTTTATTTTTTATCAGCGTTACATTAGCTTTTCTTTGTGGCCATTCCGTAAATCCAGAGGACAATTAAAGCTCCTCCGATGGCAAGAATCCAGCTTCTCGGATTCCAGAATGAAGTAACATCTCCCCAGTGTAGAATGTAAACTCCTATAGCTCCTCCTACAAATGCGCCTATAATTCCGAGGATAATAGTGATTAACCAGCCTCCTCCCTGAGTTCCGGGCATGATCATTTTAGCGATTGCACCTGCAATAAGACCGAATAAGATCCATGTTATAATTCCCATAGTTGCAAATTTTTTAATGATTAATATTTAAAATAGATTTGTTTACTAAATGTAAGGGAAAACATGATGAAAATCATCTTTTCTTGAAGAATGAGTCTACAAATTCCGTACCATTGAAAAGTTGCAGATCCTGCATTTTTTCACCTACCCCTATATATTTTACCGGAATCTGGAATTGATCTGAGATGCCGATAACAACCCCTCCTTTTGCTGTTCCGTCTAGTTTTGTTACAGCTAAAGCATTCACTTCAGTAGCTGCTGTAAACTGTTTTGCCTGTTCGAATGCATTTTGTCCTGTAGAACCGTCAAGCACCAATAGAATTTCATGCGGAGCATCAGGAATTACCTTTTGCATTACTCTTTTGATCTTGGAAAGTTCATTCATAAGATTGATCTTATTATGAAGTCTTCCTGCAGTATCAATGATGACAACATCTGCATTTTGAGCTACAGCACTTTGTACTGTATCAAACGCTACTGAAGCCGGATCGGAACCCATTTCCTGTTTTACAATAGGAACACCCACTCTTTCACTCCAGATGATAAGCTGGTCAACGGCTGCCGCTCTAAAGGTGTCTGCTGCTCCAAGAACTACTTTTTTACCTTCAGATTTGAACTGGTGAGCCAGTTTTCCAATCGTTGTTGTTTTTCCAACCCCATTTACACCGACCACCATAATGACATATGGCTTTTTTGAAGTATCAATATTTCCTGTTCCAGCATGAGGGTTTTCAAGCAATAGTCCTGAAATTTCCTCACGAAGAATATTATCCAGTTCACCTACTCCAACATATTTGTCGCGGGCAACACGCTCTTCAATTCTTTCTATGATTTTGATGGTTGTAGAGGCGCCTACATCAGATGCAATCAGTATTTCCTCCAGATTATCCAGAACTTCATCATCTACTTTGCTTTTACCGACTACGGCCTTCGTCATTTTTTCAAAGAACCCCTGGCTGGATTTTTCCAATCCTTTATCCAGAGTTTCTTTTTCTTCTTTTTTGAAAATATTTTTAAACCAACTCATAGTTTTAGTTTATTCTTATCTTTTGTTTTTAATCACTGCTGTGGCTTCCACTTCTATCAGTATATCATTCCTGAAAAGTTGGGTTACCTCTACAAGGCTGCTTACAGGAGGGTTCTGAATATTGATATACTCATCCCTTACTTTTCTGAAATATGGGGTTTTTGATATGTCTGTAACGAAAATACCCAGCTTGACAATGTCTTTGCCTGTACCTCCATACTCCTTCAGAATGTTTTCAATGTTTTTGAAAATCTGCTGAGTCTGTTCTTCTACATTGTTTCCCACCAGATTTCCTTTTGAATCCAACGGAACCTGACCAGATAATAAAATCATTTTGGAAGTGCCGCAATCAATGCTTACTGATTGTGATAATCCCGGAATGCTGAAAACTTCAGGAGAACTTTTATATTCTAATGGGTTCATCGTTTTCTGACTGAATGAAAGTTGAAAAATAACTGTACTTATCAGAACAAGAAACTTCGTCATATTTCACTGATTAATAATCTGGTGAACAAAGATAACAAAAAAACTACCCAAATTATGAGTAGTTTTTTATATTGTAAATAAAGTATTGATTATTTTTTCAAAAAACCATCTACTTCATCAGCATTCATTACTTTTTCTTCGAAAACGTAAGCCCCTGATTTAGGAGACTTCACCATTTTCACCACTTTAGTCATTTTTTTAGATTGACCGCTTTGTAGGGTTGCTACTACTTTCTTTGCCATGGTAAGTTATTATTTAAAAATTACTTAATTTCTTTGTGAAGGGTAGATCTCTTAAGAACAGGATTGTATTTTTTCAATTCCAATCTCTCTGTAGTGTTCTTTTTATTTTTTGTAGAAATGTATCTAGACATTCCTGGCATACCACTTTCTTTGTGCTCTGTACATTCAAGGATTACTTGAACTCTGTTTCCTTTTTTTGCCATGATTTATTAATTCTTTTTAATCAATCCGTTTCTAGTAGCTCTTTCAATAGCTTCCTCGATTCCAATCTTGTTAATCACTCTCAATCCATGAGCTGATACTTTCAGTGTAACGTGCTTATCTTGCTCCGGAAGGTAAAACTTCTTCTCTAATAAGTTAATTTCAAAACGACGCTTCGTTTTGTTATTAGCGTGAGAAACGTTGTTACCAACCATTGCACGCTTTCCTGTTATTTGGCAAATTCTTGACATATCTCGATGTTCTTATTTGTATAATATTTGAGAGTGCAAAATAACGAAGAATTTTTTAGATAGACAAATCTTTTAGAAAATATTTGATAAATAAGTGACTGATTATAAATATTGATTTTTTAAAATACCCGAATTTCTGGGATACCGCAGGAAATCAGTGCTGATATATTTCATACAGGCTTTTTTTAATCAGAGAAAATTAATACCCTATCTTTGTTTTTAATTAATCTAAATAAAAACAAGTATGAAGAGAATTTATATTCTATTGTCTATGCTGCCTGTGGGACTATGTGCACAGAATTTTACGGAGATTCAGACCGGGATAAATAATTTTTATTTCTCTGCTTCCGATATTGCTGATGTGGATAATAACGGAACTCTGGATATTGCAGTCAATGGAGCCATAGATTCAGATGGAGACGGGAATCCGGATGCTACTTATAATGAAGTGTATCAAAATACCGGAACCACTTTTCAGCCCTACACGGACCTGGGTGGAGATGTAACACATTTGGGAGATATCAAATTCATTGATTATAATAATGATGGATTGATGGATATTATTTCCACAGGATTGAGTTATATGGATATTGTGAACTACAAGCATTATCGTTTTAAGAACACTGGAGTAGGCTTTACAAGAGAAGAAGAGCTCCCGGGGAAAATATACGGATCTATGGAAGTTTTTGATTTTAATCATGACGGAAAACAAGACTATGCTATTAATGGTACTCAATATGCTCACGGCGGAGGTTTCAGGAATACTCTGGATCTCTATAAGAATACGGGACAGGGATTTGATCTGATTGAAAACTGGGCAGATGGAACTCAGAACGGAAGCTTTAAGGTTGTGGATCTTAATAATGATCATCTCTTGGATCTTATTATCATAGGGTCAGATATTAATGGTGATCCGGTTTCCAAAGTATATATGAATCAGAACGGAACACTGGTGAATACACAGGCTCTTGATTCACTGATTTCAGGTAAAATCGAAACAGCCGATTTTAACGCTGACGGTTATCAGGATGTAGTTGTTATAGGTAAGGATGCTAATGATGATGTTTACTTTGCTGTTCTGATGAATGACGGAACCGGCAATCTGGTAACCCAGCAGATTCCATCAGAAGTTTCTGAGGCTTCAATAAGTGTTGGAGATCTGAATAATGACGGGTATTATGACTTTATTGTTGCTGGAGATATCAATTATAATGCGGTTGTAAAGACTTATTTATATAACCCAACAAGCCAGTCATTTGATGAAGGAACTGTTACAGGCTTACACAGCTTGGGAGGTCCGGGAATGATACAATTGTTTGATTTTAATAATGATCAGCATCTGGATGTCCTGTTAAGTGGATTTGATTGGGTGAACCCTGATATTCCATCACTCACAAAGGTTTTTAAAAATAATGCTACACAGCAGAATGCAAAACCGACTGCACCTACTCAGCTTAACCTGACTAAAAACGGCAACCGATTCAATTTTACTTGGAGTGGGGCAACGGATGACAAAACGCCGGCAAATGCTTTACGATATGAAATTAAAGTAGGATCTATACAGGGGGGGCATGATATTGCCAAATATATCGTCACCACACCTTCATGGTTCCTGGATCTTGATCCATCTGTTCAGAATGTATACTGGAGTGTAAGATCAATTGATGCTTCAAAGGCGTATTCTGATATCTCTACACAAGGAACATTGTCAACCAAAGAAAATACGATAAATCGTGAGAAAGACTTTGTTATTTATCCAAACCCTACTTCTGATAAAGTTTATATTAAAGGTGAGAAGATTTCAGAAGCTGAAATGTACTCAATGGAAGGAAGAAAGGTGAATGTGATTTTAAACAGAGACCAATCTATTGATGTTTCTCATCTCCCTAAAGGTGTATATCTATTAAAACTGAAGATAAAAAATGAAATAACCACCAAAAAAATTACGATTAAATAACTGAATCATTTATTCTATCTTGAGAGAAGTCAGACGTCCAGCTGGCTTCTCTTTTTTTATTATGGCAATTTGCTGGAGGATTGGTTTCAGGAAATGTTTTTAAATGTTTATCGCAGATCTCGTGGATTACACAGATGTTTGTATTTTATTTCCCACGGATTTCACAGATTTGCATAGATGTTTGTGGGTATTGATGTAGAAATTAGTGGTATTTGTTTTTAAATAAAAAAAATCTGCGTTATCAGCTTAATCAGCGAGAGCTTAATAGCTCTCAGATCTTGCAGATAACGCAGATTATATTGTATAAGGATAAATATCAGTATGATTGATATTTAAACACTATGCTTTCTTTATTTTTGCCTGAAACCTTTTAATCAGATAATAGAATAATAAAAATCCTAAAGCGAACATTGAAAATCTTGAAAGAAGATCTCCTGCTCTTGAGTAGAATGTCATTCCTTCGTAAAGGTTGATCTTTGCAAATAATGCGGTTTGGTCACCATAGAAAGTATCAGCTACCACTTCACCTTTTGCATCAATGTGCGCTGAAATTCCACTGTTGGCAGCACGGGCAATTTCTCTTCTGGTTTCAATGGCTCTCAGTCTGGCGTAGGATAAAAGCTGTCTGTGCCCTTCAGTAACGCCCCACCATGAGTCATTGGTCATAATTCCCAGGAAGTTAGCTCCCTTTTTTACATAATCAGTAACAAACTCTCCATAAATACTTTCGTAGCAGATAATGGGTGCCATTTTACCTTTATTGTAAGGGTTGGAAAAGGCCATTCTTTCTTTGTCTGTCCCTAAAGAAGCCACTGTTCCTCCTAAGTTCAACATGGCATCTCCTAAAAGAGGTTTTAAAATATTCATATAAGGAAAGATCTCAACGCCAGGAACCAGTTTTCCTTTGTGATAGACCTGGGTCTTTTGTTGCGGAGCAAGCTGAATAGCGGTGTTGTAACTTGCTGCCCAAACTCCCTGATTAATTTCATAGGCTTCTTTGGGGCGCGTTGCAGGGTCAAAAAATAAACGGTGGGAAGAGATTCCTGTGGCAAAAACAGATCCCGGATGTTTAGATAAAAATTCTTTGACATTGTTTAAAAGCAAACTTTTTTCAATACCGGTTTCAGAAATAGAGCCTCTGCCGGGAAGAGCAGTTTCCGGAGCAATATAGTAATCTATTTTTGTGGTTGAATTTTTTTCTGCCAAAGCCAAAAGATCCTGTTCAATCGTTAAACTGTCTTTGGAATATTTTTCAGTATAAGGATCAAGATCGGGTTGAAGCATCAGTACATTCACCTGTCCGGATGGCTTTTCATTAAAGCTGTTATATTTAATGATGGAAATGATCATCGGAATAGCGATTAAAGCGGCTATAATTGACGAGTTTTTAATCAGGTCTTTTCTCTTTCTTCCTGCTTCCCAGGTTCTGATGGTATAGAAAATAAGAACGTTGATTAATAAGATCCAGAAACTTCCACCGGTAGCTCCTAAGGTATCATACCATTGAATCAGTTTTGGATAATCTGAAAATACATTTCCTAAATTCAGCCATGGCCAGGTAAGTTCCCATCCTAAATGAAATTTTTCAAAACTCATCCAGATAGCAATCAAAAATCCTAATCCCCAGTAGGTTCCCTGAGCATTTTTATACCAATGGTAGCATTGAAAAACCAAAGAATATAAAAGTGAATTTACCAGAACAGGGAAGACAACAGCCATCATAGAGTGGCTTCCATCAGGATTCTTAGAACCATACAGCCAGCCTGTGGTGACAATATTCCAGATGATAAAACAAAGATAGGACAGTCCGAAGATAATCCAGCTTTTTCTTTTATAGTCTGAAAATTTTGAAATTCCATGTTCCATCATCAGAAGAGGAACGAGGGCGAAAAATATAAAAAACGGGACTCCATAAGTAGGCCAAGAGACCGACAGCAGCATTGCTGAAATAAGTGTTAGCAGAACGTATTTCATTAAATTATTTTAATATACAAATTTAATGTTTTTGAAATGAATATATTAGCATCCGATGTTAAAGAAAATATATAAAATTGTTATTGCTCCTTACACGCTGCTTCTGCTTTACCTGATGTTTCTCGGAATGGGAAGGTTTCAGTATGAAGATAACCTGATTACGGTGGAACCCGTGTTTTCTACCATTAAATTTATTCAGGGTGCTATGAGCTGGAAAGATATTGTCATTATTGTGATCGGTAATATTGTGATGTTTATTCCCTTTGGTTTTATGGGATGGGTCTTCCCTAAGCTCATGGATCTTAAATCCCTCGTTTTAAATTTTATTCCGGCTATTACCATTGTGGAAGCTCTTCAGTATTTTACAAGAATGGGAATATTTGAAGTAGACGATATCCTCCTCAATACATTTGGGGTTTATTTAGGGTGGTTATTTCGCAGATATCTTGAAAAAAGATTTAGCTGTTGAGCTCTTTTGCCCTTTTTTCAGCATTTAAAATTCCTTGCTGTAGAATTTCCTTGAAACTGTTTTCTTCAAAAGTTTTTAAAGCAGCTTCTGTAGTTCCGCCTTTGGATGCCACATCTTTGATAAGTTCATCAAGGTTCTTCTCAGAATTATTAATGAGATGATAGGCTCCCAGCATGGTTTGTTTTACAAATAATTTGGACAGATTTTCTTCAATTCCCATCTCAACTCCTGCTTTAATCATAGCATCAATAATATAATAGAAATAAGCAGGTCCGCTGCCGGAAAGCGCCGTAACACCATCCAGAAGATTTTCTTCTTCTAAATAAACCGATCTTCCGGTACTGTTCAGTAATCTTTCGATGTTGATAAGCTGACTGAAAGAAATACCGTCTGCAGCAGTATAGCCTGTGATTCCCATTCCTAAAAGGGTAGGGGAATTGGGCATTGCTCTTACAACCAGGGGATGTTTCAGTGACTTTTGAATTTTCTCAATATTAATTCCGGCCATAATAGATAAAACCATTTGATTTTCCTTTAATGTAAACCTGAAATTCTGAGCAACCGTTTGAAAATCCTGTGGTTTTACGGCAATAATAATCAGATCGGCATCAAGTTCTGTGACTTCGTCAAAGGTGGAAGTTTTGGATTTGGGAAATTCTTCCGCTATTTTTGAGATTTTAGTCTGGCTTCGTGTAATCAGGTGAAGGTTTTCCGGTTTAATAAGTTCATATTTCAAAAATGATTTTGAAAATGACAGTCCCATATTTCCGGCGCCCAAAATAGCTATTTTCATATTGTGTTGATTTTAAAACGAAAATAATGTTTTTTATTGGGATGAGGAAGAGAAAAGGGAGTTAGAAGATGGAAGATGGAAGATGGAAGCGGAGGTTGTTGTAAGGTTGAGTTTGCTGGATTGCTTTTTTATGAATTTGAAATAGATCAGAAATATCGGGTGATTAAACGCCTTAAGAGTTTCCGGACTCATGCTTCCACATAAAAAGGGCTGGCATTTGCCAGCCCTTTTTTATTCTGTAGGAAATTCAGGTCGTCTCATTTTATATTTTGTTCCTGAAAGGGCTTCCAGGAAGGAAATTAAAGCTTTTTTCTCTTCTTTTGTAAGCTTTAAAGGTTTTAGCAGAGGGTCTGTTACAGGATAAAGTGGATCATTCTGTTTGGTTTCAGGAGAAGGATCTATCATGTGCATTCCGCTATTGTACATATTGACTACACCTTCCAGGTCTCCGAATAATCCGTTGTGCATCCATGGCTGGGTAAGCATGAGATCTCTTAATTGTGGTGTTTTGAATTTTCCTGCATCTTCGGCTTTCTTGGTAATATTATATAATCCCAGATCTTCATATTTTCTTTTATAGTAGGTAAGGCCGATATTATGAAAAGATTCGTCTGTAAGATACTGACCGCTGTGACAGTTCATACATCGTGCTTTTGTTCTGAAAACATGCATTCCATAGATCTCTTCATCGGATAAGGCATTGTGTTTTCCTTCCAGAAATTTATCAAAGCGGCTTGGCTGGCTTTTGATGGTTTTCTGAAAATCAGCGATGGCTTTTACAATTCTTTCATAGGTCACTTTTTCATCTCCATAAGCATTCTTGAAAAGAAGTTTATATCCTTTCAATGTCTGTATTTTTGCTGGCAATGTTTTTACATCCATCGCCATTTCGTGATGAGCTCCAAGAGGACCGGCAGCCTGTTCTTCAAGTGTTTTTGCTCTTCCATCCCAGAAGAATAGGTTTCTTTCTGCAATATTGTAAAGAGATATTGTATTTCTGTTTCCCTGAAGATGGTTATTACCTAAAGCTACATGTCTTCGGTCTGACCAACCCATTTCAGGGTCATGGCATGAACTGCATGAGATCTGATTGGATTGAGATAATTTAGGATCAAAGAATAACATTTTTCCGAGGATAATATTGGGTTTATCCTGTTCCGCAAAAAATGTAGAATCTGTTTTAATGGGTGAGAATTCCTGCCATTTTACCCCATAGTCAATATTGGGTTTTGGCCAGTCTGAGATTGCTTTTTTATAACTTTTAACAATGTCTTCAACCGTGGGATCCTGAAGTTCCATTAAGTTTTGATTTACCTTTGGTGTAAAGCTTAATAGTATCATACTTACTCCACCTAATCCCCAATATATTAGTTTTTTCATCTCTAAAACGTTATCCCTATACTTGCACCTGCAAAATTATTGTTTTTTTTCTGAATCTTCTGAGATTGATACTGCACTCCTATAAAGAAAACAGGAAGTTTTTTAAGTTTAAAATCATATCGTGCAGAAGCTCCGAAAGTTGTTATATCACTGGCCTGGAAAATATGATCTTCCAGCATCCAGGCATCTACAGATGAATATCCGGAGGTCGTTAAAGCATTTACGCTATTTCCAACCACCCTTTGGGAGAAATAGGGCTGAACGGTAAGTATTTGATTATCTTTGATCTGTTGTTTGTAATCAGCATTGATTCCAAAGTAGCAGTATACAAACTTTTGCCCGGCAGCAGGATAGAGTCTTCTTTCTTTGATTTCTTCGTATGCGAAAAACGGAGTTGCAGTAATAGAGAAGGTTTCCTTATTATACTGATAAAATCCTTTTACAGCTGTGGTATAGTCTTCCTTACGGTAGGATTTTCTTTTATAGATCTTTTGTAAACTTGCTGTATTCAGTGAGTATCCGTATTCATAGCCTGTTTTTACAGAAGAACTGAAGCTGGCTGAAAATCCGAAACGGTTTTTCTCATTAATACTGAAAAATTTTGCACCTTCCACTTCAAGTGTTTTATTTTCAAGATCGGAAAGATCATAAAATAAGTTGGACGATGGGCTGTTGACATAACTTTTAATATTATTCGATTTTCCTAAAACAGCCTGAAGGTAAAAATCTTTTCCTTGTTTGTTCATGATCTGCAAACCTCCTTTATAGGCAAATTCCTCAAAAGTAACATTAGGATTGGCTGTTCCGTTAAAAAGATAGTTTGAAAATCCGAAACCAGTCATCTGGTATACAAAAGGTCTTCCTAATAAACTTTGGAAAGTAAGAGAACTGTTTTGGGTATATTTACTGAATTCACCGAATATCCCTACTTCATATTCCCTGAACATTTTGTAGTTCACCCCTGCTTTGATATTGAGATCAGAGGTTGTACTCTTCAGTCGCGGGTCTTTAGCACGGAATCCCATTTGAGCAACATAGCCTATCTGAGCTGCAATGCTCCATTTGTTCCATTTCTGTAGATATCCGCCAGAAAACTGATAACGTTCCATATTCAGTTTGCCACCTGCAGAATCTACGGTGGTATAAGGAGCTACACGATCATAATCCAATGATTCATTCCACCTTACAAGTCCTGTTTTCAGGTTTTGATAGCTGGCATTTCCCCATACATAACGATTGGGTTTTAGCTTTTGAAATGATTTAGCTTCGACGGTTAAACCTTGGTCTCCGTTTCCCAATTGCTGACGGTAAACTTTCTTATCATGGTTATGGTATCCAACCCTGAATTCTGAAAACGAATTAGGACTGTATGCTGACATTGAAGCCGGATTATTGAAAAAATTATCTTTAAAACTTCTTTCCGTATCATATTGATTATTGATGGTCTTAAAGAGGCTGATGCTGTCCTGTGCTTTCACAGAAAGAAAACACAGGTTGACCAGTAACAGAAAGAAAGTTGTTTTTCTATTTAGCATAATGTATTGAAAAGTGTAACATTATTTTGGATGAACAATACCATTTTTTAAACTTGCTTCGGAATCTCTCATGAAGTCATTGGAAGAGTTGTTGGTATCCATATACAGATTGCTATTTGCTCCCATTGTTCCAATTATTTTACGTCTTACGGTTTTTCCGAAACGGTTTGGATCACTGTCTATACTCCCTACAGAAGTCCATCCTGCATCAATGCTTGGAGAAGTCAGAAGATGTACAAATTTTGTAGGAACACTGTTGTTAACTCCATCTATAATCCATGAATTTGGAATTGAATATGAGTTTCTTGTCATAACAGTTCCTGCTGAAGAGATATAGCTGTAATCGTATTTGTTTTTTTGCAGGAAGGTATTCTTTGTCTCACCAGCTGGAAAACGGGCAATCACAAAACTTTCAAAACCTCTGTTATGGATAGTGAACATATTGTTTGCTGCAGTATAGGCCAAATCTGCATTGGGTACATCCGGATTATCTACCTGCCCCAGTGCCGGAACTGATGATGGAAATTCAAAGTCGGCATTATGCAAATCAAAAGCTGTACTTGTCTGTGCCTTATGATTGATGGCATTATCTGCTACCACAATAAAATCACCAGGTTTTACAGGATATTTTTTAATTTTTCCTTCCGGATCGGTAGGCAGAATCAGAACTCCTTTTACCGGAAAATATTTGGTGACATCATATGGGGTAGGGTTATCATCTTCAGTGGTCATGAACCTTGAGTTGGCGATGATCAGGTTATCCGCATAAAGAACCTTGTTCGTATTGTTTACAATTTTAAAATAACGGCTTGAGTTATAGTTTTTACCATCCGGAGTTTTTATTCCTGTAAAAAATATTTCTTCAATGATAAAATCTTCATGGAATGTTTTGAAGAATAAAGGAATTTTAACATCGTTGATTAAAGTGACGACATCAGCATTAGCTGTTCCGGCAACATCAATGGTTTGGAGCTGATTGTTGACAATCTTACCATTTACGGTGATTTTATAAGAACCATGAGGCAGCTCTAGGGAAATAACATTTGCGTTTTGGCTTGTTCTTTTGGTGGTGGCTCCGGTATTTACTTCTATAGCTTCAATATCCAGTTTTTCATAGATAGAAATATTTTCACCAGTAAAAGACAGGGTAAGTACACCATTTTGTCCTGCAGCCTGTACTCCGAATTCATCATCTGTACATGATGTTACTGTAAATGCAGTCCCCATCATGGCTACAAAACTTAATAGTAAAAATCTTTTTTTCATGTTACTTATTTTTTATATTTTAAAAATTGTAGTTTAATTCCATTCCGAAATAAGGTGTATTCATCCTTTTTCGGTACACCTTTACATTGTTGAATGTGTAGGGTGCGCTGTAGTTGAAAAGCCTGTTTACAAATAAGGAAGCACGAAGAGCTTTGTAAATACTTTTGGTAATCTTTATATTTCCTGTCATAGTAAAAGTATAGAGCTTGTCAAGATTATCAGAGACCGAAACATTTCTTATCAGCCATTGCTTGTAGGTATCAGTTTTATCGGCTTCCGTGAAAGGATGTATGACACCATCCATTCCATAATAGGAAACAGGCTCTGCAATTCTTCTGTCATTTCTGCTATAATCATACAGGCTTCCCTGTACAGAAGCTGAAACAATCAGATCCAGACTTGGAAGATAAGTGTCAATGAGCAGGTTATAATTTATATTTGAATTAACATATCCGTTATCATTTTTATAAATTCCGTAATAAGGAAATATTTCTGAACCGATGGTTGCTGTAGGTTTAAAAATAATAGGAGTAGAGTTTCTGTACTGAGACTTAAACCATGCTCCGGTAAAGGTAAATCTTGTATTAATTGCTTTGATCCTTGGAGAAGTATATCCAAATTCAATCCCTTGTTTCAATGTCTCACTTCCGTTTTCCGTAGTAGAATAAGCTCCGAAAATATTTTTAACTTCATAAGGAACATTTGTTAAATCCGGTCCGTTGGGTGTCCATTGGGTTATATCTACTTTTGTGGCATCATATTGTTTATAAGTGTGAATAGCTGTCTGGTCCATACTACGGAATCCATTGGTCATGTTTTCTTTAAAATAGGTCATAAAGAATTCATGATTCCTGTACGAAAGGTCTAAACGAATTTCTTTCTTGATGCTTTTTGCAGCTTGTAACTCTTTATTTTCCTTTGACTGCACGTACGTCATAAAGTTTACATATCGGTATTGTGCATCATTATGATAATAATTCAGTTGGGTATAATCCCAATATTCGTTATTTGGATACAGCATCAATAGGGTTGGCTGCTTATAGAAAAGACCGTATCCTAAGGTGACATCTGTTTTTAAAGGATAATCATTGATAATAAGATGGGGCAGGCTGTATTGGAAATTTAACCTTGGTTCTGCAAAGACTTTTTTACTGATCGCATAAGAGTTGTCTATTCCCAGGTTTTTTGATAATCTTAAACCAGCATATAGAGTGAATTTATGCTGATTGATAGCATAGCTCATCTGATCCCCTACAAAAGCAGCCAACAGGCTTGAGGCTGGGATAGCATTGTATGGTCTTGGTCTTGCAATTCCTGTACTGGCAGACGGAGGTGTTTTCATGTCATATTGAAGCCCCCGGCCATTATTCTTAGAATATTTCCAGTCAAGTCCGGCTTCGTATTGGTGAGTAATTCCGAAGGTTTTCTTTGTACCGTTTGCCTGTAAGAAAGCGGTGATGTCTAAAGGTTTTCCTTCTGTAGAGAATTCCGCAATATAGCGCAGATCCGGATAATAGCCCACATTTTCTCCTTGTTCTGTAGCAAGGGAGAAAGATCTTGGTCCTGATAATTGAATTAGCTTTACCTGTTCTATTTTTTCAAATCCCTGGCGAATGGCTGTATTTAACGTTAATCTGTTGAAAAACGAACTCTTCTCCAGCTGATAGATGAAATTATTGGTGAAACTGATTCTTTTATTATTGGATTCATACTTATCTGTTGGTGGATATCCGTTGTCCGGATCATATTTTTTACTGTCAATGTTAGTAGAAAAATCAATAGTAGATTTCCATTCTAAAGGTTTTGACCATAGTGTTGATACTTTCTTCGAACGGACAGATGCTGTAATACGCTGGTAGGTTTCAAAATCATCGGTGGGATTTGATTTCGAATCAAGGAAATCTGCACTGGCACTCATTTGCCACTTATCATTAATCTTAAAGCCTTTACTCAGGTAATATTGCTTACTGAATCCATCCGCTTTAAATCTTGCCTGAAGTGGAGCTGCTTTTATCCTGCGTTCAATTTTGATCAATCCGGAAGTAAGATCTCCATATGCTGCAGAGGGAATACCCCGGATTACTTCAACTTTTTCAATATCATTGGTGGAAATGGTTCTCATATCAACGCCGGAAGTTGCCGTTTCCCTATATCTTGGGCCTTCAGAAAACTGCCTGTTATCTACTGAAACCTGCATATCTGCGTTGGAATTGATGATGTTATCATCAACCATAAACTGAACGCCGAGGGATGAGGTATTGTATTTATCACCGATGTAATCTCCTGTATTTTCGCGAAGTGTAGCTTTATTCGTTAAGTTTAGGACCGGTACTTTTGAAAGCCCACCAGGAAGAAGTTCCATTAAATCGGTAAAACTTGAAGGCTGTAAATGCTGCATAGCCTGTCTGTCAATAACAGACTTGGTTGTTAGGCCCTTTCCTTCTTTTGAAAATACAATTACTTCTTCCAGCTTATTAATAGGCTGAAGTGTAATGATCATATTTTGTGATGAAGCAAGATCAATATTCAGTTCTTTTTCCTGAAAGTTAGGATGAACAATTTTTACATGATATTTGCCATTAGAGACAGAGATATCGACATGGCCATTTTTGTCAGTTGTTAAAGAGGTTTGATTGATGGTAACAGAAGCACCTCCTAATTCTTTATTGTTTTCATCAAAAACAGTGATGTTCAATTGGGATCTTTCATTTTGGGCCTGTATCCAATGGGTACTGAAAATGAAAAAGAAAACAAAAGATAAAGATCTAATCATTTTTTATTTATTCTAAATAAACAGACCGCAAAATTATAAAATATAATAATGCCGGCCAATGATTATTTAGAATAAATTTAAATAAGAATACAAAATTCCGGAAAATGCCCGGAATTCTGTTATATAATCTGATGTGAATGTTATATAATATTCACTTCCCGTTCAAGTTCAATTCCAAATTTATCCTTTACAGAATTGATAATTTCAGTAGAGAAATCAAAAATCTCTTTACCTGTTGCATCACCCGTTGCATTAATGATAACCAAAGATTGAAGTTTGTGTGAAGCTACATTTCCGATTTGCTTACCTTTCCATCCGCATTGTTCAATCAGCCATCCTGCAGGAACTTTAACCACATTTCCGTTAGGATATCCCTGAATATTGTCAAATTTACTTTTTAACGTTTCAAATTGAACTAAAGGAATTGTAGGGTTTTTAAAAAAGCTTCCGGCATTTCCGATGATCTTAGGATCCGGTAATTTACTTTGCCTGATAGTAATGACTGCTTTGGATACATCCTGAATAGAAGGGTTTTCAATTCCCATTTTTTCAAGTTCGGAGGTAATGGCTCCATATTCTGTTTTGATGCGATGATCCTTTTTAGTCAGTTTAAAAGTGACTTCCAAAATAATATATCTTCCTTTTCCTTCCTGTTTGAAGATAGAGTCTCTGTAACCAAATCTGCATTCTTCAAGATTGAAATTTTTAAGCTCAAGATTCTCAAGATCCAGTACCTGACAGTTTACAAATACGTCCTTTATTTCCGTTCCGTAAGCTCCGATATTCTGCATAGGAGAAGTTCCTACATTCCCGGGAATTAAAGAAAGGTTTTCCAATCCACCGTAATTTTTATTCAGACAGTACATCACAAATTCATGCCAGTTTTCGCCTGCTTTCGCGGTAACCAGAATTTCGTTTTCATTAAGATCTTCTTCTGAAATTCCTTTTAGGTTAAGTTGAATGGCAAGACCATCAAAATCTTTTGTCAACAGTATATTACTTCCTCCTCCCAACAATAGAAGAGGTAAAGATTTTTCTTTTGAAAAAGTAAGGGCATCTTTTAATTCTTCGATGTTGTTACTTTCAACAAAGTATTTTGCTTTGGCAGCAACGCCAAAGGTGTTATAAGGCTGTAAGGAAAAATTTTCTTGCATGTTTTATTTGTATTCTTTCGGAAGAATTTTGTCTAGTTGTTCTTTAAGTTGTTGAAACTGTTTGTAATGAATGGTATCAACAAATGAATTGATGTAGATATGAGCTTTTTTCGGAGTACGGATCTGGAAAGCTTCATCTGTTCTGTCTACCGATTGTTGGCTTGGAGAACTTTTTATATGATCAAGATCTTCAACTCTGATGGATGAGGAGAGTTGCTTCCAGGTATCGGGACTGATGGCCGAGGCCCATGCCTTATGCATTTTATTGGAGGTGGTTCCTTTTTCTGCAGTGATTGAATCCTTAGTGACTTTTATGATTCTGTAATATCCATTGCTTCCCCCTATATTGGATAGTCCGATGAAGGTAATTTCGCGCGGATTTTTACTGATTGCAGATTTTTCTGATTTCTGCTGGTCACAGGAAAAAAATACCGACAGCAAAAAAATCGAAAACAGTATTTTCAGATATATATATTTTGTTGTCGGCATGATATGATTTTATAGGCTAAACTCTTCTCTGTATTGCTTTAAAGCATTTTTCAGAATTTCAGCACTTCTCTTAAGATCTTCTTCTTTCAGTACATAAGCAATTCTTACCTGCTTTTTACCTAATTCAGGATCACTGTAGAATCCTCCTGCAGGAGCTACCATAATAGTTTCCTTGTTGTGGGAGTAGGATTCAAGCAGCCATTGTGCAAATTTCTCAGTATCATCTACAGGAAGTTCTGCAACACAGTAGAATGCACCTCTAGGTTTAGGACAGATGACCCCTGGAATAGCATTTAAAAGATCTACTAAAATATTTCTTCTGTGAGTATATTCTTCTCTTACGGCTCTGATATAAGCTCCGTCATTCTGGTGAGCTGCAGTTGCTGCAATCTGTCCCAAAAGAACAGGACTTAGTCTTGCCTGTGCAAAAAGCATTGCTGCATTACGGATTTTCTGAGAGCGGGTTACCATACATCCGATTCTTACTCCACACATAGAATAACGCTTGGATTCTGAATCGATAACGATGCAGTTTTCTTTCAGTTCAGGGAAATCAAGAATAGATACCTGTTGTTTTCCGTCATATACATATTCTCTGTAAACCTCATCAGAGATGATTACAATATCATATTTTAAAGCAATATCAGCAAGTTTCTGAAGTTCTTCACGAGTATAAAGATATCCTGTAGGGTTACCTGGATTACAAATGATGATTGCTCTTGTTTTTTCGGTGATCTTTTTTTCAAATTCTTCAATTGGAGGCAGGGCAAAACCAGTATCTATGGTAGATGAAACTGCGACTACATTCACATCAAATGTGCTGGTGAAGCCATTATAGTTAGCATAATAAGGCTCAGGGATGATTACTTCATCTCCATCGTCACACAAAGTTGAAATGGCAAAGTTTAGTGCTTCAGAGCCTCCATTGGTAACAATAAAGTTATCAGGGGTAAGGTCTGAAAAACCTAAAGAATGATAATATTCTGTAAGGGCTTTTCTGTAATCTAGGTTACCTTCAGAAAGTGCATATTCCAATACTTTAAGATCGATGTTTTTTAAAGCATTTAATGCTGTTTCCGGAGTTTCAATATCAGGCTGCCCGATATTAAGGTGATATACTTTTATTCCTTTTTGTTTTGCTTGTAACGCAAAGGGAACCAGTTTTCTTACCGGCGATGGTGGCATATGCAGTGCTCTGTTTGAAATATTCGGCATTGTTCAAAAATTTGTATGACAAAAATAGGATTTAATTTCCCAATAATAAAATTAAGAACAGGAAGAAACGGCTTATTATGCACTTGCGGAGTAGATTATTTTAACGGTTTTAATGTGAATGTTGAGTTTATTTCATGTAATTGTTAAATATTTATTAAAAATAAGTTTTTTATGTTGATATTTTTCTTAATTTTCAATTTAAATATAAAAAAAATGACAATAAGTTTATTTTCTAGAGTACTTCCCGCAGTTGCTCTTCTCTCAGCCGCCTCTATTACGGCTCAAAATTTTCAAACGATGCCTATTGCATCTGGATTTACGGCTGATGTAATTGCTAATGGAATAGGATCGGCATCCGTTTCTACAACGTCTGATGTAGACGGGGTATCTTTTGCTTTTGTGGCGAAAGATTTTAAACTGACCTCTACCAGTACTCCTCTCACGTATGGTCTTCCTGCAGATGGGATCATCAATTCAGTTGTAGCCTCTACTCCCGGACTTTCTTATGAATTGGGAGATTTAAGTGCTAATAACTCTTTAAAACTAGCTTCAAGCGGAGAGAACGGAACTTTGGTATTTACGACTCCAAAAGCTGCTGTTAAACTGTATATGCTTGCCACAAGTGGTAGTGGAACATCAGTCGTAAGTGCTACAGTGACTTTCATAGATAATACAACTCAAATATTCTCCAATGTCAGTCTTTCAGACTGGTACAGTGGTTCTAATTTTGCTATTCAGGGAATTGGAAGAATTAACAGGGATAACAATATCTTAGATCCTAGTAGTAACAACCCAAGACTGTATCAATCTGTTTTGAATATTGATGCAGCTAATCAGGCTAAGCCAATACAGAGTATTACCATTACCAAAAGTTCAGGATCAGGTATTCCTAACATATTTGCATTCTCTGCAGATGCTTTTTCAGATTGTATGGCACCTGTTACAGATGCAGCAACCGGAGTAACTTCAAATTCAGCGCAAATATCATGGACAGTGCCTGCGAGCAATCAGACTACGGGTTATGATATTTATTATAGTACAAGTTCAACCGTACCTGCGAGTAACGCCAACCCTAATCATTCCAATGTGACAGGAACCTCATATACTTTGAATAACCTATCTCCAAGTACAGTTTATTATTACTGGGTAAGAGCCAATTGCAGTACGGCAACAAGTAAAAGTTCATGGTCTCTTGTTAAATCATTTACAACACAGTGTGGTGCGTTAGTGCCTGCCTATACTAATAATTTTAGTAGTTTTCCGGGATTATGCTGGGCTAATAATTTAGTAGGAGGAGATCCGGCTACTGGGCCATCAGGTACAGGTTCTTTTTATTGGGGATCACGTAATTTTTTAAATAATTCAGCTAATGGACCTTCAGCACATATGAATTTATTTTCTTCGGATAGAACAGGGTGGCTGAAAACGGGAGCCTTCAACCTGTCAGCAGGAGGATATAAAGTGAAATTTAATTACGGGATCACTACCTATTCAGGTACTTCTTCTTCTTCAATGGATAGCGATGATGTTGTTCATTTCCTTGTTTCCAATGATGGTGGAACTACATGGGTAATTCTGCAAACCTGGGATTCGGGTAATTCTCCATCTAATACATCAAATGAATATACCTTCGATCTGGCTAACTTTACTAATGCAAATACTATATTTGCTTTTTATGGAAGTACAGGACCGCTAGACGAAGACCTGGATTATAATTTCTATGTGAAGAATTTTACCATTGAAAATGCTCAGCTAAGTACCTCGGAAGTAAACCGTCAGGAGAAAAAAGTATCCGTTCATCCGAATCCTTTTAAAGATATTCTGTATATATCAGATACAAGAGATATTAAGTCTGTAACTGTAACCGATACTACAGGAAGAACTGTGAAAACAATGGAAGGTTCTGCGAAAGAACTTGATTTGAGCAGATTAAATTCGGGGCTGTATTTTGTGATTCTTCACTTTAAGGATGGATCTCATTCTACTGTAAAAGCAATCAAGAAATAATTTTTTTAGTGTAAATAAAGTTGGGCGGCAGTACATTTTTGTACTGCTGCTTTTTTTAAGGTAAGATAGTCCTCAAAATCTTAAAATCATATAATCCATTTATACTGATTTATGATATTTTCAGCCATTATATGTTGAATGGTAACTTCCAGCCTCCTTCTTCCTTCTTCCAGTCTAATAATCAATAATATTTCTTAATTTAAACCTCTAAAACTTACTGAAAATGCAAATCATATCAAACTCACTGGAAGACTATCTTTCAAAGATTCCGGAAGAAAGGCAGGAGCCGTTTAAAAAACTTTTTGATATTATCAAAAACAACCTGCCAAAAGGTTTTGAAGAAGCTACCAATTATGGAATGCTAGGTTGGGTGGTTCCACTGGAAATCTATCCTGCGGGTTATCATTGTACACCTGGTACACCTTTACCATTTATCAACCTGGCTTCACAAAAGAATTTCATTGCCTTGTATCATATGGGATTATATTCCAGACCGGACCTTCTGGATTGGTTTGTAGGCGAATATCCTAAACATTCCAGAAAAAAACTGGATATGGGAAAATCCTGCGTACGTTTCAAAAAACCGGAAGACATCCCTTTTGAATTAATCGCAGAATTAAGCCAAAAAATGACTGCGAAAGACTGGATCAATATCTATGAATCTCAGTATAAGAAATAACAAAAGCCCTGAATCATATAGTTTTCAGGGCTTTTTTAATATAGATGCTTTTTTTAAGCAGAAAGCGAGAAGCGGGATGCTGGAAGTTCCTGTTGTATCTTTGATAGTTTATCGTTTATTATTAAAAATATTTCAAGGTTTAAAAGGCTAATTAATGGCATTCAGTTATTTTTCAGCGAGTATAAAATTCCTTCTTCCAGCTTCTAACTTCCTTTTTTTTAGAACTCAATATCCCAGATTCCGGCTTTTCGCTCAAGTTCTATTAAAGCGGAAGCGTTTTCTGCTAAAAGCTGAAAATAATTCTGACGAAGCTCGTTAAATGTCCTTTGGGCATTGAGAACTTCTAAAATAGAGCTTTCTCCCCGCTGATAACTGTAAGTAATGCCTTTCAGTATGTTTTCCGCTTCTTTTAACATTCCATTGTCAAACTGCTGGAGTTGCTTTTGTACAGAAGTATATTGCTGATAAGCCTGAGTAACTTCCATTCGGATATTGTTTTCAATCTGTCTGTATTCCGTTTCTGCCTGTGAATAGCCCATTTCTGCAATTTTTAAATCAGCATTCCGGTGATTGGAAAATTTCAAAGGAACACTGATTCCAAATTTTACCGTATTAACAGCAGGAGAGGGTGCAATTTCATTATTGGCAACAGTATTATGTCCGGCACCGGCACTTAATCCTAAATCTATGACACGGTTGGCTTTTTCAAGTTTAACACGGCTTGCAGCAGTATTAATATTTTGTTTTGAAGCCAGAAGGTCTGCCCTTTCATTAAAAGCTTGTGTGATAAGGTCATTCAATATGAAGTTTCTGTTGAATGTATTAAGATTTCCACTTACATCTTTCCCGGTACAGTCACTTCCTATAAAATCGGATAGAGCTGTGACGGATTGCTGTTGGGCTCCTTCAAGCTGATAAACTTCATTCAATAAAGAAGAAGATTCCAGTCGGGTCTGTTGTGATGTCACTTTGGATATATCACCCAATCTGTATCGGATACTGTCGGATTTTGCTAATGTAAGCATGTTCTGATAGGATTCTTTCTGCACATTCAGTAATGCCTTTGCTTTTAATGCTTCAATGTATCCTAAAGTAGCATCAGCAAACAGATTTCTTATATAATCCTGTAGCTGTAACCTGGAATATTCAGCTTCATTCTTTGCCATTTCTATTCTGGCTTTTCTTTTGCCACCCAGCTCGAGGGTCCAGCTGACAGCTCCTCCTACGGTATATCCCATATCTTTAGATACCCCATTGTTGGAGGTTTCCATTTCAATCTGAGGATCCGGGAAAATTCCTGCGGTAAGGATAGAGGCTTCGGCCATGCTGATATTATATTTCTGTGCAGCTAGGCCAAGGTTTTTCTCCTTTACATATTTCAGATATTCATTAAAATAGATAGGCTCTTGTTCCGTTTGGGCCTTGATGAATATGCCGGTAACGGTACAGAATAATATGATTAAAAAATTATATTTCATGAGAGGTTGCATTTTGTTTGTCAAAGCGATATTCAGCTAAATAATAAATGGCAGGAAGTACAAATAGGGTAAGGAATGTGGAAAACATTAATCCATATACAATCACAGTAGCCAAAGGTCTTTGTACATCTGATCCGATTCCTGTTGCCAGAGAAGCGGGTAATAATCCTATGATGGCTACGGAAGCAGTCATCAGTACAGGCCTGAAACGGTCCTTCGCTCCCTGAATAACTGATGCTTTAAGCGGAATTCCACTTTTTCTTAGGGTATTGATATGAGAAACCATAATCACTCCATTCTGAATAGCCACTCCGAATAAAGCAATGAAACCTACAGCAGAAGAAACGTTGAGTGACATTCCCCTGATATTCAAGGCAAGCATTCCTCCAAATAAAGCAAGCGGAATAATACTCATTAAGATCAATGCCTGTCTGAATGTTCCAAATGCACCATACAACAATAGGAACATCACTGCTAATGCTAATGGTACAATAACCGCCAGCCTTGAATAGGCTCTGTTCTTGTTTTCAAACTGCCCACCCCATTTGATCTGATATTTTTCATGATCGTAGCGAATGTTCTTTTCAATACTCTTTTGTGCTTCGTTGAGAAATGAAGTAAGATCACGTCCCCGAAGGTTCAGTTTTACAGTAAGATGTCTTTTGTTCATTTCTCTTGTAATGGTACTTTCTCCGGTACTCAGTTTTACCGAGGCAATCTGTGAAAGCGGAATTTTTGCTCCTGAAGAAGAAGCCAGCATCAGATTTCCGATTTTTTCAGGAGTATTACGGCTGTCTTCCACATAGCGGCAGGATATATCATATACTTTGTTGCCAATAAAAATTTGGGAGACAGCTTTTCCTCCAAGGGCTGTTTCAATAAGATCAGTAACATCAGAAACATTCAAACCATATTGGGCAATTTTATTTCTGTCGGCCACAATCTGCAATTGAGGAAGAGGAGGTTCCTGATCAATGGCAAGATCTGCGGAGCCGGGAACGGTTTTTAAGAGGGAAAGAATATTTTCTGCCACCTGTCGGGTTCCAGCGAAGTCATCACCATATATTTTTACCACCAGTTCACTGTGCGCTCCTGATATTTTATCCATAACACCATCAATCATTGGTTGGGAAAAACCTACGGTAAAGCCCGGCATTTCTTTATAATCTTCTGCCAGTTCTCTGATGAGGTCTGCTTTTGTTTTTCCTGATGCCCATTCCTTGTAGGGTTTTATTCCTACAGATACTTCAAAGTGAGAAGCCGTCCATGGATCTGTGCCATCATCATTACGGCCTGCCTGAACCATAATATAAGTAACTTCTGAGTGTTTCATTGTTCTCAGACGGAGAGAATCACTCATTTCCTGAGCTTTTTTCAAGGAAATTCCAGGTGGAAGCTGTACCTGAAGCCAGATAGAACCTTCATCAAGTTCAGGTAAGAAATCTTTCCCTACGCTATAGGAGAGAATTCCGGCACCAAGCAATACGATTCCTGCAGGAATAAAGATCTTTTTCGGAGCAGACATGATTTTATCTATTCCTTTTCCATAAGCGTTACTTACTTTTTCAAGCCATCGGTTATGATAGAGCTTTCGGGGCTTTCTGTAAATCATATAAGCCAATCCGGGAATCAGTAATAAAGCAACGGCTAATGCACCTAATAATGCATATCCTACAGTAAATGCCATGGGAGTAAATAATTTTTTTTCCACTCTTTCAAATGCGAATAAAGGCAGATAAGCCGTAATGATGATAATTCCTGAAAAGAATATCGGTTTCGCAATTTCAGTGGCCTTTTGAATGATTGTTTTTTCGTCCAGTTCCTTTTCTGGATGATCTTCTCTTTGTCTTAAAATAGCTTCCAGCATTACGATGGAACCGTCTACAATAATTCCGAAATCTATGGCTCCCAATGACAGAAGGTTGGCAGGAATATTGGTGAAATGCATTAAAATAAAAGCAATAAGAAGTGAAAAAGGAATGGTAATCGCTGTAAGAAGAGCACCCCGCCAGCTTCCAAGGAATACAATTAATATAATAATCACCAATACAATTCCTTCCGTTAAAGTATGGGAAACTGTAGTAAGAGTGGTCTTTACCAGGTCCGTTCTATCCAGATAGGTATGGATTTTTACTCCAGCCGGAAGAATATTTTTGTTGAGTTCATCTACTGCTTCATGAACACCTGTTAACACTTGTGACGGATTTTGTCCTTTCAATAACAAGACGATTCCACCTACACTTTCATTGTAGTTTCTGTTTCGGTCGGTAAAACCGAGAATTCCTTTGCGTTCCAGATTTCCGTATTTTAATGTTCCGATATCGTTTAAAAAGACAGGAACTCCTTTTTCTGTTTTTACAACGGTCTTTCCAAGGTCATCAAGATTTTTAATCAATCCGATCCCACGGACTACATAGGCCAGATCTCCACGGGGAAGCATACTTCCCCCTGCACTGGCGTTATTTTTACTGATGGTTTCAATGATTTCCGAAAGAGAAAGACCATATTGCTCCAGTTTGTTGGGATCTAATTCTATCTGAAACTGAGTGGTTATTCCTCCAAAATTGGTTACATCCGCAATTCCTGAAACCTGTTTTATTCTCGGAATGATTACGAAATTCTGAAGATCAGTAAGTTCTCTTAAACTGTGATTATCACTCTCAATAACATAGCGATAGATTTCTCCCACAGGCGAAGTCAGTGGATCCAGTCCCGGCTGGGCACCATAAGGCAGTGAAACCTCAGCCAGCCTTTCCTGAATACGCTGTCTTGCCCAATAATCATCAATTCCGTCATCGAATACAATGGTAATCATGGAAAGTCCAAAAGTACTTTTGCTTCGCATAACATGCATTCCCGGAATTCCGTTAAGGGCTCTTTCCAGCGGAATAGTGATTTGCTGTTCTACTTCTTCAGCTGCGAGTCCCTGTACCTGGGTGACAACCTGTGAAGTGGTATCTGCAATGTCCGGATAAGCTTCAACGGAAAGTTTAGTCCAGGAATAGTATCCAAAAAATCCTAATAATATAAAGAGGGCCAGTATAAGCCATTTTTTCTGTATGGAAACTGTTAATAATTTTTTCATAATCTAACTTTATGGGAAACTTCAGTTTCCTCATTTTACATTTATTTTACATCCAGCAGATAAATTCCTCCTGTCGTCATGATCTCATCTCCGGATGTAAGTCCTGAAGTAATCTTTACTGTTTTTTCAGCAGCTTCAGCAGTGGTTACATTGCGTTTCACAAATTGGTTTTTTCCTATTTTAATCCAGACATATTGATTGTCGTCTTTTTGCATCAGCGAAGAGGTTGGGATAATAATTGTGTTTTCAGAATCGGTGGAGTAGGTAATGGTAGCAAACATGCCGGGCTTTAATGTTCTGTCAGGATTATCACATTGTATTAAAACCTTAATACTTCTTGTTGCTTCATCTACCCAATCATTGATATGATATACTTTTCCGGCAATGGCCCTGTCCGGATAAGTATTGACTTTTACAGCTACCTGATCTCCGTTTTTAATGAACCGAAGATCTTTTTCTTTCACTTCTCCGGAGATCCAGACTTTGGAAAGTTCAGCAACAACCATTACAGGGTCTGCGTCTTCACGGAGATACTGTCCGGTGACTATTTTGTTGGAAATAACTTCTCCGGCAATAGGGGCTCTTACAATTAAACCTCCGGAACCCTTACTCTGGCTGTTGTAAATCTTTAATGCAGTAGATGCATTTGATAAGGAGATCTTTTTATTCCTAAACTCAGTTTCAGATTCTTCCAGTTCCTTTTGTATTCCCACACCATGTTTTACAAGGTCCTGCTGGCGTTTGTATTTTTTTTCGGCCAGCCCAGCTTCATTCAAAGCATCGGAATATTCTTTCTGTATATCCAGATAGCCAGAGGAAAGGACTTCAAAAAGAGGGCTTCCGGCATTCACCTTTTGCCCAATATTGACAAAAGCCTTTGTAATTCTTCCTGAGAAAGGACTGGCTATTTCTGCGTAATTGTTAGGAATAGCTTCTATGGTTCCTACAGAAGTAATGTCATGATTGTATTCCTGATAACTGACGGTGATGGTTTTAATTTTCTTTAAAACAGGGTTGTTTTCAGGAATGGTAACCTGATTGTCTTTCAGAGTGATTTCCTGTTCTGAGGCTTGTTGAGGTGCATTGTCCTTGCAGGAGACTGCAAAAAGGGTAATAACACTTAAGATGATTCTTTTCATGATCTTAATAAAATTGGGTACTGTTGCTGATTTTGGGTTTTGTACTGCTCTTTTTCTTAATAGCCAGTTTCTTACTTCTGGCTTCCTTTTGAGTAGATAAAGTGGGTCGTAGAAATATATTTGTGGAAACAATGAAAAAGACGGTAATGAGTGCTTCTTTAGGGTATCCCAGCGCACATAATGCTCCTATTGCAGCGGAACACCATAAAGTAGCGGCAGTATTTAATCCCCGAACGGTAAGGCCGTCTTTCATAATAACACCGCCACCAAGGAATCCGATCCCGCTAACAATATAAGAGGTGATTCTTCCGGCTGCATCACCTCCGATTCTGATGGCGATTAAGACGAATGCTGCGGAGCCTATACAAACTAAAGTATTGGTGCGAAGGCCTGCATTTTTTTTACGCCACTGTCTTTCGAAGCCTATGCCGGCGCCTAAACAGAATGCAGTTAATAAGCGAAGGGTAAATTCAAATGTATTCATAACTTTTCCTTTTTTTATAAAGCTTGAAAGCTGTACGGGAAAAGTGAGTACAACTAAAGCTTTTAAGATTGATAATTACTGTAGGGATCTGCGTCCATGTGCTTTATTTTTTACAGTGCAAAAGTAGTAAGGCTGGCTTTTTTTAGCCGTTAGAAAAGCTTTAGAATGCTATTAGAATTGTATTAGAAAAAATGGTGATGAGACTTTTTAGTAAAAAAATATATACTTGATAGTATGATTTGATACTATGCATAGATTTATTAATGGTTACAGATGAGAATTAAAGTCATAATCTGTAACCATTTTTTAAGCTGAAATTTCAATACATTTGGCAAAAATCTAGCTTTGTGGTATAATAATATTAATTATTACAGAATAAAGCTTGCTTTATCTTCCGGTTTCAAACCATGGTTGTCTTTAATAAATTATAAATTTTAGAAATGAAAAATTCAAACTTAGCGATTCCTGCTACATTGCTAGCCATTATCTGTGTACAGGGTGGAGCATCAATTGCCAAGCAGCTTTTCCCGGCAATCGGAGCTATTGGAACCGTTACTTTAAGGATTGTACTTTCTGCTATTATACTTACCATTATCAATCGTCCCAAATTTTTACAGTTTACTCCACAAAAATGGAAGTATTGTGCAATGTATGGAGTGGGATTGGCAGCCATGAATCTTATTTTTTATATGGCTATCCAGAGGATTCCTTTGGGTCTGGCTGTAACTGTTGAGTTTGCCGGACCTTTATTTCTTGCGTTGGCATTATCCCGTAAACTATTGGATGTAGTTTGGGCGCTATTGGCCTGCGTAGGAATATTACTTATTGTTCCATGGAAGAGCGATCACATAGATTTGTTGGGACTGGGATTGGCTTTCCTGGCAGGGATATTCTGGGCGCTCTATATTGTAATGGGCGGAAAAGTTTCTAAAATAATGGATGGAAAAGATGCAGTAACCACCGGGATGTTATTTGCCAGTTTGGTAATTATTCCATTTACGATTTGGGATGGGGCTGTTTTCAATATTACACCAACTATTTTTGTAAAAGGATTGGGAGTCGCAATTCTGTCGAGTGCCTTACCGTTTTCTCTGGAGATGATGGCTTTAAAAAAGCTTCCGGCAAAAACTTTCAGTATTCTGATGAGCCTGGAACCCGCATTTGCTGCACTTTCCGGATTAGTATTTCTTGCAGAAGAACTCTCTTTTTTACAATGGATTTCTATTGGATGTGTAATTGCAGCAAGTATTGGAACTACTATCTTCAGCAAAATTTCTCATGAATAATTTTTTAAACCATTAAGAAGCCTTAAGGCTTTAAGGAAAGTTAGGGTTCAAATACACTTGAATGAAACAGTGTGCTTCTTTTCAAGGTTGGTATGAAAAGAAAATCAGAGATTTTCTAAACTTAAGTGTACTTATTAGGCGTGCCGCTTGTCACTTAAAATCCCTTAAGTGTTTATAATTTTTGTGTCTTTTGACTTCGTCGAATCTTCGATTTGTGGTTAAAGAATATTTGCCACATAAAAAATCTAAACCGTTTCAATATCAAATATCACTGTAAAAACAGTTTCATTATTTTCAGAGGCTACTTTGATGATTGCATGGTGCAGATGAATAATTTTCTCCGTTAAGAAAAGCCCGATTCCGTATCCTTTTTCATGTCTGGAGGTATCACTTCTGTAAAAAGGTTCAAAAATATGAAGTAAGTCTTCCTGTAAAATGGCAATTCCTGTATTGATAAAACTGATAATAAGCTTTTCATTGTTTGCTTTTACATCAATCATACAGGTATGAACCGGAGAATATTTACAGGCATTATCGATAAGGTTATTAAAGGCAACCTGCAGTAAATATTCATTTCCCTGTATAACAAGTTGATGTTCTTCTATTGTGCTGTCAATATTCAAAGAAACTTTGTATTCTTGATTTTCCTTTATTATTTTCGAATAAGATTCCAGTAAAATTTCATCCAATCGGACTTCTGAAAAACTGATTTCATTAGGATCATAGCTTGCTTTGGCAAGGTCCATCAGGCTGTTGGATAACTTCACCATATTGCGGGCATCATCCAGTGCATATTGAATAGTTTGCTGATATTCCTCCCGGGTTTGTTCCTTTTCAGAAGAGAACTCCAATTCTGTAATAATTGCGGATAGCGGAGTACGAAGTTCATGTGAAATATTGGAAACAAAATGTTTTTGAGCATCAAACGAATTTTCCAGGCGTTCAAGCATTCCGTTAAAGTTTTGAGCAAGTTCATTCAGTTCGTCTTTTTCACTAGTAGTTTTTAATCGAAGCTGTAGTTTGCCTGCGGTAATATTTTTAATCTGGCTCACCATTTCACTGAGGGAATTCAGTACTTTTTTTGAAAGAAATATTCCTGCCAGATACACCAAAATCAAAATACTGATAAAAGCAATGATACTGATGGTAAGAAGATGATTGATAGATTTGTAACCATATTGATCGTACCCGGCAGCAGTTACCAGATATTCCTTTCCATTGTGAGAGTAAACCATTCCTATGGCTTGAAGATCGCCAATGAAAAAACTGATTTCCTTCTTTTTTAAAATATTGGAAAGCATTTTCGGATCCTCCTTAACAAAATCTACCTTTGAATCATCATGATACACCAGATTGAATTCCGGATCATAGATAGCCACCTGAACTTCATTAATAGTTTTTGTGTTATTCTTGTAAACCCGGTGCATTTCCTTTTCGCTCAATGTACTTTGAAAGAAAAGATTGGCTTTTGCCACTGCTTCGTTGTTAAGCTGGGCATAAAATGAAACTTCTCTGGCTTCACTAGAAGAATAATATACTGCAATACCATAAAATATCATCAGCATGGCTGTGACAATGGTAAAGAGTAGGGTAAGCCGGGTCCTGATTTTCATTTCTTAGCTCTTATTGCTGGTGTTCTTCGTATCCTTTTTTTAAAATAAAGCCCATACCTGCTTTGGTATGAATCAGTTTATGTTCAAAATCCCTGTCAATTTTTTTCCGGATATAGTTGATGTAGACATCAATAAAATTGGTTCCTGTATCAAAATGAGTTTCCCATACATTTTCAGCGATCTCTGAGCGGGAAAGGACCCTTTCCGGATTTTCCAGCATGTATTTCATAAGGTTAAATTCTTTAGGGGTAAGTTTGATAGCGATGCCATTTCTGCTTATGGATTTCAATTTGAGATCCATTTCAATATTCTCATACCTTAAAAGCTGTTCTGTGGGAGTGTGCATCGAGAATCTTTTCATTAAAACTTTAACTCTTGCAATCAGTTCGCGCATTTCAAAAGGTTTGGTAAGGTAATCATCTGCCCCGGAATCAAAACCTTCCAGCTTATCATCTGTAGTTCCCAATGCAGTCAGCATAATGACCGGAATCTGTGGTTTTAGATTTTTTATTTCCTTGCAAAAATCCAGACCATTTTTCAAAGGCACAATAATATCCGTAATGATGAGGTTGAAATCCTGAGTAGAAGCCAGTTCTGTAGCCTTTTCACCATCATAGGCAAAGCTTACATCCATATCCTCTTCAAGAAGTCCTCTTCCAATAAGGCGGGAAAGTCTTTTATCATCTTCAACAAGTAAAATATGAGGCATAAAAGTAGCAAAAGGGTTTGGTTACTATGAAAGTTACTCGGTCTGTTCCACAAATGTAATGATTTCTATTTTGTAATTTTGACGTAAATAACAATCAGAATACCGGAAATTAAAATGATTTTCAATAAAAAAATAAAAAAAGGAATTGCTGGCGGACTTCTATCTCTTTTAATCTTGCTGTTAGTGCAATGTAATTCCTATCCCGGAACAAGCCAGCTTCAAAACGGAGATTTACTTTTTGTAACAGCAAAAGAAAGCGGGCTTTCAGGAGCCATTAATAATGTTACCCAAAAGCAGAAGACAGCTTCTTTTGATCATATTGGCATTCTCGAAAAAGAAGGAAAGAAATTGTTTGTTCTGCATGCAGCTCCAAAAGGCGGTTCACAAAAGCAAAGTTTAAATGATTTTGTGAAGGATCAGAAAAAAGATCAGCAAAAAGATCAGCAAAATATTGTGGTATACCGTCTCAAGGCTGAATATCAGGAATCAATTTCTGTGGCTATTGAGAATGCACATTCTATGCTGGGGAAGCCTTATAATTTCAATTATATTTTGGATGAAAATTCTTATTACTGTTCAGATTTTGTAGAAAGAGCTTTTCGGGATGATCATATTTTTAAATTAGAACCTATGACGTTCATGGATCCGAAGACAGGAAAGATCAATAGATTCTGGGAAGAATTTTACACTAAGAAAAAACTGAAGGTTCCTGAAGGAGAACCTGGTTGTAATCCCAATGGATTGGCCGGATCAGAAAAGTTAGAAAGGGTAGGAGAACTTTGAAGCTGGAAGCAGGAAGAGGGAGGCTGGAAGTTATTATTGAACAAATATTTTATGAAATTTAGAACTAACAAATTGACTTTAAAATGAATAGATTTACTTGTATTGATTTTTAAAATACAGTGACTTCCATCCTCCAGCTTCAAACTTCCTGACTTATTTAATTAAATGTTAAATTTAAAAAAATATTAGTCTACTTATTTGGTAGACTAATATTTTTTTATACTTTTGTGACAGATTTAAATGCAGAACAAAATATGATCTGAGAATGTTTAATTAAAAAATATTTAGCAATGATTACACCTAACCCTAGTCTGCAGGTTTTTCAAAATAAACTGAACCTGCCTAAAAAAGAATTATTATTGGAAATTGAGTTGAATGGCAAAATGAAATTTGAGCATTTAATGAATACCATCTATAATCAAATGGGGATCTGTCATAGAGTGTTGTCAGCAAATGTGGAATATGTGAACGGAAATAGTTTTGGTTCGGTACAATTATATATTAATGTCAATTCAGAGGATTATCAGAAACTGGAAGTCTATCTGAATAAAAATAAACTTTTGAATACAACGGTGGAGTATCTCTGCCGGAAGTATTCTTAGGGGAGATTCATATAGTTTTAATTACTCAAAGTGTCAGGTTTTACCGGGCACTTTTTCTTTTTATGATCTCGCAGCCAAATAGATTATGCAGATATTTTACCATGAAAAAAATAAAATAAAAAGTCAGTAGATTTTAGAGAATCCTTTCAATTTTGACAATAGTTCCAATTGAAGGTGTGAACATTCCCGGGGTGTCAAAAATTCTCTGAATTTTTGACGGGGCGGTTAAAAAAAGCGTTCAGATCTCTCTGAACGCTCTATAGTAATAAAAATAAGTTTAGATTCTCTCGATATCAGCACCAATTGCTTTCAGTCTTCCATCGATGTTCTCATATCCTCTGTCGATTTGCTCGATGTTGTGGATGATAGATTTTCCTTCTGCAGAAAGGGCTGCAATAAGAAGGGCGTTTCCGGCTCTGATATCCGGGGAAACCATGGTTGTTCCTCTTAACGGAGCTTCCTGGTTTAATCCGATTACAGTTGCTCTGTGCGGATCACATAAAATGATCTGAGCTCCCATGTCGATTAATTTATCCACAAAGAATAATCTGGATTCAAACATTTTCTGATGAACCAGAATACTTCCTTTTGCCTGAGTTGCTACTACCAGAATAATAGAGAGTAAGTCAGGAGTGAATCCCGGCCATGGTGCATCAGAGATCGTAAGGATAGATCCGTCAATAAATTTTTGAATTTTATAATGCTCCTGAGCAGGAATGTAAATATCATCACCACTTTGCTCAAGCTGAATTCCCAGTTTTCTGAATGTATTAGGAATCACTCCCAATTGATTCCAGTTTACATTTTTGATGGTGATTTCAGATTTAGTCATGGCAGCAAGGCCAATCCATGATCCGATTTCTACCATGTCCGGAAGCATCGTGTGTTCGGTACCTTTTAAATATTCTACCCCTTCAATGGTAAGAAGGTTAGAACCGATCCCTGAAATATTAGCTCCCATTCTGTTCAGCATTTTACATAATTGCTGAAGATAAGGTTCGCAGGCAGCGTTATAAATTCTTGTTTTTCCTTTTGCTAAAGCGGCAGCCATCACAATATTAGCAGTACCGGTTACAGAAGCTTCTTCTAATAAGATGAATTTCCCTCTAAGCTCTTTCGCTTTTAAAGAATAGAAATATTCCTCTTCATCATAATGAAATTCAGCCCCAAGTTCAACCAGCCCCTGGAAGTGAGTATCCAATCTTCTTCTTCCGATCTTGTCTCCTCCCGGAGTTGGCATATAAGCTTCTCCGTAACGGGCAAGCATCGGTCCCATCAGCATGATGGATCCACGTAATTTGGCGCCGTCTTTTTTAAATTCATTGGACTTTATATAGTCGAAGTTTACTTTATCAGCTTTGAAGGTGTAATCTCCATGCCCGTTTTTAATAACCTTTACACCGAAGTCTCCCAGAATTTCAATCAGTCTGTTGACATCGTGGATATCCGGAATATTTTTAATCCTTACTTCCTCGTCAGTCAGCAGTACTGCACACAGAATTTGTAGAGCCTCATTTTTGGCTCCTTGTGGAGTTATTTCACCCTGCAGTCTTTTCCCTCCTCTTATCTGAAATGTTCCACTCATTATTTTCTGTTTTTATGATTGTTATTATGCCTCCTTTTATTAGGCTGGTTATTATTATTTTTATTATTGTTGCTGTTGTTGCTGTTTCGGTTGTTATTGTTATTATTTCGGTTGTTGTTATTACTGGTGTAGTAGATTTTACTTTTTTCAAGAGAATCTATTCCGGTAAGATCCAACCTGTTTTCAGACAGTTCTTTCAGGTGGCGGAAAATAACATCATCCGTCACATGTTCTTTATTATAGACATTATAAGACTTCTTCATATTGTTGGCAATTACTTCAATAAGGGCTTCTTTTTCATCACCCTGTTCCAGTTCTATTGCTTTTTCTATCAATTGAAGAATACTTTTTCCGTAAAACTTAAAGTCACCTTGAAGTTTCGGATATTCCATTCTTTTAGGTTTTTCTGCCAATTGTTCCATGGTTGGGAACGGATAAGGAGATTCTACATCCAGATTATGATTAGCAAGAATAAAAAGATGGTCCCAAAGTTTATGTTTATAATTTTCCTCGTCGCGAAGTTGTGGGTTTCTCTGACCCATAAAATCGATGATTGCCATAGCCATTTCGTTCCTTTCCTCTTTGGTAGGAAGTTCTTTGCAGCGCTCAACCAACTGTTGTATAATTCTGCCATATTCCGGCATATGAAGCTGAGTTTTTTGGGTATTGTATTCCATAGTATGCAAATATATGGATTAAAAGAAAAATTGTTTCGAGAATCTTGAAAATTTATGATTTTTTAATGAAAACTTTAAAGATGATTCTCTTTGAATTATTATTTAAAATAAAAATATTTCTCCTTATTTTGAATTTGTTTTTAATAAAAATGTAAATTAGTTAATAGTTTGATAATTAAATATTCCGATGAAAAAAACACAATTTCTTCTTTCTCTATTGGCTTTAGCGCTTGTTGGCTCATGCCAGAATAACGATGAATTAAGTACAGACTCCCTGAAGAAGGAAGAAGTACATAATAAAATAGTAAATGTAACCCACCATGATGGAAGACCTTTCAGTACAGGAGCTGTATCCGGATCGGCACAGGCAAAGTTTGTAGCAGGCCCGGGAGGCAGTGTACTGATGCAGGGGTTCTATTGGGATGTTCCTGATGGTGGAAATTGGTGGAATACGGTTAAAGACAAATTAACGGCATGGTCTGATGCCGGAATTGGTGCTGTATGGCTTCCTCCGGCTTCAAAAGCTCAAAACGGTGCCTATTCTATGGGGTATGATCCTACTGACTATTATGATTTTGGAAATTTTAATCAGAACGGAAGTACAGAAACCCGGTTCGGATCAAGAACGGAACTTGAAGCATTGATTACAAAAGCTCATGCAGAAAATATGCAGGTTTATGCTGATATTGTGATCAATCATAACAGTGGCGGGCAATCTGAAGCCAATCCGTTTACCGGAACCAATACCTGGACTAATTTCTCAGGAGTTGCTTCCGGAAAGTTTCAAAGAAATTACAATGACTTTTATAAAAATGCTTACGGAAATAATGATGAAGGAGCTTTTGGCGGATTCCCGGACCTTTGTCATGCCAATCCACATGTACAGGACTGGTTGTGGGGAAGAGATGATTCTGTTGCAAAATATTATAAAAATGTAATGAAATTTGATGGCTGGAGATTCGATTATGTAAAAGGATTCGGTCCCTGGGTAGTGAATACCTGGAATTCTAAAGTAGGAGGTTTCTCTGTAGGCGAATTATGGGATTCTAATGTAAATACGTTAGAATGGTGGGCGAATAATGCCAACAGTTCCGTATTTGATTTTGCTGCCTATTATAAAATGGATGAAGCCTTTGACAACGGAAATCTGAATGTATTGAACGATGATATGATGTGGAAAAGAAATCCGTACAAAGCAGTAACTTTTGTTGCCAATCATGATACCGATATTATTTACAATAAAATGCCGGCCTATGCTTACATTTTAACCCATGAAGGCTATCCGACCATTTTTTACAGAGACTATGAAGAATGGCTGAATAAGGAAAGACTGAATAATCTGATCTGGATTCACAATAATAAAGCTACAGGAACCACTTCTATTTTATACACGGACAATGATGAATATATTGCAAGACGTAACGGTTACAACGGAAATCCAGGACTGGTGGTTTATATCAATACCTCATCAAGCTGGCAGGAAAGATGGATCGATACGAATTGGAGTAATCAGCAGATCAAAGATTTTACTGGAAATTCAAGCTGGTATCCGACAACGCAGGGAGATAAGCGGGTGAAAATTCAATGTCCGCCGAATAGTTACTCTGTGTGGTCGCTTAATTTATGAGTAATGAGGGGCGATCGAAACTTATATTTTAATAAATAATAATACATATATTTCTCGCAGATTTTGCCGATAACACAGGTTTTTATAACCCAAGTAGCTGTCCGTAAAATCTGTGGGAAATTACACCTGAATAAACTTTTTCTTCTGATGCTGATCCGGAAGGTAACACTTTTGATTAGCCAGTTTCATCCTGTTTCTTGAAACGAGATCATAAGCTTTATCGCTCAGAAAGGCAGGTAAGATTTTACCAATGGCTGAAAGTTTATAAATTCCCCCTAATATATTGGTAATTTGAAGGATGGCTCTCGATTTTATGAAGTAATATTGTTTGGGTTTCCAAAGGTATAATGTGTTGAAAACCTTTGTATCCAGACCTCTTTCAGATAAAAACTGTTGTCCGAATTCGGATTGAAGTGAGGCAAACATAAATTGGTCTTTTTTATCTCTTTCCAGAATCCACTGTACCCAGAAATTGCAGACTCCACAATCTCCGTCAAAAAATACAATATGTTTGTCTTCCCAGTTTTCCACCACTTTTATTTATTAAACATGATCCTTCTTTCTGTGTCTTCTTTGGCCTGTTTGAAATATTGAATAAGTTCTGCACGCTGTTCATCGGTCAGTTTTGCATCCTGATGTCCTAGATAATAGGATTCAAGCGGCATTTCTTTTTTCTCAACCATCTCCATACATTCCTCCAGTTTACGAAGCTGTCTTTGAGGTTCATATACTGCAAAGGTAGAAAAATTAAGATGTTTTCTGCCTTCATTAATATGATTTTTCACAAACCATGAAGTGGGTGAAATATCAGCATACCACGGATATTTAGTTTCATTGGAATGACAGTCATAGCATGATGTCCTGATAATCTTAGCTACTTTTTCAGGAGTATTTTTTATTTTCAAAAAGTCCATGCCGGGTGTAGGACGCGGATTGGTTTTATCAATAGGAAAAAACTGAATGAAAATAAAGGCGACAAGGAGAATGACTGCTACTTTTTTCATAGGGATTTATGTTTGTGGATTATAAAGATAGGTAATTTTTTTAATGGGAATGTTTTGAGGCTGGAAGCAGGGAGAAGGAAGCTGGAGGCACTAGAGAACGGAGAGGAAATATTCTTTTTTTATATGAGATGAGGGAATATTGTAAGCGATACAATTGTCCTAAATTGTTTTCCCGTCTGCAATAAACTTCCATCTTCCAGCCTCCCGCTTCCATCTCCTCCTCCTCCTTACATTGAGTTATTCTAAATAGAGTAGAAGGAGTTGAATGGATTTAAAAAATGACTAACTTAATACCACAATTGTGTCTTTAGCTCGGATGCTGTCGGGAATGTTTCTTTATAGTTTTTAACTATCATTGAGATAATTATTAATAGATTGTATTTATTGAATTAACGTTGTAAGTTTGTCATGACCTTACAACAATGAAGTTACTTAAACTGTATTAATCAATATAAAAAAATAAATAAACGACAATGGAAAAAGATTTGAATGACATCAGTAAATGCCCGTTTCATAACGGAACAATGAAGAAGAATGTAGCAGGTGAGGGAACTCAAAACAAAGATTGGTGGCCGGATCAGTTAAGAGTAGATCTTCTGCGCTCACACTCATCACTGTCTAATCCTATGGATCAGGACTTTGATTACGCAGAAGCATTTAAAAGTCTTGACCTTGAGGCTGTGAAAAGAGATCTTCACACTTTAATGACTGACTCCCAGGATTGGTGGCCTGCAGATTTTGGTCACTACGGACCGTTATTCATCCGTATGGCCTGGCACAGTGCCGGAACATACCGTGTAGGAGATGGAAGAGGTGGAGCCGGAGCAGGACAACAGCGTTTTGCCCCACTGAACAGCTGGCCGGATAACGTAAGCCTTGATAAGGCAAGAAGACTATTATGGCCCATCAAACAGAAATATGGGAGAAATATATCTTGGGCAGACCTTTTAATTCTTACGGGAAATGTTGCCCTTGAATCTATGGGATTCAAAACTTTTGGTTTTGCAGGAGGAAGAGCAGATGTATGGGAACCGGATGCAGATGTATATTGGGGATCAGAAAAGACATGGCTGGGTGGTGACATCCGTTATGCTCACGGATCGGAAGGAGCTGTAGAAGGACATGCAGCGGTTCTTCCTACCGATGATAATGCAGATGGAGATATTCACTCCAGAAACCTTGAAAATCCACTGGCAGCAGTACAAATGGGATTAATTTATGTAAATCCTGAAGGTCCGGACGGAAATCCTGATCCGATTGCAGCGGCTAAAGATATCAGAGATACTTTTGGACGTATGGCAATGGATGATGAGGAAACAGTTGCTTTAATTGCAGGTGGACATACTTTTGGAAAAACTCACGGTGCGGGCCCTGCAGATCATGTGGGTAAAGAACCGGAAGGAGCAGGGATTGAACAGCAGGGATTAGGATGGTCAAGCAGTTATAAATCAGGAAGCGGAAGAGATGCTATTTCCAGTGGTCTGGAAGTGACCTGGACTGAGACTCCGACTCAATGGAGTAATTATTTCTTTAAAAACTTATTTGAGAATGAATGGGAACTGACCAAAAGCCCTGCCGGAGCTCACCAATGGGTAGCGAAGGCTGGTGCAGAGATTATTCCTGATGCATTTGATCCTAACAAAAAGCATAGACCAACAATGCTTACCACGGATCTTTCTTTAAGATTAGATCCTGTTTACGAAAAAATTTCAAGACATTTTTATGAAAATCCAGATGCGTTTGCAGATGCATTTGCAAGAGCATGGTTTAAATTAACGCACAGAGATATGGGACCGCGTGCCCGTTATCTGGGACCGGATGTTCCTCAGGAAGAACTGATCTGGCAGGATCCTATTCCGGAAGTAGATCATGAATTGGTAAATGATGCTGATGTAGAATCTCTTAAAGCAAAAGTTCTGAATTCAGGATTGAGTATTTCTGAATTAGTTTCAACAGCTTGGGCTTCTGCTTCTACTTTCAGAGGAAGTGATAAGAGGGGAGGAGCGAATGGTGCAAGAGTAAGATTAGAGCCTCAAAGAAACTGGGCAGTCAATAATCCGGCTCAATTACAAAAGGTATTGGGAGTATTGGAAGGAATTCAAAATGAATTTAATGCTCAAAATGGAAGTAAGAAAATATCTTTAGCGGATTTAATTGTTTTAGGAGGAAGTGGAGCTGTTGAAGCTGCTGCAAAAAACGCAGGACACGATGTGAAAGTTCCTTTTGCACCAGGAAGAATGGATGCTTCTCAAGCGCAGACTGATATAGAATCTATGGGATATCTTGAACCTGCAGCGGATGGATTCCGTAATTATCTGAAAACAAAATTCACGGTTTCTACAGAATCCTTATTAATTGATAAAGCTCAGTTGTTAACGCTTACTGCTCCGGAATTAACCGTATTGGTGGGAGGAATGCGAGCTTTGGATACTAATTTTGACGGTTCAAAAAATGGTGTATTTACCAGCCGTCCGGGAGTTCTTACCAATGATTTCTTTGTGAATCTTCTGGATATGGGAACGCAGTGGAAAGCAATGTCAGACGATAAAGAAGTATATATGGGAACAGACCGTAAAACAGGTCAGCCAAAATGGACAGCTACCCGTGCCGATCTTGTTTTCGGATCGAACTCTGAACTAAGAGCGATTTCAGAAGTGTATGGAAGTGCTGATGCGCAAGGTAAATTTATCAATGATTTTATTTCTGCCTGGACGAAGGTGATGAATCTGGATAGGTTTGATCTGGCTTAAATAAGTATTTTAAATAAAAATAGTAAAAGACAGCAGTAATGGCTGTCTTTTTTATTACCAAAGAAATACCGAAATTTGTGGAAACTGGGAATAATACTTCGTTCCTGAGAAAAACTAAAAATTCAATGAAACAAATTTTACTACTATCATTATCTGTACTCATGCTGATTTCCTGTCAAAAAAAGAATCAAAATCAGGCTAAAGAACAAGAGGATCTTCCAATGGTGTCTGCTTCTAAAGTAAAGGTTCCGATACTTCAGAAAAACTATGAAACACTGCAGATACAGGGCAGGGTGAAATCGATTGAGGTTACAGGATACCAACAGTCTATTCTCCATGCTGATATGGAACATTCGGTGACAAAAACTATTTATAAATTTGATGAGAGCGGAAATTTGGCGGAAGAAACCGCTTATCTTCAAAACAATGAATTTGGGAGAAGATACCAATATTATTATGATGCAGTGGGAAATGCCGTTAAAACAGTAGGGTTTGAAGAAAGTGATAAGAAAAAGTCAGTAAATAGTTTGACCCTTAACGAAAAAGGAATCGTTGTTAGTGATAAAAAAATTGAATTCTCAAAGACTAAAAATAACGAAGATACCATTAGAAGACGGGAATATATTAACAATATCAAAGAAATGAATGATGCTGTTTTGAGTTATTCGTCTTATGAAAAGTCAAAACCTAAACAGACTACCCAATGGATCAAACAATATAAGAACGGAAATCTGATAAGTGAAAAGATATCTAACAACCTGCCTGAAGGGGAAACTGAAACTACTTACAGCTATGACAGTAACAATAACCTGATTATGCAGGAAGAAACCGGACTTTATCCCATAGTTCGGAAATGGAAGTATGATAAGAAAGGAAATGAGATCTACCAGCAGGTTGTGAATGATAAAGAAAATATTTTTTCTGAGTTAAAGAAAACATTTGATGAATATGGAAATATTACAAAACTAACAGTCATTGAAAATGGAAAAATAGATGATAGAGTATCTGTTAAATATGAATATACATACGATTCACAGCATAATTGGATTCAGATGAAACGCTTTACATTGAACGGTAGTAAAATTTCAGTAACAGATAGAAAAATTGTCTATTACTAAGGGAAATTAAATGTCCTTAATGAAATATAAAAACCACCGCAATTTTGCGGTGGTTTTATTTTTATCTGCCACACGATAAAATCTTGCGGGAGCGGTGAGTTAAAATCTATTGTTTAGCCTTTTTGATCTTTTATGCTATTTTTATTATTTTAAAACTTAGCCGTACCTGAAATTATATATGACTTTCCTTGTAATGAATCTTGCACAAATACATTATCTAAATAACTTGTGTATTCTATTATTTTCATTTGTTTTTTTATATCCCCCTGTTTAACTATACTGTTATATGGTGAATAAACCTCTAATCTGTTTTTTTTCTCTCTTATAAATAAAGAATAGTAATTTTCTGAATCTCCTATAGGTATGAAATAATCATTAGGTAAATTATTACAACTTCCTTTTTCTAAAGAAAAGCAAACTTGATCATTACAATTAAACTGATAAAGCTTAATATTGTTGAATTTATGTACAACTACTTCATTTAATTTAGCTTTATCGTTACAGCTAAAAAGAAATAAAAGAAAGAGAGGAGTAATTTTTTTATACATTATTTTCTAGATTTATTTTCTGGAAAAAGCCAATTATTAGAAAACTTTTTATAATATTTAACACCCTGTAGTATAGCAGCTCCACTTTGAGGGTCTTCTCCATAATATGGAGCTTTTAACATTCCTCCACCTACAACCACATCACTTATAATTGTAGCTGGCGTTTGTTTGAGTTTATTACCAGAAGCATTAAATGCTCCAAAACCATAAATTAATAAATCAGTAGCTAAAATTGATCTTTTTGCTTTAGCTCCTGCTAAAAAATTTCCGGCATCTCTTCTTGAACCGTAAACGTTCTCACCATTGTCACTAAACATTATTGACCCTTGATATTCTGTTCCTGCAGTCTTCGATTTCAAATCAAAAATACCATTATTTCCTGCATTCATTCCATAATGAAAAATACCATTACTTGAATTCATACCCCATTGTATTTCTACGTCATTCTAATCATCATTAAAATCTATCTTTCCTACAGGGATACTAATACCTTTATTGTCGAAATATCCATCTTTCGTAAATGAATATTTTGTAAGCGTTCTTCCCATTTTTTCTCCACCTGCTGAAGTATTATTTTTATTATATTTCTTGTCGACTTCTTTCTTTGTTTCTTGAGCATTACCTGAATGTCTATATACACCTAAATCCCATCATCAAAAACTGCAATAACATTACCTGACTTATCTGTATGAGTACTGGTACCAGACCTACCATCAGGATCAATAAATATTATAAGATTGTTCCAAACATATCCATAGGAATCCATCGTTTTTTTCAGCCAATGGATCCACTACTCCCCATCTTCCCAAGTCAGGCATATACATTCTTGCACCATAATCATACATTCCGGGGCACGATCTAGAAGCTCACGCCAGCGGGGGGTATAAGTAAAAAACCTTTGCTCTTGCAAAGGTTCTTTTATTTTGATTGCTCAAAGTCAGGAGACTTTGCGCAGCTGGGGCTTCTAGCTCGTGTCATTTATCAAAAGAATAAGTAATAAGCTTATCTCAGCTCAAGTAACCATAACTTATATTACAAAAAGGAGATATAATTTTTCATTGTAAAAATAACTAAAGATAAAATACAAAACACTCACTGTTGTGAAGGTTTGTTATTTATTTTAGCACGTGTATGATGCTCTCACTAGCGAGGGACTTTGCGCAGGAGGGAGTAGTGGTGTTTTTAAAAGAAATCTATAATAAGAAGGCTATCTCAAAAATGAGATAGCCTTTATGTTTATCAGCTCAAAGTCTGGAGACTTTGCGCAGCGGGGGATCATCAATTTAATCCTTACTTTTATATGGTAAATTATGTTTATACATCTGAGGTACAGGAATTCGTTTTAAAAATATCCCATGTGCAATAGTACTATCCAGCCTAGATCCACCATAAATTAATAATGTATCTTGTAAAATCATATGGAAATCTCTATAACAAGAACTACAATGGAATATAGTGTCTTTTGAAACCTTATCTACAATGATGAGCTCATTGGGGAAAATTTTATCCGTATAATTATCATATGTATAACCTTCAACCAAGTAATCTGCTGTTTCAATTTTTTTATACATAAGTTTTTCTTTTTTACAAGAAATTAGAAAAAAAGAGACTAATAAAAGTATGTAACGCATTTTATCTATGTATTTTTTGATTTGTAAATTGATGAAAATAACCTCTATAAATATTCATTCCTGAATACGTATGTTCTCCATAGAAAGGGAATCCTTTATTATATCCATTTCCATTGAAGAAACCATTCCTGTTATTTTTAAATTGGTTATACCCCCCTACGGCCTGCATGGCATATGTATAAAAGTCTCCAGCAGTTGGGAACTTATCTATAAAATTTGAATTACCACTATATTTATCATAAATCCTACGCATATTGTATCCAAAAAGAACGTTGGAAGCAGCTCTTAAAGACGTTATATTGTTTCCTGCTTTTACTGGTGTATACATTTCCAAACCTAATGATTTTTTCAAATCTAATTTCCCCATATTACTTCCTTCACTATAGTTAGCAGACATATAAGCCAAGTTCATTAAATCTAAATAAAAATTATCAATATTATTGTCTGTATTATAACTATATTTATTTAATATTGAACCAAGGTTTAATGATGTTTTAAGTACTATATTTGAATCATCATTAATATTTTTGGCAACTCCTTTTTGAAATGTTCCAGTATCGTCATTGGTAAATAAAAAGTCGAAAGAATTATTTAATGTACCAACTCTTTTACTTTTGTTTACATCATAACTTCCGTTAGCATTAGCCAAATATATTCCAAAATCTCCATCATTTTTTGCACTTATAATTTCATATTCTCCATTTTTATTTTTTGTAACTCCAATACTCGCATGTATTTCAGGTTGTTGACCAATCATTCCAGTTGGATCATTAAAAGATATAGGATTATCATTAGCGTAATTATATGGTTGGAAAGTAGCATCGCTTAAAGGGTCATGTATTCCCCATCTTCCTAAATCAGGCATATAGAATCTCGCCCCGTAGTCATACATCCCCGTTTCCTGAAGCTCCTTGCCGTTGTACTTATAATTATAACTAGGATTACCTCCTAATATATTATACCCTTCATGTTTCAACCCAAAAGGATAATAATTATTTTCCTCAAGAACTTCTATTCCCGTACCATTTTTGAAATAACTCAATCGTACATTTCCTAAATGATCTGCATAATTGTAAATATACTTATTATTTTCAAAATTAAAATAACCTTCTGAAGTAGGAACAAATTTCAAGCTTGCTTCTGTATATTGGAAACCATCCAGATAATCTGTAGCTAAGCCAGCCGTTCCTGATTTTTTAACCTTTGTTCCATCCGCTCTGTAGATATAATAAGTTGTTTTTGAATCTTGGATAACCTGTTGAGGCAAATTCAAGTAATTATATTTGATGGATGAGATTTTTTTATCCGGATGAGCAGTGTATAAGTAAAAAACCTTTGCTCTTGCAAAGGTTCTTTTATTTTGATTGCTCAAAGTCAGGAGACTTTGCGCAGCTGGGAGATGTATTTATATCATAGTTATCATTTTCATCTATTAAATAAATTCCCATATTACCATATATCTGGGCTCTATAATTTATTCCCTTTTTTATCAGTAGCGTAGGGTTCTCGAATATGTAATTGTATAATCTCAATATCATTTTTGTATCTATGATATTTTCCGTCAAAATCTAAATATTTACTATCATTTAAGATCTTGTTACTGTCATAATTAATTATTTTAAAATTATTTATGTCATTATTTATAAATTTTGTAGCAGAATTTCCATTTACGATAAAACATTTTTGATTTATCCAAATAATATCCACATCATCTAAATTTCCAGTTTCTACATAGTTGTTGGGTATTGTAATACCATAATATTTACCAGGAATAATAAGGCATTTCCCCCCAATTGTTTTCCAGACAGTAAAACACTTGTCATTTGATATGCAATAAAAATTTCTTTTAAGAGCAAACCAACCAAAAAACAATCCAATAAAAAGAAAAAAGTAAATGAGAACTTTTAATGATTTTTTCATAGCTAAAATTTAGGCGTATTAAACGGATTATACATATCTTCTTGCATTCTTCTAACTGTCTCTTGAGCTTCTTTTCCATAAAGATATTGTCTTATACCAGCATTATGACCTACTTTTTCTGCTTTTTGTGTTGGTTTACCTTCTGATGTGGGGATTCCCTTATTTTGTATTGTTTCTAATCCATCTAGTCCAACCCTTGCTAAGTCCCATGAAATCCCATTTCTACCAGCTATGTAACCTGCTGCTACATTTCCGTAGTCTCTTGCTGACGCAAATGTTCCCAGACCAGTATCACCAGTCATTGAAGGTTCTGTAAATAAAGAACCTCTATAACGATATTGAATTTGTTGTTGTTCAGGTATTCTATTTATCCCTCGAGCTTTAAAGTCATAATCCCTGCCACCAAAGCCATTCCACATATAAGTGGCTATATCCAAACTTTCATTGCTCATAATTTCATCTTGTAAAAACCTGTTTCCTGTATCATCATTTATGTCAATTACAGCTCCTACTACAGCTTTGTCAGAGTCATCAAAAAATGAGTGAGTTGTTAACATCTGACCTAAAATACCTATTCTCTGATTATTATCATTAACAATATAAATGCTTTTGTCATTATTAGCTTCCCCTCCAACTACATTATATGTTCCATCAGCGTTTTGTTTTACATCAATATGCTTTCCCTCTCTACCATCAGGATCAATAAACATGATAGGATTGCTAAAAGCATAGTTATAAGGACTGTGACGGGTCATTTTTTCCGCCAAAGGATCAACTACACCCCATCTACCAATATCCGGCATATAAAATCTTGCTCCATAATCATACATTCCCGTCTCTTGCAGCTCCTTACCGTTGTACTTATAATTATAGTTTGGATTACCTCCTAATATATTATACCCTTCATGTTTCAACCCAAAAGGATAATAATTATTCTCCTCAAGAACTTCTATTCCCGTACCATTTTTGAAATAACTCAATCGTACATTTCCTAAATGATCTGCGTAATTGTAAATATACTTATTATTTTCAAAATTAAAATACCCTTCTGAAGTAGGAACAAATTTCAAGCTTGCTTCTGTATATTGGAAACCATCCAGATAATCTGTAGCTAAGCCAGCAGTTCCTGATTTTTTAACCTTTGTTCCATCCGCCCTATAAACATAATTAATAGCCTTGGAGTCCTGGGTAACCTGCTGGGGCAGATTCAGATAATTATACTTTATGGAAGATATTTTTTTATCCGGATGACTTGTCATATTCCCATTATCATCATAGGAGATGGTATTGCCTCCTCCTACATATCCTAAATTATTTTGAGCATCATCCTTTACATTCAAAAGCCTGTTTCCTGAGTAGGTATATGTAAGATCATCAATCTGCATCGCCACTCCAGTAGTGGAGTTCTTAGTATTACGGTATAACTGACTGATATTTCCGTTAAGGTCATAAATAATATACTCACTGTAAAAACTGTTTTGAGGTACTGTTGCCCAGGGTTCAGAGTAATGCCCAAACTTCAGTTTATTATCTGCATAGTAATCATAGGTATATCTTCTCAATACATTATCGTTGGAGGTATTCCAGTCTATTTCTGCGATATTACCGTTGTATTTTGCAGTGGCATAGAGTGGATTAACTGGATTAGTGTATTTTATTTCATACCCAAACAGTTTTCCATTCAGGTTAGCAGGATCATTAATTTTAGTCATCCACCCTCTGATATTGTATTTATAATCAATCTGCTGGAGTGAAGTTCCTACAGAAACGCCACCCACTTTTTTAGATTCAAGCTGGGAAAGTTCATTGTATGTATTCTGGGTGAGGATTTCTACGGGATTGGAACCTACCTGATGTTTGTGGACAAGCAGCCTGTTCTGGTGATCGTACTCAAAATTCTCTGTGATCACTGTTTCTGTATCGGTTGCCAGTCTTTTATGTCTGGTAACAACATTGTGAGCTACTCCGGCAAAATCCAGCCTGGATTCTGTTTGGGTATAACCCCCTAAATGATTGATAGAATACGCTCCAATAGCTCTTGCTTTGGTGTCATAATAGGTGTAGTTTTTGGTCCAACTGTCATCTTCAATATTCTTTACCAGGCTCATCACAGGAAGTCCTTTGGTGCTTCTTCCTTCTGAAGATATTGTCTCAGTTAAGGTAGGTACTCCCTGAATGGTGGAAGGAAATGGCGGATTAAAGGTATATCCAGGATAAGTATCATAGTAATTGATTGTCAGTAAAACATTGATTCCTGATGGAGATACTAAATTGGTGTAATATACATTCATCCCATTTATGGTGAAATATGATAGAGTTCTTTGTTCATCATTTATAGGACTCCCCATACTGTTATTGATATACTCCTGTAAATCAATTCTTAAGGAAGGATTATTAGTAATACCAGTATAAACAACTCTGCTGAATTGATCATATTTTGTAAGAAGCCATTGATTTTTAGCTTTGAGATTTGCATCCTGTGTCATCAAAGGCCTATCCCTTT